>NZ_CP022372.1:3620000-4287500 GCF_002220095.1 Bosea sp. AS-1
GCGCAGGACGGCGCGCACCACCGCTTCGACCCGCTTCAGCGGCCAGCCCTTGGCGAGCAGGTCGTCGACAGTGCGGTCGACCAGGCGCTGCTCGCGCACGACTCCGCCGAGCAGGTCGCGGAAGAAGGCGATCTCCGCCTTCGGCAATTCGATCTCCTCGACCTCCTTGCCGATCCAGAAGGCTTCGAACTCGGCCATGGCCTCGTTGACGCCGCGGCCGCCGACTTCCATCTCGTAGAGCGCCTGCACGACAGAGAGACGCGCGCCGCGCCGCATCTCGGCGCGGCTCATTCCGGTTGCTCCACGTCGGCGGCCTCGGCCAGCGAGCGCTTGTAGCGCAGCACCGCCAGTGCCGCTTCCGCGGCACCGCCGCCCTTGTCCATCTCGGAGCGGTTGGCGCGCGCCCAGGCCTGCGCCTCGTTCTCGACGGTGAGGATGCCGTTGCCGAGCGGCAGGGCGAAGGCGACCGACAGGTCCATCAGCGCGCGCGAGCTTTCGCCGGCGACGATGTCGTAATGGCCAGTCTCGCCGCGGATCACGGTGCCGAGCGCGACGACCGCCTCATAGGGATCGACCGACTCGTCGGCGGCGCGCAAGCCGATGACGATCGCGGAGGGAATTTCGAGCGCGCCGGGGACGGTAACGACGTCGACGCGGCAGCCTGCCTTCTCGAGCACGGCGGTGGCACCTGCCAGCAATTCGTCGGCGAGCTTGTCATAGAAGCGTGCCTCGACGACGAGCACGCGGACGCCCTCGATGTCGAGCGCAGGAGTTGCGGCCTCATTGGCCGAGATCTGCCGGGGTCCGGCCATGGTTCTTGTCCTTGTTGGAATGTGAGCAGGCTCGTTACCCCTGCGGGCGCGCCTCCGCAAGCCGTGCGGCATACCGTGCCATCAGATCGACCTCGACATGAACGGGATCGCCCTCCTTGCGCTGGCCCCAGGTGGTGACGGCGAAGGAATGCGGGATGAGAAGCACGGTGAAGACATCGTCGTCGACCGTGTTGACCGTGAGCGAGGTGCCGTCGAGGCTGACCGAGCCCTTCGCGGCAATGAAGCGGGCCAGCCCCTGCGGCGCGCGGATGTGGAAACGGGCGGTCGCGCCCCAGGGCTCGTCGGGGTCCGGCTCGATCGCCTCGATCTTGAGGATGCGGCCGACACCGTCGACATGGCCGGTCACAAGATGGCCGCCGAGTTCCTCGCCGACCTTGAGCGAGCGCTCCAGATTGATCCTGGTGCCCGGCTCCCATTCTCCGACCATCGTCTTGGCCAAGGTCTCGGCCGCCGCCTCGACCTGGAAGACACAGCCCGGCTCGCCATCCGTGCGGGGTCTCAACGCCGTGACGGTGAGGCAGACCCCAGCGCAGGCGATGGAGGCGCCGATGGCGATGCCTTCCGCGTCATAAGGACTGGCGATGGCGAGGCGCTTGAGGTTCGGCCCCTTGCGCTCGGACTCGACGACCTCGCCGATGGCGGTGACGATGCCGGTGAACATCAGCCTCTCCTTACAAAATGCTCGAAACGGTCGCCGCCGATCAGCTCGGTTTCGGCGAGGCGGTAGAGATCGGGATCGGCCAGCAGTCCCGCAAGGCCCGGCCGCACGGCGACAATGCCGGCTTCGCCCAGCGTTTTTGGCGAGGTCGAGACGATGACCTCGTCGGCAAGCCCTGCCAGGGCCAGCTTCTCGCCGATGCGCGGGCCGCCTTCCGAGAAGACGCGGGTGATACCGCGCGTGCCGAGCAAGGTCAGCGCCTCGCGCAGATCGAGATGGCCGTCCGGCCCAAGCCCGACGCGCATGACCTCGACGCCGGCCGCCACCAGCTCCGCCTCGAGCCTGACCGGCGCGGTTTCGGCGGCGATCACCCAGACGGGCACTTCACGCGCGGTGCGGACGAGTTTCGACGTCAGCGGCAGCCGCAGATGCGTGTCGAGGATCACCCGCACCGGCGAACGACCTGCCAGCCCCGGCAGGCGGACCGTCAGCTGCGGATCGTCCGAGAGGACGGATCCGATGCCGAGCATGATCGCGTCATGACGCGCCCGTTGCAGGTGCACCCAGGCCCCGGCTGTCGCGCAGGAGACAGCGAGAGGCGTTGCCCCTGCCCCACCGGCATAGCCATCGGCCGTGCGGGCGATCTTGAAGGTCACCATGGGCCGGCCTTGCGTCACCCGCAGGACATGACCGCGATGGGCACGCTGCGCCTGATCTTCCAGCACGCCGGTGACGACCTCGATCCCCGCCGTGCGCAACAGGGCATGGCCTAGGCCGGCGATGAATGGATTCGGGTCCGCCATCGCCGAAACGACGCGCTTCACGCCGGAGAGGATCGTGTGTTCGACGCAAGGAATGCCGCCGCGCAACGAGCGATGCGAGCAGGGCTCGAGCGTGACATAGAGCGTGCCGCCCATCGCCGCGGCGCCGGCGCGCGCGAAGGCCAGAGCCTCGCCATGCGGACGTCCGCCGGGTTGCGTCAGCCCCCGCGCAACTACGACCGGCCCGTCCCGGGTATCGCGCGTGACAATGGCGCCGACGGATGGATTAGGCCAGGTCGCGCCCAGATTGCGGGCGCCATAAGCCAGCGCCTGGGCCATGAAGGCACGATCGGCCGCCAGTTTCCGATTTGGCGCATTCTCCTCGCGCGGACCGCTGCCCGCGTCGCTCGACAATGCTCTCGGATCAGTCATCGTCGCGGGATGGCCTGTCAGTCAGAAGAGGCGCAGCCTCGCCCTCGACAGTACCGAGCTGGCCAAGCAGCTCCTCGAAGTCCTTGGCCTCGCGGAAGTTCTTGTAGACCGAGGCGAAGCGGACATAGGCGACATCGTCGAGGCCTTTCAGCCCCTCCATCACCAGCTCGCCGATCGTCGAGCTCGGAATCTCGGCTTCGCCCGAGCTTTCGAGCTGGCGCACGATGCCGTTGACCATGCGCTCGATGCGCTCCGGCGTGACGGAGCGCTTGCGCAGGGCATGCGCCACTGAGGTTTCCAGCTTGTCGCGGTCGAAGGGCGCCCGCCGCCCCGAACGCTTGACCACCGTGAGCTCACGCAGCTGCACGCGCTCGAAGGTGGTGAAGCGGCCGCCGCAGTCCGGACAGACGCGGCGGCGGCGGATCGAGGCGTGGTCGTCGGTGGGACGGGAGTCCTTCACCTGCGTGTCGAGGGAGCCGCAATAGGGACAGCGCATCTTTGCTCGCCAGCCTTTCTCAGACCCCTTCGAGATGCCTCAGTAGATCGGGAAACGCGCCGTCAGCGCAGTGACCTTGGCCTTGACGGCCTCCTCGACGGCGGCGTTGCCCTCTTCGCCATTCGCGGCGAGACCGTCGAGCACCTCGGCGATCAGCTCGCCGACCTGCTTGAACTCGGCGATGCCGAAGCCACGCGAGGTCGCCGCCGGGGTGCCAAGACGGATGCCGGAGGTGGTCATCGGCTTCTCGGGGTCGAAGGGGATGCCGTTCTTGTTGCAGGTGATGTGGGCGCGGCCGAGCGCTGCTTCCGCAGCCTTGCCAGTCAGCTTCTTCGAGCGCAGGTCGACCAGCATCAGGTGGTTGTCGGTACCGCCGGTGACAAGATCGAAGCCCTTTGCCTTCAGCGTCTCGGCCAGCGCCTTGGCGTTGGCGACGACGGCGTGGGCGTAGGTCTTGAACTCCGGCTGCAGCGCCTCATGGAACGAGACCGCCTTGGCAGCGATGACATGCATCAGCGGGCCGCCCTGGATGCCCGGGAAGATCGCGGAATTGACCTTCTTCGCGATGGCCTCGTCATTGGTCAGGATCATGCCGCCACGTGGGCCGCGCAGGGTCTTGTGCGTGGTGGTGGTGACGACATGGGCGTGCGGGAACGGCGAAGGATGCGCACCGCCTGCGACGAGACCGGCGAAATGCGCGATATCGACCATGAAATAGGCGCCGACCTTGTCGGCGATCTCGCGGAAGCGGGCGAAGTCCCAGTGACGGGCATAGGCCGAGCCGCCGGCGACGATGACCTTCGGCTTGTGCTCGACGGCGAGGCGCTCCATCGCGTCGTAGTCGATCATCTGGTCGACGACGCAGACGCCGTATGAGACCACGTTGAACCACTTGCCGGACTGGTTGACCGGCGCGCCATGGGTCAGGTGCCCGCCGGCGGCGAGGTCGAGGCCCATGAAGGTGTCGCCCGGCTGCATCAGCGCCATGAAGACGCCCTGGTTGGCCTGCGAGCCGGAATTCGGCTGGACGTTGGCATAGGTGCAGCCGAAGAGCCGCGTGGCACGCTCGATGGCGAGCTTCTCGGCGATGTCGACGAACTGGCAGCCGCCATAATAGCGCCGGCCCGGATAGCCCTCGGCATATTTGTTGGTCATCACCGAGCCCTGCGCCTCGAGCACGGCGCGGGAGACGATGTTCTCGGAGGCGATCAGCTCGATCTCGTCGCGCTGGCGGCCGAGCTCCAGCTCGATAGCGCGGGCGATCTCGGGATCGGTATCCGCGAGCGAGGCGCCGAAAAAGGAGTTCGAGAGGTGCTTGTCGCGCGCGGCTTCGCTCATGTCCGGCTCCTGAGATTCGGCGGCCTGCTAAGGCTCGGTCCTGTCGCGGCGTCCCTATCATGAGGACGGAGGCTGTCCAAGCGATAGATGGCCACAGGGCTGGCTCGCCCGATCAACCGCCTCGCTTGCTCCGGCCCGGCGCCTGCCTCGCACCGGTTGGGCCGCCGGATGGACGATAGACCAGAGGCCCGCGCGACGATGCTTTCATGAGCGCGCGAAAGCTGGGGCATTCGAGATGGCTCGGCGCCCGGCAATCGGCGACATGGCGCAAGGCATCGCGCAGCGTCCTCAAGTCGAGGATCTGCCGCTGCAGGTCGTTGGCCTTCGCATGCAGCTGCGCACGAGGAATTTCGGGCTGCCCATTCCGGCCGAACATGCCGGCGATCTCGACGAGCGAAAAGCCGGCAGCCTTGCCCAAGCCGATCAGCGACAGTTTGAGCAGCACGTCGCCATCGAACTGCCGGCGCAGCCCCCGCCGTCCTTCGGACCGGATCAGCCCGACCTCCTCATAATAGCGCAGCGTCGAAGGCGGGACCCCTGAGCGCTCCGCGATCTCGCCGATATCCAGAAGCGGCATGCTTGACCTCAAGTTGGCTTGAATTCGTAGGCTCTGCCGAACCTGCGATTTCAGCAAGAGGAAAAATCATGGAAAACATTGATACCGAAAGGGAAAGAGCAATCTGGCGAGACCCGCGCGCCATCGCGTTGTTGATGGCGGCCTCACTCACGACGATGGCGAATGCGACGATCAGCCCGGCCCTGCCCGGGATCGAGCGGCTGTTCGGCGCCGACCCGAACGCGGCGATGCTGACCCGGTTGCTGGTGCCGGCGCCCTCGCTCGCCGTCGCGATTAGCGCACCGATCATCGGGCTGGTTGCCGACCGTCTCGGGCGGCGCATGCTGCTCCTGGCGGGCACGATTCTCTTCGTGCTCTCCGGATGCGCCGGCCTGGTCTTGCCGGACCTGCGGACGATTTTCGCGAGCCGCCTCGTGCTGGGCCTCGCCGTTGCTCTCATCATGACGGCACAGACCGCCCTGATCGGCGACTATTTCACCGGCCACGCGCGCAACGCGCTGACCGGCCTGCAGATTTCCGCGCGCAATTTCGGCGGGCTGGTCTTCATCTCGCTCGCGGGCTGGGTCGCCGCCCTTTCGCCTCGCCTGCCCTTTGCCATCTACGGGCTGGCGATCCTTTTCCTGCCGCTGATGTGGCGCGTCATCATCGACCCCGAGCCCAGATCGTCCGCCGCGGCAGCCATGCCGGGCGAAAGCAACGAGCGCAGCGGCTCATGGAGCGCCCCGCTTGCCCTGCTGGCGCTCCTCCAAGCCGCGACCAACATGGTCTTCTTTCTCATGCCGACGCAGATATCGTTCTTCCTTGCCATGCGCGGCTATGCCAGCCCGGCCACGACCGGGGCAATGCTCGGCCTGCTGATGGTCTCGGGGGGCTGCCTCGCCCTGCTCTATCCGCGCATTCAGCGCGCAGGCGGTTACGCTGGCATCTTCTTCCTGGGCTACGGCTCGATGGCGCTGGGCTTCCTGCTTCTGCCCCTTGCCGGGACGGAACCGCTTCTCTTCCTGGCCGCGGCTGCGATCGGCGCCGGCTATGCGCTGGTCTCTCCGAGCTTCATCGCACTTGCCTTGAACCTCGCGCCGCCCGCCGCGCGTGGATTGGCCGGCGGCATCCTGACCGCGTCCGTCTTCATCGGCCAGTTCTGTTCTCCCCTCGCCAGCACGCCGTTGATCGACGGGCATGGCTATCAGGCCCTGTTTCATGGAACTGCGCTGCTGCTCGCGACCATGGCCCTCGTGGCCGCACTGGCAGGTGCGGCTTCATGGCTGCGGATGCGAGCAGGCGCCGCAGCGCGGGCACACTCCCTTTGACGGCAGCCCAGGACGCTTCGGTTCCAGTTCGGCGCTCATCACGAGAGCCGAACTGGAACCGGGACCAGCGGTCGGCAGACAAGGCACGCGATCGTGATCCCGTCATTTTGCAGGGCAATATCGACCCTGATCGAGACGAAAGCGCGATTGGGCAAACCGTCGGAATCATGGGCGTTTTCTCGGCACCAAGCGCAAAGCAAGCGCGGCTTATCCCGCAATCTTAGCCGAATATCGCTCAAAAGCTCCCGCAGCGTCATCTTGTGCGTCGCAACATAAGCCCATATCTTTCGCTTGCCGAAGCACCTCCCTCAGACTTCGAAAGGAGAGATTCATGCTCGAACGGCACGACTGCGACTACGCCTCCGAGGCCGAACTCGGTCACGAGGACGAATGCGAGGCCCAGCAGGACGATACCGAATCGTTCTCGCCTCGCGACTACCAGCAGGGCTTCTGGAGCTAGGCGCTCCGTCAGGACCACGCGGAGGGCTCAGGCAGCCCTCCGCGCTACAACCCGAGAAGCAAGTTGCGCCGGCAGGCCAAACCGGCCCACACCACGATCACACCATTCGCCGCTCCGAACCTCCCTCCGCATGACGGCGGTGCCTGTCATGTGGAAGGTCGCGACATTGCGTTCGGAGCCGGAGCTTCAAACGAAAAACCCGCCGATGGCTCGGCGGGTTTTTCTTGGATTCCGATTTTGCCGGAACCTGATCGTCAAGCGTCAGATGTCGTTTTCGCCCTGGAGCGCGGCGACCGGCGCAGGCCCGAGGCCGTCCTTATTGTAGATGTCGTCGCGAAACTGCACGCCGCCATCCGGGGTCGCCCAGGCAGTGACATAGACCCAGTAGCACGGCACCGGATCGGCAATGCGGGCGTTGACGCGCTGGCCGGAAGCGATGACCTCGTCGATCTTGGAACGATCCCAGCCGGGGGTGTTCTTCAAGAGCCAGGCGACGTAGTCGCGCACGTTCTGGACGCGCATGCAGCCCGAGGAGACGAAGCGGTAGTCGTCGCCGAAGATGCCTTTGGCCGGCGTGTCATGCATATAGACGCCGTAGGGGCTCGGGATGTTGATGCGCACGAAGCCCAGCGAGTTGAAGTCGCCGCCCGGATCCTGCCGGAAGGTGTAGCGCGTCGCCTCGTCCGAGTTCCAGTTGACCTGCGAGGGTGCGATCTCGCCGCCGCTGGGCGAAATGATGCGGATCTTGTTCTCGGTGAGGTAGTTCGGCTCCTTCCTCATCTTCGGGATGAGGTCCTTCTTGATGATCGAAGCGGGAACCGTCCAGGTCGGGTTGAAATTGACTTCCGGAATCTTGGTCTGCAGCAGCGGCGACTGACGGTCGATCTTGCCGACGCCGGCAGCATGACGGGTCGCGACATGGCCGTTCTCGACCGTCTCGACCATCGCGGCCGGGATATTTGCGACGACGTAGCGGTTGCCGAGATTGCCGGACCAGGTGCGCAGGCGCACGACATTGGTCTCGAGCTGACGGATGCGGCGCTCGATCGGGACGTTGAGGGCAACGACCGTAGCGCGATTGATCGAACCGGTCGTCGACAGACCGACACGGGCCTGGAACTGGCGCACGGCCGCCTCGACATAGGAATCGTAGACGTTGCTCTCGCCGGCCTTCTGCACGAGATCGCCGGTGATCGCGAGGCGCTGACGCAGCGCCGCGACAGCCGGTCCCCTTGCGCCGAGACCCATGCGGTCAGGCAACTGCACAGGCTGCCAGCCGCCGCGCGACGCGAGATCGCGATAGGCCGCGATGGCCTGCTCGGTTGCCTGCAAGGTTTCGGGCGACAGCATCGGCGTCGAAGAGCGCAACACGGCATTGCGCGGGCCGGCATCGTAGTTCTGAAGCCATTCGGCCTGCTGCGCGAACGCCGGGGCCGCTGCGACCGAAGCGGCACCCGAAAGCAGCGCCAGCACGGTTTCGCGGCGTGTCAGGCTCAGTTGCGACATCTCTTCCCTCTTCAACTTCATCCGAACGCGGACGACCGGCATAAAAATGCCGCCGGCAGGAGCGGCAGCGCAGCGGGTCGGCTCCCATGCCGGCGACGGTGTCGTATCACAGTTAAGGAGGTGTGATGAGAGCGGCGAATTTAGGGCATGACCCAGTTTTGCTGCATGCATGGCAGCAAAGTCACACTTTTCGGCGAGGGTCGCCTGTCCACGCCGTGAAAAGAGCCCGGGCGGCCGGAGCAATCCGGCCGCCCCGCGGGCGAGATCGCGAGAAAACGACGCTTCAGAGCTTGTAGCGGATCTGATCGGTCCAGAAGCGCTCCAGCCGCAGCAGCGCATTGTTCATGCGCTCGAAGTCATCCGCTGCGATGCCGCCGATCTGCTCGACCGTGCGAACATGCTTGTCGTACACGCCCTTCACGATGTCGTGTACTTCGGAGCCCTTCTCCGTCAGGCTGATGCGCACCGAGCGGCGATCGATCCGCGAGCGGGCGTGATGGAGATAGCCGAGCTCGACCAGCTTCTTGACGTTGTAGGAGACGTTCGAGCCGAGATAGTAGCCGCGGGTGCGCAGTTCGCTCGCCGACAGCTCGGCGTCGCCGATATTGTAGAGAAGCAGAGCCTGCACGCTGTTGACGTCGTCGCGGCCGCGGCGCTCGAACTCATCCTTGATGACATCGAGAAGCCGGCGATGCAGCCGCTCCACCAGGGTCAGCGACTCAAGATAAAGAGGCTTCACGTTCAGTTCCGCCTCGTTGTTCTTGGCAACCTCGGAAGTCTTGACGCTCGCTTTCATCGTATATCCCGCCTGTTGTGTGTCGGCCGGAATTTGTCTTCCGGTCCGCTTCTGAAAAACACCATAAGCCTGCCCGGATGAAAACGAGTTTAAATATCAGGATGAATCAGAGATTTACCCCTTTGGGTGAATCGTACGTGAAGCCAGAAAGGCTTAAGCTAAAGCGATTCTTACCATGACTCGCCGCAATCGAGCGGCCGTGCGGAGGCTGCGGCACCCGCTTGCAACAAGCCGCCCGCTCGGTGCCCGGACTGAAATCCCAGCCTCATCGAGACGCCGCTGAGCGGCTCCTCGGGATAAGGGTCCGCACCGTAAGACGGCTGGTGCGGAGCTATTCCGCCTCGTTCTCGGCGGCCCAAGTGACGAGGAAGTAGACCGCCATCAACGCCACATAGATTCCGACCATCCAGGTCGTCAGCGGAACGAAGCGCGGGAAGAAGAAGCTGAGCAGCAGATGGCTGAGCGTGGCGAGCAGCCAGAGCACGCCGCCCCAGGTCGAGGTGAGCCAGAGTCCCACAGCGGCGACAAGGTCGATCACCGCGAAATAGACGATGATCGCCTGGAAGCTGAGCAGGCGATTCTCGAAGGGCGGCTGGGCGTCGGCCGCGACGCCGAAGATCACCATCCAGGCCATCAACCCCTTCGCCAGCCAGAAGACCGAGAGCAGGCGCAGGAACCAGACGAGCACGAGCCGCCAGCGGGCCGACGCCTTCTTGCCGGCCTGTCCCGCCTGCTCCCCACGCAACGCCTCACCGTCACCGCCCAGACCCAAGCTCAGCCCTCCAGCTTCAGCTCGGCGGCACCGAGCGGAGCGAAATAGGCGGCGATTGCGGCGGGCTCGACGGCTTCCAGCCGGTCGGGCTGCCAGCGCGGCGCCTGGTCCTTGTCGATCACGACGGCGCGAACACCCTCATAGAAGTCGTGGCCATGGGCGATCCGCGAGACGACGCGGAATTCGGTGCGCATCGCCTCGGCGAAATCGAGGTCCTTGCCGCGACGCATCTGCTCATGGGCGATGGCGACGCTGGTCGGGGATTTGGTGGCAAGGGTCTGGACGAGTTTGCCGGCAAAGGCACTGCCACGCGCGGCCAGGGCGTTCAGCCGCTCGATGACGGCCAGCGGCGAAGCTGCCCCGAAGGCATCGGCGATCGCCGCAGACTCCGCCTGCAGCGGGCCGGGCGGCCGCGCGATGGTGAAGCCGGCGAGAATGTCGTCGAGCGCGGCGCGGCTGGTCAGCGCGTCGGCAAGTTCGGCCATCCGGTCGCTGGGGACACCATGGGTGGCGAGCCCGACCGAGAGCGCGTCGGCAGCGCCCATCCGCTCGCCGGTCAAAGCGAGGAAATTGCCGAAGGCTCCGGGCAGGCGCGGCAACGCCCAGGTCGCGCCGACATCCGGGAAGAAGCCGATTCCGACCTCCGGCATGGCGAAGAGATAGCGATCGCCGGCGATGCGGTGGCTGCCATGCAGCGAGATGCCGACTCCGCCGCCCATGACGATGCCGTCGACCAGCGCGACATAGGGCTTGGGATAAGTCTTGATGCGGTGGTTGAGGATGTACTCCTCGCCCCAGAAGGCGAGCATCTCGTCATAGCGGCCGGCCTTGCCGCAATCGTGCAGCCAGCGGATGTCACCACCGGCTGAAAAGGCCTTCTCGCTCGTGCTGAGGACGACGACGCGCGTCACCTGCGGGTCGTTTTCCCATGCGTCGAGCGCGCGCGCCAGTTCGCGAACCATGCCGAGGCTCAAGGCATTGAGCGCCTTCGGTCGATTGAGGATGACGACGCCGGCCGCGCCGCGGATCTCGCAGATGATGTCCTGGTCCCGCGTCATGGCCCGCTCCGGTTGCGATGGGCTGCGGTTCTGGAAGGCGGGGCCGGGCTTGTCAACGCGAGCGACAGTGCGTTCGTGCAGATGCCGGTTTTGGGCGGTGAGCGAAGAACTGTCGTGTCTTCACCCCCGGCCATCGCCTTATCTCCTATTCGGCACCGCCTGCACGGCCGGCTCCAAAATCCTTGTGAAACGCACGAATTTGCGCTCATCTATCAAGGCGTTGGAGACGATGATGTGATTGGCTACGCTCGCCTGCTTTGGGCCGTCGCAGTGTTTTTCTGCGCCATTTCTTCCGCGTCAGCGCAAACTGCCCATTCGACTCCATTAGCCGGACCGAAAGGGACAAAGCTCGAAGATATCGAAGCGATCCTAACCGAGTTCATCGACGATGTTTCGGCTCGGAAATTCGAGGAGGCAGCTCGATCCATGAGCGTTCTCGGAAATCCTTACGATGGAGACCAATTCAAGAAAACGATATTGGGGCTCGATATCATCGGAAAACCATTTTATTTTGAAAAGATTATCGACAAATCATACGGAAAGACGGGCAAAGATATCATCTTCAAGATTGCGACAGACAATAACATTTACTTCTTTCGCTTTATTCTTCATCAGAGAACTGAGGATAACTGGATCGTAACTTGGCTGGCTATCCAGTCAGAGATGCAAGCCCCTCTTCCCAGAGTCTGGAGCTATATGAATCCCTAGTTCCCCACCGTCTCGTCATCTTCGACGTGAAACGAGACCAGAAGGCCCTGCCACTGCTCCGATTGGGAGCGCCGGCTCGGTTCGGACGTCGTCTCTTGAATGCCGCGACCATGCGCCTCTGTTTTGGAATCGTTCCGATGTGATATGAAGCCGGCATGTCGCCGCCGCCCCCTGCCCCCTTCGGGCGTGCCACGACGTCGTCATTTGAGGCATTGCCATGGAATCCCGGGTCGTCAGGCCGTTCCCCGCCCCCGAGTCGCGCCAGAATGAAGCGCAGGCGGGTCCGTCGCTGGGCCTGACGCGCCGCATGCGCCGCAACCGCAAGGCCGACTGGTCGCGCCGACTCGTGCGCGAAAACCTGCTGACCGTCGACGACCTGATCTGGCCGATCTTCCTGATGGATACGGCGGAAGCCCGCACTCCGGTTGAATGGATGCCCGGCGTCGATCGGCTGAACATCGACGAGGCCGTCCGGCAGGCGGCCGAGGCGGCCGAGCTCGGCATCCCGGCGATCGCGCCCTTTCCCTTCGTCGAGAAGGCGCTGCGTGATCCGACCGGGTCGGAAGCGGTCAACGCCGAGAACCTGATGTGCCGCGCGGTGCGCGCGATCAAGCGCGAAGTGCCGCAGATCGGCATCATCTGCGATGCCGCGCTCGACCCCTATACCTCGCATGGCCATGACGGTGTCATGGACGGAGAGCGCATCTTGAACGATGCCAGCGTGGCGATCCTCGTTCGCCAGGCGCTGGCACTTGCCGATGCCGGCGCCGACGTGATCGCTCCCTCCGACATGATGGACGGGCGTATCGGCGCGATCCGCGAGGCGCTCGACGACAGCGGCCTCGAGGACGTGCAGATCATGGCCTATGCGGCGAAATATGCCTCGGCCTTTTACGGTCCGTTCCGCGATGCGATCGGCACCAATGCGACTCTGATCGGCGACAAGCGTACCTACCAGATGGACCCGGCCAATACGGACGAGGCCATCGCGGAAGTCGCGCTCGATCTCGAGGAAGGCGCCGACATGGTCATGATCAAGCCCGGCCTGCCCTATCTCGACGTGGTGGCGCGGGTGAAGGATCATTTCAGGGTACCGACCTTCGCCTATCAGGTCTCCGGCGAGTACGCGATGCTGATGGCGGCGGTGCAGAACGGCTGGCTCGACGGCGACAAGGCGATGCTGGAAAGCCTGCTCGCTTTCAAGCGTGCCGGCGCCGACGGCGTGCTGACTTATTTCGCGCCACGCGTGGCAAAGAAGCTGAAGGCGGGCTGAGCGCCGTCCGGCGCCGGACCGCTCGGCTTCGGGCTCTTCCGCTCTGCGCGAAAGCAGCTACGGTTCCAGCATGACGACAGATGAGAGCCAGAGTTTCCTGGCGTTGCTGAAGGCCGACCTGCGGACAGCGATGCGGGAGCGCAGATCCGCCGAAATCACCGTGCTGCGCGAGCTGATCGCCGCGATCGACAACGCGCAGGCCGTTCCGGTCGACGGCCGGCACGACACCTATGTGTTTCACGCCTTTGGTGACAGCGCGGTCGAAGTGCCCCGTCAGGTACTCGGCAAGAGCGAGCTGCGCCAGGTCGTCGAAGCCGAAATCCGCAGCCGGAGCGATGCGGCAAATGCCTATCGCCGCCTCGGGCGCGACGACAAGGCGCGCGCCCTGTCCGAGGGAGCGGACGTCCTGGGTCGCTATCTCGATCTGCCTGGCCTGAGCTAGGAGCAGATCGCCCGCTCCAAAGCCATGTTTCAAACGGCACGGGCAAGCGCTACCGTCGCGCTCGCATGCGCCCGTTCCTCCTGCCGATTCTGGCCGCCGTCCTCGTCGCCCTCGCCGGCTGCGGCGAGGGTTTCGACACCGACCAGACGCGGTTGTGCCGGCAGGCGATTCCACCGCTCAACCCACCCAACGCGCATATCGAGATCGAGCGGGTGACCAGCGGCCCGGTGCCGCGGGCACTGCGCCTGCTCTATCGGGTGCAGCTCGGCGACGGGGTGGCGCGCCATCGCAGCATCGACTGCCTGTTCGGCACCGAAGGCAACGGCCTCGGGCGGCCGACGCTGATCGGCATCGCCTCCGACGGCAGGCCGATGGCCAGTGCCAGCTTCTATTTCCTCCGCCGCTTCTATCTTGAGGACCGCAGCGAGCCGCCACCCGACCCAGCCGCTCCCACGGCAGAGGATCTGCCCGCGATACCGGCGGGGCTGGCCTACGGCCTGCAGCAGGGTCTCGGCAGCCTGCCCTCGGCCGCGATCTACAGCCTGCTCGCCGCCGCCTATGCGCTGGTCTACGGACTCACCGGGCGGATCATCCTCTGCTTCGGCGAGTTCGCGGCGCTCGGGGCCCTTGCCTCGGTGGTGGGCGTGGCGCTGCTGCTCTCGCTCTCGATCTCGACACCGGTGACCGGACTTGCCGTCGCCTTCACCGTGGCGATCCTGGTCTCGGCGCTGCATGGCTTCGCCATGGGCCGCTTCGTGCTGCGTCATCTCGAGCGCGCCAGCGGCCAGCAGATCCTGATCGCGACGACCGGGCTCGCGATCGCGATGTCCGAGTATCTGCGCCTCGCACAAGGGCCGCAGTTGCGCTGGCTACCGCCGGTGTTCAACACGCCCGTCCCGCTTGCCCATGCCGGCGACTTCATCGTGACGCTCAACCCGCTCGCCACCTTCCTGACGCTGGTCGGGCTCGGCGCCACGTTCGGCCTCGTCCAGCTCATCCGGCGCACCGCCTACGGCCGGGCCTGGCGAGCGGTGGCGGAGGATGAGCGCACCGCGGCACTCTTCGGCGTCGATCCGCGCGCAGTCCGTGACATCGCCGTCATCATCGCCTGCGCCTTGTGCGGCATGGCAGGTGTCATCGTCACGGTGATCTATGGCGGCATGGGTTTCGCCGGCGGCTTCACGCTCGGCCTCAAGGCACTGGTCGCGGCTATTCTCGGCGGCATCGGCTCGGTGTCGGGAGCGGCTCTCGGCGGACTGTTCATCGCCGGTTTCGAGGCGATCTGGTCGGCGACGCTACCGATCGAGCAGCGCGACCTCGCGGTCTACCTGCTGCTCGCCATCGTGCTGATCTGGCGCCCCGGCGGCTTCTTCGGCGATAGCGAATTGACGCCGCGGCAGGTTTGACGACAGCTTTCCGGGAAACACGGACCCATCATGACCGAGACGTTCGCCATCACGCCCGAGGATATCGATGCCGCCGCCCGGCGGATCGAGGGCCATGTGCTGCGCACGCCGCTGGTGCCGGCACCGCGCCTGTCCGAGCTCACCGGGGCCGAGGTGCTGGTGAAGCACGAGAACATGCAGGCGACCGCCTCCTTCAAGGAGCGCGGCGCGGTCAACAAGCTGCTCTCGCTGAGCGAGGCCGAGCGGAAGCGCGGCGTCATCGCGATGTCGGCCGGCAACCACGCCCAGGCCGTCGCCTATCACGCCAAACGTTTCGGCATCCCGGCGACCATCGTGATGCCCGAAACGACGCCGCTGGTGAAGGTCGAGAATACCCGCGCGCATGGGGCGCATGTCGTGTTGCACGGCGAAACCCTCTACGAAGCGGCCCAGAAGGCGCACGAACTCGCCGGCGCCCAGAGGCTCGTCTTCGTCCACCCCTATGACGATCCGGCCGTGATGGCGGGCCAGGGCACCATCGCGCGCGAAATGCTGGCCGACGAACCCGACCTCGACGTGCTGATCATCCCGCTCGGCGGGGGCGGGCTGATGGCCGGCAACGCCGTCGCCGCCAAGGCGATCAAGCCGGGCATCGAACTGATCGGCGTGGAAACCGCGCTCTTTCCGTCCTTCTTCAATGCGGTGAACGCGCAGGACCGGCCGATCGGAGGGGCAACACTGGCGGAGGGCATCGCCGTCAAGACCGTGGGGCAACTCACCTTGCCGATCGTCTCCAGCCTGGTCTCCGACATCGTCCTCGTCGGCGAGGACCTGATCGAGCGCGCCGTCAACGCCTATGCGAGCCTTCAACACAGTCTTGCGGAGGGGGCCGGCGCGGCCGGGCTTGCCGCGATGCTGAAGGAGCCGGAGCGCTATGCCGGGCGCAAGGTCGGGCTCGTACTGTGCGGCGGCAATATCGACACCCGCCTGCTGGCCGCGATCATGGTGCGCGAGCTGGAGCGGGAGGACCGCATCGTCGCCTTCCGCCTGACCAGCAGCGACCGGCCAGGCCTGCTCGGCAAGATCGCGAGCCTGCTCGGCGACGAGGGAGCCAACATCCTCGAGGTCAGCCATGGCCGGCTTTTCCTCGACGTGCCGGCCAAGGGCGTCTCGCTCGACGTCACGGTCGAGACGCGCGGCGAGGCCCATTCGCGCGCCATCGAGGACATGCTCGCAAAAAATGGCTTCGCGCCACGGCGCATCCTGCCGCGCGGCCTTGCGGAACCGGCACGCTGATCAAACATTACTCCACGGGCGCCGCATTCCGCGCGCCGATGGAGGATTGAAGTCCCGATGAGCGACACTCGCTACGGCCAGCCGCCGATCACGGCCCTGGAGCAGCGCCCCTACCAGAACGTCAGCGGCGTCCTGGGCTCGCGGCTGTTCGCCTGGATCGTCGATATCGTCGTGCTGTTCTTCCTCGGCTGGCTGGTCTTCCTGCTGCTGGTTCTGCTCGGCGTCGTCACCTTCGGTGCGACCTGGTTCCTGATCCCGGCCGCGGCCTTCGTCACGGCGCTGGGCTATGCGGCGCTGACGGTCGGTGGTTCGCGCCAATCGACCTGGGGCATGCGTGTCGCCGGTCTCAAGGTCGAGACCGTGAATGGCGGCA
The DNA here is from genome assembly GCF_002220095.1 of Bosea sp. AS-1. GTDB lineage: Bacteria > Pseudomonadota > Alphaproteobacteria > Rhizobiales > Beijerinckiaceae > Allobosea. The sequence goes on from NZ_CP022372.1 coordinate 3,636,472, forward strand.
GGCCCGACGGGCTCGTCGCGGCAGTGCATGCGCTGTTCTTCTACGTGGCGGCCGGCACGGTGGCGCTGTGGCTGCTCGATATCGCCTGCGGCCTCTTCCGTTCCGACCGGCGCCTCGGCCACGACCTGCTGACGGGTCTCGTGGTCGTACGGGCCTGACCCGATCGGGCTGCTGCGCCGAGGCTTCAGAAGCGGAAGCGCAGCAGCCGACCGATCCGGGACAGAGCGGGGATCATCCCCATCACGGGGACGGCCATCCGTGCGACCAGCGACATGCGCGCGACCTGCGCCGGGTCGTAACCACCCGAGCCGTAGCCCATCAATTCCTCGACCAGTTCGAGGCCGGGGAGCTGCCGGAGCAATTCTTCCGGATCGTCAAGCGACCAGTGCAGTGTCGCACCGGTGGCGCGAACGGAGGGTTGCCAGGCGATGAGGGTGAGCCCCAACCGGCTGTAGGCGTCGAAGGCGAGCTCGCCACCGGGCAAATGGTTCGTCACGCGCTCCAGCAGCAGCACCACCTCCTCCGGCGGCAGATAGGGCAAGAGTCCCTCGGCGATAATGAAAGCCGGCCTGTCCTGCGGCACCGCATCGAGCCACTCGGGCTCGGTCACCGAGGATGGCAGCAGCGTGTAGCCCTCGCGCGCCGGATAGAGACGGTGGCGCAGCGCGATCACGTCAGGATAGTCGACATCGAACCAGCGGACGCCCGCGAAGGGCGCGATCCTGAAGACGCGGCTGTCCAGTCCGCAGCCGAGATGCAGCACCGTCGACTCCGGATACTGTTCAAGAAAACCACGCGTCCAGCCATCGATGACATGCGCCCTCAGCGCGATGCCGATCATCATGTCGCGATCGATCTTGAGCCGGTCGAAGTCGTAGTCGATCCGCGCCAGGGCTTCGGCGGCAAAACGATCTTTCAACAGGGAATCGGGAAGCCGGCTCTCGCCCGCCTTGGCGCAAAGCGTGATGAGAAGCGTCTCCTGCGCACCGTGGAGCGCCACCTTTTCGCCGTTCATCGCGACCTCCCAAGCTCGCATCCCGCTTGTTGCCGCCGCCGCCGATGCTACATTGAGGAGCGGAAGCTTCCGGGGAGCCAGCCAACGTGACGCGCCCGTTGCGGGATGCCCCGCAATTCTACCTCACTTCGCCGACCACGTGTCCCTATTTGCCGGGCCGCGAGGAGCGGAAGGTGTTCACGCATCTCGTCGGGCCGCGCGCCAGCGACCTCAACAACGTGTTGTCGCAGGGCGGGTTCCGGCGTTCGCAGAGCATCGCCTATCGCCCGGCCTGCGAGGTCTGTCGGGCTTGCGTCTCGGTGCGCGTCTGCGTCGACGATTTCCGCTGGTCGCGAGGCTTCCGCAAGGTGATGGCCCGCAACAACGACCTGATCGGCGAGGCGCGCCCGCCGCAGCCGCGCTCCGAGCATTATTCCCTGTTCCGCTCCTATCTCGATGCGCGCCACCCGGATGGCGGCATGGCGACGATGTCGGCGCTCGATTTCGCGATGATGGTCGAGGACACCCATGTCGAGACCAACCTGATCGAATATCGGCGCCGCGGGCCCGACTCGGGCTTCACCGGGCGCGGCCAGGGCGACCTCTTCGCCATGGCGCTGACCGACACGCTGAACGACGGCCTCTCCATGGTCTATTCGGTCTATGATCCGGGGCTGGAAGCCCGCTCGCTCGGCACCTTCATGGTGCTTGATCACATCAACCGCGCGAAGCGGCTGGGATTGCCTTATGTCTATCTGGGCTACTGGGTCGAGGGCTCGTCGAAGATGGCCTACAAGGCCCGCTTCCTGCCTCAGGAACGCCTGATGCCTCAGGGGTGGGAACGGGTGGAGCGGGACGCTTCAACCGATTGAAACGCAACCGCGCCGCGCGGAAAACGCGCTTGCCCCGCCGCTGCGGGGCAGCCACCTTGCCGCCTCCACAAAACCATGCGGCGCGTCTGCGAGCGCGCCCGCGGAGGAATGATGAGCGAAGAACTGACCCAACGCCTCGAGCGCTGCTACACCGGCGTCGTCCACGACGTGATGCGCGGCATGGGCTTGAGCGATTTCACCCTGCCGTCGAGCCTGCGGCCGCTGTTGCCGGGCCAGAAGCTCGCCGGCCCGGCCTTCACCGTGGAGGGCAAGACGGGCGAGTTCGACGCACATGAGACGCTGCTGGGCTGGACGGGACTGCTCTCGGCCGCCAAGCCCGGCCATGTCTGGGTCTGCCAGCCGAACACCGAGGAGATCGCGCTGATGGGCGAGCTCTCGGCCGAGACGCTGAAGAACAAAGGCGTGCGTGGCTGCGTCATCGACGGGCTCTCGCGCGATACCGAATTCATGATCGATATGGGCTTCCAGGCCTATTTCAAGGCTTACACGCCGCGCGACATCGTCGGCGCCTGGCTGCCCAAGGCGGTCGACGAACCGATCAAGATCGGTGCGGTCTGGATCCGGCCGGGCGACTACATCCTCGCCGACCGCGACGGGGTGGTCCGCATCCCGGCCGAGATCATCGAGGAGGTTGTGGAGAAGTCCGAGGTCGCGATCTCCACCGAAAACAAGGTCCGCACCGCCATTCTGTCCGGCACAGATCCGCAGCAGGCCTATCTTCAATACGGCAAGTTCTGACGTCCTGATACCGCCGCGCCGGAGCACTCTGATGCCCGGCGCGGCACGATATCCCCTTCCGCCGAACCTTCCCACGCTTTAAGCCTGACGGCATGGCGGGAGCGGCGAAACGAGCGGACTGGCGGCGCAGCGCGATCGCGCTGCTCGCCGTCTATGTCCTCGTCCTCCAGACGACGCTGACGGCACTGGCTTCGGGGCTCGCGGCCCAGCCCGACCCCTTCCTCGCCCATCCGCTCTGCGCGCCCGGCCAGACGACCCCCGCCGACCCGGCCCAGGAGAGCGGGAAGTCTGACCTGCCCGCCTGCTGCGCGGCGCTCTGTCTCTCATTCGCGACGACGCTACCGCCGCCGGGCGCTCCGGCCGTCACAGCACTCCCGACATCCCACTTCGTCGCCATCCGCCTCGCCCGCACGGACGAGGCCAGCCCCGCTGTACCGCGAGCTTACCCGCTCGGCGCGCGGGCGCCGCCCTTCCTGGCCTGAAGCCACCCTTCCCTCTTCAGACCAGGATCTTCTCCATGACCACCGTCGTCACGACGGCGGCTGCCGCGCCTGAACGCGCCGGCAAGCGCGCCGCATCCTTCTATCGCGCCGTCTGGCGCTGGCACTTCTACGCAGGCCTCATCACCCTGCCCTTCCTCGTCCTGCTCGCGGTGACGGGTGGGCTCTACCTCTTCCGGGGCCAGCTCGACGGCTTGATCCACCGCGACGTCAAGCGCGTCGAGGCGCGGGCCACGCCGCAGCGGCCGCCGAGCGAGATCGTGGCGCGAGCGCTTGAAACCCTGCCCGGCAAGGTCGTCAAATACATGCCTCCCGAAACCGCGACGGCCTCCTCAGAGGTCACTGCCTACGATGCCAACGGGGCCAAGACCGTCGTCTATGTCGACCCCTACGATGCGCGCGTACTCGGCCAGATCTCGGACCGTGGCACGGCGATGTGGATCGTCCGGCAGTTGCACAGCCTCGGCTATTTCGGACCGGTCGCGAGAGGCATCATCGAGATCGTCGGTGGCTGGGCCATCCTGCTCGTGCTGAGCGGGCTCTATCTGTGGTGGCCGCGCCGGCAGAGCGGAGGGGTCGTCACCGTACGGGGGCAGCCCCGTCAACGCGTGTTCTGGCGCGACCTCCACGCCGTCACCGGGCTCCTCGCCGGCGGCTTCATCCTATTCCTCGCCATCACCGGCATGCCCTGGTCCGTGCTCTGGGGCGCCAAGGTCAATCAGTGGGCCAACGGGCAGAATTTCGGCTATCCGGCCGGCGTGCGTGTCGCGGTGCCGATGTCGGACGAGCATCTCGCCCATGCCGGGCCGACAACCTGGTCGCTCGAACAGGCGCGGCTGCCGGAATCAGTGGGCCATGGCGCCAAGCCCATCGGCCTCGACGCCGCCGTCGCAGCCTTCGACCGACTCGGGCTGACGCGCGGCTATGTGGTGAACCTGCCGAGCGGGGCCAGCGGCGTCTATACCGGCTCTGTCTATCCCAAGGACCTCTCGCTCCAGCGTGTGATCCATCTCGACCAGTATAGCGGCAAGCCGCTGCTCGACATGAGTTACGCCGATTACGGTCCCCTCGGAAAGGCGCTGGAATGGGGGATCAATGTCCATATGGGCCAGGAGTTCGGCCTGACAAACCAGCTCCTCATGCTCGCCGTCTGCTGCGCCATCATCCTGCTCGCCATCTCGGCCATCACGATGTGGTGGAAGCGTCGCCCGCAAGGTTCCCTCGGCATCCCGCCCCTGCCGCCCGAACGGAGAAGCCTCGCCATCGTCTTCGCGATGCTGGCGATCGGGGGCGTCATCTTCCCGCTGGTCGGCGCGTCGCTGATCAGCATGGCTTTGATCGACTGGCTCGCACTTAAAGTTATGCAACCTAAACGTGTGTTGACCTAGAAGATAATCGCTTAGGCACGAAATTTCTGAGAACTAGACTGCGAAACGGGTGCAATAGCGCCCGTTTCTTCAACCGGCTTAAGAGTAAATCAAGTTCGCGCATTGCAGTGTCCCGACTACGTTACCGCCTGGGGGCCTCCATGCTGCGCAACCTGACCCGGATGCCGTCCGACTTGTCGTCGGATTCGCGCCGTCAGCTGCTCAACGCCGTCACGGACCTGTTCCTGCTGGACCAGGAGCCGAGCGACGCCAGCAAGGAGCATTATGGCGAGATCGCCGTCACCTCGCTCTCCCATCTCGGCGACGAAGACCGCAAGGGCTATGCCGACCGCGTCGCCGCCATGCCGACGTTGCCGCACAACGTCGCCGTCACGCTCGGCGGCGATAGCAATGCCGAGGTGGCACGGCTGGTTCTGACCTTGTCCCCGGTGTTGACCGACGGAGACCTCGCCGCGATCGCCGTCAGCCAGACGCAACAGCATCTGGCAGCCATCGCCGAGCGCGCCCGCCTCTCCGAGAGCGTTACCGATATCCTCGTCGAGCGCGGTGATCGGACCGTACTCACCACCGTCAGCGCCAATGAGGGCGCCGTCTTCTCGGATCACGGTTTCGACCGGTTGCTGGAGCGCGGCAACGGCGACGCGGCCATCGCCGGCAATCTCGCCCGCCGCTCGGACCTGGCGCCGAAGCGAGCGGAGCGCGTGCTGCGCATCGTCGAGCAGCTGGCGGATGGCGCCGCCAGCGCCAGCTCAGATTCCTCGCAATCGCTCGCCCGCCAGGCGCGCCAGCAGCGGCTCGAGGTGAAACTCCTGTTGTCCGATCTCGCCGCCAAGGTGCGCGAGGTCGACGACGTGCTCACCATGCTGGCCGACGAGGACCGGGCGTACCACCTTGCGCAGGTGTTGTCGCAGGTCGCCGATATCACGCCTGAACAGGCACTGCGTGTGCTGATGCAGCGCGATGCCAGTGGCATCGCCGTGACCTGCCGCTCGCTCGGCGTAGGTCTGACGGCCTTCCGGGCCATCCTGCAATTGCGGGCGCGGCGGCTGTATTTTTCCCCGCGCGATGTCGACGACGATGTCGACGCCTATGCCAAGCTCGATCTCGCCACGGCCGAGCGGACGCTCCGCTTCCTGAAGCTCAAGACCAAGATTGCCTGAGGCGTCGCAACGGGCGTCCCCTCCGCGCCGAACCGACGCGCCACAAAACGGCGACATTCGCCCGGCCACATGCTACCCTTCCGCGAGATGCTCGGCGTGAGGAAGCCTTGAACGTGAGATTTTCGGTCGTTTCCGCCACGGTGACCGCTGCAACACTGGCGATGCTCGCAGGGACCTCGGCCGCTCGGGCTCAGGCGTCGTTGCCGCTTACCGGCTTCGCCAGCCTGCCGTCTTTCGCCTGGGACAGCCCGACCCTCACGCCGAAATGGGAGGGCTCCTATGCGCGCATCTCCTCCGGCTTCCAGGTGACGAGCGGCAAGCATATGCGCACCGTCGCGGGACCGACCTTCGGGCTCGAGATGGGAACGATGCGGCGCGAGGGCAATTTCATCTACGGCATCGTCGGTGCGGTCGACTACGCTCCCGCCATGGGCGGCTATGGCGTGCCTAGCTTCGGCAGCGTCGCCTATACGCGCGACTTCGCCGGTGCGTTCCAGATCAAGACCGGCGTGCTCGTGACGCCCGATGTGCTGCTCTACACCAAGGTCGGCATGTCCGCAGCGAACGAGACCTGGCGCTACGGTGCAACGCCGTTCTCTACCCCCTTCACGCAAAGCGACATCGCCGTGAGGCCGGAAGCCCGTGCCGGCGTGGAATGGGCCGTGACCGACAAGCTGACGCTCGGGCTCGAAGTCGGCGTCGTCGGCCAGCGGGTCCGCTGACGCGCGCCGCGGCGGCTCAGCCAGCTCGACCGTTCGCCCGTCCTTCAAACTGATGATCCCGCCTGACCGGGACGGGATAGGATATTGCCTTCCGGGCATCCGGATCCAGGCACGAGCCCTGCAGGCGCTACCGCCTGAATCCTGCGCCCGCCCCTGAACATTCGGGCGAGGCAAAGCGATGACGCGCAACCTCAGCAGTGGCATGACCGGCCAGGACGTCCGGGTTCTCCAGGATCGATTGAACTACCACCTGCGGCGTGAAACGCCGCTGAAGGTCGACGGCATCTTCGGACCGAAGACCCGCGAGCGGGTCAGCAAGTTCCAGACGCTTCACGCGCTAAAGCCGGACGGCATCGTCGGACCGAGGACGCGCGCCATCCTCTTCGAAGTCGAAACCGTCATAGCGCAGGTGCTCGTCTTCCCCGAGCTGACACGGCCAACCTTCGGGGCCACGGAGGCTTCGGCCATCAAGCCCCCGCAGCTGATTCCGCCCCTGACGCTGCCAGGAGCGCCCAAGCAGCCGCAATTCGTCCTCCAGCCGCCGGTTATCCTCGGGCCCCAACTAAGCTTGGCGGGCGTCGCCTCGGCGTCGTTCTCCCCTGTGAGGCAACCGAGCCTGCTCAACCTGACCTTCACGCTCGTTCCCGTTCAGGACCCGAGCGACCCCGTCGTGCGGTCGACGCAGAACATCATCCGGCTCGTCAACGACATCCCGATCAACAGCAAGTTCAAGGCGATGATCGTGTCGATGATTCCGAAGCCGATCAAGACGATCAGCGAACCGACGGCCGGCTTCGACTACGATATCGGAATCCCGAAATATTCGCCGCTCGATCCCAACAAGATCAGCCAATCCGGCAGCGCGCGATACAATCTGCGCCTTTTCGGACGCCCCGGCGGAGCCACGCCGCTCGTCATGCTGCAGGGACGCGCCGAGGGCGAAATCGAGATCGACTACACCGGCAAGGCGCAGTCGAACTATTTCAAGGCGACGGCGACCTGCAATTTCTTCCTCGGCGTGATCGGCACCTTCTGAGAACCAATCAGCCGCCGAAGGTATTGCTCTTCGGGAAGCCCTTGGGCGGCAGGCGGCCGGCTTCGGCGCGGTGACCGAGCCATTCGAGCAGATCGCTCTGCGGCACCGTCCAGGTGCGGCCGGAGGTGTCGAGCCAGGTCAGGCCGTCTTCCAGCTTGAAGGTCTTGGCGTCGGAAAGCCCGCCATCCTTGTAGCGTTGCAGGCGCACACCCTTGCCACGGCCCATCTCCGCGACTTCCGAGATCGGGAAGCAGAGCAGCTTGCGGTTCTGGCCGATGATCGCGACATGGTCGCCATCTGCCGGTACCGCCAGCATCGCGACCGTCTTGCCGTCGACATTGAGCACCTGTCGGCCCTTGCGGGTATTGGCGACGACATCGTCGGCGGGCGCGACGAAGCCCCTGCCCTCGCTCGTCACCATCAGCAGCTTCGTGCCCGGCCGGTACGCGAAGGCCGAGACGATCTCGGCCGTCTCTTCCAGTTCGATCATCAACCGGATCGGATCGCCGAAACCGCGCCCGCCCGGCAGCTTCGAGGCATCGAGCGTGAAAATCTTGCCGTTGGAGGCCAGCACCAGCACCTTCGCCGTCGTCTCGGTGAAAAAGGCCGTCTGGAGCCCGTCATCCCCCTTGAAGGAGAAGCTGGAGCGGTCCTGCACATGGCCCTTCAGCGCACGGATCCAGCCCTTCTTCGAGATCACCACCGTGATCGGCTCGCGCTCGACCATGGCCTGGGTCAGATCGATATCCGCGGTATCCGGCATGTCGGCGAAATCGGTGCGGCGCTTGCCGATCGCGGTCTCGGGGCCGAAGGACTTCTTCACCTGGCGGATGTCCCAGGCGATGGTCTTCCACTGCGTCGCCTCGGAGGCGAGCAGGTCTTCGATTTGCGACTTCTCCTTGGTGAGTTCGTCGAGCTCGGTCTTGAGCTGCATTTCCTCGAGCTTGCGCAGCGCGCGCAGGCGCGTGTCGAGGATGGCGTTGGCCTGGACTTCGGTGAGGTCGAAGGCCTTCATCAGCTCGATCTTCGGCTCGTCCTCCTCGCGGATGATTTTGATCACCCGGTCGAGGTCGAGATAGACGATCAGCAAGCCGCGCAGGATCTCGAGGCGCTTGTCGATCTGGCCGAGGCGGAAGCGCGAGCGCCGCTGCAACACCTCGCGGCGATGGTCGAGCCAAGCACGCAGGGCCTCGGCGAGGCCAAGCACCCGCGGCACCAGCCCGCCGGTCAGCACGTTCATGTTCATCGGAATGCGCGCTTCGAGCTCGGAGAGCCGGAAGAGCGATTCCATCATCAGGTTGGCGTCGACATTGCGAGCGCGCGGTTCGATGACGATGCGGATGTCCTCGGCCGATTCATCGCGCAGATCCGCGACAAGCGGCAGCTTCCGATCGTTGAGGAGTTCCGCGATCTTCTCGATCAGCCGCCCCTTCGAGACCATGTAGGGGATCTCGGTGACCACGGCGAGCCAGGTGCCACGACCCTGGTCCTCGACATGCCAGCGCGCGCGGGTGCGGAAGGCGCCGCGCCCGGTGCGATAGGTCTCCGCCATCGACTCGCGGCTCTCGACGATGATGCCGCCGGTCGGGAAATCCGGGCCGGGCACGAAGGTCATGAGCTGCTCGGAGGAGGTCTCCGGATGCTGGATCAGGTAGAGCGCGGCATCGCAGAGCTCGGCAGCATTGTGCGGCGGGATCGAGGTCGCCATGCCGACCGCAATGCCTTGCGAGCCGTTGGCAAGCAGGTTCGGGAAGGCGGCCGGCAGCACGACCGGTTCCTCGTCCTCGCCGTTATAGGTCTCGCGGAAATCGACCGCGTCTTCGTCGATACCGTCGAGGAGCAGGCGCGCGACCTCGGTCATGCGCGCTTCGGTGTAGCGGTAGGCGGCCGCATTATCGCCGTCGATATTGCCGAAATTGCCCTGCCCGTCGACGAGCGGATAGCGCTGGGCGAAGTCCTGCGCGAGGCGGACCAGCGCGTCATAGACCGACTGATCGCCATGCGGGTGGAACTTACCGATGACGTCGCCGACGATGCGGGCGCATTTCTTGTGAACCTGGCCGGGGTCGAGCCGGAGCAGCCGCATCGCGTGGAGGATGCGGCGATGGACGGGCTTCAACCCGTCGCGCGCGTCCGGCAGGGCGCGGTGCATGATGGTGGAGAGCGCATAGGCGAGATAACGCTCTTCGAGCGCCGATTTCAGATCGATGCGCTCGGCTTCGTCTTCCGGCGGCGGATCGACCGGTTTACCCATTCCTACTCAGCCTTCTTCCCGTCCAAATTCGCGCCGTCTCTATGACACAGAGCGAATCGACCTGCCAGAACAATGCAGGTACGAAGCCGCGCGCGCAAACGCGCAGGCTCGGTTTTTGCGCTCAATCGGTGGATGATTCAGCGTTGCGTCCGGTGAGCTCGATCAGACGCGCCCGCTCCGGCGGTTCGCGCAGCCCGCGCGGCTCGTAGAGATGCCGTCGCAGGAAGAAACCGGTCAGCGCGAAGCCTGCCATGAGATCGGCCGGCGAAGGCCGGCGTGCGCCCTGCCCCTCGATGAGAAAGGCCGGCAGGGCGAGCAGGAGATCGAGATAGGGTGCCGCCGCCGGGCGACTGACGGCCTTGCCGGATTTCGGCGAGACATGGCTGAGATCGTCGGTCGAACCTGTCGCAGCGCAGCGCGTCAGATCGAGCCCGAAGCCAAGCTCGGACAGCATGGCGAGCTCGAAGCGCACCACCAGCGCGGGCGCGAGCGCAGGGTCGTCGAAATGCTCGATCAAGACGGACAGGCCTTCATGCAGCGCCGGATGCGGATCGCGCTCCGGCAGAAGGCGCAGCAGGCCGGCGATGGTTGCTAGCCCGTAGAGTGCGACGGGCGCTGCCATCAACCGCGCGGCATGGGAGGCGAGCAGTTCGACCCTGTACTCGCCGAGATGCTCGTCGAGCCGCGCGCGCCAGGTCAATGCGACCCGGTTACCAGGCTGGAGCAGCGGTTGTGTCTTCTGCGAGCGCCCGCCACGGACAAGACCGAGATGGCGGCCATGAAGGCGCGTCATCACCTCGAGGATCACGGCACTCTCGCCATGCCCCTTCAACCCGATGATCGTGCCTTCGTCGGCCCATTCCATGCGGGCGAGTTAGGGCCTGTGGTGCCAGGTGGTCAATTTCCCAGCGCTGTTCTCCGGACAGGGCGCGTCAGCGGTGCCTTCCAGCCTCACGCATATTGCGCGATACCAGCGCCGAAGGACCAGTTCTCGCGCGCCGTCTCGACAAGGTTGATGAAGATGTCGTCGGAGCGCAGGCCGGGGTCGCGGCGCAGGTTCTCATGGATCTTCGCAAACAGCTCCTTCTTCTGGGTCACGCCGCGCGAGGCGCTGACGGTGAGCTGGATGACCACCATGGCATCCGAGCGGTCGAAGCCGAAGTAATTGGCGTTGTAGATGAAATCGCCGGCGTCGTGCTGGTGGACCAACGCGAAGAGATCGCCTTCGGGCACCTCGAAGGTTTCCCGCAGCGCCTTGTAGACGCCTTCGACGATGGCGGCGGGCTCGGAGGCCGGGCGGCCGCGGCGCATGGAAATCCGGATCAGGGGCATGGTCGTCTCCATCTGCGGCGATCCGTGCCTGCGGGCTCGCCGATGAGAGGACTCTAGCTTCAGGCATAAAAACATGAAATCGTATCAGTACTGATATCAGTGATACGGATTTTCGATTTATGATATCACTCGCCCTCGACGTGGAAGCCGTAGCCTCCTTCCTCCAGGCGGCCGAACTCACCAGCTTCACGCGTGCGGCCGAAGCGCTCGGCTCGACGCAATCGCTCGTCAGCACGCGGATCAAGCGGCTCGAAACCACGCTCGGCAAGCCGCTGCTGCAGCGCCACCCACGTCTCGTGCGCCTGACACCGGATGGCGAGCGCTTCCTGCCGGCGGCGCGCGAGTTCCTGGCAGCACACGGTCGGGCGCTCGCCGCGTTCACGGAGGAGCCGGAACATATCGCGATCGGCATCAGCGAGCAGGCAGCGGGCCCGGATATTCCACATCTGCTGGCCAGGCTGGCGGCGCATGATCCCAGCCTCGTCGTCAATCTCAGGATCGAGCCGTCGAGTTTGTTGGAATCCGCCTTCGAAGCCGGTGAGCTCGACGCCGTGCTGATCCGCCGGATCGGGGCTGGCAAGACCGGCGAAGTGCTCCGCGAAGACGTCTTCGGCTGGTTTGCCTCTCCTGCCTTGCTACCCCAGCCGGAAGCGCCGCTGCCGATGATCAGCCTCCTCGCCGAATGTGGCTTGCGCCGTCATGCCATCGAGACATTGACCCGCAACGGCCGACCCTGGCGCGAAGCCTTCATCGGCGGCGGCATGGCCGCGGTCGCGGCGGCGGTCTCAGGCGGGCTCGGAGTCAGCCCGCTCGCAACGCGCATCGCGCCGCGCGATGCGGTCGATATCGGCGTGGCCTGGGGCTTGCCGCTGCTCGGCCGCTCGCAGGTGGTGTTGCGCAGCCAGGCCGCGAGCGTCCGCGCGCGCGGCTTCGTGCGCGAGCTCGCAGCCGCTTTCCGAAGCTGAGAGCGCCCTACCCCAGCACACGCTCGACGCGGCTGATCTGGCGCTTCTCGCGCAATTCGCTGATGATCGCCGACAAGTGCTTCAGATCCCATACCGTCAGGTCGATGGTGACATCGGTGAAGTCCGGGTTCGGACGGTTCATCTGTACGGCGTCAATATTGCCGTCATGCTCGGCGATGATCGTGGTGATCTGGGCGAGCGAGCCCGGCTCATTGATCGACTTCAACGCGATGCGCGCGGGGAAGCGCTGCGGCACCTTGTCGTCGATATCCCAGCGGACATCGAGCCAGCGATCCGGCTCATTGTCGAACGCGGCGAGCGCCGGCGACTGGATCGGATAGATCGTCACCCCCTCGCCCGGCGACAAGATCCCGACGATGCGATCGCCGGGGACAGCGCCGCCCTGCGGCGAAAAGCGCACCGGCAGATCGCGGCCCAGCCCGCGGATCGGAATGGCGTCGGCGCTGGGCTCGCCCGGCAGCTTGAACTTGAGGTTGTCGCCCTTGCCGAGCTCGAACCAGTCCTTGCCGCTGGTCGCGCCCGCGGGCTTGGCCTCGCCCGTCGCGCGCTTCTCCGGCTCGAGATCCGGGTAGACCGCCTTGACCACGTCACCGGAATACATCTCGCCGCGACCGACGGCGGCGAGCACATCGTCCACCGTATTGCGGGCGAGGCGCTTCAGCGCCGCCTTCAGCTTGTCATCCGAGAAGACCTTCTCAGCGCGGGTGAAGGCGCGCTCAAGGATCTGGCGGCCGAGACCGGCATATTGCCGGCGCACGGCGGCACGGGTCGCCCGGCGAATGGCAGCGCGGGCCTTGCCCGTGACGACCAGCGATTCCCAGGCAGCCGGCGGCGCCTGCCCTTCGGCGCGGGTGATCTCGACCTCGTCGCCGTTCTGCAGTTCGGTCAGCAGGGGCGCGATGCGGCCGTTGATCTTGGCGCCGACGGCGCTGTTGCCGACATCGGTGTGGACCGCATAAGCGAAATCGATCGGCGTCGCGCCACGCGGCAGGGCGATGAGCCGCCCCTTCGGCGTGAAGCAGAAGACCTGGTCGTGAAAGAGTTCGAGCTTGGTGTGCTCGAGGAACTCTTCCGGGCTGTCCCCTTCCGCCAGCAGATCGACCGTGCGGCGCAGCCATTGATAGGCGCGGCTCTCATCGGCGAGCTGCATCGGCTCGCCCGCACGTCCGTCCTTGTAGTGGGCATGGGCGGCGATGCCATATTCGGCGATGCGATCCATCGCATCGGTGCGGATCTGCAGTTCGACGCGGCTGTGGCCGGGGCCGACGACCGTGGTGTGGATCGAGCGGTAGTCGTTCTGTTTCGGCGTCGAGATGTAGTCCTTGTAGCGGCCCGGCACCATCGGCCAGGTCATGTGGACGATGCCGAGGACGCGGTAGCAGTCCTCCGGCTTTTCGACGATGACGCGGAAGCCGAAGATGTCCGAGAGCTGCTCGAAGGAGACGGATTTGCGCTCCATCTTCTTCCAGATCGAATAGGGACGCTTGCGGCGGCCATGGACCTCGGCCTCGATGCCGCTGGCCGCGAGCTTCTCCTTCAGGTCGTGCTCGATCTCGCCGATGACCTTGCCTTCGCGTTCGGTCACCTCCTCCAGCCGCTTGGTCACGGTGGCGTGCGCTTCCGGCTTGATGTGGCGGAAAGCGAGTTCCTCCAGCTCCTCGCGCAGCTCCTGCATGCCCATGCGGCCCGCGAGCGGGGCGTAGATCTCGATCGTTTCCTCGGCGATGCGCAGGCGCTTCTCCGGAGGCACGAAATGCAGGGTCCGCATGTTGTGCAGCCGGTCGGCCAGCTTGACCAGCAGCACGCGGATGTCGTCGACGATGGCGAGCAGGAGCTTGCGGAAATTCTCGCCCTGCGCCGCCTTCTTCGAGACGAGGTCGAGCTTCTTGATCTTGGTGAGCCCGTCGACGAGCCGGCGGATATCCGGGCCGAACAGGTTCTCGATCTCTTCCAGCGTCGCCGCCGTATCCTCGACCGTATCATGCAGCACCGCGGCGACGATGGTGGCATCGTCGAGCTTCAGATCGGTCAGAATCGCGGCAACTTCGAGCGGATGGGCGAAGAAGGGGTCACCGGAGGCGCGCTTCTGCGTGCCGTGCGCGCGCATGGCATAGACATAGGCCCGGTTGAGCAGGTCCTCGTCGGTGTTGGGATTGTAGCTCTTGACCCGGTCAACGAGCTCATACTGCCGCATCATGCCCATGCGGGCCTCAACCTCATCCTATAATCATTGCAACGCATTATTATTTGCACAGGTCTCGACGGCAGCAAGGCGTTTTCCGGAAGGCAGGCATGAAAAAGCCCGGCACTGCCGGGCTTTAGCGGGAAACGGTGAACAATCGATTCACACGCGATCAAGGCATCGGATTTCTCCAGCGCCGATCAATCCTCGTCGTCGGCGCTCTCGGTCGGCGGCACGAGGCCGTCGAGACCGCGCAGCAGGTCCTCTTCGCTCATGCGGTCGAACTGGACATCAGCGTCCGAGCCGCCGCCGGCAGCGCTCGCCGGGCTGGCAAGCAGCGGCACGGTCTCGGGCTCCGGCTCGTCAACCTCGACATGCTTCTGCAGCGAGTGGATCAGCTCTTCCTTCAGATCCTCCGGCGTCAGCTTCTCGTCGGCGATCTCGCGGAGCGCGACGACGGGATTCTTGTCGTTGTCGCGCGGCACCAGGATCGACGCGCCCGAAGCGATGGTGCGGGCACGGTGGGCCGCGAGCAGGACCAGCTCGAAGCGGTTGTCGACCTTGTCGATGCAGTCTTCAACGGTAACGCGAGCCATGGATGGCGGCTCCTTCCGATCTCGGCGATGCAGGGAAATGAATTTGGTCACGGCCTTACAGGCAAAGCCGCGGCGATGCAAGAATTTCGCTGGCTTGAGCCGCGACGGGGTTCAGGCGCGCATGCGCCGCATCAGGTCGTCGAGCGTCGGGTCGAAGCGCGGCGCTTCCTCGGGGGCCCCCCTCCCGCCCATGGCCGGCAGCTCATGCGGCGCAAGCGAAGCGAAGCGCATGCGCATCGTCGTCGCCACACCCTCGCCAAAGGCGATGGCCTCGCGATTGCCGATCGAGGAGAGGAAGGCGATCGTGCTGGCGGAAGCGTCCGAGATCGCCGAACGGATGATCTGCTGGTCGCGTTCGTTAGCGAGCCGCATCGCGAAGATCGTCGAGCACTGCGACAGGATGGTCGGGTCGAGCTCGCCCGGGCGCTGGGTGACGACGCCGAGATAGGCCCCATATTTGCGGCCCTCCTTGGCAATGCGGGCGATGGCCTGGCGCGTCGGCGCAAAACCGAGCTGCGGGTCGGCGGGCACGTAGCGATGTGCTTCCTCGCAGAGCACGAGAACCTCGATCGCGCCCTCGCTCGCCATGGCGAGCTCGAAGGCGAGGCGCGACAGCACGGAGGCGACGGCATTGACCACCTCGCCGGGTAGCCCGCCGAGCTGGAAGGCGGTGATCGGGCGGCCATGCAGCGGGATGCGGAAGATCTGGCCGAGGATCGGCGCCATCGTCTCGTACATGTTGGCGCGGCCGAACATGAAACGATAGCGCGGATCGGCGTGGAGCGATTCCAGCCTGACCTTGAGCGAGCGCAGCGCCACGCGCGGCCAGCGCTGCTCATGCAGACCGATGAACTCGTCGATGACCTTGAAGACGTCCTTGAGTCGATAGGGCGTCGGCGCGTCATGCGCTTCCGGCACCGTCTCCGGCCCGCTCATGCGCCCGCCGGCCAGATCGAGCGGGCGCTTCAGCAGCAGCGAGGCGCCGAGGTCACGGGCGGGATCGGGCGCGCTCGCCGTGCGATAGCGCGCCCGTGCGGCGGCAACCACCTCGCGCAAAATGTCCGGCTCGTCGTCCAGCGTCGGACGGCCACGGAAGACGATATCGGCCAGTTCCTCCTGCTTGAACATCCAGAACGGCAGGTCGAGCGCATCGCCGTCGATGGTCAGCGCAAGATCGGGGAAAGCGCTGGAGTATTCGTTGTGAGGGTCGAGGATCAGGACGCGCAGACGCGGACGAACCGAGACCGCCTTGCGCAGCAGCAGCGCGACGGCGCTCGACTTGCCGACGCCGGTGGTGCCCAGCAGCGCGAAATGGCGCGAGAGCATGCTCTCGATATTCACAGCCGCGGGAATGCTCGCATCCTGCGTGATCTGGCCGACGACCACGCCGCCACGCTCGCCGAGATCGTGCACCAACGCCAGATCTCCCGCGCGGATGCGGTGCGCGACGGCGCCGATCGGCGGGTAGCTCGTGATGCCATTCTGGAAGCGCGTCGCACCGTCGGGGCTTTCCTGCACTTCGCCCAGGAACTCGACCTCGACCTGGATCGGGTTATCGGCGGTATCGGTCCAGGCCGCCTCAACGGCATGCACGCGATAGACCAGCGCGACGATGCGGCTGCGGCCGAGATTGATCGAGACCATGCGGCCGATCGCCCAGGCATCGCCGGCCAGCCAGTTTCCGGTGGAGACGGCGCTCAGGATCGTTGCCCGCGAACCATCGCAGGCGATCACTCGGCCCAGCACGCGCTCCGGCGGCTGGCTCGCATCGCGACGGTCCGGCGTGACCTCGCCTCCGAAAACACCCGACTTCACAGCAAGCTGCATCGCTTCAACCACCCTGTCCCCGACCATGGGTAAGGGCGCGCGGGTTACGATTGCTTTGACAGGTCACGCCAGTTGGATTCGCGGTTAGCAAACCGCAAAAGTACCGAGGCGACTTGCAACCATCGACACCCTCCGCCCGACCGATCAGAATCGGTGGCCTCACCATCACATTCGCTGCATTGAGCCCGGCGCCCGGTTTCGTCTATGGACGGCTTCAAAGAGTCGAAAGGGACGGATCATGGCTGAGCGGCTGCGCCTGGGTGTCAATATCGACCATGTCGCCACGGTGCGGAACGCACGCGGCGGCGCCGTGCCCGATCCGGTGCGGGCGGCGCATCTCGCGATCGCCGCGGGGGCAGACGGCATCACCGCCCATCTGCGCGAAGACCGGCGCCATATCCGCGACACCGACATGGCACGCCTGAGCAGCGAACTGAGCAAGCCGCTCAATTTCGAGATGGCCGCCACCGACGAGATGATCGCACTTGCCGAGCGCTTCCGACCGCACGCGGCCTGCCTCGTGCCCGAGAAGCGCGAGGAGCGCACCACTGAGGGCGGGCTCGATGTCGTCGGCCAGCAGGCCGCGCTTGCGCCCCGCATCGCCCGGCTGAAGGCCGCGGGCTGCCGCGTGTCCCTCTTCATCGAGCCGGATAAGGCGCCGATCGCCATGGCGGTGAAGCTCGGCGCGCCTGTCGTCGAATTGCATACGGGAAGCTGGTGCCATGCCGTCGCCGATGGCGATGCCGCCAAGGCCGAAGCGGAGTTCCAACGCCTCAAGAGCGGTGCGGAACATGCAGCCGCACTCGGTCTCGAAGTCCATGCTGGCCATGGGCTCGATTTCGATACGGCCCGGAAGCTTGCCGGGGTGACCGCCTTCGTCGAGTTCAATATCGGCCACTTCCTGATCGGCGAGGCGATCTTCATCGGACTCGACGCGGCGATCCGTCAGATGCGGCAGGCCATGGACGAAGGGCGAGCGAGCGCTTAACTGCTGCTCATGATCCTCGGCATCGGCTCCGATCTCTGCGACATCACGCGCATCCAGAAGTCGCTCGACCGCTTCGGCGAGCGCTTCACGCACCGCGTCTTCACCGAGGGTGAGCGCGCCAAATCCGACCGGCGGGCGACGCGCGCCGCCTCCTATGCCCGCCGCTTCGCGGCCAAGGAGGCTTGCTCGAAAGCGCTCGGCACAGGCATGCGCGCCGGCGTGTTCTGGCGCGACATGGAAGTCGTCAACCTGCCCGGCGGACGGCCGACGATGCGGCTCACGGGCGGCGCGGCAGCGCGGCTGAAGGCGATGACGCCGGCCGGCTTCGAGGCCTTCGTCCATGTCTCGCTGACCGACGATCCGCCTCTGGCGCAGGCCTTCGTGGTGATCGAAGCGCGGCCGGCGGTCTGAAGTCAGCGGCTCTCGGCATAAAAAAGAGCCGGCGCTACACGCGCCGGCTTCACAATCGTTTGGGCAAGTCTCCGACTTATTCGGCCGGCTGCGTGCCCGTGACGGCAGCCTGCGGCTCGTCGCTCAGCCAGCGATAGATCACGCCGCCGAGAATGCCGCCGATCAACGGCGCGACCCAGAAGAGCCAGAGCTGACTGATCGCCCAATCGCCGACGAACAGAGCCGGGCCGGTGCTCCGGGCCGGATTCACCGAAGTGTTGGTCACCGGGATGCTGACCAGATGAATCAGGGTGAGGCCGAGGCCGATGGCGAGCGGCGCAAAGCCGACCGGCGCCTTGCCATGGGTCGATCCCATGATGATGAAAAGGAACATCATCGTCATCACGACTTCCATGAGGAAGGCCGAGACCAGGTTATACTTCCCGGGCGAGTGATCGCCGTAGCCATTCGAGGCGAAGCCACCGGCAAGGTCGAAGCCCGGCGCGCCGCGCGCGATCGTATAGAGAAGGGCAGCGGCGGCGATCGCACCGATGACCTGCGCCACGATGTAGGGAACGACCTGTCCGCCCGGAAAGCGCCCGCCCGCAGCGAGACCGACCGTCACTGCCGGATTGAGATGGCAGCCCGAAATATGGCCGATGGCATAGGCCATCGTGACGACGGTGAGGCCGAAGGCGAGTGCAACGCCGAGAAGGCCGATACCCACATTCGGAAAGCCGGCGGCGATGACCGCACTGCCGCAGCCGGCAAAAGTAAGCCAGAACGTGCCGATAGCTTCGGCGGCATATTTCTTTGCATTCATTAAAATAACCCCCGGTTGAATATTTGCGGACACTGAGCCTGCGCCACAGATTCGTCAATATCCGGCCATTAGCGCCCACCGGAGAATCTTCCCGCGAACCTTGTCCCGCCTGCTGCGTTGCACCATCGACCACAGTCATGGAGGGGGACATCGAACATGGCGGACCGCGTCACGATCTGGCTCGACACGCATCTGAGCTTCGTTCCTGCATGGCCGGCCAGTATCGCGATCCTGGTGGTGGCCGGCGCTGCCGCGCTTCTGATCCATCGTCAGGCCTTTGCCCTGTTGACGCGGCTCGTCAGCCATATGGACCTGTTCTGGCGCTCACTGGTCTCGCGCACCCGCGGGCCGACACGCTTCGCGACGCTCACCGCGGCGCTGGCCTTCGCAGCAAGTGCCGCACCACTGAGCGAGGCGCAGGCCGGGCTTCTCCGCCATGTCCTGCTGATCTGCTTCATCGCGCTGACGGGCTGGATGGCGAAGACGGCGCTGCATGTCTGGACCACGGTCTATCTGCGCCGCTTCAAGCTCGACGCCGAGGACAATCTGCTGGCGCGCAAGCACGTCACGCAGACGCGCATCCTGCAGCGGGTCGGCGCGGTCCTGATCCTCGTCATCGGCCTGTCGGCCGTGCTCATGACCTTCGACGGCGTCCGGCAATACGGGGTGAGCCTGCTCGCCTCCGCCGGCGCCGCCGGCCTGGTCGCCGGCCTCGCGCTGCAGCCGGTGCTCAAGAACATCTTCGCCGGCATCCAGCTCGCCGTGACGCAACCGATCCGCATCGACGATGCATTGCTGGTCGAGGGCGAATGGGGCCATGTCGAGGAGATCACCTCGACCTATGTCGTGCTGCGCCTGTGGGATTGGCGGCGGCTGATCCTGCCGCTCAGCCATTTCATCGAGCGCCCCTTCCAGAACTGGACCCGCGAGAACGCGGCACTGATCGGCACGGTGATGATCTATCTCGACCATCGCGCGCCGCTCGAGGTCATCCGCACGAAGGTTCAGGACATCCTCTCCCGTTCGAAGCTGTGGGATCGACAGGTCGTCGCCGTGCAGGTCACCGATTTCCGCGAGCATGTGATGGAGGTGCGCATCCTCGCCAGCGCCCGGACCTCGCCACGCACCTTCGACCTACGCTGCGAGCTGCGCGAACAGCTCATCACCTTCCTGCAGAAGGAGCATCCCTACGCCCTGCCCCGCCTGCGGATGGAACCGGCCGAACGCCCCGATGGAAGGGCTCTGACAACGGCGCGCGCCGCCGCGGAATAGCCACAGTGAAGGCGCCTTAGAACGGCGGCGAGATCGCCGCGCGCGGCCGGCGGATCGACGACCGGCAGCGGTCCAGCGCAAGGCGAGCCATCCCCTTGTCAGGGCTCGGGATTGCGCGGAAAAGTGGTTTCCACTTTCCGGCCCGATGCTGTAGACCGCGCGCTGGATCGCAGTCCAAGGAGCGCCCGCGTGGCCAACGACGTCGACAGCAAAACCAAGGCGGCCAAGGAAGAAGGCGGCATCTTCGAGACGATCAAGGTGGTCGTCCAGGCCCTTCTCATCGCGCTCGTCATCCGCACGCTGCTGTTCCAGCCCTTCAACATCCCGTCGGGCTCGCTGATCCCGACGCTGCTGATCGGCGACTACCTGTTCGTGTCGAAATACACCTACGGCTATTCGCGCTATTCGATCCCGTTCGGGCCTCCGGTGATGTCCGGGCGCGTCTGGGCGGCGGAGCCGAAGCGCGGCGACATCGCCGTGTTCAAGCTGCCGAGCGACAATTCGACCGACTACATCAAGCGCGTCATCGGCCTGCCGGGCGACCGCATCCAGATGATCGACGGCATCCTCAATATCAACGGCCAGCCGGTGAAGCGCGAGCGCATCGCCGACTACGTCACCAGCGACAACTGGGGCCGCAACGTCCCGGTGATCCGCTACAAGGAGACGCTGCCCAACGGCGTGTCGCACGAGATCATCGAGCGCGAAGGCGACACCGGTACCTTCGACAATACCCAGGTCTTCACCGTGCCGCCCGGTCATTTCTTCATGATGGGCGACAACCGCGACAACTCGCTCGACTCGCGCGACCGCAGCGTCGGCTACGTACCCTTCGAGAACTTCGTCGGGCGGGCGGAGATTATCTTCTTCTCGATCGACGAGGGCGCCTCGGCCTGGAAGATCTGGGAATGGCCCTATACGGTTCGCTGGAACCGGATTTTCAGCACCATCAAGTGAGCAAACCGGGCGAAGGCGGGCGCAAGGCCCCGGACACGGCGCGGCTCGAAGCTGCGCTCGGTCACCGTTTTGCCGACAAGACCCTGCTGGCGACGGCGCTCACCCATATGAGCGCCGAGGAATCGCGGCTGGCGAGCTACCAGCGCCTCGAATTCCTCGGCGACCGGGTGCTCGGCCTGTCGATCGCCGACATGCTGTTCCGGCGCTATCCGCAATCCGAGGAAGGCAATCTCTCGCGCCGCCTCGCCGACCTGGTGCGCAAGGAGACCTGCGCCGAGGTGGCGCAGGCATGGAATCTCGGGCAGTTCATGCGGCTGGGCGACGGCGAGATCCTGGGCGGCGCACGCAAGAACAAGGCGATCCTGGCCGATGCCTGCGAGGCGATCATCGGCGCGGTCTTCATCGACGGCGGCTACGAGGCGGCGCGCGCACTGGTCGAGCGCGCCTTCGGCGAGCGGCTGATGAAGCCCGTGCGCCCCTTGCGCGACGCCAAGACCGCGCTGCAGGAATGGGCGCAAGGCAAGGGCTATCCGACGCCCACCTATGTCGAGCGCGGCCGCTCAGGCCCTGACCACGCGCCGGTCTTCGTCGTCGCGGCCAAGATCACCGGGCTCGCGGACTCCGAAGCGCGCGGGCCGTCGAAGCGCTTGGCCGAGCAGGCCGCGGCCGAAGCTTTTCTGAAACGCGAGGGTTTGTGGAACGACAAGCCGGAGGGCGACAATGTCTGAGGTGGATCAACCCACACGCTGCGGCTTCGTCGCGCTGATCGGCGCGCCCAATGCCGGCAAGTCGACACTGCTCAACCAGCTCGTCGGCGCCAAGATCTCGATCGTCTCGCGCAAGGTGCAGACGACGCGCACGCAGGTGCGCGGCATTGCCCTCGCCGGTCCGACGCAGATCATCTTCGTCGACACGCCCGGCATCTTCGCGCCGAAGCGCCGGCTCGATCGCGCCATGGTGACGAGCGCCTGGGGCGGCGCCACCGATGCCGATCTGATCGGCGTGCTGATCGACGTCTCGCGTTTCGATCATGAGGAGAACACCGCGCTGCTGGAGAAGCTCTCGGAGCTGAAGCAGCCGAAATTCCTGATCCTCAACAAGATCGACACGGTGGCGAAGGAGAAGCTGCTCGAGATCACCGCCAAGGTGAACGAGCGCGGCCAGTTCGAGGCGACCTTCATGGTCGCGGCGCTGACGGGCTACGGCGTCAAGGACATCCTGACTTGGCTGGAGAAGCGGCTGCCGCTCGGCCCGTGGCTCTACCCGGAAGACCAGATCTCGGATGCCCCGTTGCGCTTCCTCGCCGCCGAGATCACCCGCGAGAAGATCTTCGAGCGGCTGCACGACGAGTTGCCCTATCGCTCCACCGTCGAGACCGAGAGCTGGCAGCAGAAGCCGGACGGTTCGGTCCGGATCGAGCAGACGATCTATGTCGAGCGCGAGGGCCAGCGAAAGATCGTGCTCGGCGAAGGCGGCCAGACGATCAAGGCGATCGGCCAGAAAGCCCGCGCCGAGATCGCCGAAGCGGCCGAGGCGAAGGTGCATCTCTTCCTGTTCGTGAAGGTGCGCGAGAACTGGAGCGACGACCCGGAACGCTATCGCGAGATGGGGCTGGAGTTCCCGAAGGGCTAATGCGCAGCGAGAAGGACAAGATGCTGGCCGGCGAGCTCTATCGCGCCGACTGCCCGGAGCTCGTCGCCGACGACCGCCGCATCAGCGCCTGGATGGCGCGCTTCAACGCGACCACCGCCACGCCGGAGGAACGGCCGGCGCTGCTGCGCGAAGCATTCGGCCATGTCGGGCGCG
Source organism: Bosea sp. AS-1 (assembly GCF_002220095.1). GTDB lineage: Bacteria > Pseudomonadota > Alphaproteobacteria > Rhizobiales > Beijerinckiaceae > Allobosea. Next base: position 3,659,316 of record NZ_CP022372.1, read on the forward strand.
ACGTGACCATCCGCCCGCCCTTCCATTGCGACTACGGCTACAACATCAGCCTCGGCGACGGCGTCTTCCTGAACTTCAACTGCGTGATCCTCGACGTCGTGGCTGTGACCATCGGCGATGGTACGCAGATCGGCCCCGGCGTTCAGATACTGACGGCGGACCATCCACGCGATCCTGAACAGCGCCGGCAGATGCTCGAATTCGGCCGCCCCGTCAGCATCGGCCGCAATGTCTGGATCGGCGGCGGCGCGATCATCCTGCCGGGCGTCACCATCGGCGACGACGCCATTATCGGCGCGGGCAGCGTGGTCACGCGCGACGTGCCGGCCGGCCAGGTTTCCGTCGGCAATCCGGCCCGGCCGCGGCCCTAAGACGAAGCCTGCTCAGATGTTCGCGACCAGTGGCGTTACCGCGCCGCAACGGCACGTCTGTTCTGCGGCAAGACGCCACGGTTCCAGCTTGAAACTTGTCAAATTTTGTTCATGAAACGACATTGTTAGAACGCGTTTTGCTCCCAACTTTATTGCTTGAAGTGATTTCAGCAGGAGTGATTGCCATGGCCGCCTCGCCGCGCATTTCGCTGTTCATCGACGGCGCCAATCTTTATGCGACCTCGAAGCAGCTCGGCTTCGATATGGATTACCGCCGGCTGCTAAGGGAGTTCCAGGGGCGCGGCAACCTGATCCGCGCCTTCTATTTCACCACATTGGTGGAGAGCGAAGAATATTCCTCGATCCGCCCGCTGGTCGACTGGCTCGACTATAACGGCTATCGCGTCATCACCAAGGCGGCCAAGGAATTCACCGACGCCACCGGGCGCCGGCGCGTCAAGGGCAACATGGACATCGAACTGGCGATCGAGATGCTCGAGCTCGCACCGCACCTCGACCAGATCTACCTGTTTTCCGGCGACGGCGATTTCCGGCCGCTGGTCGAGGCGGTGCAGCGCAAGGGCGTGAAGGTCTCGGTGGTCTCGACGATCTCGACCAACCCGCCGATGGTTTCGGACGAACTGCGCCGGCAATGCGACGAATTCGTCGATCTTGCTCAGCTTATGCCGAAGATCGGGCGCGATCCTGCCGAGCGCACCGCCCGCAGCAGCACCGCTCCGGGCGGGTCCGCCGCACCGGCGAACCCGTCGCTGGAGCGCCGCTATGGCATCCGCCAGGGCGACGAGCCGGTCGAAGGGTGAGGACCAGCGGCGAGCTCAGCCGCCGGTCTTCAGCAGCCGCTGCTTGTCGCGGTTCCAGTCACGCGTCTTCTCGGTCTCGCGCTTGTCGTGGAGCTTCTTGCCTCGGCCGAGGCCGAGCTCGATCTTCGCCCGCCCCTTCTCGTTGAAATAGACCTTGAGCGGCACGACGGTGAAGCCCTCGCGCTGGATCGCCCCCATCAGCTTGTTGATCTGCCGGCGATGCAGCAAGAGCTTCCGCGGCCGGCGAACCTCATGGTTGAAGCGGTTCGCCTCGAGATATTCCGGGATGTAGGAGTTGAAGAGATAGAGCTCGTCGCCCATCGGGCCGGCATAGCTCTCGCCGATCGTTGCCTTGCCGCCGCGCAGCGACTTGACCTCCGTGCCCTGAAGGGCAAGGCCGGCCTCGATCGTCTCCTTGATCTCGTAGTTGAAGCGCGCCTTGCGGTTATCCGCAGCAAGGCGATAGCGCTCCGGATCGGGTTTCTTCATGCCGTTCCGTTGAATCCGTATTGCTTGACCAAGGCCGCCATGGCCTGAGATTCCGATTCGGGCTCGGAGCTCAAACCGTTGAGAACACCGAGCTTATCGGCTTCCTGTCGGTTCTGGCTGAGTTTGAACTTGCCGACGATCGAGGCGATCTCGACCTCGACGCCGACGATGCCGCGCGCCTGCGCCATGATGAAGGGCTCCGGCGCATCGGTCACGGCCCAGGGCTCGGACCGTGGCGCCTCCTGCTGCCGCGTCAGGGATTCGAGCTGGGCCCGCAGCCAGACTGGATCCTCGACGGTGCGGGCCGGGCCGCGCACCTGTACCGTGACGTAGTTCCAGGTCGGTACGACCTTGCCGGTCTCGCGCTTGGTCGCATACCAGGCGGGCGTGACGTAGCGCTCGACGCCGGTGAAAATCACCAGTGTCTCGGCCCCGGCGGCGATCGCCTTCCACTGGGCGTTCGGCCGGGCGAGATGCGCGCGCAAAACACCATTCGCGCCTTCCTCGGCGTGGAGGACGAAGGGCACGAGATTGGCGACGAGGCCCCCCTCGCCCACCGTCACCAGCGTGGCGAGCGGGTGCCGTTGGATCACGGCATGGAGTTCGGCGCGATCCTCGACCTTGAAATGGCTTGGCTCGTACATCGTTTCGGTCCCTGGATCGCCGCGCCCTGTCGGGCACCAATGGCGATCCGTCCTTTCTGTTTGGGCATCGGACTTATCCGAAAAGTGGCTTCCACTCTTCGGTCCGATGCTCAAGTTTCGGCCGGGGCGACCGGACGAGCACGGTTCCTATTTAGGCATTCAGCAGCCCGGCGAAAACCATGGCCTCGCGAATGGTCTTGCCGGTGGCCGGCGTGACCGGCATCAGCGGCAGCCGGATTTCTTCCTCGATGCGCCCGAGCAACTTGAGACCGTGCTTGGCGCCGGCGAGGCCGGGCTCCTTGAAAGTCGCGTCGTGGAGCGGCACCAGCCGGTCCTGCACCTTCAGCGCCTTGGCGTAGTCGCCCTTGAGCGCGGCCTCCATCAGATCGGCGCAAAGGCGCGGCGCAACATTGGCGACGACCGAGATGCAGCCATGACCGCCCGCCGCCATATAGGCCAGCGCTGTCATGTCCTCGCCCGAGAGCTGGATGAAATCCGGCCCGAGTGCGTGACGCTGCTGCGAAACGCGGGCGAGGTTGGCGGTGGCGTCCTTCACACCGGCGATGTTCTTAAGCTCGTAGAGCCTGGCCATCGTCTCGACCGACATGTCGACCACCGAGCGCGGCGGGATGTTGTAGATGATGATCGGAATGCCGATCGCATCGTTCACCGCCTTGAAGTGCTGGTACATGCCCTCCTGGGTCGGCTTGTTGTAATAGGGCGTGACGACGAGCACGGCGTCGGCCCCCGCCTTCTCGGCATGGACAGCGAGGTCGATCGCCTCGGTCGTGTTGTTCGAGCCGGCGCCGGCGATGACCGGGACGCGCCCCTTGGCCTGCGCGACAACGATCTCGACGACACGCTTGTGCTCGTCATGGGAGAGCGTCGGGCTTTCGCCGGTGGTGCCGACGGGAACGAGCCCGGTCGAGCCGTTCTCGATCTGCCAATCGACCAACGCCCGCAGCGCAGCCTCGTCGATCTTGCCGCTTTTGAACGGCGTGACCAGAGCGGGCATCGAGCCGGTCAGGGCGGGGTGCTTGGTCATGAGGACGATCCTGAGGCGAAAACACGGGGTTACGGGCCGTCACACATAAACCTTCACCTCGCCAAGGCAAAGCCGAGAACCCATGAAAATGCGTGGCCTCATGGTTAAGCTTTCATAAACTCCCTTCCCCGACCATCTCCCCATGCCTGCACGAGGATGGAGCCGTCTCATGGCCTCGCCTGCCGTCCGGCGACGATTGCCGGGCCTCCTGCTGCCACTGCTGCTTTCCGCCTCCGCCACTCAGGCAGGCGATGACGGCATGCTCGCCAGCCAGCGCACGCTGGCGATGGTCTCCGACGTCGAGACGACCGGCTCGCTGCCGCCTTACCCGCCTGGCGCCCTGCGGGGGGACGAGACGGTCAACCTCGAGGTCGTCCGGATCGCCATCACAGCCTATCGCAAGGGTGCGCTCGCGGAGGGCGATGCCGCCGCGGCGCGCATCGACGAGCCGACCACCCGCGCCCTGCTGGAATGGGTCGCGATCCATGCCAATGCCGGCGCCGTGCCATTCTCCCGTATCGATGCCTTTCTGCGCGATCACCCGAACTACCCGGCCACGACCCGGTTTCGACGCCGGGCCGAGGAGGCCCTGATCGCCGAGAAGAAAAGCCCGACGATCATCCGCGCCTTTTTTCTCGGTCAGCAGCCGGTTTCCCCAGCCGGGCGGATTGCCCTCGCGCTAGCGCTCAAGGATGAAGGAAAGGCGGACGAGGCCGATGCGCTGATCCGGCGAAGCTGGCGCAAGGACCTGTTCGGGCAGGCCCTGGAAAAGATCGTACTCGCCCAGTTCGACACCGCCCTGACCAAGGACGATCACCAGCTGCGCGCCGAGCGCTACCTGTTTCGGGGAGACGGCTCTGCCGCGCTACGCAACGCCGCACGGGTCTCGCCCGACTATGTCGTGCTGGCCAGGGCCCGGCTCGCCAGCGCCAAGGCTCGGCGACCGATCTCCGACAAGCTGATCGCCGCCGTGCCGGCCTCGCTGCGGGGCGACGTTTCCTTCGCCTTCCTGCAGGCGCAGCAGGCGCGCCGCGGCGACAAGCTCGACGAGGCCGCCAAGGCGATGACCGCCATTCCGCGCGACCCAACGCTGCTGGGCGACGGCGACGGCTGGTGGGAGGAGCGACGCATCCTTTCGCGCAAGCTGCTCGATGCCGGGAATGCGCAGAAGGCCTATGAGATCGCAGCCGGGCACGGCGCCGAAGATGCGCCCGAGCGTATCGAGGCCGAGTGGCAGGCGGGCTTCATCGCACTACGCTTCCTGAAGAACGCCGAAGCCGCGCTGAAGCATTTCGATGCGGCCGCCGCGGTGGCGGAAACGCCGATCTCGGTCGCACGCGCCGCCTATTGGCGCGGGCGCGCCTATGAGGCACTCGACAAGCCAGAGGAGGCCAAGACCGCCTTCGGCAAGGCAGCCGAGCAACCCGTCGCCTATTATGGCCAGCTCGCGCGAGCCAAACTCGGGCTCAACGACCTGCCGTTGCGCCTCACTGCTGCTGCCGGCCTCGATGCCCTGCCCGGCCATCGCGAGGTACGCCTGCTCTACAAGATCGGCGAGCGCGACCTTGCCAATCTGATGCTCGCCGATCTGGCCCAGCGCCTGCACACCACGGCCGCGCTGGAGACGATCGCCGCGATTGCCCGCCGCGAAGCCGATGCACGCACTCTCGTCGCCATCGGCAAAGCGGCGCTGCAGCGCGGCTTCCCGCTCGACCAGGCCTCCTATCCGACCCATGGCGTGCCGGATTTCGACGTGCTGGGCGATCCGATGGAGCGCGCGATCGTCCACGCCATCGCACGCCAGGAAAGCGCCTTCGATCCGACCGCGATGTCCCACGCGGGGGCACGCGGGCTGATGCAAATGATGCCGGCGACGGCCCGCGAGACAGCCCGCCGCGCCGGCCTGCCTTTCGACTGGCAGAAGCTCGGCCAGGACCCGCTCTATGCGGCGCGAATGGGTGCAGCTCATCTCAACGATCTGCTGAAGGAGTGGCGTGGCTCCTACATCCTGACCTTCGCCGCCTACAACGCCGGCTCACCCAATGTGAAGAAGTGGATCGCCGCCTATGGCGACCCGCGCGATCCTGAGGTCGACGCCGTCGACTGGGTCGAGCGCATCCCCTTCTCCGAGACACGCAACTACGTTCAGCGCGTCATGGAGAATCTTCAGGTCTACCGGCAGCGTCTCAACCAGCGCACGGCTTATCTGATCGACCACGACCTGAAGCGCGGCGGCAAGCGGGACTGAGGTTCGGCGGCCTGAAACCACGCGGCTGGCGCAAGGACAAGACAGCCGCACCAAGGTCGGACACTGGGCAGAGCTTCCATGGCTGTTCGGCGGGCAACGAGCAGCTTCCGTGGCCGGCGCAGGCATGGTTAGCTGTCTGGATCGCCCTGCCTGAGATCCCTATGACCTTCGATACCGGCTTCGTCTCCCGCTTCTTCTCGGCTTCCGACGGGTTGAGGCTGCATGCCCGCGACTATGGTCCCCTCGCCTCGCCTGCTCTCCCTGTCGTCTGCCTGCCGGGTTTCGCGCGCACCGCCGCCGATTTCCACGAGGTCGCGCTGGCGCTGTCACAGGATGAAGCGAAGCCACGCCGTGTGCTCGCTGCGGATTATCGTGGACGCGGCCTTTCGGCCTATGACAGCAACTGGAAGAACTACGACATCCGGGTCGAGCTCGACGATCTGCTGCAGGTGCTGGTCGCCGCCGGCATCGATCGGGCCGTGTTCATCGGCACCTCGCGCGGCGGCCTGCTCACCATGGCGCTGGCCGCCGCGCGCCCGGCCGTCATCAAGGGCGTCGTCTTCAACGATGTCGGGCCGGTCATCGATGCGCGCGGACTGCTGCGCATTCGAGGTTATGTCGGCAAGCTGCCGCAGCCGCGCAGCTTCTCGGAAGGCGCGGAGATCCTGAAGCGGCTCTCCGACCAGCAGTTCCCGCTGCTCGGCGATGCGGAGTGGGAGCTTATGGCGCGCCGGACCTGGACCGATCGCGACGGACCGCTCAGGCCCGATTATGACACGAACCTGATGAAAGTGCTGGAGGAACTCGATCTCGAAGCGCCGCTACCGGTGCTCTGGCCCTATTTCGACGCGCTGCAAGGCGTGCCGATCCTGGCGATCCGCGGGGCCAATTCCGACCTGCTTGCCGAAAAGACGCTAACTGAAATGGCCGAGCGGCATCCGGATTGCGAAACCCATGTCGCGCCCGGTCAGGGCCATGCTCCATTGCTCGGCAGCAAGGACATGATCCGCCGGATCGGCAAGCTCGTCGCCAGGGCGGAGCGGCGGGCGGGATAACACCGTCCCGCCTATGCTCTACGGTTTCGTCTTTCCGCGCTCGGCCTTCAACGCCCGCGAGTGCTGGGTCTCGCCGCCATGGGCGAGGATGCCCGCATCCTCACGCCAGTTCTCGGCGAGACCTCGCCCCGGCGCCCCCGCGAAAGCAGAGACATAGCGCATCTCCTCGTCGCTCAGCGCCGCGATCTGGTCGAAGTGCCAGATGCCCAGCCGGTTGAGGTCAGCCGCTATCGCCGGGCCGACACCCTTCACCAGTGTCAGGTCGTCGGCCTTGCCGTCCCGCGCCGCGGCCAGCAGGTTCGCGGGACGTGTGCCTTCGAAGCCGTCATCTGCAAGCGTCGCGATATTATCCTCTCCTGCCGATCCATCGTCGCGCGACGTCTCGACCAACCCGGCTCGGGCGCGCTCGGCGAATTCCGTGGAGCCGCCAGCTGCCAGAAGCTTCGCCTGGCCGACCCAGCCCTCGCGCTCGATCCGACCGGGAAAAGCAAGGTAACCACCGACCCATTCGACATTCTCCGGGGTCCAGGCCGCGATCTGGTCGAAATGCCAGATGCCCAGCCCGTGCAGGCGCCCCTCATTCTGCCGGCCAATGCCCTTGATGAGCTTGAGATCGTCGGCCTTGCCGCCATGCGCCTCGACCAGGGCTGCAGGGCGACGACCGGGGAGCGCCTCCTCGTTATCGACGGGGGAAAGCTTGCGCTCCGCAGGTACCGGGATATCGACCACAGCGGCGATCACGGCAGCGGGCGCGGCACTGGCCGCCGGCACGGACGGTGCGGCAACTGCCATGGAGACGGCCTCTGCTGTCTTCACCGGGGCCCCGAGCGGGCGCAGCAAGGCGCCGGCCACACATCCCAACCAGTAGACCGCGACAAACAGCAACGCCGTCTCGAGCCACATCGCGGGCACGCCGTTGACAAGCTGGAGCCAGGTCAAAGCCGCGCCGCAGGCCCAAACCACACCCGTCAGCGTCCAGCCGCGGCTCCAGAACCGGCGCGAGCGCCCGCTCTGGCTGATCCAGCCCATGACGAGGCCGAGGACAACGGCGCCTAGGAGAAACCAGACGAACCGGCTGGCGAGATAGAGCATGATCGTCTCCCTATTTCGCCACCGTGAACTGGACCCGGCGGTTCATCTCGCGGGCCTGCGGCGCCCCATGCGGCACCAGCGGCCGGGTGATGCCATACCCCTTGACGTCGAGCTGGGCCGAATCGATGCCGCGCCGGATCAGCTCGTCACGCACCCGCTGTGCCCGCCGCAGGGACAGATCGAGATTGTCGAAACCACGCCACTCGCCATCGCGATTGGCGTGCCCTTCGATGGTCACGCGCGAGCCGGGGCACTTCTTGAGAATCGCCGCCGCCTCGCTGATGACCCGGTCCGTCACCGTGTCGAGCTCGACCACGGCCGTACCTTGCGCGAACAGCACCGGGTTTTGCTTGGTCAGGCCGTCAAGATCGTTCTGACAACTGGCAGGCGGATCGACAACGCAGCCAGTCTGGCGCTGGCCGACCACGACATCCGCAGTATAGCCCGGCGGCAGACCGGTGGAAGCGCTGGTCTCGACTTCGCTCCGGATCAGGTCCCGGCAGGTCAGGCCGCGGAGCGTAACGGTCTGGTCGGTGATCGTGGCCGAACCGATATCCAGCCGCAACAGATCGGCGAGAGCCGTCCGGGCAGCCTGCGCGAAGCCATCCGGCGCGCCAGGCAGAATCACCGTCATGTCCTCGAGCTTGTCGCCCAGCGGCGATTCCGCAACGAGGGCGCGCAACGCGCCGCGCGCCGCCTCGTCCGGCAAATAGCCGGAGAAGGTTGCCCCGCCGCGATCAGCTGTCAGCGACAGACCGTAAGGCCGCACCGTCACGGTTCCAGCATCGGCTGGGACGTTGAGGCCAGCCGGGTGCGCCGCCAGGACGTTCCGCAGGGCTTGCCAGCCCGCAGCATCGGCGGCCTCGCCCGCGATCGAGAGGGCGTTGTCGCGAAGCGAGACCGAGCCCTCCTTGAGCTTCGACAAGGCTTCCAGCGCATAGGTGGCAGAGGCGGGGAAATTACCGGCGGACTGCCTGGCTGAACCGAATTCCATGCGATCCTCGATGCCGAGGCCACCGAACAAGCGCCCGGCCTGCGCGAGGACATCCGCCCGGGCGGCCGCATCTGGAACCGTCCCCGAGAGGATCACGCGATCGGCTGCACGGCGCGCCGTCCAAGGGGCGATGGACGCCGATCTAGCAGCGGGCACCAAGCTGGTCGGCTTCGCGGCAGACATGTTGACCGCCGGTGCCTGGGGGGACGGCGCGGCAGGAGTGCGCGCCACATCGTCGAGGATCAGCTCCGGGATCTCCGGCAAGGGCGGCATCGCGGCCTCCGGCGGCGGTGCAGGCGGGCATTCGAGCGAGACCTGCGCGACCGAATCCGGCCCGTCGAGCTGCGCGATCTGAAGGCGCAGAGCCTGGCAGGCGGCGTAGTTGTTCGGCCCTACGCCCGAAAGGGTGTAGCTATCACCTGTGATCTCTGCCTTCCCGCTCCTGAGCCGCGCGAGTTCGAGAGCGGCGCGCCTGATCTTCTCGACGAAAGCAGACGGCGCTCCCGCGCCCGGTTGCATCGAATCGCGGATCGCGATCGGCGAGGGGAAACTGGCCTGCAGCGCAGCGAGTATCTGGCGACGCGTCGTCTCGTCAGGATAGAAGCCGGCAACCTCGACAATCTCGGGCGTCACATGCGCCGCGCTCCAACGATAGGGCGAGATCGTCGGCGGCTCGAGCCCACAGGGAACCGCGCTGAAACCCGCGACCGGAGGCTTTGCACCCAGAGCCTCCAGAGCAAGGAATGCCTCGGGGCTCGCAGCCTTGCCCTCGATGCAGAAGCGGCCATCGTCCAGCGCGATCCGACCGGATGCGAGATGAGGCAAGGCCGAGATCATCGCCGCTGTCATGGCGGTGAAGCCTTCGGACGCGCCGAACGCCACCGTCTGACGGTCGTCGATCCTGAGCCCCGGCAGGGCCGCACTGGCCGCCGCCGCGTTCGCGTCCGCGACCGATAGATCAGGAACGAATCCGCCGACGGTCACGACATTGGGCAAGCGGCTGACGAACCAGGAATAAGGCTTCTGCGCGACAACTTGCGACAAGCCGCCGAGAGCGCGGCGCACCCCGAATTCGGAACGCAATTGCGTCATCGCCTTGGCGGCTCCGTCGGCCGAGATGACCTCGCCGCCGATGGTCACGTCCCGCCCCTCGACCTGGGCGGTCACCGGCCTCGCGCCGGGCGCGGCGCCAGCCCCCGCTTGAACGGCCTGCTCGGCGCGCCTCGCGACGTCGCGCTGGATCGCATCGTCGAGAAACAGATTTCCGACGCCCCACAGCAGCGCCAGAGGAATCACGCCCCAGAGCCAGCGCGTCGGCTGAGACATCGTTCGCCCCTCATCCCCGCCGCTCCCGCGGCGAAGCCACTCTCCATCGCCCGATGATAATATCATCAAGAGCTTGGAGCCATGTTCCGAGATTTCGATTCAACGGGCGGAACGGCGATACCGCGGGCGGAGAACCGGCTTCGGACTTCTCCGGCCAGTCAGTCCGGATCACCCCGAGCCGTCAACCGCTAAGATTCAACGACCCACAGGCAACAAAAAAGCCCCGGGTTTCCCCGGGGCTTCCGACTAAGACCGGAGAACCGATCAGAAGTCGCGCTGGATGCGCAGACGGCCCTGGAAGGCGTCTTCCGACTTGATACCAACCTGCGGCAGGCCGAAGTTGGCGAGCTTGGCGTCGGCGACGCGACGGCCGGTCTCGAGGCGCTGATAGAGAACCTCGACACCGAGGTCCAGACCAGCAACCGGCGACCAGATGACGGCCGTGCCGAGCTGCAGCAGCTTCGGGTTGACCTTGCGAGCGTCGCCGAGGAAGGCGCCGGTGGCAGGGACATCCAGGGCCGTGTAGGCAGCGTAGAGCTCCTGACGGATCGTGGGGGTCCAGTAGTGGCGCAGAGCAGCCAGGACGCTGTAGCCGCTGGACGACTTCAGGCTACCCGTAACCGGGTTGACGACGTAATCCGGAACGGCTCCCAGAACCAGACGACCGAGGTTCATCGAGGTGCTGCCGACGCCGAGATAGCCCAGCGCGCCGTCAGCGTAGGTGCCCTGGATCCACAGATAGTCGCCAGCGGCGAGCATCGGCAGGTTCAGCTTGACACCGCCTTCGATGGCCCAGCCCGTATCATCGGTGCTGGCGCGGTTGCCGATGACGCCACCACCGGCGACGACATTGTAGGTGCCGCGGTTGGCGATCACGCCGGCCAACTGAGCCGAGCCCCAGCCCTGGTCAACACGCAGGCTGGCGACGACGTCCGGCCAGGAGTTACCCTCGGCCCGGAGGCCACCGATCGCGCCACGGTTCACCGACATCGACGGATCTTCGAGCGACAGGGTCGCCGAGAAGCCACCACCGAAGGTCGCGGTGTAAGCGAACAGGTTCGGGCTGTGGTCGGAGTTGATCACGCCCTTGAAGCCGAGGTCGGACGCATAGAAGTCGAAGAACGACTGCGCCTTACCAGCGGTGATCGGGCCGAACTGGATGAACGCCTTGTCCATCGCCGGGGTGTTCTCGTCGCCGCCGGTCACAGCGCCATAGAACTGGTCACGCGAGCCGCCACGGATGAAGGCCGAACGGCTGTAGATGTCCTGACGGATGAAGGCGCGCAGGGTGCCGAAGGCGGTCTGCGTGCGAGCGTCCAACTGGACACGGCCATAAGAGCGGGTGCCGTAGCCGTCACCACCGCGGCTCCAGCGCTCGGCGAAGCCCATCTCGGCGCGGACACGACCGCCAACGCGGAGGCAGGTGTCGGTGCCGGGGATGTAGAAGAAGCCAGCACCGTAGGCGGTGCAGACGCGAACGTACTCGACCGGAGCGGCCTTCCGCGAGGGAAGGTCGGCGGCCTGAGCCCCGGCGACCGCGGCGATGCCGGCGGCGGTACCGAGGAGGAGGCTCTTGACGAGCTTCATTTGGTAAACCTCCAAAAGAGTTTCGAGACCCTCGGGCTTTGGCCTGCCCCCCGCCCCAGGCTTTTGCCTGATCGCAGAACCTGCCTCTTCCCGGTCTTTCGCCCGCGTCCCTGACCCAATTCAGAGGCGAAGACGAAAAACAGCGACCGGGAACGTCCCGACGCATTCCCACCATACGAATGCCGCCCTGCCGATCAACCACGATCCCGCCGCCAGGGCTGTGTACAGGGTGCTTTGGAACCCGGTGTTGCAGGCGAGCCACGCTTTAACTGCTGAAATTTACACACCGTTAACCAGAGCGCCCTTCACGGCACCGGTTTTTGCCTCGCAACATGGCTGGGGCGGCGAATCTCCGGGCCGAATCCACCGAATCTCCCTGGAGATCCGCGCGTCAGTATTCCCACTCGGCTCCGACGCCGACCGCCGCGCTTCCATCCGCCCCGGTCTCGGCCTGCAGCTTCAGGCGTTTGGTGACGTCGATGCCGACCGAGACGCCGCTGTCTTCCGGCTTGGCCCCGACCTTCACCCCGACCGAGACGTTGTCGCTGATGTAGCGTGAAGCCCCCACGGTGGGGCCGCCCTCGCCCATCTGGATATCGAGGTTGTCGACGCCCAGCGATTTGCGCAGCCGTTCGAAGGTGTCATCCCCGCCGCCACCGGCAAACTGGGCCGCCGCCTGAGCAAGCTGGACGGCCTGGAAGGGCGAGAGCGAGCCCGAGGCGCGAGCGAAGAGCAGCCGAGACAGGACCTCGTCCTGCGGGAGCTGCGGCTCGGAGGTGAAGGCGAAAGCCGGCTGGTCGGCCGGGCCGGTGATCAGAATCTTGGCGGTGACGTCGGCGGCACGCGTCTCGGCCACGAAATCGAGCTCGGGAATCAGGCCGCCGGCGAAAGTCAGCCGGCCGCGGCTGAAATCGAGCCGCTGGGTCAGCACATTGAGGCGGCCGCGGCGCAGCTCGAAGCCACCGTCGAGCGCGGGGGCCGCCAGGGTACCCCCGACACGAATCTCACCGCCGAGCTCGGCATCGATTCCCCGGCCTCGGATGAAGACACGGTTCGGCGCGGAGATCGTGAAGGCGAGCGCCGCATCGAAAGCCGGGGTGGCCTTGCCGCGCTTGCCCCGCGCCTTCTGTGCTTTCCGGGCCGCAGCCAGGCGCGCCGCGGCCGTCCCCTTGGCGTTGACGTGCTTGACGCCGTCGACCGGTCGCAGCGAGGCTGGCAGGCGATCCGGCACCGAAACTTCAAGCGAGACGACGTCGATCCGCCCTCCGATGCGCGGACGCTGCGCCAGCGGGCCGGAGATATCGAGGTTGAGCCCGGCAACAGCCGTGACGAGACCACTGGAAACAAGCTGTGCGCGGTTGCCCTGAATGCGGACCGTGCCCGGGAAGCCGGCGGCGGGATCGACCTTGACCTGTCCGCTCGCCGAGATCGTGCCGCCGTTCGGCGTGCGGGCCGAAGCGCTGTCGATCGTCAGGTTGTCGCCATTGGCAGCGAGCCGTGCCCGCATATCGGTTAGCCGTACGCCCTGCAGGGCGTCGGTGAAGCTGCCGTTGGAAAGCGTGGCGCTGCCGCTCAGGCGCGGAGCCGTCGGCGTGCCCTCGGCGCGCATGTCGATGACCACGGCACCGGTCAGACGCTGACCGTTGACCGCGAGCATGGTGTTGGCGAGCGCAGCATCAACGCGCCCCTGCGCAGCGAGCGACAGGGCGCCGGTCGCGTTGAGCGGCGCGGTACCGCGCAGGGTGAGGCTTGCGCCCCGGCCGGCGTTGATGCTCGCCTCGACGCTGGTGGCATTGCCCTTGAAGGCACCCTGCCCCGCGATCTCGACCGGCGGCAGGCCGGCCTGCCGCGTCTCGGGCGTCACCAGCCGGGCGACCTTCACGCTCCAGGGACCGGAAAGCGCATCGGGCCTGCCCTGGATCTGAGCCTGCGCATTGAGCGTGCCGGAAAGATTGAGGCTCGGCGCCGCGATGCGGGCGGCCGAAAGCGGCACATCGCGCGCGGCGAAGCGCAGATCGAGCGTCTCACCCGCCTTGCCATCAAGCGTGACGCGCCCGCCATCGATGGCCAACGCCAGCCCGGCGATTTCGACGCCGGACGCCGGGAAGCTGAACGACGCCGGATTGGCAAGGGTGATGGCGCGCCCATCACGGCGCGCATCAAAGGAGGCGATCTCCAGCTTCAGCGGCTCGCCCGGCACAAGGCGACCGGCCCCCTTCAGGGCGAAGCCGCGGGCATTGGCGCTGAGCGTGAAGGCACTGGCATCCGGCGCTCCCTTCGAATCGAAGCGGATCGCGCTGATCGTCTCGCCGGCCGCGACAGCCCGGTCAACGGCGATCGCGGCATCGAGCATCGGATGCCCGTAGATGTCCTTCGCACCGATGGTGGCGTCGAGTTTGTCGACCGAGACCGAGGGGCCAGCGAGCCGCGAGCCCCGCGCGGTGAGGTCGATGTTCTGGCGCCCATCGGGCATCGTGAGGTTGATGTCGGCGTCGAGCTGGCCGCCGAGCTTGGTCAGCGCCAGCGCCGAGAGATCGTCTAGATTGCGAGCGGCAAGGGTCAGGCGGCCGGCGGCGCGGCTGGCAGGATCGAGCGTCACCGCACCGTTGAGACGGACCGAGCCGATGGCGAGGTCGAATTGCGAGAGGTTCCAGCCGTCATCCGGCTGGCGGTTCAATGCGATCGTGCCCGTTGCTGGTTTGGCGTCGATCTCCCCGGACAGGTTGATGCGGGAATCGAGCGCGCCTTGCAGATCCTTGACCACGGCGTCGATAGCAAGACGCGGGATCGGCCGCGCCAGAGCCGTGGCATTGGCGATGGCGATGCGCGCGTTCGCATCGAGCTTCTGGAGCGGTCCGGTGATCTGCGCCGTAATATCGCTGCGGCCGGAGAGGCGTGGATCGGCGCGCTTCAGGTCCGGCAGGGCTAGCGCGAGCTTAAGGTCGGAAGCATTCTGGCCGAGCGCGCCGTCAGCGGTGAAGGCAGCATGCTGGCCCGAAACCTTGAGGCCTGAAACGGTGTAGTCGCCGGCAAGGGCGCCAACCTTGCCGCCAAGCGTCAGGCTGCCGGCGAGCAGCCGGTCGAGCACAGCGTTGCCCGTGGCAAGGCGCTCGGCTTTGCCGATCAAGGTCGCAGCGTAGTTGTTCAGCTTGGGCGTGGCGTCGAGATCGGCCGTAATGTCTGCCCTGCCCCCGAGCGGACGTTGGGCGAGACCGCTCAGCCTGGCGAGATCGGGCAGGACAGCCTTGAGCTGGCCGATGACACGGGCCTGGCCGAGCTTGCCCTTGTAATCCAGCTCGACGCCGGAGAGAGCGAGGCGCAGCGTCTCGAAATCAGCAGTGGCGTCGTCATTGCCGGTACCGCGCAAGGTGAAGGTCACCCTGTCGCCCACCGCCCTGGCAAGCGCCTTGTCGGCCAATGCGATACCCGTCGCCTCGCCATCGCTGGTGAGCGCGATGCGCGTACCGGGCTCGCCGATGGTGCCGCTCGGCGTGGCGTTGAAGGTCAGCCCTATCTTGGCGAATTGCCCTAGAGGCAGCTTGGCGTCCTCGGCATCGAGCTTGGCCGCAACGGTCGGGCCGGCGACAGGGCCGCGGATCGTCGCGTCGAAGGCGAGTTTGCCGATTTCGGTACCAGCGGTAACGGTCCGGCCCTCCGCATTGGGGCGCGAGGTGGCCGTGACACGCAGGTCGAGCGTCTTGTCGGCTTTGTAACGGCCGAGCACGTCGAGCCGAGCCAGAGCAGAGACGAGCGCGAGATTGCGGATATCGATGCCGCCGTCATCGGCGAAGCCGACCGCGCCATCGAGTCGGGTCGAGCCGGCGAACACCGGAGCGACGGGCGCCGGCATCAACCCCTCGATGCGGGCATCGAGAGCGAGCGCGAGCTGCCGCTCGGCCCCGGCGCGGTTGAGCGTAGCCGAACCATCGGCGCCGATGGTGGGACCGGCCGTGAAGACCAGGTTCGAACGGAAGGAATCGAGCGGGCCGTCGCCATTGAGGTCGAGCTTCACCGGCGGCTCGCCCGGCAGCCCGGCGGCCTTGGAGATCAGCCCCCCCGCCGGCTCGTCGAGCTTGGCCGCAAGCCTCAGCCGCGTGCTTTCCGGCACGAAGGACAGATCGACATTGAAGGTTCCGCCCATGTCGAGCCGGCGCGCCTCGAATTTGAGGTCGAGGCCCTCGTTCGGCGGGCCGAGCCGCGCGGCACCCGTCGCGCCGAGCCGCGCCGCCACGCCGACCACAGGCTCGCCGAGCACCAGTTCATTGAGCTGGAAAGCGCGCAGAATCACCTTGAGCGGAAGTTCGGGGAGGATCGGCCCGTCGCTCGGAGGCGCTGCTCCGGCCGGCGGCGGTGCCGGTTTGCGCAGGATCTCGAGCTTGCCGATCTCGAGGCGGTCGACGTCGAGCCGGCGCAACAAGAGCGCGCTGCGCGTCCAGATCAGGCGGACGCGGTCCAGCCGCAACCAGGCGCCGTCGCGATCGGAAAGCACGATGTTGCGAATCTCGACATCGGACGAGAGCGCGCCGTTGACCTCGCCGATCGAGACCTGGCTGGTGTCGGTGGAGAGCGCCTTCGAGATCAGATCAGCGACGACGCCGCGATCGGTCTGGGCATTCTGGGCGAAGCCGCCGAAATGAGCCGAAGCGAGAAAGCCCGCCGTCAGCAGCAGGGCGAAGAGCGCGAGGCGCGGAAGGGTCAGGAGCCGGCGCATTAGAAAGCCTGCCCAATGCTGACATAGAGCGCGACGGGCTTGTCGCCCTTGCGCGGATTGAGCGGCGCCGCGACGTCGACGCGGATAGGCCCGATCGCGGTGTAGTAGCGGAGGCCGAGGCCGGCGGCCATCTGCAGCTTCTGCTTGCCGTCCGGGAAGCTTGAAGCGAAGGCCGTGCCGGCATCGAAGAAGGGCACGATGCCGATGGTGTCGGTAATCTTGATGCGCGCTTCGGCCGAGAGTTCGAGCAGGCTGCGCCCGCCGGTGAGCTGCCAATAAGGCCCGAGCGGCGAGAGCGAGCGATAGGCATAACCACGCACCGAGCCGCCGCCGCCGGCATAGAAGCGTCGCGTCGCTGGGATCTCGTCGAGGCTCGCGCCCGAAATCGAGCCGAATCCGATCCGGCCGGCCAGCACATAGCGCGCATCCTCGTCGAGCGCGTAATAGGCCGAAACAGCCGCCTTGGTCTGATAGATGCCGACCGTCGAGCCGAGGAAGGTCGGATAGGGCGCGAAGGAGGCGGTGGCGCGGAAGCCCCGCGTCGGATCGAGCAGGCTGTCAGTCGAATCGTAGTTCACCGAGAGCGGAATGCCGACCAGCGTATAGTCGACCTGGCCCAGAACGTCGCTGGTCTGACCGCGCTCGACCTCCAGGCCGGCCTGCACCGAGAAGGTATCGCTGAAGCGATGGCGGATCGCCGTGGTGACGTTGGCGTAGCGGGCCGTATAGCCGCCATAGCGATTGGTACCGACGCGCTCGCGGGTAGCGGCGCCGTCGAGCAGCCAATCGTAGCGGCTGCCGTTCAGCGCCGGCTTCATGAAGCTGAAGGCGAAGCGGCCGCCGAGGTCCGACTTCTCGAAATCGCCGAAGCTCTGGATCTTCGTGCCATTGATGCGCGGCGCCAGGAAGATGCTGGATTCCAGCCGCAACCGCTCGGCCCCGCCAAACAGGTTGCGATGCTCCCAATAGACCTTCACGGCTGGGCCATCGATCGTGGAGTAGCGAGCCGAGAAGCCGAGGAGCCGCTTCGGGCGCTCCGTCACCTCAACGAAGATCGGCAGGTTGCCGGCGCCGTCGAGCTTTTCCCCCTCGCGGATGCGCACCGAAGCGACGGCCGGAATCTTGGCAACCGATTTGCGCGTGTCGGCCAGCGCCTTGGGCGAATAGGGATCACCGGGCTCCAGGTAGATGAAGGAGCGCACGACCTCGGGAGGGATCTCGTCAGTCTGGCCCACCGTAATGTCGCCGAAGCCGGCGAGCGGGCCAGGATCGAGCACATAGGTCACGTCCATGATACCGGCGGCATGGTCGACCACCGGCCGCAGTTCCGCGACCTTGGCGAAGGGACGCGATTGCGCGCGCATGGCATCGACCAGCGCCGCCTGTGCCGCGCGCAGCGACGCGGCCGTCGCGGGGTCGCCGGCCTTGAGCTTCGAGACCTTGAGCGGATCGGCAATCGCGCGGGCGTCGTTGCGCTCGACGATGTCGATGTTGCGGAAGCCGAAGACCTTGCCCGGACGAACCCTGACGGTGATCGGCACGGCATCACGGTTGCGATGCGCTTCCAGCGTGCGGATCAGCGACGCGCCCGGCTCAGCCCCGACCGTCAGCGGCACGCCGTCGACGACGAGCGAGACATCGGCGTTGAAATACCCCTGCGACCAGAGCGCATCGACGAAGGGATTGAGGTCAGCCGCCATCCGGCGCGCCAGCGTCTCACCGTCGGGCGTCGGGTCTTGCCGCAGACGATAGAGCAGCGAGGCGTCCTGCAGCGTGCGTGTCAGCGCCTTGGCGTCGTCAGCCTCGCCCAGGTCGAAGTCGAGCTTGTAGGGCAGCGTCGAGGCACTGGGAGCCGGCGGCTCGTCCTTCTTGGTGAAGAGGCCGAAGACGTCCAGGGAAGACAGATCGAAAGCTTTGGCAGGATCAGCCTGCAAACCAACAAGCGCCGCAAACGCATAGCCGCCGCTCAGCGCGACTGTCTGGCTCGCCCTTCGCCAGAACCGCATCCGTCCTCCAAGCAACCCCCGGCCGCAACAGCAAAACTATTCGATATGCATGGCCATCATAAAGCGGAGACGGCCATGCGCAATGCTGAAGGACTCGATGGTTTCCTCTAACGAAGCGTAAACGCTACGCTCGCGAGCGGGCTCAGCTTGGTGACGACGTCGCCCTTGCCAGGCGAAAGCACGCCACCGCAGAGGCTGCCCGTCGTGACGAGCTGGCCGGCGCGCAGTGGCCCGAGCCCTTCCTCCTTCCGGTTCGCCCAGGCGAGGAACGGCGTCATCGGGTCGCCATTGCCGTGGACCGCCGGCTGGTCGTAGATCGTCACGCCGTTGAGCGAGATGAAGCAGCCGAGGCCGGAGAGGTCGTCGAGCACCTTCATGTCGAGATCGGGGCCAACGAAATAGCCGCCATGCCCCATCGCGTCAGTGAGCCAGAGCGGCATGGCGACCTTGCCGGCCCAATTGGCGAGGCGGCTCTCGACGATCTCGATACCGAGAAACGCCTTGTCGCAGCAGGCGAGCAGCTCGGCCCGCGAATAGGGCTGACCCGGACGCAACGGCACGTCGCGCGAGAGCCGCAGGCCCAGCTCGATCTCGATGCGAATCTCGGCGCCGGTCGCGCCTTCATAGACGGCGCCGGGGGCGAGCCAGGGACCCGGCATCAGGCCGGCGATCGGCGTGCCATCCTCGGCGATGCCGACCTTCCAGCCGAGGTCATCGAGCCCCGCGCCGCGGTTGATGGCGCGCGCGATGGCGAGCCCCTCCGACAGGGAGGACGGTACCGGCAGGCTGGCGGTCTCGATCAGCGAGCGGTCGCGGCGGGCCGCGATCAGCGCATCCCGGATGGTCTCGGCGGCGGTCGGCATGATGTCCCTTCCCTGATGGCGCCTGTCGTCGCTGCGGGCGCACGGCTCTGCTATCGCAGCCCGGGCGAAGGAACAAGGCGCGACGCGGCAGCCCGTCCATGCGAATGGAACCTCGGAGCCCCTGCGCCGTTGCCCTGCCATGGTCCGCACACGTCGAGCTCTCCTCGAAGCGATTCCGCACGCCTTCGCGGCGCTTCTCCTTGCCCGTCCTGCGCTCGCCCAATCGCCTCCCCCCGCTTCTGATTTCGTCACGCAGGTGGCTGTCGCCAACATGTTCGGTATCGAATCCGCAACGCTGGCGCTGCAGAAGAGCAGCTCGCCCACGATCAAGGACTACGCTCACCGTCTCGCCGACGACCATGCGAAAGCCGCGAGCGGCCTGAGGCGGATCATCGCGCGCCGATCCGACATCGCCCTGCCCGACCGGCCGGACAGTCGCCATCTCGAAGTGCTGCGCGACCTCGGCGCGCTGGAAGGTGGCGATTTCGACAAGGCCTATGTCAAAGCTCAGCGCAGCGCCCATCAGGAGCTCGCGCGGCTGCTCGAAGCCTATGCGCAGAACGGCGGCGACTCCGAGCTCAAGGCCTTCGCCACGGAAGCCTTGCCACTTTTCCAGACGCTGGATCGCAAGGCCCAGGAATTGTCGCCGGCCCCCTGAAGCCCGACATGAACCTGCCGCCCTTCACCCGGGCCTCTCTCCGCCGCGCCTGAGGACGAGGCTCCGATAATCCTTTCGGGCGAATCCGCCTGCGTCCAAGAGGATCGTCTCTGGACAGCGCAGCCTCGGACCTTGCAAGAAAGCCGCCGCCGGGGCAGATCGCTCCGATGGTCCGCTCGCTTCCGGCGAAGCGGCCAGCGCCGAAGGCATGCCTCCGAGGCGACAATAAAACGATTGAGATGGAGGAAACGAGATGAAATCGCCCTGGATCCTGGCGGCCGCGCTCGCCATCGGCTGCGCCCTGCCGGCCCTCGCGCAAGACAAGGTCAAGCTCATCGACGTGATCGAGCTTTCCGGCGCCGGTGCCAGCGCCGGCACCAACTTCAAGAACGGCGCCGATCTCGCCGCGGCCGACATCAACGCCAAGGGCGGCATCCTCGGCAAGCAGGTCGAGATCACTCATTACGACACGCAGACCAATCCGGGTGCGACCCGCGCCGCCGTGCAGCGCGCCATCGACGAGGATGCCTACGCCATCCTCGGGCCGGTCTTCTCCGGGCCGATCTCTGCCTCGATGCAGATCTCGCAGCGCGCTGAAGTCGCGCAGATCGTTGCCGGCGAGGCGGCGGGCTTCACCCAGCAGGGCAACCCCTACATCTTCAGGACCTCGCTCAGCCAATCGGCGGCGATGCCCAAGATCGCGAAATATCTGAAGGACACCGTCAAGGCCGGTACGGTCGCGGTCGTCTGGGTCAACAACGATTTCGGCAAGGGCGGGCGCGACGCCATCCTGCCCGAGCTGGAGAAGGCCGGCATCAAGGTCACGGCCGATATCGCGACCGAGCAGGGCCAGGCCGATTTCGCCGCCGACGCGATCAAGGTCAAGAATGCCAATGCCGACGCCATCTTCGTCTATCTCAACGAGGACGAGAGCGCCCGCTTCCTGCGCGCCGCCAAGCAGCAGGGCATCACCAAGCCGATGATCGGCGAGACCACGCTGCTCGGCGCCAAGGTGATCGAGCTCGCCGGCGATGCTGCCAATGGCGTCAAGGGCCATGTCGGGCTTTCGGTCGACGCGCCGCTGCCGGGCCTCCAGGATTTCGGCAAGCGCTTCCAGGCGAAGTACGGCTATGTCTCCGACCATAACGGCATCAAAGGCTACATGGCCGTCTACATGGTGAAGTGGGCGACCGAGAAGCAGAAGAAGCTCGACAAGAAGGGCCTCGCCGACACGCTGCGCGGCGCGACCATCAAGGTCAGCGACGAGCCGGGCATCCTGATGGACACCACCGTCCTGAAGAATGGCGACCTCGACCGTGAAAGCTTCCTCGCCGAGGTGGTGAACGGCAAGCAGGTGATCAACACCGTCCTGCCCAAGCTCAACCCCTAAGACCGAATAGCTTTTCCGTCATCCCGGGCGGGGCGAAGCGCAGACCCGGGACCCATGCCGGAGCAATTCAGGCGTGGATCCCGGATCGGCGCCGCTTCGCGGCTTGTCCGGGATGACGCCTCCTAGTGTGAAACACGAAAGGGAGCGGGAGGCTCATGGCCGAATTCGTCGCCTTCCTCATCGCCGGCATCGCGACGGGCGCGATCTACGCGCTCGCTGCGATCGGCTTCACGCTGGTCTGGCAGACCTCGCAGACGATCAACTTCGCTCAGGGCGAGTTCGTCATGCTGCCAGCCGTGCTGGTGCTGCTGGCGATCAAGCTCCTGGGCGCGCCGCTCTGGCTCGGCGCGCTGGTCGGCATCGTCGCCTTCATCCTGGTCTTCGGGGTCGGCTTCAAGCTGATCGTCGTCGATCCGATGATCCGGCACGGCGTGCTGCCGCTCGCCATCGCGACCATGGCGCTCTCGACCATCATGAAGGAAGGCGCCAAGGACGGCTTCTCGGCCGAGGCACAGAACTTCCCCTCCTTCGTACCGACCGACACCGTCGAAATCCTCGGCGCAGCCGTCTCGTTGCAGCATGTCGCGATCATCGTCGTGGCGCTGGCGGCGATCGGCTTGCTGCAATGGTTCGTCGGCGGGACCAAGCTCGGCCGGCAGATGCAGGCGACGGCGCAGAACCCGACTGTGGCGCGCATCCTCGGCATCCCGGTCGAGCGGATGGTGCTGCTGACCTTCGTCATCAATGCGGCGCTCGCCGTCGTCGCCTCGGTGCTGATCTCGCCGCTCTATCTGGCGAAGTTCTCCAACGGCGAGACGATCGGCCTCTTCGCCTTCATCGCAGCGATCGTCGGGGGCTTCAACCAGGTCCGCGGCGCGCTGGTCGGCGGCTTGCTGATCGGCGTCGTCGACAGCCTGGCCGCGGCCTATGTCTCGACGCAGTACCGGCTCGCCGTGCCGCTCATCCTGCTCGTCGCCATCATCCTGCTGAAGCCCGAGGGGCTGATGGGCCGCAAGGAGGAGCGCCGCATATGAGCGCCTCCGCGACAACCTCCCCTGCCCGCCCGGCCACGCGCAGCCGCCTTCTCGACGGTGCCTTCCTCGCACTCGTCCTCGGCGCGATCATCCTCTGGTTCGCGCCGGTCGGAATGGGTCGATACGGCACCTATGTGCTTTCGCTCTGGCTCGTCATGAGCATTGCCGTGATGGGGCTGAACCTGACGCTCGGCTATGCCGGCCAGACCTCGCTGGCGCAGGCGGCCTTCATGGGCCTCGGCGCCTATGCCACCGCCATCCTGACGACGAAGTACGGCGTGAGCTGGTATGCCGCCTTCGCGCTCTCCGGCCTCATCACCTTCTGCATCGGCATCCTGCTCGGCTTCCCGGCGCTCAGGGTCCGCTCGCATTACCTCGCCTTCGTCACCCTCGCCTTCTCGACGCTGATCTGGCTCCTGCTGCGCAACGAGCAATGGCTGACCGGCGGCGTCTTCGGCATCGCCAACATCAACCGGCCGATCTTCCTCGGCCTCAAGCTCAACGGCGCGCTGGAATTTCATCGCTTCCTGGTCGTCGTGACCTTCATCCTGGCGCTGGCGCTGTGGTGGCTCGTCCGCTCGCCCTGGGGTCGCGCCTTCATGGCGCTGCGCGAGAACCCGGTCCGGGCCGCGAGCCTCGGCGTCGATACGCGCGCCTATACGCTGCTCGCCTTCGCCATCGGCTCGGCCTATGGCGGCTTTGCCGGTGCGCTCTACGCGCCGCTGGTCGAGTTCATCGACCCCTCCCCCTTCTCGCTGTCGCAGAGCCTGTTCCTGCTGCTGATGGTGGTGGCCGGTGGCTCGGGCTATCTGCTCGGCCCCTTCATCGGCGCGCTGCTCGGCGTCGTGCTGCCGGAGTGGCTGCGCTTTGCCGGCTCGCTCTATCTGATCATCTTCGCCAGCATCGTGCTCGTGCTGCTGATCATCTGCCCGCAGGGCGTCAGCGGCCTCGCCGAGCGCGGCTGGCAGACTCTGCGGCGCGGTCGCCAGGACGGAGGCACGCCATGAGCCCCGTCCTCGAAGTCCACGACCTGCACAAGGCCTTCGGCGGCATCAAGGCCGTCAACGGCGTCTCCTTCTCCGTCAGGGAAGGCGAAATCCTCGGCATCATCGGGCCGAACGGCTGCGGCAAGTCGACCCTGTTCAACTGCATCCTCGGCCAGCTCGAACCGACGCAGGGCTCGGTGAAGCTCGACGGCCGCGACGTCACCAATCTGCGCCCGTCCGAGCTTAACCGGCTCGGCGTCAGCCGCACCTTCCAGCTCCTGCAGGTCTTTCCGGAGCTATCGGTGCGCGAGAACCTGATCCTCGCCGGCCAGGAGCATCAGGGCTCGATGCTCGGCCGGCTGTTCGGCGCGCGCGATGCCGGCCTCTCCGAGAAGGCCGAGCAGATGATCGGCTTCTTCAAGCTCGGCCATCTCGCCGAGGCCAAGGCGGGGGGCCTCTCCTACGGCCAGCAGAAGCTGCTCGACGCGGCCATGGCCTTCATGGCCGGCCCGCGCCTCGTGCTGCTCGACGAGCCTGCGGGCGGCGTCAACCTGACCATGCTGGGCGACCTCAAGGAGCGGCTGCGCGCCATCAATGCCGAGCAGGGCGCAACCTTCGTGGTGATCGAGCACAACATGGATTTCGTGATGAGCCTGTGCTCGCGCGTGATCGTGCTGGCGGAAGGCAAGATGCTGGCCGAGGGCACACCAGCCGAAGTGCGGGCCAACCCGGCCGTCATCGAGGCCTATCTCGGGCATTGAGGAGCGCGGAATGAGCACCCCCATCCTCGAACTCGACCGCGTGGTTGGCGGCTATGGCGCCATGACCATCCTCAACGGCACGAGCTTCGCCGTAAACCGGGGGACCATCACCACCGTGATCGGCCCCAACGGCGCCGGAAAATCAACCGTGTTCAAGGCGATCTTCGGCCTCCTGAAGCTGCGCGAGGGCCGCATCCGCTTCGACGGGCAGGACATCACCGGCTGGAACCAGCGCCGGCTGCTGGAAGCGGGCATCTGCTACGTCCCGCAGGGCCGCAACATCTTCCCGGAGCTCTCGGTGCGGCACAATATCGAGCTCGGCGCCGTTGCGGCCGGCTCGCGCATCACCGACATGCCGCAACGTATCGAGGCGGCGCTCGATCGCTTTCCAGCCTTGCGCGCCAAGGCAGACGTGCAGGCCTCGACCCTGTCAGGCGGGCAGCAGAAGCAACTCGAGATCGTGCGCGGGCTGCTGCTCGACCCCAAGCTCGTGCTGATCGACGAGCCCTCGATCGGGCTCTCGCCTCTGATGGTGCAGGAGACTTTCGCCATCCTGCAGGAACTCAGGGCGAAGGGCGTCACCATCCTGATGGTCGAGCAGAATGCAAGGTCGGCGCTGGAGATTTCCGACGAAGGTCTCGTGCTCGAACTCGGCCGCACCCGGATGCAAGGTCCTGCCGCCGAGATCCTGGCTGATCAGCGCGTCGGCCAGCTCTTCCTCGGTGGCGCGATGGGCGAGGCTGTCTGAGCCTCGACTTTCGGCGGCTTTGACAGCGGCGCCCGCGCCTGTCGGGATAGCGCCCGATCGGAAGACCGGAGCCTGCCCATGAAGATTCGCGCCGCCGTCCTCAATCAAAGCCCGGTTGCGGCGCCCTATGCGCAAAGCCAGCCGCTGCGGATCGAAGAGCTCGACCTTGCTCCGCCGGAGCATGGCGAGGTGCTGGTCAGGGTCCGGGCGGCGGGCCTCTGCCATTCCGACCTCTCCGTCATCGACGGCAACCGTCCGCGACCGGTACCGATGGTGCTGGGCCACGAGGCGGCAGGAGAGATCGTCGAAGCCGGACCCGGCGTCGACGACCTGAAACCCGGTGACCGGGTGGTCATGGTGTTCGTGCCTTCCTGCGGGCATTGCGCGCCCTGCGCCGAAGGCCGCCCTGCCCTTTGCGAGCCCGGCAACGCCGCCAACGGGCGCGGCGAGATGCTCGGCGGCGGGCGCAGGCTGTCGGTCGCCGGCCAGCCGGTGCATCACCATATCGGGGTCTCGGCCTTCGCCGAGCATGCCGTGATCTCACGCCGCTCGCTGGTGAAGATCGAAGCCGATATCCCGCATGAGATCGCCGCGCTCTTCGGCTGCGCCGTGCTGACGGGGGTCGGCGCCGCGGTGAACACGGCCCGGATCAAGGCCGGAGAGACGGTGGCCGTGGTCGGGCTAGGCGGTGTCGGGCTCTCCGCCCTGCTCGGAGCGATCGCCTGTGGCGCCTCGCGCGTCATCGCCGTCGATCTCGCGCAGGACAAGCTCGATCTCGCCTTGGCGCTCGGAGCGACCGATGCCTTCAAGGCGGATACCCCGGATGTCGTCGAGGCGATCAAGCAAGCGACGAAGGGCGGCGTCGACCACGGGCTGGAGATGGCGGGCTCGGTCAAGGCGCTCGACCTCGCCTATCAGATCACCCGGCGCGGCGGCACGACCACGACGGCCGGCCTGGCCAACCCGGCGCACACCCTCGCACTGTCGCCGGTGAGGCTTGTCGCCGAGGAACGGACCCTGAAGGGCTCCTATGTCGGATCCTGCGTGCCTTCGCGCGACATTCCGCGCTTCATCGAGCTCTATCAGCGCGGGCGTCTGGCCGTAGACAAGCTCTGGACCAGCTCCGGCAGCCTCGACGAGATCAATGCGGGCTTCGACGCGCTGAACGAAGGCCGGACGATCCGCCATATCGTCAGGATGTGAGCCTTCTACCCCGTCCCGCCATCCCGGGCTTGACCCGGGATGGCGGGATGAGACTGTTACCCGTGCTTGTGCACGATGGTCTTGGTCGTCGCGAACTCTTCCAGCGCGATGAAGCCCTTCTCGCGACCGTGGCCGCTCTTGCCGGTACCGCCGAAGGGCAGCTCGATGCCGCCACCCGCACCATAGCCGTTGATGAAGACCTGGCCGGCGCGGACGCGCTTGGAGACACGCTGCTGGCGCCCGCCATCCCTGGTCCAGACCGCCGCGACGAGCCCGTAATCGGTGCCGTTGGCGGCCTTGATCGCGTCCTCCTCATCCTCGAAGGGGAAGGCGGCGAGAACGGGACCGAAGACCTCCTCTTGCTCCAGGCGGTTGCCGCGCGGCACGGGGCCGAACAGCGTCGGCGTGACGTAGAAGCCGCCATTCGGCACGCCCTGCGCGACCTTGCCTTCGGCGATCACCGGCACGCCGGCCTCGCGGGTCTGGTCGATGAAGCTCTGGACACGGCCGCGCTGCTTGGCGTTGATGACAGGGCCGCAATCGAGATCCATCTCGGGCGTGCCGGCCTGCAGCTTCGAGAAAGCCTTGGCGACCTCGGCGACGACGTCGTCATAGATCGACTTCTGAATCAAAAGGCGGCTACCGGCGGAGCAGGTCTGCCCGGTGTTCTGGACGATGGCCTTGCAGGCGATCGGCACGAAGGCGTCGATATCGGCGTCATCGAAGACGATCTGGGGCGACTTTCCACCGAGTTCCAGCGTGCAGGGGATGAGGTGCTCGGCGCAGGCGTGCTGTACCATCTTGCCGACCTCGGGCGAGCCGGTGAAGGACATGAAGCCGATGCCGGGATGGGCGGAAAGCGCCGCGCCCGCCTCATGGCCGCGACCCGCAACGATGTTGATGGCGCCGTCCGGGAAACCGACCTCGCTTGCCAGCTCCGCCAGCCTGAAAGCCGTGGCGCAAGCATCCTCGGCCGGCTTGAGTACGACCGCATTGCCCATGGCGAGCGAGGCGGTGAGCGAACGGCCGATCATCTGCGCCGGGTAGTTCCAGGGCAGGATGTGGCCAGTGACCCCGTGCGGCTCATGGATGACGCTGACACTGTAGCCGTTCAGGAAGGGGATGACGTGGCCGTGCACCTTGTCGGCCGCACCGCCGTAGAACTCGAAATAGCGGATGGTGGCGTCGATATCGGCGCGAGCCTGGCTCATCGGCTTGCCCGTGTCGCGGGCTTCCAGTTTCGCCAACTCGTCGAAATGATCCTGCACCTTGAAAGCGAGCTTCGCGATCAGACGCCCGCGCTCGGCTGCGGTCAGCCTGCCCCAGGCGCCATCGAAAGCAGCGCGGGCAGCGCTGACCGCGGCATCGATGTCGGCGGCGTTGCCGCAGGCGATGCGGGCGAATTCCTCGCCGGTAGCAGGGTCGAGCTTGGCGAGGGTTTCGCCAGTCTGGCCAGCAACATAGCGGCCATTGATGAAATGTTGATTCATGTTCGCTTCCGATCACTCAGGCCGGGCATCGCTCCGGCGCAATCGCGCGGCAAACTGATCCCTTGAGCACCAATCCACAAGAGCAACCTGCGCCGGGTGTCCGCGCGGATGATGCAGGCCAGGCATCGCCTGATTGGCACTGTGTCGAAGGCCGCGGCTCGACTTTCCCCAGGGATCACCGGACCTTCAGAGCTGAAGACGCACGCAGCCCGCCAGCGTCGATAAAGATTTCGCCAAGTATCAAGATTTGGCCCGGCATCCCCCGAAATTTCGTCGATTCGAAAGAAAACTGTCGCACGACATACCGTTCATTAATAACCCTTTACCGAAAATGCCCTTGCGCTGCGTCAAGGACTCAATCGACCGGTAAGGCAGGCAATGATGGCCGAGGTTCGCGAGAACGAACGCGCGATGAAGTCGGAGCTGGTCGCCGCACTCTATGCGACGCCAGGCACGATCCTGACCGGAGCCATCATGGTGGCGACGGTGATGGGCGCCGCAACGGTGTTGACGGGTGGCGACCTCTCCTTCGGGCTGATGACCGCTGCGATGCTAGCGATCGGCGCGTTCCGCCAGATGGCGCATCGGCGCTTCATGCGGATCGATCTCGCCCGGGCCGGCGAGGCCGAGATCACACAGCTCGAGACGCTGGCGATGATCGGCGCCTGGTCGACGGCCGCCCTCGTTGCCGCCTTCGGCACGCACGCCGTCTTGAGCTATACCTACCAGCCGGTCGCCGTCCTCGCGATCGCGCAGACGATCGGCTACCTCGCCGGCATCTCCGGCCGCAACACTTCGCGCCCGCTCGTCACCCGCGTCCAGATCCTGATCGCAGCATTCCCATTCATGCTCGCACTGATCTGGACCCGCGATCCCGCCTATCTGGTCATCGGGCTCACCGTCGCGCTGACGACGGTGCTCACGTTCTCCAGCGCCCAGGTGATCCACCGGATGTTCGTGGCGCGGCTGCGCACGATGCGCGATCTGGAGACCCTCGCCGTCAGCGACACGATCACCAGCCTGTACAATCGCCGCGGTTTCATGCGGGAGATCCGGGCTGAGGCGGCGGCCGGCCACCCCGTCACATTGATCTCGATCGACATCGATCGCTTCAAGGGCATCAACGACAGCTTCGGGCATGACGTTGGCGACGCACTGCTGCAATCCTTCGGCGAGATGCTCGGCGGGGAGCTCCAGTCCGGCGACATCGCCGCGCGCACCGGTGGCGACGAGTTCATGGTGGCAACCACGCGCAACGCCACCGAAGCCGCGTCCTTCGCCCGGCGTCTGGTGATGCTGCTCGGCAGCCAGCGTGTCCTGGCAGGCCGCCACGTCACCGCGACCGCCAGCATCGGCATCGCACCCGCCGGCTGTGCGACCACGATCGACGAAGCGCTGAAATGCGTCGACATCGCGCTCTACCGCGCCAAGCTCGAAGGGCGGAACCGCTTCGTGATCTACAACGAGGCGGTCCAGGACGAGCATGAGGACAGCCGCGCCATCGAGACAGAACTGCGCGAGGGCATCCGGCGCGGCGAGTTCGAATTGTTGTTCCAGCCGATCTACAACCCGCGCTCGGGCACGGCGACGATGGCCGAGGCGCTGCTGCGGTGGAACCATCCGGAACGCGGTGCGATCAGCCCGGAGGTGTTCATCCCGCTGGCCGAACGCACTGGCTTGATCACCGTCCTCGGCGCCTGGGCACTCGACGAGGCGATCCGCACAGCCTTGAGCTGGCCGCGCAATGTCGGCGTCAGCGTCAATGTCTCGGCGCGGCAATTCGACCGGGGGCACGACCTTGTCGGCCTGGTCGCGGCTCTTCTGCGCCTGCACGGCTTGGAGCCGCAGCGGCTCACCATCGAGATCACCGAAAGCTCGCTGATCGACGACGCCGAGCATGTGATCTCGCGCCTTGTCGCCCTGCGGACGCTCGGAGTGCGCATCGCGTTGGACGATTTCGGCACCGGCTATTCCTCGCTGAGCTACCTCGCCCATCTGCCGATCGACACGATCAAGATCGACCAGGCCTTCACCGAGCAGCTCGGTGCCTCCCGCAAGGCCGACTATCTGATGAACGCCATCACCCAGCTCGCGCACGACCTGAAGCTGCGCCTCATCGTTGAGGGCGTGGAAACGCCGGCGCAGCTCGAGACCATCCAGAAGCATGCCGCCCATGGCATCCAGGGCTTTGTGTTCGCGCGACCGATGACAGCGGAGGAATTGCTGCCCATGATCGGCAACCGGGTGGCGACGGGGCGCACCAAGTCGGCACGGCCAGGAGGCGGCCCCCGCAAGGGCGATCGCTTCAGCGAAGTCGCATAACCGCGCCCCGCACGCATCCGCGCGAGCCGGGGGCCTTCTCGATGCAGCGTCCGAACTATCCGAGCGGCAAGGACCTGCTGAGCGCCGATGCCGTCTCGCGCTTCGATCTCGACGACATCTTCGAGCGCGCCGAGCGGCATCTGCGGGAAGAAGAACAGGAAAAGGCCGGGATCCTGCCGGAACAGGTGCTGACCCATCGCCGGCGGCCCCGAGTGATCGCGACCCTGTTCGACCAGCGCAGCACCCGCACGCGGCTGGGCTTCCAGGCGGCGGCGGCGCGACTCGGCCACCAGTCCATCGACGCCTACGACACCGATCGCAGCCGGATGGGAACCAGCACCGGCGAATCGATCGAGGACCACATCCACACCGTCGAGCTCTACAGCGACCTGCTGGTCGTGCGCTCGCATCTGGAGGACATGCCTTATCGCGTCTCGCGATTGAGCTACCTGCCGGTGATCAATGCCGGCAACGGCGCCGACGAGCATCCGAGCCAGGCGCTGATCGACCTGTTCGCCATCCGCCAGATGCGTGGCGAAATCGAAAAACTGTCGATCGCGCTCTCCAGCGACACGCGGGCCCGCTTCGCGGTCTCCTTCGTCAAGATGCTTCGGCTGACGCCGCCAAGGCGCTTCACGCTGTGCTGCCTCCCGGGCATCGCGATCAACCCCGCGATGCGCGAAGCGATGACCGTGCTCGCGGGGCTGGGAACCGAAATCGGGATCGTGCACGACGTGCGCCACACACTCGACCACGACATCCTCAGCATTCAGATGCAGGACATGAGCAAGTTCGCCCATGCCGGCCTCGGCAACGCGGCCGTCGACAAGGAGAAGGAGACCGAGCCCTTCACCATCACGGCGCAGAAAATCCTGGACGCGCGTTCCGACACGCTGATCCTCAACCCGCTGCCCCGGTTCTCGGAGCTCGACACCTCCTGCGACAGCCTGCCGAATGCGGGCTATTTTCGGCAGGTCCAGCTTTCGGTGCCGATGCGGATGGCCATCCTGGAGCGGATGCTGCTCGGCATCCCCTGGACAGGCCAGGCGGCCGCGAGCGGGCCGCCCGCGCCGCCGTAACGGGATTGTCCGTCAGCGCGCGATCTCGAAGACTACGCTGACCTGCGTCTGGTAGCTGTTCTCGCCACTCGCCAGCGGCACGGCCATGTCGGCCGCGGCCTTGCGCATCGGCGCGGCATAGGCGATCGGCCGCGACGGCGCATTTTGCTCCTCGATCGAAAGGATCGGGCCGAGCTTCACGCCAGCCGCCTCGGCGAGGGTGCGGGCCTTGTCCAGCGCATCGGCGACGGCGCGCTTGCGCGCCTCGGTCATCGTCGCCTTGAGATCCTCCTTGACGAAGGTGATGCCACCGCCCTGATTCACGCCGAGGCCGACGACCTTGTCGATGATCGCGCCGGCCTCGGCCAGCTTGCGGATGCGGACGGTGACCTCGTTGCCGACGGCATAGCCGACGATCTTCGGCTCCTGCGGCTTGTCGCGCGCCGGCTGCGCGTAGCGCGGCTGGATGTCGAGCCGCGAGGTCTGGATGTCGCGCTCCGCAATGCCTGCGGCCTTGAGGGCGTCCAGCACCTCCTTCATCGCCGCGCTGTTGGCCGCCAGCGCCTCGCGCGCCGTGGCGGCCTCGCGCAGCACGCTCAGGGTCACGACCGCCATGTCGGGCGCGACGGAAGCTTCGCCCTCGCCGACGACGCTGATGCGCGGCAGCTGACGGCCTGCCGTCGCCTCCTGCGCGGCAGCCGGCATGGCGGGCAGCATGGCAGCAGCGAAAAGGGCAGCTCCGGCAAGGGCGGGGGCGAAGAAATTCGGCATCATGTCTCCTGTCGGTCTCGCGGCCGCGATCGGCCATGCCCATGCCAAGCCGGCGATGATGTCGAAATTATCACGGAGCCCGGCAGAGCCCGCCCCGGATTCGCAGGCCGCGCCGCGCCAATCATGAACAAGATTTAACTTCCGCTCGGGATCACGCCCCCATAGATTGGAATTAATCTAATCTATGGGCTTCCGAACCGTGACCAACCTCTCCCCTCGCCTTGCCACTCCGGCCCCCTACGATGCGGTAGCTCGCGGGCTACATTGGAGCATGGCCGTATTGATCACGGCCGCCTTTGCGCTGGGTTTGACAGTCGACGTCTTTCCCAAGAGCTGGGAATACGCGGTGGTCGAAACCCACAAGGCCATCGGCATCGCGATCCTGCTTCTGCTGGTGCTCCGCTTCGGCTGGCGACTGATGCATCGCCCACCGGCACCTATAGAAAGCTCTGCCTTGCTGGCCCTGGCCGCTCGGGCCGGTCATGCCGCCCTCTATGTCGTCATGCTGGTCGTTCCGGTGATCGGACTGGTCTACGCCATCCGACGCGGACAGGGCTTTGATTTCGGCCTGTTCACGGTGCCGCCCTTTCAGGCCGCCGAACCGCGGGCCATCACACGCCCGATCAAGGAATGGCATGAATGGGCGGCCTATGCCTTGATCGCCCTCGCCTGCCTGCACGCGCTGGCTGCGTTCTGGCACCATTTCATCCGCAAGGACGACACTCTGCGGCGCATGCTGCCGGACGCTTCCCGGAGCGCTCCCTGAAACCAGCCCTAGCCCTCCACCAGCCGCCGGGCGATGACCTGCGCCTGGATTTCGGCGGCACCCTCGAAGATGTTGAGGATGCGGGCGTCACAAAGCACACGGCTGACCGGATATTCGAGCGCAAAGCCGTTGCCGCCGTGGATCTGCAGGGCATTGTCGGCCGCGGCCCAGGCGACCCGGGCGCCGAGCAGCTTGGCCATGCCGGCTTCCAGATCGCAGCGGCGATCGGCATCCTTCTCGCGGGCGGCAAAGTAAGTGAGCTGGCGGGCGATCAGAATTTCGGCCGCCATCATCGCGAGCTTGTCGGCGACACGCGGGAAGGCGATCAGCGGCTTGCCGAACTGGATGCGCTCCTGCGCATAGCGCAGCCCGAGATCGAAGGCCGATTGCGCGACGCCGATCGCGCGGGCCGCGGTCTGGATGCGCGCGGCCTCGAAGGTCTGCATGAGTTGCTTGAAGCCCTGCCCTTCGATGCCACCGAGCAAGTTTTCGCCCTTCACGACGAAGCCGTCGAAGGCGAGCTCGTATTCCTTCATGCCGCGATAGCCGAGTACCTCGATCTCGCCGCCAGTGAGACCCTCGACCGGGAACGGGTCGGCATCGCTGCCACGCGGCTTCTCGGCGATTAGCATCGAGAGACCGCGATAGCCGGGCGCATCGGGGTCGGTGCGCACCAGCAGCGTCATGATATCGGCACGGACCGGGTGAGTGATCCAGGTCTTGTTGCCATGGACCCTCCAGACAGCCGCGTCGCCCTTCCCCTCCTTCACCGCCTTGGTGCGTAGGCTGGCAAGGTCGGAGCCGGTATTCGGCTCGGTGAAGACTGCGGTGGGCAGGATCTCGCCCGATGCAATCTTCGGCAGCCACTTCGCCTTCTGCTCCTCAGTGCCACCGCAGAGGATCAGCTCGGCCGCGATCTCGGAGCGCGTCCCAAGAGAGCCGACGCCGATATAGCCGCGCGACAATTCCTCCGAGACAACGCACATCGAGACTTTGGACAGGCCCATGCCGCCAAAGTCCTCGGGGATGGTCAGGCCGAAGACGCCGAGCTCGGCCATCTTCTCGACCACGGGCATCGGGATGTAGTCGTTCTCCAGATGCCATTCATGGGCGTGGGGTGTGACCTCTGCGGCGCAGAAGCGACGCATCTCGGAGCGGATCGCTTCCAGCGTCTCGTCGAGGCCGGGATCTCCCACGCTGGCCGAGCCGTCGCTCTGGCTGAACAGGGCGACGAAGCGGGTCCGGTTCTCCGGCGTGTTGCCTTCGGCGATGAGCGCCTCGGCCGCATCGGAGCAGGCAGCAGCCACCGCTTCCTGCGACAGGCCCAGCGCCGGCAGCCGAACGATCTCGCCCTGGCTCATCGGGATGCCACCGAAGATCTGGGCGGCATATTCGCCGGCACCGATCCGGATCGCGTAGTCCTCAACCGCCCCGTAGCGCCCCTCTTCCTGCAAGCGCTCGCCATAGGCCTTCAGCTCGCGCAGCGCCGCAACATAGGTGGCGAGCCAGGATAAGCCGTGAGCGGCGTGCTGCTCGGCCTCGAGCCGGGCGGAGGAGATCCGGCCCTCGACCTCGACCTTGCTCCGAACCGCTGCGATGGCGGCCTCCAGCAAGGACTCGAAACCCGGCAGCGCCGCCGCGACGAGCTCGACCGCGCTCGAGCGGCTGTCAGGTTGCAACGCAGCGTTGGCGCTCATGATCTCGGCCTCCCTTTGTTGCGACGCAGCATATGCATAAGCGCAGGGAAACCAAAATCAGCCTTTCGGCGAGGAGCGCGTCGCGCCCTGGACCGTCACTTGCGGCTCGCAAGGGCAACGCCACAGATAGTAACGGCCATGCCCGCGATCTGCAGTGCCGAAAGGGTCTCCCCGAACAGCAGCCAGGCCTCGACCGCCACCAAAGCCGGCACGAGATAGAGGAAGGTCGCGATACGCGAGACCTCGCCGCGTCGAAGCATGAACAGATACAGCCCGATGCTGCCGAGCGACAGCACCACCACCGACCAGAGCAGGACGAGCCCCATGGTCAGGTTCCACTCGATTCGCATCGGCTCCAACGCCCAGGCGAAAGGAATGGTGACCAGGAAGGCGGCCGTGTACTGGATCGCCGTCATGGTCCGGAGGTCGCCCGAGACGACGTGCGCCTTCTGGTAGAAGGAACCGCCGGTGACGGCGAACATGCCGATGACATTGATCAGGATCGGCAGGAGCACGCCCCAGAGTGCGGCTGGGTCGACGCCGGCGAGCTGGGGCTCCAGCACGAGCGCGATTCCGATGAAGCCGCAGACGATGCCGAGCCAGCGAATGCCAGAGATGCGCTCCCCGACAAGAGCGGGCGCAAAGAGCGCCGTCAGGATCGGCTGCAGGCCGGCGATCAGGCCGGAAATACCCGCGGGTAGGCCGTGGCGCACGGCCCACCAGACGCCGGCAAGATAGACGCCGTGCAGCAGGATGCCGGTGATCGCGATATCGATGACGGCACGGCGGCTGCGCGGCCAGGGCGCGCCTGCAGCCAGAGCCATGAGCGTGACGAGGGCCGCCGCCGTAGCAAAGCGCACCGCCAGAAACGTCAAGGCATCGGCATAGCGCGCCGAATAGCCCGCCACGATCCATCCCGTCGACCACAGGAAGGTGAAGATCAGCGGCATTCCGCGCAGAAGAAGAGAGGACATCGGACCGGGAAGCTGACGAGGGCCGCTGTCTCTACTCCCGATCCGCCGGCTGCGACAGGGCCCGGACGCGCCCGGGCCATGCCTCGGACGGGACCGCCGCCACCTCACGCCTCAGTCGCGGTCGGGAGCGCCGGGTGGGAACAGCGCGCGGAAGGGGCGCGCTTCGTCCACGGCCCGCGCGAAGGACGGGCGGGCAAGGAGCCGTTTGCGGTAGGCGCGCAGATGGGCGAAGGCGGGATCGATCTCATGCACCCAGTCGGCATAGAAAAGGGAGGGCGCCGCAGCGCAATCGGCGAGTGAGAATTCCGTGCCGGCTGCCCAGTGCCGCCCGGTGAGCTTGCCGTCGATCCAGCGATAGGCATCGTCCAGCATTCCGCGCGCCTTTGCTACGCCATAGGCGTCGCGGCTTTCCGCCGGGCGAAGGTGGTCGGTGACGATCTTCTGCATCGGCGTCATGACGAAATTGTCGAAGAAGCGATCCAGCATGCGCACTTCGAGCGCCACTTTCGGATCGGCGGGTAGCAGCCGGACCGGGCCAGGATGGAACAGCCCGAGATGCTCGATAATGATGCTGGATTCGACAACCGGGGTCTCGCCATCGACCAGCACCGGCATATGCTTCATCGGCCAGTGCGCGATCCATTCGGCTCCGGCGGCCGGGTCATCGGGGCCAAGCACGCGGTAGGCGAAGGATGTCCCGTTCTCGTAGAGCGCGATCAGCACCTTCTGGCTGTAGGACGAGAACGGGTGGGCATAGAGGGTCAGAGACACGGCAATCCTCCCCAACTGATTGCATTCAGCAATCAGTTTCTAGAGAAACCGTCATCGTTTTGCAACCGGATATGATTGCGCTCAGCTCAGTGCCTCGACCACGTCCTCATAGGTCCTGAGGCCGGTGCGGGGCGCGTAGACCAGCACCGCCATGTTGCCCGGTGCGTGCTCGTTCTTCCACATCTTGTGATGGGCGAGCGGGATCTTGTCCCAGGGGAAGACCTCGGACATGCAGGGATCGATGCGCCGGTCGAGCACGAACTGGTTCGCCGCGCTCGCCTGCTTGAGATGGGCGAAATGGGAACCCTGGACGCGCTTCTGCCGCATCCAGACATAACGGGCATCGAAGGTGATGTTGAAGCCCGAGGTGCCGGCACAGAACACCACCATGCCGCCGCGCTTGGCGACAAGGCAGGAAACCGGGAAGGTCGCCTCGCCGGGATGCTCGAAGACGATGTCGACATCCTTCTTGCCTGTGATGTCCCAGATCGCCTTGCCGAACTTGCGGGCCTCCTTGGTCCATTCGGCATATTCTGGCGAATTGACCTTGGGCATCTGGCCCCAGCAGTTGAAATCCTTGCGGTTGATCACGCCCTTGGCACCCAGGCCGAGCACGTAGTCGCGCTTGGTCTCGTCCGAGATCACGCCAATGGCGTTGGCGCCGGAAGCGGCGCAGAGCTGGACGCCGAAGACTCCGAGGCCGCCCGAAGCACCCCAGACCAGCACGTTGTCGCCAGGCTTGATGGTGTGCGGCGCGTGGCCGAACAGCATGCGGTAGGCCGTCGCCAGCGTCAGGGTGTAACAGGCCGATTCCTCCCAGGAGAGATGTTTCGGCTTCAGCATGAGCTGGCGCGACTGCACACGGCAAAACTGGGCGAAGGAGCCGTCCGGTGTCTCGTAGCCCCAGATGCGCTGGGTCGCCGAGAACATCGGATCGCCGCCGTTGCATTCCTCGTCGTCGCCGTCGTCCTGATTGCAATGGACGATGACCTCGTCACCGACCTTCCAGCGCTTCACCTTGGAGCCGACAGCCCAGACGATGCCGGCGCAATCCGATCCGGCGACGTGGAACGGGGCCTTGTGGACGTCGAAGGGCGAGATCGGCTGGCCGAGACCGGCCCAGATGCCGTTGTAGTTGACGCCGCCGGCCATCACGAGGAGCAGGACCTCTTCCTCGCCGATGCTCCAGGTCGGCACGACCTCGACCTGGAAGCTCTCCTGCGGCGGGCCGTGGCGCTCGCGCCGGATCGCCCAAGCATACATCTTATCCGGCACGTGACCGAGAGGCGGCAATTCGTCGAGCTCGTAGAGGTCCTTCAGCGGCTTCACGGCAGCATGCGGCTTCGACATGGTCGTCTCCTCTGCTTGGCCCGCCTGTCCCGTGCCTCGCGGCGCTGCGGCGGCCTTGGACGACGATCATGCACCTTATGTTGCAACGCGCCATTCGCCTAAGGAATTATCTTGCAGCGCAAAAATCGCCCCTGAAACCCGGCTTTTGCCGATTCCTTCACGGTTTCGGGCGATGCTGACCCGATAGGAGCGGAGCGAGAACAATGCGCGCTTTGTTGATGATGGTCGGCTTCCCGGACCTGCCGCTGCTGTCGCTGATTCTGGTCCTGACGATGATCGTGCTCGGCGCGCTGATGTTCGGCTGGATCGCCGATCTGCTGCTCAACGCGAGCGCCTTCGGCACCGGCCTCAACGCCGGCATCATCCTGATCGGCGCCTTCTGCGGCGCCTGGCTCTGGAACCGCTACGGCGTCCACACCCCCTTCGATCCCGACGCCATGCGCGCCGGGGTGGCGACCGCCTCGGGCCTGCTGCTGCTTCTCGTCCTGGCGATCACGAAACGCTGAGGCGCCGGCTTGCTTCAGCCGGTACGGCTGGCCGCCAGCATGTAGTTCACGTCCATGTCCCGCGCCGCGCTCCAGCGGCCGGTCAGCGGGTTGAAGACGACGCCTGTGTGCGTCCCGAGCGTGAAGCCGTTTGCTTCGATGGCGCTGCCGAGTTCATCGGGAGTGACGAACTTCTCCCAGTCATGCGTGCCCTTCGGCAGCCATTTCAGCACGTATTCGGCGCCAACGATGGCAAGTGCGTAGGATTTCAGCGTCCGATTGAGCGTCGCCATGATGAGAAGACCGCCGGGCTTCACCGCCGCACAGCAGGCGGCGACGAAGGCCTCGACATCGGCGACATGCTCGACGACCTCCATTGCCAGCACGATGTCGAAGCGCGTGCCGGCAGCGACGACCGCTTCGATCGTCTCCTCGCGGTAATCGATAGCAAGGCCGCTCTTGTCGGCATGGGTCCCCGCAACGGCGATGTTGGTCGGCGCGGGATCGAGCCCCGTCACCTGCGCGCCCAGCCGCGCCAGCGGCTCCGACAGCACGCCGCCGCCGCAGCCGATATCGACCAGGCTCAATCCCTCGAGGGCGCGCATCTGCTTCGGATCTCGGCCGAAATGGGCGCAGGCCTCGTCGCGAACGAAAGCGAGTCGGACGGGATTGAACTTGTGCAGGACCGCCATCGGCCCCTTCTGATCCCACCACTCGCGCGCGATCGCATCGAAGCGCGCGACCTCGGCCGGGTCGATCGTCGAGCCTGTGCGCTCAGCCGCAGCCGCCATGAACCGATCCTTCCATCATGCGATGCCGCATTGACACCGCGCCTGCTGCCCGTCATCTACACCCGCCCCGCAGCCAGTGCGAGGGCGACGTTTCGACCCGGTCTCTTCGGCCGGGGACAGCTATCGAGAGTCCGAACACCGTCATGGCCCGTCTGGTGATGAAATTCGGCGGCACCTCCGTCGCCACTGTCGAGCGCATCAAGAACGCGGCCCGGCACGTCAAACGCGAGTTCGACGCCGGCAATGAGGTCGCGGTCGTGGTCTCGGCCATGTCGGGCAAGACCAACGAGCTCGTCGCCTGGTGCAAGGAAGCCGCCCCCCTCTTCGACCACGCCGAGTACGACACCGTCGTCGCCTCGGGCGAGCAGGTCACTTCGGGGCTGATGGCGATCGTGCTGCAGGAGATGGGCATCCCGGCCCGCTCCTGGCAGGGCTGGCAGATTCCGATCTATGGCTCGGATGCCCATGGCTCGGCCCGCATCGTCGATGTCGACGGCGCCGGCATCATCGCCGGCTTCGACCGCAAGCGCGAGGTTGCGGTCTGCTCGGGCTTCCAGGGCGTGCATGCCGAGAGCAGCCGCATCGTCACGCTCGGCCGCGGCGGCTCCGACACCAGCGCTGTGGCGCTCGCCGCCGGCCTCAAGGCCGACCGCTGTGACATCTATACCGATGTCGACGGCGTCTACACCACCGATCCGCGCATCGTCCCGAAGGCGAAGCGCATGGACAAGGTCTCCTTCGAAGAAATGCTCGAAATGGCCTCGCTCGGCTCGAAGGTGCTGCAGGTGCGCTCGGTCGAGATCGCGATGGTGCATCGCGTGCCGACCTATGTGCGCTCCTCCTTCGACGACCCTGAAAACCCTAATCCTGGCACCCTCATCTGCGACGAGGACGACATCGTGGAACAGCAGATCGTCACCGGCATCGCCTTCTCCCGGGACGAAGCCCAGATCACGCTCCGGCGCGTGGCCGACAAGCCGGGCGTCGCCGCGGCGATCTTCGGCCCGCTCGCCGACGCCAACATCAATGTCGACATGATCATCCAGGTCGTCTCGGACGACCAGGCGACGACCGACATCACCTTCACCGTGCCGACCGCCGATTACGAGCGCGCCCGGACCTTGCTCGAGAGCAAGCACGACACGATCTCCTATCAGGAGATCCAGGGCGCGACGGATGTGGTGAAGGTCTCGGCGATCGGCGTGGGCATGCGTTCCCATGCCGGCGTCGCCGCCCGAGCCTTCCGGGCGCTGGCCGAGAAGGGCATCAACATCCGCGCGATCACCACTTCCGAGATCAAGTTCTCGGTGCTGATCGATGCCGCCTATACCGAGCTCGCGGTGCGCACGCTGCACTCGCTCTACGGGCTCGACGCGGCCTGAGCTTCAATAGAAGCGCTCGTCATCCCGGGCTTGATCCGGGATGACCCGCGTTTCTCAAAAAAACCGGCTCCCTCACGAAGGCCCGCTTCAGCGCCCGAAAGCGCTTGCGGCCTATTCAGTTCTGACATATATTTCTGTCATGACAGAAATTACAGACACAACCAACAAGCTCCCCACCCCGCTCGAGACCTTCGTGCTGCAATGGGGCGACCTCGGAGGGCAATGGGGCGTCAACCGTTCGATCAGCCAGATCCACGCCCTGCTCTATCTGGCCGAGAAGCCGCTGACGGCGGAGGACATTGCCGAGACTCTTGCGATGGCGCGTTCCAACGTCTCCAACTCGCTCAAGGAGTTGCTGGCCTGGAACCTGATCCGCCGCGTGCCGATGCGGCAGGACCGGCGTGACCATTACGAGGCGGAGACCGATGTCTGGGAGATCGCAGCTCGCATCGCCGCCGGGCGCAAGCAGCGCGAGATCGACCCGGCGCTGACGGCCCTGCGGAGTTGCATCGCGGCCGCCGACGACGACCCCGGAGTCAGCCCGGTCGCACGGCAAAGGCTCCACGCGATGCTCGACTTCACCGCCGCGCTCGACCGCTGGTACGGGCAGATGCTCTCCATCCCGCAGGGCAAGCGCGACATGCTGCTGAAGCTCGGCGCCAAGATCGCCTCCTTCCTCCCCGGAGGAAAGGGCTGAAGCGAAACGATACGGCCGATCGGAGATCGAAATGTCGGCACTGCTGAAGAGGACCGAAATCCCGCAGGCCCCTCGCCTGCCGCATGACAAACCGCTTGTCGACCTGCGCTTCCGCGCCCTGCTCGGCCCCGCCGAATGGGAGAAGCTGCCCGCCGATGTCCGTGCCCGTTTCTCGAAGCGCCTGAGTGGTGCTGCGGCCGCGACCTATGTCGGCCGGATCGCGGAGCTCCGGATGAACCGGGCTGGGCGCATCCTGTCGCAGGTCCTGCGCCTCATCGGCGCGCCGCTGCCGATCTGTCTCGACACCGACGTCGCCAGCGTCGTCACCGTCACCGAGGACGGCGCCGCCGGCGGGCAGGTCTGGACAAGGCTCTACGCCAAGCGCGGCGGGTTTCCGCAGGTCATTCATTCGGCCAAGCGCTTTGCCGGGCCAACCGGGCTGGAGGAGTATATCGGCTATGGTATCGCGATGGCACTCCGATTGACGGTCGAGAACGGCACCCTCGCCTTCCGCAGTGCCGGCTACAATCTGAAGCTCGGTCGGTTCCGGCTGCCGCTGCCGCGCTGGCTCACGCCCGGACAGCTCACCGTGACCCATCGCGAAACCGGCGCCGGCACCTTCGAATTCGCGCTGGATCTCAGCCATCCGCTCTTCGGCGAACTGCTCCACCAGAGCGGGCAGTATCGGGACCAGCACGGATGAGCGATGCTCCAATCTGGCTCTATGACGGCGTCTGCGTGCTTTGCTCCGGCGGGGTGAACTACACGCTCAGGCACGAGCGCGACAAGGCGATCCGCTTCGTCGCGATCCAGTCACCTGAAGGCCGGGAGCTGGCCATGCGGCACGGCATCGAACCGGACGATCCGCAGAGCTTCCTGTTCATCGAGAACGGCAGGGCGCTGGCAAAATCCGACGGCGTGCTGGCGCTGGTCGCACATCTGAATGGCCCTGCCCGGCTGCTCCTGGCGGGCCATCTCCTGCCGAAAGGGTTGCGCGACTGGCTCTACGATCGCGTTGCGCGCAACCGCTATCGGATATTCGGGCGGAAACAGTCCTGCGAGATGCCCGCCCCGATGCAACGGCACCGCTTCAGCCTGCCGGACATGTCATGACCCGGCGACGTGTCCTCCTGATCGGCGGCACGGGCGTCTTCGGCAGCAGGCTCGCGCACCATCTCGCCCGCTTCGACGGGCTCGATCTCATCCTCTCCTCGCGCGACGGCGCGAAAGCCAAGGCGCTGGCGCGGACCATTCGCCATGCCAAGGGCACGCAGGTTTCCGGCATCGGCCTCGACCATCGGCATCATCTGGCGGCCCGACTGGCCGAAATCGCGCCGTGGCTCGTCATCGACGCTTCGGGGCCGTTCCAGGGCGCCGACTACGACGTGCCACGGGGAGCGCTGGAGGCCGGCGCCCATGTTGTCGACCTCGCAGACGCACGCGACTACATCCTCGGCTACGGCGCAGCGCTCGACGAACTGGCGCGCTCGCGCGGGTTGGTCGCGCTCGCCGGCGCCAGTTCGACCCCTGCCCTGTCGACCGCGGCAGCCGCAGAGCTGACAAGAGGCTGGCGGCGGACCGACACGATCGACATCGCGATCACGCCCGGAGGGCGCAGTGAGGTCGGCGCCGCGGTGATCGCCGCTATCCTGACTTATGCCGGCCGGCCTGTTCCGGTCTGGCGCGAGGGCGAATTGCAGGAAACGACGGGCTGGCTCGACAGCCGCGTCGTGACGATGCCGCGCCTGCGCCGACAGCGCGTCGCGGCGGTCGAGACCGTCGATGCGCAGGCGCTCGGCCCGACACTCGGCGTCACATCCCGCGTCGCCTTCCAAGCCGGGCTCGAATCGTGGATCGAGCAGTGGGGGCTGATGGCGCTGGCAAGGTTGCGACAAGCCGGCCTCGTCGGCTCCCTCGATGGGCTGATCCCGCTCCTCATCCTCGCACGCAAGCTGACACGGATCACGACGTCGGATCGGGGCGGCATGCTGGTTGCGGCGACGGGCCTCGACGATAGCGGGGAATTGCGGCACGCCCGCTGGTCATTGGTCGCCACGCGCGACGATGGCCCGCAGGTTCCCACACTGGCTGCAGCAGCCGCCGTGTGCGCCATTCGCGGCGGCTTGCTGGAACCTGGCGCCCGTTCGGCAGGCGGGGCGCTGTCACTGGCGCAGATCGAAGCCGAGATGCAGCCCTATGCGATCGTGACGAAGATCGAGGCTGAACCGGACGATCACGGGCTCTTCGAGCAGGCGTTGGGCGGGACCGCCTTCGCTGCACTGCCGGAGCCATTGCGAGCGTTCCATGGCACCGCGGGCTCCCCCGTCTGGCGTGGCAGGGCGCTTGTCGAGAACGGCCGGAATCCGATTGCCTGGCTCATCCGCCGGCTCATCGGCCTGCCGGAAGCCGGCGAGGACGTGCCCGTGACAGTCAGTGTCGAGCGGGTCGCATCCGAGACCGGCAAGGCCGAAATCTGGATACGAAACTTCGGTGGCTCGCGCTTCGCTTCGCGCCTGTATCTCGACCGCGAGAACAGGCTGCATGAGCGCTTCGGCCCGGTGAGGTTCCGGCTCGGGCTTGCGGCGCGGGACGGGCAGGTCCGCCTGCCGGTGGTTGCGGCAAGCGTTCTCGGCCTTCCCCTGCACCGCTTCCTGCTCCCGCGTTCGGAGGCGATCGAAGAGGTCGATGGCGAGGGGCGCTTCCGCTTCGACGTGAAGCTGACGCTGCCCCTCTTCGGCTTGCTGGTGCGCTATGCGGGCTGGCTGACGCCGAAAGCGTGAACCGCCCGTCACTCCGCCGGGTGTGGCGTGCCTTCGGGCTTGTGCTTGCCGCTGCGGAACAGGCCACCGAGCCTCACCAGCCCTTCCGAGAGCCTGTCCATGTAGAGGAACAGGACAGGCGTGATGAACAACGTCAGCACCTGGCTGATCATCAGGCCGCCGACGACGGCGATACCCAGCGGCTGGCGCAGTTCGGCACTGGCTCCGGCGCCGACCGCGATCGGCAGCGTGCCCATCAGCGCCGCCAGCGTCGTCATCAGGATCGGCCGGAAGCGCATGACGCAGGCCTTGTGGATGGCCTCCTGCGCCGACATGCCCTCGCGCCGAAGCACGAGTGCGACGTCGATCATCATGATCGCGTTCTTCTTGACGATGCCGATCAGCATCAGCAGGCCGATGATGGCGATGACCGAGAGATCGAGGTCGAACAGCCGCAAGGCCCCGAGCGCGCCGATCGCTGCCGAAGGCAGGCCGGTCAGGATGGTCAGCGGGTGGATGAAGCTCTCGTACAGGATGCCGAGCACGATGTAGATCGTCAGGATCGCGCCTGCGATCAACAGCCCCTGGTTCGCCAGCGAATCCTGGAAGACCTTGGCCGTGCCCGCCAGCGTCGTCGTGATCGACTTCGGCAGGTTGATCTGTTCCTTGATCGCCTCGATGCGGTTGACGCTGTCACCAAGCGCGATGCCGGCCGGCAGATTGTAGGAGATCGTCACGGCCGGGAGCTGGCCAAGCTGGTTGACGGTCAGCTGACCCGCCGTGCGCTCGATCTTGGCGAAGGCGCCGAGCGGCACCAAGGTCCCGAACTTGGTACGGACGCGGATGGCATTCAGCCGCTCCGGCGTCCACTGGTCATTGGGATTGAACTCGACCACGACCTCGTAGCTGTCGCCTGTGGTGTAGATGGTCGAAACCTGCCTCACACCGAAGCCGGAATAGAGCGTCGAGCGCAGGATGTCGGAGCCGATACCAAGCTGGTTCGCCTTGTCGCGGTCGACGATGACGGTCGCCTGCAAGGCGTTGTTCTGCAGATCGGTCGTCACGTCGAGGAAGGTCGAAGGCTCGCGGCTCATCGCATCGGCGAGCCGGACCGCCCAGTCGTTCATCAGCTTCTGGTCGAGGCCCTGAACGACGAGCTGGTACTGGCTCTTCGAGGAGCGCGCACCGATACGCAGGTTCTGGACCGGCGTCATATAGGTGTTGATGCCTGGCACCTGGGCGAGGTCGCGCCGAAGCGACGAGAGCACCGCATCGAGCTTCGGTCGCTTGTCCTGCGGCTTCAGCTCGACGAAGAGGCGCCCGGCGTTGAGCGCTCCGGCGCTGCCGGAGGTCGCGCCGACGCTGGAGGCGACATGCGCGACATAGGGCGAATGCAGGAAGACATCGGCGACCTGCCGCTGCAGCTTCTGCATGGCATCGAAGGACACGTCCTGGCGGGCCTCGGTCGAGACCTGGAGTTGGCCGATATCCTCCTGCGGGAAGAAGCCCTTGGGCGCCGTCTGCAGCAGCCAGACCGTGCCGATCATCGTCGCGAAGAAGGCGATCAGCATCAGCGGCTGCCAGCGCAGGCAGAAGGCGAG
The DNA here is from genome assembly GCF_002220095.1 of Bosea sp. AS-1. Taxonomy (GTDB): domain Bacteria; phylum Pseudomonadota; class Alphaproteobacteria; order Rhizobiales; family Beijerinckiaceae; genus Allobosea. Next base: position 3,704,262 of record NZ_CP022372.1, read on the forward strand.
CCCGCGGTCATAGCCATGCACGATCGCGTCGAAGCCCTTCTCGAGCCAGCGGCCGAGCGCATTCTCCTGATGGTGCTCGCCATAACCCGAAAGCAGGCGCGAACAGAGCATCGGCGTCAGCGTCAGCGAGACGAAGGCCGAGGCCAGGATCGAGACCGTCACCACCACCGCGAACTCGTTGAAGATACGGCCGATGACGCCACCCATCAGCAGCACGGGGATGAAGACCGCGACCAGCGAGAGCGAGATCGAGATGATGGTGAAGCCGATCTCGCCGGCCCCCTTGAGCGCGGCTTCATAGGCGGAAAGCCCGTCCTCCTCCATGTGGCGGACGATGTTCTCCAGCATCACGATCGCATCGTCGACGACGAGACCGACGGAGAGCGTCAGACCCAGCAGCGAGATGTTGTCGATCGAGAACCCGAACAGATACATCGCCGCCAGTGTGGCGATGATCGAGATCGGCACCGCGACGGCCGGGATGAAGGTCGCGGCGACGCGGCGCAGGAAGACAAAGATCACCATGACGACCAGCACCACGGTGAGAAGCAGCGTGAACTGCACATCGTCCACCGCCTGGCGGATCGAGGTCGAGCGGTCGTTCAGCAGCGAGAGCGAGGCCGCGGCCGGCAACTGCTCCTCGAAGGAGGGGATCATCGCCTTGACGCGATCGACCACCTCGACGGTGTTGGCGTCGGGCTGGCGCTGCACGGCAAGCACGATCGCCGGAATCCCGTCATACTGACTGCGGGTCTGGGTGTTCTCGACCGAATCGATCACCTTGGCGACGTCGCCGAGGCGCACCGGCTTGCCCGAGCGCGTCGTGATGATGACGTTGGCGAACTGGGTCGCATTGGCGAGCTGGGTATGCGCCTCGATGGTGAGCTGCTGGGCGCTGTTCTGAATGGTGCCGACCGGCGTATTGGCGTTGGTCGCCGTGATCGCCGCCTGCAACTCGTCGAGGCCGATCCCGCGCGCAGCAAGCGCCGTCGGATCGATCTGGATGCGCACTGCGTATTTCTGGCTGCCGAAGATCAGCACCTGCGCCACGCCGTCGACCGTCGAAAGCGCCGGCGAAATCACCTGCTGAGCGAAGGCATCGAGCTGCGAGAGCGGGATCACCTCGCTCTTCAGCGCCATCAGGATGATCGGCGCGTCGGCCGGGTTCACCTTCCGGTAGCTCGGCGGCGTCGTCATCTCGATCGGCAACTGCTTCTGCGTGCGGGTGATCGCCGCCTGAACGTCGGCTGCGGCCGCGTCGATATCGCGGTTCAGCACGAACTGGATCGCGATCGAGGTCGCGCCCTGGGAATTGGTCGTCGAGATCGAATCGATGCCCGCGATCGTCGTGAACTGCTTGATCAGCGGGGTGGCGACCGAGGTCGCCATGGTATCGGGCGAGGCGCCGGGAAGCTGGGCAGAGACGTTGACGACCGGGAATTCGGCACGTGGTAGCGCCGCCACGGGCAGGAAGCGATAGGCGAACGTCCCGGCCAGCACCAGCGCGACCGACATCAGAATGGTCGCGACCGGGTGCTTGATGCAGAAGGACGAGACGTTCACGAGCGTGCCCCCTCCGCGATCGGCGTGTTCTGCGGCGGCTTCTCGCCACTGGCTTCACGCTCGCGCACCTTCGTACCCTGCTTCAGGCGCATCTGGCCGTCGGTCACGACGCGCTCGCCCGGTGCGACGCCTTCGGTCACCGCCGTCTTGCCGCCATCGCTGAGCGCGACCTTGATCGGGCGCAGGTCGACGGTCGAATCCGCCTTGGCGACGAAGACATAGGGACCTTGCTGGCCGGTCTGCACCGCGACGGTCGGGATGACCGTGACGCCTCTCAGCGTGTCGGGGATGAACTCGACATCGACATACTGCCCCGGCCAGAGACGCAGGTCCTCATTGGGGAAGGCAGCCTTGGCCGTGATCGTGCCGGAGGTGATGTCGACGTTCGAATCGACGAAGTTCAACGTGCCCTCCGCCGGCCGATCCGGCGACTGAGGGATGCGGGCCCGGACTTCGGCCGGCTTGGCGGCGTGCAGCGCCGCCTGCAGCGTCGGCAGCTCGCTCTCCGGCATGGCGAAAGTGACGCGCAACGGCTTCATCTGGGTGATCGTCAGAAGGCCCGTGCTGCTGGTGCTGCTGTTGGCGCTGACGAGATTGCCGGGCGTGACCGTCACTGCGCCGATGCGCCCGTCGATGGGCGCGAGGATCCGGGTATAACTCAGCTTCAGCCTGTCGGCGTCGAGCGTCGCATGATCGGCCTGGATCGATGCGGCGGAACTCCTCTCGTCGGCCGTCGCCTGGTCCACCTGCTGCTGCGTGCCGGCATTGCGGGCAAAGAGCTGCTTGTAGCGGTCGAGATCGGCGACGTTGCGCGTATGAGTCGCCTCATCCTTCGCCAGCATCGCCTCGTCCTTGGCGATCTGGGCCTTGATGTCGCGGTCGTCGAGGGTGAAGAGCGGGTCGCCCTTCTTGACGAACTGGCCGTCACTGACGTGCTGGGCAACGATCTGGCTGTCGATACGCGATTTCACCACCACGCTCGCCGGCGTCTCGACGAAGCCGATCGCATGTTTGCGGACCGGGAAATCCGCCTGTTCCGCCGCCGCCGTGACCACCGAGACGGCGCCGGCGCCACGGCCCGCCCGCGCGCCCTGTGCCGCGCCCTCGCCATGCGAACGCCAATACCAGAGGCCTGCCGCCGCAGCGACGAGCACGACCCCGACAAGAAGTCCTGAACGCTTCATACTGGCTCCACCCGTTCAGGCCATACGATCCGCCGAAACCGGCTGCTGGGTCTTGTCTTCGGCCCGCTGGAACCGAACCCGCTCGCGGATCGTGCCGAGCGTCTCCAGCGCCGACAGCACCGCCTCGTCCGCGACATCGCCGAGCAGTTCATGGGCAATTGCACCGCGAACATCGTCGAGATCGTCGACCAACCGTCGGCCGGCCGGTGTCAGATAGAGGAGGTAGGCGCGCCGATCGGCCGGGTTTTCCCGGCGCTCGATCATGTCCTGGCCTTGCAGGCGGTCGAGCAGGCGCGCCAGCGAGATCGGCTGCAGATCCATCTGCTCGGCCAACGCGGCCTGGTTCAGCCCTTCCTGACGGCGCAACCGCGCGAGGACGCCCCATTGCGCCCGCGTCGTTCCGTGCTCGCGCGCACGCTGGTCGACATAGGTTCGCATCAGGCGCGAAGTTTCGACGAGCTGAAACATCAGCTCCCGCCGCAGGGGGCGCTTCATCCACAGACCTCCAATCGTAAGCCTGCTTATAGTAAGTCAGATTGCGGCGGTTTTATAGTGACGCTCTCGCAACTGCGAAAATTTTTCAGCCCGCAGGGCGTGGCGATCCGGCCATAAACGGCCAAACGAAATAGCGATTTCTCTCAGACACTTATCTTCGAATTCAATCAGATCGATTCAACTCTGCGAACTAACCCGCGCCTCCTGCTCCATCGTGCTGCCACGCAGGCCACCCGGCACGCACAGCCGCGGGTAGAGCCGTGACATCTCCCGGACCAGGAACTTCATCGGCACATCGAAGAAGCTGCCATGATCGACGATGTAGCTCATGAAACTACGGCCGTGCTCGTCATAGGGCTGGAGCAGCGCATCGCTTTCTCCGTCGAAGGGCAACACGGCAACCCCGAGCCGGTCGCAGAGCGTGGCATTGAAGGTCGGCGAGGCCTTCAGCCAGCCGCCACCGAGATAGATCTCGGCATAGCCGTGATAGGCGAAGACATCCGTGCCCACCGCTTCCAGCAGACGTGGCGTCGCCAGGTGGTTGCGGACATCGGCCAGGCCGAGCCGAGCCGGGATCCCAACGACCCGGCAGAGCGCCGCATAAAGGGCCGCCTTGCCGACGCAGTAGCCGATGCCGGCCTCGAGAACGGTGCTGGCGCGATAGGTGCCAGGATCGAGAAAGTCGCGATAGGGATCATAGCGGATGCCGTCGCGGACGCGATCGTAGAGGATGCGCGCCTGAACGGCCGGATCCTTGACACCGGCAGTCAGCCCACGCGCCTCGGCAATGACGGCTTCATGATCGCTGTCGACAAATTCGGCCGGGCTCAGGAAAAGCGTGCGATGGCTGTCCTGCATCATCGTCTCCTTCATCGGGCTCAGCGCCCCGCGAACCGGGCTGGACGCTTCTCCAGGAAGGCGGTCACGCCCTCGCGGAAATCGGCCGTACGGGTCGATTCGGCGAAGGTCTGCTGCTCGGCTTCGAGATGAGCCGCGAGATCGTGGTCGGCAGCACTCGCCAGGAGCCGGCGGATGCGACCATAGGCCTGTGTCGGCCCTTCGGCGAGACGGCGCGCCAGGGCCAGCGCTTCCTGCTCGGCCTGCTCGCTTGGAACGACGCGGTTGACCAGGCCGAGCCGCAGCGCTTCGGCCGCATCGAAAGTCTCTCCCAGCAACGCGATCTCCTTTGCCTTGCGCAAGCCGACGAGGCGCGGCAGGTGGAAGGAGCCGGCCAAGTCGGGCGTGGCGCCGATACGGGCATAGGCCATGGAGAAGCGGGCGTTCTCGGCCGCGATGGCGAGATCGCAGGCGAGTGCGAGACTGAGGCCGCCACCCGCCACCGCCCCATGCAGGCAAGCGATTGTGGGCTGCGGGAGACTATCGAGTACGCGCAGCGCCTCGTGCAGCGGGTCCATGATCGCGGCAATTGCCGTGACGATATCGCCGCCGGCGAGGAACTGCGAGACATCGCCACCGGCGCAGAAGCCCTTCCCGGCTCCCTTGAGCAGTATGGCGCGAACGCCGTCGCGCGCCTCGATCGCCCTGACATGAGCCAGGAACAGCTCGGCCATCGGCGCATCGAGCGCGTTCAGCACGGTGGGGCGGTTCAACGTCAGCACGGCAACGCCCCCCTCCTGTTCGAACAAGACCGATTCCGCGCGATCCGACATGAAATGGCTCCGTGACGACGACAATCGCCAACAGGCTATCACTCCACTGCGCCATGGCGAGGTGCGCGCCTGCGCTGACGGGGCAGCGCATTTGCGTGAACGGCTCTGGCCTGCGGCGCCGCCGCGCCCCTAGAGTGCGGGCAACTTCATCTCACCCAAGGCTTCCCCTCCTGATGAGTCAGCTTTTCAGCCCCTATCAGCTCGGCAATCTCACGCTTGCCAATCGCATCGTGATCGCGCCGATGTGCCAGTATTCAGCCGAAAACGGCAATGCCAGCGACTGGCACACGATCCATCTCGGGCAGCTCGCCCTCTCGGGGGCGGCGTTGCTCATCATCGAAGCGACGGCCGTCGAGCCGGATGGGCGCATCAGCCCCTTCGATGTCGGCCTGTGGTCGGACGAGAACGAGGCCGCGCTGGCGCGATCCCTCGAAGCCGCGCGGCGCTGGTCCGACATGCCGATCGGCATCCAGCTCGCCCATGCCGGCCGCAAGGCCTCGGTCGCCCAGCCCTGGAAGGGCGGCGGCCAACTTGCCCTCAACGAAGGCGGCTGGACGGTGCAGGCCCCCTCCACGATCGGCTTCGAAGCCTATCCGCGGCCGCCGCGTGCGCTGACCCGCGACGACATCGCCCGCCTCGTCGAGGCTTTCGCGGCCGCAGCGCGGCGTTCCGTGCGGCTCGGCCTCGCCATGATCGAGCTCCACGGCGCCCATGGCTATCTGATGCATCAGTTCCTCTCGCCGCTCTCGAACAAGCGCGAAGACGATTACGGCGGCTCGCTCGAGAACCGGATGCGCTTCCCGCTCGAAGCATTCGACGCCGTCCGCGCCGTCGTGCCGGCCGGCTATCCGGTCGGCTTCCGCATTTCCGGAACGGACTGGATCGAATGCGGCTGGGACGTCGAGCAGAGCATCGCCTTCACCCGGGCAGCGCAGGCACGCGGAGCCGACTTCATCCACGTCTCGAGCGGCGGCCTCTCGACCGCGCAGAAGATTCCGCTGGGACCCAGCTATCAGGTGCCGCTTGCGCGGGCGATCAAACACGCCACGGGCGTCCCCACCATTGCCGTTGGCCTGATCACCGAGCCCGAGCAGGCAGAAGCCATCATCGGTACCGGCGAGGCCGATCTCGTCGGATTGGCGCGCGGCATCCTCTATGATCCGCGCTGGCCCTGGCATGCGGCTGCGGCACTCGGCGCCAGCGTCAAGGCGCCAAACCAATATCTGCGCTCGCAGCCGCGGCAATATTCCAAGCTGTTCGCCTGAGACTGCCATTCCATCAGCCGGGAATCTCCATGACCGCTTATTCCGATCTCGCCAGCCATTTCGGCCGCATCGCCGCCCTGTCCAATGCCGTTGGCATTCTGCAATGGGATTCCGATGTGATGATGCCGAAGGGAGCAGCCGAAACCCGGGCCGAGAGCATGGCGCTGCTGCATGTGCTGCGCCACGGCATGGTGACGGACCCACGCATCGGCGACTGGCTGGCCGGCGCCGAGGCGGATCAGTCGCTCGGCGCCTGGGAAAAGGCCAACCTCCGCGAGATCCGGCGGATCTGGACGGTCGACACCGCCTTGCCGACCGAGCTGGTGGAAGCATCGAGCAAGGCGATCTCGGCTTGCGAGATGCGCTGGCGGCAGGCGCGGGCGGATTCCGATTTCGCTGGGCTGCTGCCCTATCTCACCGAAGTGCTGAACCTGCAGCGCCAGATCGGACAGGCGAAGGGCGATAAGCTCGGGCTTTCTCCCTATGACGCCCTGCTCAATGACTATGAGCCCGGGGGCCACGCGGCACGGATCGACGCGCTGTTCGACGACCTTGCCGCCTTCCTGCCCGGTTTCACCCAGGAAGCGATGGCGGTGCAGGCACGTCGGCCGGCGCTGGAGCCGCTGGAAGGCCCCTTCCCCACCGAGACCCAGCGGGCCTTGGGCCTGCGGCTGATGGCAGCGTTGGGCTATGATTTCGAACGCGGCCGGCTCGACATCTCGACGCATCCATTCTGCGGCGGCGCCGACAACGATGTGCGCATCACCACCCGCTATGACGAGGCCGACTTCACCAAGGCGCTGATGGGCGTACTCCACGAGACGGGCCATGCACTCTACGAGCAGGGCCGGCCTCAGGCGTACCTCAACCAGCCGGTCGGTGCCGCGCGCGGCATGAGCCTGCATGAGAGCCAGTCGCTGCTGATGGAGATGCAGGCCTGCCGCTCGCGCGAGTTCCTCGCCTTCGCCACGCCGCTGATGCGCGAGGCCTTTGGTGGTGCCGGACCGGCATGGGAGCCAGAGGCGATGTGGCGTCGCTACACCCGCGTCGAACCCGGCTTCATCCGCGTCGATGCCGACGAGGTGACATATCCGGCCCACATTATCCTGCGCTACCGGCTGGAAAAGGCGTTGATCGCCGGCGAGATGGCGCTCGTCGATCTGCCCACGGCCTGGAACGAAGGCATGAAGACGCTGCTCGGTGTCACGGTGCCGAACGATCGGCTGGGCTGCCTTCAGGACATCCACTGGCCCTCAGGCGGCTGGGGTTATTTCCCGACCTATACGCTCGGCGCCATGACTGCGGCCCAGATCTTCGACGCCGCCTGTCAGGCCGATCCAGGCATCCTGCCCGGCATCGGCAAGGGCGATTTCATTCCGCTGGTCACCTGGCTGCGCGCCAACATCCATGGGAAAGGCTCGCTGCTTTCCACCGACGACCTGCTGACGGAAGCGACCGGCAGGCCGCTCGACGCCGCCGTGTTCAAGGCGCACCTGCACCGGCGCTATCTCGAAGAAGCATGACGCCTTCCGATTAAACTTATTCAAAACAAAGACTTAGACCTTCACCCCGCGCCGGGCCGCCATGCCGCTTTCGGGCTTGCGTCCCGGCGCCGAAGGCCTGATGTCGGGAGCGACGTTCCCTGCCAAGGTGGCCGACCATGACCGAGACCAAACCAGCTCCCCGCATCGCCATCACCTATTGCTCGATGTGCAACTGGATGCTGCGCTCCGCCTGGCTCGGGCAGGAATTGCTCTCGACCTTCGGGCAGGATCTCGGCGAGGTGGCGCTGATCCCGCGCACCGGCGGGATCTTCCAGATCCACTATGACGGCGAGTTGATCTGGGACCGCAAGACCGATGGCGGCTTCCCGGATTCGAAAGTGCTGAAGCAGCGCGTGCGCGACCGGCTCGACCCCGAGCGCAGCCTCGGCCATGTCGATGGCCATTCGATGTCGGCGGAAGCCGAGAGCTGAGCAGCCTGGTCTCAGCTCTATCCGGGCGAACCGCGATAGCAGCGCCGATCCGGGATGACCGCGTTCAAGCGACTGGCGCGAGATGCTTGCGCGTCGCCGCGACCCAGGCTTTCAGCCTGCCTTCGGGGTCGGCATTGAGCGTGATGTCCGTCACAGCCGCAACGATGTCGGCGCCGGCCTCGAAGACGCCAGGGGCACGCTCCAGCGAGATGCCACCGATGCCGACCAGCGGCAGGGCACCGATGCGACGCTTCCACTCGGTCAACCGCTCCAGCCCCTGCGGGCCGAAGCGCATCTGCTTCAGGATCGTCGGATAGACAGGCCCGAGCGCGACATAGTCCGGTTCCGTCGCCAGAGCGCGTTCCAGCTCGGCCTCGTCATGGCTGCTGACGCCCAGCTTCAGCCCGGCCTTGCGGATCGCGTCGAGATCGGCAGTGTCCAGATCCTCCTGGCCGAGATGCAGCCAGTCGCAGCCCTCTTCGATCGCAAGTTTCCAGTAGTCGTTGACGACGAGTACGCAGCTGGTCTCGGCGCAAAGCCTTTTGGCGTGGGCGATCTCCCGCGCGACTTCGGTCTCGGGCCGGTCCTTCACCCGTAGCTGCACCAGCTTCATGCCGAGCGGCAGCATGCGTGCGATCCAGTCGGCGCTGTCGAAGATGGGATAGAACGGATCGAGCTTCATGCCAGAAAAGCCTTGCCCATGACGGGGGTGGAAGGAGCGGCCATATCGCGCACCTCGATCGGCTGCGCGGCGAAGGCGAGCCGGCCGGCGCGGATGGCGAGCGCGAAAGCCTCCGCCATGCCGGCCGGATCGCCAGCCTTGGCGACGGCGGTGTTGAGCAGGATGCCGTCATAGCCCATCTCCATCGCCTGTGCGGCGTGGGAGGGCAGACCGATGCCGGCATCGACGACGAGCGGAATATCCGGAAAATGCTGGCGCATGGTGCGCAGGCCGTAAGGATTGTTGAGGCCGCGCCCCGAGCCGATCGGCGCGCCCCAGGGCATCAGCACCTCGCAGCCGGCATCAAGAAGGCGCCCGCCCACGACGATATCCTCGGTCGTATAGGGGAAGACCTTGAAGCCATCGTCGGACAGAATACGCGCCGCTTCGACCAGCCCGATCACGTCCGGCTGCAGCGTGTCGTCCTCACCGATGACCTCGAGCTTGATCCAGTCGGTGCCGAAGACCTCGCGTGCCATCTGCGCGGTGGTGACGGCTTCCTTCACCGTATGGCAGCCGGCGGTGTTGGGCAGCACCTTGACGCCGAGCTCGCGGATCAGCGTCCAGAAGGCCTGCCCCGCCGCCCCGCCTGCCGCTTCCCGGCGCAGCGATACGGTGACGATCTCGGCACCCGAACGTTTCACAGCCTCGGCGAGGATCGCCGGTGAGGGATACTGCGCCGTGCCGAGGAAGAGCGGGTTTTCCGGCGTGAAGCCATAGAAGGATGCCATCTCAGCCTCCCTGCATCGGAGCGACAACCTCGATGCGGTCGCCATCGTTCAGGTTGAGCTCGGTGCGCTTCCGGGCTGGGACGAACTCGCCATTTACCGCGGTGGCGACAATCTTGCCGGCGTAGCCAAGCTCGGCCAGCGCCTCGGCCAGCGTCTTGGCCGCAATTTCCTGCGGCGCGCCGTTAAGCAGCAAGGTCATGCAGCATCTCCGGTCTGGAATTCGGGTGGAGCACGGCATCCGCCGCCATCCGCGCCATGGCGGGGCTGAGCAGGAAACCGTGGCGATAGAGCCCGTTGACGTGAATCACCCTGCCCCGGCGCATCAGCCGCGGCAGGTTGTCGGGAAAGGCAGGGCGTGCATCGGTGCCGATCTCGACGATCTCGGCCTCGGCGAAGGCCGGATGCAGCGCATAAGCCGCGCCGAGCAATTCAAGCATCGAGCGCGCCGAGATGCGCCGGCGCGCCTCGCTCTCGATCATGGTCGCGCCAACCATGAAATGCCCATCGGCACGCGGCACGATATAGAGCGGAATGCGCGGGTGCAGCAGCCGGATCGGCCGCGTCAGCGCAATCTCGTCGCTCTTCAGGATCAGCATTTCCCCTTTGACGCCGCGGAGCTCGGGCAGGGCATCACGGGCGGCGAGCCCTCGACAATCGAGAACGACCTCGGCGTCGAGATTCGCCGGCTCGACCGTGCTGTTGAAATGAATGACCCCGCCGCTCGCGAGAACCTTGCCGGCGAGCGCTACAATGACGTTGCGTGGATCGAGATGGGCCTCCTCGCCAAAGAACAGCCCGCGTGAGAAACGCCCGCCAAGATCAGGCTCCAGCCGCGCGATGGCCTCGCCGTCGACCTCCGCGCAATGGCTGGTGCGCTGGCCGAAGCGACGCAACTCCGAGCGGTCCCGGCTCGGTGCGACGACGAGCGTGCCCTGCCGTACGACCTCATCGGTGTGCCGCTCCCACCAGCCGACCGCCTCCTGCCCGAGCCGCACGACCGGTTCCTCGGCGCTCTCTCCCTCGCACCAGGGTGCGAGCATGCCACCGGCATACCAGGAACAGGCTTCGTCACCAATGTGGGAGCCGCGCTCGTAGAGCTCGACAGCCGCGCCTCTGTCGAGCAGCTCGACGGCACAGGCAAGGCCGACGACGCCGGCCCCGACGATCGCGACGATCCGCTCCCCAGACAGGCCCGATGAAATGGCCATGCATTGCCTCTGCTTGCGGGAAGGCAACGGCCAAAGGCGCGATGCAGAGAACTGCGAGCCGAAGACCGTTCCCTTCGCCGGCATTACCCGGATCAGGTTCGATGGGTTGGCGCGATCCCGCCCCTCTCAGCCTTTCGGCACCCCAACGGACCGTTTCAATCTAGTGACCCAGGCTCCAGAGAGCAAGACGAGCCAGAACGGAACCGGGCCACCGATTATGTCACCGCGGCCGAGCACTCCCTTACCAAGGGAGTGCTCTATTCGCCGGAGCAGCGCGTAGCTGCTTGCGGATCAGACGAAGTTTCCTCGCCTCGACCGCCTTGCGGAATTATCCTTGGTGCAAAGTGACAGGCGAGGCTTGTCAAACGGCTTCCCGATCGGGCATAGAGCCTTTCGCTGGAGACGTGGCCGAGAGGCTGAAGGCACTCGTTTGCTAAATGAGCATACCCCACAAGGGTATCGAGGGTTCGAATCCCTCCGTCTCCGCCACTTTCCCGCCCTGCGAAACAAGCGCTTGGAGAACGCCTCCTACTTGTAGTCCGCGGGTAAGATCGAGATCCCCTCACCCCGAAACGCGACTTGCTGGCTTTCCAGGCGCTGCTCAGCTCCGCTGCAGGAGGCGGGCACGCTGGCGGAAGTCGGGCCAGACGTCTTCCAGCTTTGCGTCGGCGAGCCTTGCGACCGTGAAGCTGTCCGGTTCGGTGTCCTCGATCACGTCCCAGGAGATCGGCATCGCCACGGTGGCGCCCGGGCGGGCTCGCGTGGAATAGGGAGCGATGGCCGTGGCTCCGCGACCGTTGCGCAAATAGTCGATGAAGATGCGTCCCTTGCGCGCTTTCATCGACAGGGTTGCCGTGAAACGCTTCGGCTCGGCCTGCTCCATCGCCTTGGCAAAGTCGCGGGCAAAGCTCCTGACTTGCGCCCAGTCGGCCTTCGGCTTCAGCGGCACGACGACGTGGAAGCCCTTTCCGCCCGAGGTCTTGAGGAAGCTGGTGAACCCCAGATCCGTCAGACGGTCGCGCACGGCGAGCGTGGCGCTGCGCAGCTCCGAAAGACCGATGCCCTTGTCGGGGTCCATGTCGAAGATGATCTGGTCAGGCGTCTCGATCGCCTCCAGCGTCGCACCCCAGACATGGATCTCGACGGTGCCGAGCTGCACCAGCGCGGCGAGCCCGTCGAAATCGCTGATGGTGAGAAGCTCCTCCCCGTCGCTGTCGCGATGGGTTTCGACCGCGTCATGCATGCCGGCTGAAGCGTGCTTCTGGAAGAAGCGCTGCCCTTCGATGCCGTCCGGCGCGCGCAACAGGCTGAGCGGCCGCCCCAGCACGAAGTCTCTCATCAGCGGCCAGACATGAGCGTAATAGTCGAGCAATCCTTGCTTGGTCAGGCCGGTATCGGGCCAGAGGAGCTTGTCGGGGTTGCTGAGCTTCACATCCGTCATGACGGTCCGTACCCGATCGCGTTTCACAGGCGCCTTCCGCGGCTCCGCCTCGTCCTTCGCAGGAGCCGGTTGCTCAGCCTGCACCTCCCCGGCTGGCTTGTCCTCTCTCAGGCCAAGGAAAGAAGCGTGGCGCAGCGTTTTCGACGCGGTCCAGGCGCGAAACTCGACCTCCGCGACGAGCTCCGGCTTGACCCAGACGACACCGCGTTCGCGGGCCGCCTCCCCTGTCAACGGAGAAGCGTCCGTCTTTAGCCGGTCCAGCCGCGCTTTCAGAGCCGCTGCCGACCTCTGCGTGAATCCCGTGCCGACCCGGCCCGCCGGCTTGAGCGTGCCATTCTCGTAGTAGCTCGCCAGAATCGAGCGCAGCGTCCGGCCTGATGCTGCCGAGGGCACGTAACCAGCGATCACGAATTCCTGGCGCATGGTGCATTTGGACTTGATCCAGTCTCGCCCTCGCCCGCTCCGGTAGGGCGCATCGCGACGCTTCGAGATGACGCCCTCGAGGCCGATGCGGCAGACATGGCGCAGCATCGTCGCACCAGGCTCGATGAAATGCTCGCTGAAGCGTAGCGGTCCCGTTTCAGGCGCTGACTGCAGCAAGGCTTCCAGCCGCTCCTTGCGGGCAAGCAACGGGTCGGACCGAAGATCCTCGCCGTCGAGATAGAGCAGATCGAAGGCGAAGAAGACGAGATCCTCGACCTTGCCGTCGGACAGGGCAGCCTGCAGCGCCGAGAAGGACGAGCCTGTCCCGGAGAGGGCCACGATCTCTCCATCGATCAAGGCAGCCTCGCATGGCAAAGCCGCCAGCGCCGCGATCAATTTCTTGCCGAAGCGCTCCGTCCAGTCGTGACCGGAGCGCGTCAGCAGCTTCACCGCTCCGCCGGAGACATGGGCTTGCAGGCGATATCCGTCGAACTTGACCTCGTGCAGCCAGTTCTCGCCCTCCGGCGGCCTGGCCTGCAGGGTCGCTAGGCAGGGCTCGACGAAGGCAGGCATGGTGTCGGCTACAGGCCTTGTCCGCGGCGGCTTCGCCTGCCTCGGCTTCCGGGCAACCTGCTTGGCGCCGCTCTGATCGACTTTCCCGACATCCTCGATACCGACACCCGATTTCACAGAGTTCGGCTCGGTTTCAAGAATGTCCTCATCGCGCCTGGCCGCGGCGTCGTCCGCCTTGATCAGGAGCCAGTTGTCGCGCTTCTCGCCGCGTCGTGGCTTCATCCTGACGAGGTGCCATTTGCCGGTGAGCTTGTGCCCTTCCAGCGTGAAGACCAGATGCCCCTTCTTCATGCCGGCCGCCGGATCGCCCTCCGGCAGCCATTTGCCCTCGTCCCAGACGATCACCGCGCCGGCTCCGTATTGCCCTTCGGGAATCGTGCCCTCGAAGGCGCCGTACTCCAGCGGGTGGTCCTCGACATGGACAGCGAGGCGCTTGTCGTCTGGATCGAGGCTTGGGCCCCGCGTGACGGCCCAGGACCAGAGCACGCCGTCATGCTCGAGCCGCAGATCGTAATGCAGCCGTCGCGCCGCGTGCTTGTGGATGACGAAGATTCCACCCCTATCGGCACGGCGCCGCGCCTTGGCACCCTGCGGCTCCCGGGTCTGGCTGAAATCGCGCTTGGCACGATAGAGGTCGAGGCTGGACATCGACGGGTCCCTTCCGGTCGACGGGGGTCAGGCGCTCTTCTTGGCCTTTTCCATCGTTTTCGCTGCCTTCTTGCGAGGCTTGCGGGCGGTCGCAGGTGCGGCCTCCTCCTCCCCGGTGAGGCTCTTCTTCAGCGCGTCGAACAGGTTGACGACATTGGCCGGCCGGTCCGGCGTCCGCACGACCGGCGGCTTGCGGCCCTCCTGCTTGGCCTGGATCAGCGCAAGCAGCGCATCCTCGTAACGGTCCTCGAAATCCGACGGATCGAAGGGCGCGAGCTTCTTGTCGATGATGTGGGTGGCGAGGGACACCAGCTCCGGGTCGAGCTTGCCTGACGACAGCCCCTCGAAAACCTCCTGGGGTTTGCGCACCATCTTGTCATAGCGCAGCGTCGTCAGCAGCAGCCCCTTGTCGAAGGGCTCGATCATCACGGGCCGCTCGCGCCGGTAGAGCACGATGCGGGCGACGCCGGCCTTGCGCTCCTTCGCCATGGCCGCGCGGATGACCGCGAAAGCCTCCTCCGAAACCTCGTCGGCCGGCGTCACATAGTAGGGCGCATCGAAATAGATCGGCGGGATATCGGCGCGATCGACGAAGGACTCGACCGACAGCGTATGCGAGGACTCGACTTGTACGGCGTCGATCTCGTCCTCTTCCACGAGGAGATATTCATCGTCGCCGACTTCGTAGCCCTTGACCTCATCCTCGTCATCGACCGGCTTGCCGGTGACGCTGTCGATATATTGCCGCCGGACCGTATGGCCGGTCTTGCGATTAATAATGCGGAAGGAAACCTTTTCGCTGCGATCCGTCGCGCTGGTCAGCTCGATCGCGCAGGAGACCAGCGAGAGTTTGAGATAACCCTTCCAGACCGGACGCGGAGCCATGACGCAACCTCTTCGCTCGCACACGCGCCCCGGTTTCGGGCCTAGCGGGACAGCCACCCGCTGCAGCCGCAATTCCGGGGCTTTCCTTCAAACGGCACGAGGACGAAGCTGGTTCCAGCCTTCGTGTGCGAAGCGGCTACCGCACACGGCGCTGCGGGCTCGCTTCATTGTGGGCGCGCCACCTTACAGCGGCCCGGAGGCAGTCTCTCAGGGCTGGGTCCAGAACAGCTTGTCGTCGAGAAGGCCGCTTTGACGGTGCTTCATCAGCATCTTGAGCCGAGTATAGGGCGGAGCACGGAAATCCTCCTCGGTCATCGCGATGCGCTCGAAGACGTCATGCATCTGGCGGGCGCCCGATTCCGCAGTCCAGCGCGCTTCGAACGTCGGCAGGACACGGCCGATCTTGTCGAAATTCACGCGATAGGAGCGATTATCGGCGCTGGGCTCGCCAACGATCAACTCGCAACCTGAAAATTCGTTCGCGACGATGCGAGCGATCTCGATGACGCGGTAGTTCTGCTGGTTCGAGCCGACATTGAAGATCTGGCCGCGAATGCGGTCAGGTGGCGCAATCAGCGATAAATGCACCGCCTGGCACATATCAAGCGCATGGACGAGCGGCCTCCAGGGCGAACCGTCTGACAGAAGCTTGATCTGCTTGGTGGTCCAGGCAAGGCCGCAGAGATCGTTCAGCACGATGTCGAAGCGCTGGCGCGGAGAAGCGCCGTAAGCCGTGGCATTACGAAGGAAGCACGGCTCGAAATCGTCGCCGGCCATGGCAGAGACATCCCGCTCGACCTTGGCCTTGCATTCCGCATAGGCCGTCTGCGGGTTCACAGGACTGTCTTCATCGAGAACCTGATCCGGCGCGCCGACGCCGTAGACCGAGCAGGAGGACATGTAGACGAAGCGCTTGATCCCCGCCTTTCGGGCGAGTTGCGCCAGCCGTACCGACCCACCATGATTGATCTCGTGCGTCAGGTTGGGGTCCTGCTGCCCCAACGGATCGTTCGACAGCTCAGCGAGATGTGCGACAGCGTCGAAACCTTCCAGGTCCTCGGGCGAGACTTCGCGCAGGTCCTTCGTGATGACGGCGGGGCGCGGCCCCCGCATCGGGTAGAGCCAGCCCTGGCGGTAATAGCCGGTATCGAGACCGACCGCGTCGATGCCCTGCTCGATCAGATAAGGGCCGAGAAGCGCGCCGACATACCCATCTGCACCCGTAAACAGTACCCGCATGGCAAGACCCCAACCACCAGAACCAGCTAACTCGTTCCCACTGCCGTTGGCGCACAAACGCTTTCACGCAGCGGCGCATTTCCTCGCTCCGGCGACGGGAACGGCCGATGGCCGGCTCCACGCCCGCGTCGGATAATCGCGAATTCTGTTGTCGGGAGAATAGAGAACGGCGGTGGGCTTGCTATCGGCACGATCCGGCTCCTCGAAGCCGCAGACGCTGGCCGCCCAAGCACATATGCCCTGCCTCGTGAGACACCACTCGACCAGATCATCACGCCGCTAAACCACTGCCTACTTGCTAGCAGATTTTGTTACCTAGGGGAAGATCGCCATTGCACCAGCGCGGCGAAAAACTTTTAGCTCACATGAGCTTTTTTACGAGCCAAGCTTCGGAATTTGCTATAGTCTTGGCTCTGATCCGGAGGGATCGATCGCTAGTGTGATTTAACCGAATCTTGGGGGGCCGAATTGAAATTCGTCGCCACTAAGCTTACGGGCGCGTTCATTCTTGAACTCGACCGAAGGGAAGATGAACGGGGCTTTTTCGCACGCACCTTCTGCCAGCACGAATTCCAAGCCCACGGCCTTAAGACGACGATCGCGCAGGCCAATCTCGCCTCGAACATCCGCAAGGGCACGTTGCGGGGCATGCACTTCCAGTATCCTCCGGCGGCGGAGACCAAGCTCGTGCGATGCACGCGCGGCTCGATCCTCGACATCATCGTCGACCTGCGCCCGGAAAGCCCGACATTCCTGCAGCATATCGAAGTCGAGCTGAGCCAGAAGAACGGCCGCGCACTCTACGTGCCGGAGCGCTTCGCACATGGTTATCAGGCGCTCGAGGACGAAACGGATACGAGCTATCAGGTCGGCGAATTCTACACGCCGAGCGCTGAAGGCGGACTGATGTACAACGACCCGCGCCTGGGCCTGACATGGCCCCTGCCCGTGGCGGTCATCTCACCCAAGGACCAGGCTTTTGCGCCGTTCGATGTCGTCGAGGCGGAGTTGAAGGCCAGGATGAGTTCCAAGCCAGTGTCGGTGACCGGCTGACGAAACAGGGATAGGCGCCATGCTGATCGTCGATACGGCCCTGAAGAAGCGCGCTGAAGAGAACAATCCGATCCGAGTGGGCATTCTCGGAGCGGGTTTCATGTGCCAGGGGCTCGCCAACCAGATCGCGAATTCCGTGCCGGGCATGCGGCTGGCGGCGATCTCCAACCGCCGCCCGGAGCGGGCCCTGAACGTCCTTACCTATTGCGGGTTCGAGGACGTCAGGCTCTCCAACAACCAGGCCGCACTGGACGAGACCATCCGGGCCGGCAAGCCTGCGGCTACGGAAGACGCCCTGCTGTTGGCACGCTCGCCCGAGATCGATGTGCTGGTCGATACGACAGGGTCGGTCGAGTTCGGCGCGCATCTCGTGCTCGAAGCCTTCAAGCACGGCAAGGACGTGGTGTTGATGAATGCCGAGATCGACGCCACCATCGGCCCGATCCTGCGCGTTCACGCCCAGAGGTACGGGCGCATCCTCTCCGCTTGCGACGGCGATGAACCCGGCGTGCAGATGAATCTGGTTCGCTGGGTGCGAGGTCTTGGGCTGACGCCTCGCCTGATCGGCAACATCAAGGGCCTGCAAGACCCCTATCGGACCCCGACGACGCAAAAAGCCTGGGCGGAGCGCTGGGGACAGAATGCGGCCATGGTGACGAGCTTTGCCGACGGCTCCAAGATCAGCTTCGAGCAGTCCATCGTCGCCAATGCGACCGGCTTCAAGGTGCTGCAGCGGGGCATGTCGCGCGGGCGCGAGTACCGCGACGACGTCATGGCCATCGGCAAGCTCTACGACATCGACCAGTTGCGGGAGATGGGGGGCGCCATCGATTATGTCGTCGGTACTCCCCTGACCAAGGTCTTCGTGCTGGCGGAGCATCCCGATCCGAAGCAGCAGCATTACCTCAATCTCTACAAGATGGGCGAAGGGCCGCTCTATTCGTTCTTCACGCCCTACCATCTCGTCCATTTCGAGACGCCGCTGTCGATTGCGCGCGTGGTGCTGTTCCGGGATGAACTGGCGCCACCGCTCGGAGGGCCGGTGGTCGAGGTTTGCGCGGTCGCCAAGCGCGACCTCAAGGCCGGCGAGACGCTCGACGACTACGGCATGTACATGACCTATGGCGAGGCCGTGAACGTCGACGAGATGAGTGCCAAACGCTACCTGCCGGAGGGCCTGGTTGCGGGTTGCCGCCTTGTTCGCGACGTCGCGAAGGACGAGGTTCTGACTTATGGCGACGTCGCCCTCCCGCCCGGGCGGCTCGCCGACACGCTTCGCGCCGAGCAGTATCGCCATTTCCGCGGCGAGACCTGGCTCGAAGACCTGCTCAAGGTCGCGGCCTGACTTCAACCGGGTGATCCGCGCCGCAGAAGGCGCGCGGAGGCGCCGCCGAGTATGTCGAGCCCGCGGCTTCGCAGGCGTCGATAGACTGGCAGGCGCAGCACCGCGAGGGCGCAAACCCCAACGTAAAGCAGCCCCGCGACCGCCACGGCCGCCAGCGCCGGCGCGATCGAAAGATCCGCCACGGCCCGCGCGAGCATGAAACCGATTGCGGCCGCAGCGAACGTCGGCACGGCGATGACCGCGAGAATATCGAAAATGGTGATGTTCGTCCGATAGATGGCCATGAACATCGACGGGAAGAACGCGACGTAGCGCGACATGCTGTAACACAGCGCCACGCCGACGGCGCCGTACGGAAGCCCGATCAGGAACGAGGCGACATAGATCGGGACGCCGATCAGGCTCCAGTAGAACATGCGGTCGGTGCGGCCGGTCGAGATATAGATCCAGCCGGTGGCACTCATCGGAACGGAGGCCAGCATGCCGAGCACCAGGCAACTGAAGATCAGCTTCACAGGCTGCCATTGCGAGCCAAGCACCAGATCGACGATGGGCGAGGCGCCTCCGTAAAGCAGACCGGCCATCCCGGCGCCGACGAAGGTGATGACGCTCAAAGCGTCGAGATAGGCTTCGCGCCATTTTGCAGGCTCGCGATGCAGCCGGCTCAACGCCGGGATCATGGCAGAGCCCAGCGGCCCACTCAGAAAATTGAGCGGTATCATCAGCAGATTATAGGCGCGCGAATAGAAGCCGAGCTCGACCGAGCCCCAGCGCGCGCCGATCAGGATGTTGTCGAGCTGCTGATGGAAGTAGTTCAGGATCATCGCGCCGGTCAGGTGAGAGCCAAATTTGAGCGATGATCTGACGGCCGACCAATCTTTCACGAGGCTCGGCCGCCACGGGCACAAGATCCACGCCGCCACCGTCGTCGTCAGCGCCGTCACCCAGGCTTGAATGATGAGCGCCCAATAGCCGGCAGCGAACAGCTTCGCTGCGATGACGGCGACCACGAGGCTGATCGCAAGACCACCGAGCGAAGCGACCTGCAGATCGAGCCAACGCATGTTGCGGGTCAGCAATGCGGTGGGCAACGCCCCGATCGCGTAGATCGGCGCAGTCAGGCCGAGGCACAACACCACGAGCGGCAAGCGCCGGTCGTCGAAAAACCAAAGCGAGACCGGCGCAGCAACCGCGGCCAGGAGGAATGCCAAAAGCCCCATGCCGACCGCGATCCACATCAGGGCGCTGGCCGTGTTCTGGTCCAACTCTTCTTGCTGCACCGCGGCCGTCGCGACGTTGAGCTCGGTCAGAACGACGATGAATGCGGTTACAGTGCCGCCCATGGCGACAAGACCAAACTGGCTCGGCTCAAGCAGGCGAGCAAGCACGGCCGAGCCAGTCACCTGCAAGGCGAAACGCACGAGCTGAGCGCCTACCGCGATGGCACCTCCGACAATCGTGCGCTTCCCAAGAGCATCTCGGAGATGATGGGAGGAAAGCACGCTCTGGTTGATGAGCATCTGCGAGGAGATATTGCGGTTGCTTATCAATAGCCCGCTCCCCGCTTCACGCGTGCAACATCGAAACGGCAGGCGCACCCCAGATGCGATAACTAACTCAAAAAGTTAACCGATTGAGAAATGCACGCAGATATGCTATGAATGCAACCACTGCGCGTTGATGTCAAGTGGCGTATCTCTTTGGAAGGCAAGACCATGCACAGAAATGGGCCTACGGTCATAGCTTTCTTCGGCCACTTTAACTCGACTAATTTTGGTAACGAATGCAGCCTTCAAGCCGCTCTTTACAATATCCGCAGAATATACCCTAACTCCAGGTTCATTTGTATAACAGACGACCACGAAAATGCCGCAAAAGCTGACGACATCGAAGCTATTCCGGTCGATCGGCCGTTTTTTAATACATGGATAGCCAAGACTTCGCTTGGGCGCTTTGCGTGCAAGGCCATCCTCGGGCCTGCCGCAGAGTTACGGAGGTGGATTTCCGGCTTTACCGCGCTTAGACGTGCGCAAATGCTGATCATCCCGGGAACGGGGCTGCTCACGGATGTTTTCGGGCTCAAGGGAGGGGGGCCTTACAGCCTTTTCCGATGGGCGGTCATCGCGAAACTGTGTGGGTGCCGACTGCTGTTTCTCAGCGTGGGCGTCGGACCGCTCTATAGCCGACGCGGCCGCTTCTTCGTCAAGTCCGCACTGCGGCTGGCCGACTTCCGGTCGTACCGAGAGATTTCCAGCCGCCAGTACCTGGCGAGTATCGGGTTCGACGCAAGCCGTGATCCCGTCTATCCCGATCTCGCATTCAGCCTCCCGATACCGACCTCGCCACCCAGCAAAAGCAAGACCCAGGAAATCGGCCTGGGCGTCATGACCTATGCAGGGAATTACAGCGTACCCAATCCCAGCGCGTCGACGGACCAGGATTACTGGAACAAGCTGACCCAGTTCTCCAGGTGGCTGATCTCCAAAGGCTACAAGGTAAGACCCCTGATAGGAGACACCGTCGATGCTCCAGCCAGAGACCATTTTGTTCAATTGCTCATCGAAGACGCCAAGCAGAATGAGAAGAGCGCGATCATCGACGAGCCGGTTACCTCCTTCGAAAGCCTGTCGGCGGCACTGACCACATCGGATTTTGTCGTGGCGACCCGGTTTCACAACGTCCTTCTGGCATTGCTTGGCGGCAAGCCGGTCATTGCCATTTCCTTCCACCACAAATGCGCATCATTGATGAGCGCAATGGGCATGGCAGCCTATTGCCTGGATATTCACGGCTTTGATTCAGACACGCTGGCCCAAACCTTCGAGCTGCTGACCGCTGACGCCAAGGACATCAAAGCGCAGATCGTACAGAAAGTGCATGAATTTCGCGGTGAGCTCGACGATCAATACAAGCGGGCGCTCGGCATCCCAGCAGACACAACGGCTCAATATGCTGGAAATAACCTTGGACGCTTCCCCGACGAGGGTAACGTACCCATTGCTCTGCCTGTCAGCGATTATGCTCCGCGGGCGCGGCGAAATTCCTGAATCGAATACCAGGTTGAGACGCCGCGGATTGCCCCTTTGCCTGACCTGGTCGAGATGCAGGTAGGACCGTAGCGCCCCCTCGAGGGGGACAGCACCGTCGGGTTTCCGCCCTGCTCTTGCGGCCGTTCAATCAAAATCGCGCTCCTGCCGGAAAGGAGCTGCCAGGGCTCTCGGCAGATCGGGAACAGGCTCGCCGCGACGTGTTGCGTTTGTCGTGTCACGGGAGCATTTGCGCTTTGCCTGCCGGAGCTTGACGGCTTCGCCGCGAACGACCAGACCTTGCGCAGGTTTCCAGCATCAGATGGCACCGTGGCGGATTCTGACAACAAGCGAAGCAAGGCAACGGCGAGACCGACTCTCGTCGATATCGCCGACATCGCTGGTGTCTCCAAGGCAACGGTCTCGCTCGTCCTCCGGAACAGCCCCACGATTCCGAAGCGAACGCATGACCGGGTGCACGCCGCCGCAAAGTCGCTCGGATATGTCTACAACCGCGGCGCCGCCAGCCTCCGCTCCACCGAGACACGGCTCATCGCGATGGCCGTCAACGATCTGACGAACCCCTACTTCGCCGAGATCGTCGCCTCCATGGAGGACGCGCTGACGGAGCAGAACCGCATCATCGTCATGTGCAACACCGATGAATCGATCGCGCGCCAGCGCGCTTTCGTCGAGACGGTGCGGGAATACAGCGTCGGCGGTCTGCTCCTGGTTCCCGCGACAGGAACCAGCGCCTCGTTCATCGATCTCCTACGCTCCTGGCGCCTGCCCTGCGTATCGGTTTCCCGCGCCATCCCCGGGGCTCAGGTGGACCTCGTCCAGGCCGATCACCGCAGCGGGATGATCGCGGCGACCCGGCACCTGCTCGAGCTGGGGCATCGCCGCATCGGCATGCTCGGGCTGAACGAGAACATTTCCACGGGCCGGCAGCGCTTCGAGGGCTACTGCCACGCCCTGACCGAGGCCGGGATCGCGATCGAGCCACGGCTTGTGCTGTCCGGAGCGGCCACCCGCGATGTCGGCATGTCACAGCTGCTGGCGCTGCTCGACCTTCCGGAGCCACCGACCGCCGTGGTCTGCTTCAACGACCTGATTGCTTTCGGCGCCATGCTTGGGCTCCGGTCCCGGAACCTGACGCCGGGGCGCGACTTTTCCGTCATCGGCTTCGACGACATCGCGGAGGCGACGTTGTGGCGCCCTGCCCTCACCAGCGTCGCCGTCGCGCGCCAGATCGTTGGCCGGACCGCGGCCCAACTGCTGCTGAAACGGATCGAGGATTTCGAGCGCCCGATCGAAACGGTGCTTCTGCCGACCGAGCTCATCATCAGAGACACGACGGGCGTGCCGCCCGGATCCTCCAAGCGCAGAACCAGGCGGCGCAAGCTCTGACGCTTGGAAGGATGCGGCCTGGCGCCGCTTTCAGCACCCAACCGCCTCTTAGAAGCCGTAGAAGGCTGCCGGGGTGTCCACCAGAATGCACTGGCGGTCCTCCGGCTTCGGTGCCCAGTCGAGGAGGATGTCGAGCAGCAGAGCATCGTCCGGCAGGGTCTTGACCGAGACATGCGGCCAGTTGCTCGCCCAGACCAGGCGTTCGGGATTGGCCCTGACGCAAGCCTTGGCGATCGCCCCGACGTCCTCGTAGAGCGGCGCGCCGACCTTCGACACCTCGTAGGGTGCCGAAAGCTTCATCCAGAAGCGCCCCGTCTCCAGCATCCGCAGAAGCGACCGCACCCCGTCATGGTCGAGCGGGACGGGCTCCAGGAACTTGCCGACGTGGTCGATCATGACCGGGGTCGGCAGGCGTTTCAGCAGCGCCTCTCGCTCGGGGAAGAGCCGGCCGTCCATCTGCACCTGGCAGTGCCAGCCGAGCGGCGCGATCCGAGTCGCGACCGGCTCCAGCGCATCCCAGGAGATCGCCCCTCCTGGCAGCATCTGGAAGCGCGCCCCGCGGATGCCCGCGCGGTCGAGACGCTTCAATTCCTCGTCCGAGACCTCCGCATCGACCACCGCGATGCCGCGCGTGGTTTCAAGCCCGAGCGCCGCGATCGCGTCCACGGTACAGCGATTGTCAGTGCCATAGGAGGTTGGCTGAACGACGACCACGCGCTCGATGCCGAGTCCGGTCATGACGCTCCGGTAGGCCGTGACGCTCGCCCAGGCCGGGCCAGGTCCAAGCGCCGTGGGCGCGATGGGCATCGACGGATCGTAGATGTGCATATGGGTGTCGCAGGTGCCCTGCGGCGCCTGGAGACGCGGTTTCGCCTGTGCCGTCATATGCGTCTGCTCCAATGCTCTGCATTGACGGCGCCGGGCGGTACCTCGCCCTTTGCCAGCGCCGCGACCTGCGCGACTGTGTCGAAAGCCTGCGCCTCGATGGCGGGCGGCGTCAGCCCGGCGGTGTGCGGCGTAGCGATGACGTTCGGCAGCGCCGCGATCTCGGGCATGGGCATCTGGTCCGTCGCACGGCCGACATCCATCGCCGCACCGGCGATACGGCCCTCCTTCAGGGCCGCGACGAGATCGGCGTCGTTGACGAGGTTGCCGCGCGACAGGTTGAGAAAAACCGCGTCGGGCCGCATGCGGCGGAAGATGGAGGCATCCATCAGGTTCTCGGTCGCTTCATTGGCGACGACCAGACAGACGACATAGTGCGCTTCGGCGAGGAGCGTATCGAGGTCGACTTGCGCGAAGCGCTCGTCCGCCACCTTCGCATAGGGATCATGGATCAGCACGCGCATGCCGATCTTGGCGAGGAGATCGGCGAGGCAACGCCCGATGCTACCGAAGCCGATGATGCCAGCCGTCGAGCCCGCGAGCTGCCGCCCCATGCGGATCTCGGGTTTCTCGCCGGCACGGTAGGCGATGACGGAGCGCGAAATGCCCCGCGAGAGATCGATCATGTAGCCGAGCGCCATTTCGCTGACGGACTGCATGAAGCCCGGCCCGGCGCGGGTCACGAGCACGCCGGCCTTCGAGGCCGCGTCGACATCAATGTTGCGGATGTCGACCGCGACCCGCAAAAAGGCTTTCAACTCAGGCAGGTTGGCGAAAACTTGGGCCGGGCCGGCGGTCATGCGGTCCGAGACAATGAGATCGATGCCCCGCGCGGCCGCGATCAATCCATCAGGGGTCAGCGGCTCGTCATGCTCATGCAGCCTGACGTCGCCGAGAGCCCGGAGCGCGGCTAGGGCGCGCTCGCCGTAATATTGCCGCCGCATCGCATTGGCATGGGTGAGCAGGATGTTCATGGTCCCTCATTCGCGGATGGTCCGGAGGGCCTTGAGAGCACACGGACCGTGCCCCCTCCCGTATCGGGAGAGGGATGATGGCGAGACGTCCCCTCGCCCTTGCAGGCGAGAAAAGACGGCAATGGCAGCGCCAGGCCGCGGAGCGCCTCGCGCCTAGGCCGGCTTCACATCCGCCATGTCGAGCTGCCAGCCCGAGGCCGTCAGGGGCAGCTTGGCAAGGGTGTCGCGCACCGCGATCTGGTAGATCGGCTGGAAAAGGACGAAGTAGACCGCCTCGTCCACCACCTTCTTCTGGTACTCCACCCAGAGGTCGGAAGCCTTCTTCAGATCCTCGGTCGCGGCCGCGTCACGCACCAGCTTGTCGGTCTCGGGCGGCACTTTCCAGTGCACGCGCTTGGCCACGCGCTCGACGGTTGCAGCCGCCCAGAGCAGGTTCTCGACGGCCGGCGGGTTCCAGAAGGTCAGCACGCCACCCTGCGCCTTGTTGCCGGTGTAGGTCGTGCGCAGATTGACTTGGTCCATCGGGTTCAGCTTCACCTTGATCCCGACGCGGGCGAGGTCGCCCTGGATCTTCTGCCCCAGCGTCTGGTAGGTCACGCCCGCGACCGCCGCGTTGCCATAAGCGATCTCGAACTCGAAGCCGTCGGCGAGGCCGGCCTTCTGGAGAAGCTGCTTCGCCTTGTCGAGATCCTCCTTGTAGCGGATCTGCTCGGCGATCTGCTCGGTCGAACCGTTGACGCCGATCGGCAGGAAGTTGGCCGGGCGCACGGCCGCGCCGCCACACAGGTTCTTGATGATCCCGTCATAGTCGATCGCGCAGCCGATCGCCTGGCGTGCTTCCTTGACGCCAAGCGCCTTGTTGAACTCCGGGTTCTCGGTCAACGCCATATAGACGAAGTCGAGGCTGGTCAGGCCTTCCAGCCTCAGGTCCTTGTCCCCCTTGAGGGTCGCGACCTGCTCGGGGATAAGGTTGAAGGCGATGTCGATGTCGCCGCGGCGGATCGCGAGGAGCTGCGCCGCGCTGTCCGAGATGTGACGGATGACGACGCGCTCGAAAGGCGGCTTGCCGCGCCAGTAGTTGTCGTTACGCGCGAACTGGATCTGCGCGTTGCGCTCCCAGCGCACGAGCTTGTAGGCGCCGGAGCCGGCCGAGTTGTTGTTGAGCCAGGTGGTGGCCTTGTCCTTCGTCTTTGCTTCCGGGCTGGCGTCGCCGCCATGCTCCTTCAGGAGCTTGCTGTCATAGACCGGGAAGCCGGGTGCCGCGATGATGGTGAGCAGCGGCTGGGTCGGGTCCTTCAGAATGATGTCGACGGTCTTGTCATCGACGATGTTGGTGCCTTGCACGTGGCTGATGTACTGCGCGGTCTGGTCGCCGAGATAGAGCACGCGGTCCATCGACCATTTCACGTCTTCGGCCGTCATCGGGTTGCCGGAGGCGAACTTCACCCCGTCGCGCAGCGTGAAGCGCCAACCCTTCCCATCCGGCGTGCGCGCCCATTTGGTGGCGAGCGACGGCTTGATGTTGATGTAGTCGCCGGGGCTCATCGTCACCAGCATGTCGTAGGCGGCGAGCAGCGACATGGGCGGCGTGTACTGCGCCTGGCGGGCCGGATCGAGCGTGATGGTGTCGGAGATGTCGATACCGATCACCAGCGTCGTCTTCTTGGCCTGCGCATAGACGCGCTCCGGCAAACCCGCAGCGATCGCGGCGCCGCCGACACCGAGCAGCTTCGCGAGATCGCGGCGGCTCATCCAACCGAGTTTTTCAGTCATCTGCGTTTCCCCTCCCAGGGTGCTCTCGCCGCCGAGGCGGCCGGTTGTCCGCGTTGTGCGGTTATGTGGTCTGATCGCTCCAGCCGGCCTCCTTCCGTGGGGGCGAGTGGCGAAGCTGTGCCGAATGTCGATGCCGGGCAGTCCGCCCTTTCAGCCCTCCTTCGGTCGAAAGCGCGTGACGAGGAAAGTCTCGCCGGCCTGCACTTCCTCGCCGGTCTGCTTGGTGACGGAGAAATGCAGCGTGAGAATGCCGCGTCCCTTGCTGGAAACGCGTTTTTCCGCGCAGGTGACGCGCACGCCGATCCGGTCTCCGGCCAGGATCGGCCCCTTGAAGCGCCAGTTCCAGCCGAGCGAAGCGACGCCCATGATGCGGACAGCGGATCGGTTCTTCAGTCCGTCCGCCATCGAGAGGCCGAGCAACCCATGCGCAATGCGGCCCGGAAACCCCTGCTCGCGGGCAAACTCATCGTCCATATGGACGTCGAAGAGATCCCCCGACAGGCCGGCGAAGCCGACGATGTGGCTTTCGGTCACGACGATCTTGCCGGTCTCGTAGGTGTCGCCGGGCTCGACGTCCTCGTACCAGTATTCGCCTGCGGGCAATGTCCGCCCAGTACCGCTCATGCGCTCTCCTCCGGCGGCAGCCAGCGCATCACATGCGTGCCGACAAGGCAGGGCTCGCCATGCTGGTTGACGACCTCGACCTTCGAGAGGCTGCGCCCTTTCTCCGCGTCGATACTCTCGATCTCGTAGCTGGCGGTCAGCGTGTCATCGATGAAGACGGGTTTCAGGAAGCGGATCCTGTCGTAACCCAGCGAGACGGAGACGCCCTTGGCACCGCGCTCCACGGCCCTCCGCGAGATCATCGAGGCGGTGGTCGAGAGCAATCCCATGACGAGCGCGCCATGCGCGATGCGCCTGCCGAAGCGGCTGCGCGCCGCATAGGCCTCGTCGACATGGATGGGATCGTGGTCTCCCGTGATCTCCGAGAAGGCGAGGAGATCGGCTTCGCGGATCGTCTTGCGGAATTCGGCCCGCTCGCCGATGGCGACGTGAAGCTTCATGCCCCGCCCCGCGCTTGGACGAAGCCGGCCGGCGCCGCTTGCGTCGACACGCTCATTGCGCTGCCATCCGGCTGGCCTCGGCGAGGCGCTGCGGAAGCGGCCGACGGTTCTTGCCGGCAAGGACCGCATCGAGCCCGATGCGCTCGGGCCTGAACAGCGTCGCATCCATCTGCTTGAGGTCCTTGGCGATCTTCGGCCTGAAGCCCATCCGGCCGAGCACGTCGCGCTCGAGATCGGCACCCGGCGCGATTTCGATCAGCGTCACGCCATCGCCCGTCAACGCGAACACCGCCCGCTCGGTGACATAGAGCGTGCGCTGGCCGCGCCTCGCACCATAGGGGCCGCTATAGGTGATCTGCTCGACCCGTTTCGCAAACTTCTGGTGAGGTCCATCCTTCAGAATGCCGAGCTTGCCACCGGAGAAGTCGAATTCGGTCTTGCCGGCGGTGAAGGTCGCCGAGAAGACGACCGTCCTCGCGTTCTGGCTGATATTGATGAAACCGCCCGGCCCGACGATGCGCCCGCCGAAGCGGCTGACATTGGCGTTGCCCTCCTCGTCCACCTCGGCGAAGGAGAGGAAGGCGAGATCGAGCCCGCCACCATCATAAAAATCGAACTGATAAGGCTGGTCGATCATCGCCTGGAAGTTGCGCGCGGCGCCCGCCTCGTTGCCTGAGGCCGGCGCGCCACCGATCAGGCCCTGCTCGTTGGTGAGACAGACTTCGTCGAGCACCCCTTCCTCAGCCGCGACATTGGCGATGCCAGTCGAGATGCCCGAGCCGAGATTGCAGATGGCACCAGGGAACAGCTCCATGGCGGCGCGGCGCGCGATGATCTTGCGCGGATCGAAGGGCAGCACCGGGATGTCGAACAGCGGCATCTTCAACTCGCCTGCATAGGAAGGCGAGTATTCAGTGATGTAGGTCTGCCGCTGCTTCGGCTCGACCACCACAAGGTCGACGAGGATGCCGGGGATCTTCACCTGCTTCGCCGGCAGCGTGCCGCGCTGGGCGAGCCGCTTCACCTGCACGATGACGAGCCCGCCGCAGCGCTTCGTCGCCTGCGCCTCCGAGATCATCTCGCCGTAGATCGCCTCCTGCTCCATCGTGACATTGCCGTCCTCGTCGGCCGTGGTGCCGCGCAGGAAGCAGACATCGATCTTGAAGCTCTTGAAGAAGAGGTATTCCTCACCCTTGAAATCGATCAGCTCGACAACGCCCTCGGGCGCCGACCGGCTCTGCCGCCCGCCGCCATGACGCGGATCGACGAAGGTGTGCAGACCGGTCTTGGTGATCAGCCCGGGCCGGCCGGCCGCGATCTCGCGCATGAGCTGGGACAGGGCCCCCTGCGGCAAGGTGTAGCCCTCGATCTTGTCGGCGAGCGCCATGTCCGAAATCTTCGGCGAGTTGACGAAGGTGCCGCCGATCGCACGTTTCAGCAGCCCCTCATGGGCGAAATGCCCCATGCCGAGATCGCCGCCGTCGCCAAGTCCGACCGGATGCACCGCACTGATGCCGCGCGGCGCCCCTTCGGCAAGGAAGCGCCTCTCCACCGCTGCCATCAGCGCGTCCGGCACGGCGTGGCCGCCGCCCGACCCGCCGATCACGATCGTGTCCCCATCCCGGATATGGCTGGCGGCCTCGTCGGCAGTGGTCACTCGCACGGGGGTCCTCCCGGGTTTTCGTCCAGTCAGCAGATAAAGCGGCTCACCTGTCGCGCGCCTTCGGATCGAGCCAGTCGCGCACGCCGTCGCCGAAGAAGTTGAAGCCGAGCACGATCGTCAGGATGGCAAGGCCCGGGAATGCCGCGACCCACCATTGCTGGACGAGTTCGCGCCCTTCCGCGACCATCGAGCCCCATTCCGGCGTTGGCGGCACGACGCCGAGGCCGAGGAAGGAGAGACCCGCGAAGGTGATGATCGCATTGCCGATGTCGAGCGTGACCAGCACGATCAGCGGCCCGACCGAATTCGGGATGATATGGCGGCCGAGAATGCGGACCGGCGAGCAGCCGATGACGGTCGCGGATTCCACGTATTCCTGGGAACGCTGGACGATCACCAGCGAATGGGCGAGCCGCGCGAATTTAGGCCACCAGACGACGAGCATGGCGATGATCGTGTTGGTCGTGCCGATGCCGAGCGCCGCCGCGATCGCCAGCGCAAGGATGATCGGCGGGAAGCACATGACGAGGTCGGTGAGGCGCATGATCGCTTCCTCGACCCAACCGCGCGCATAGGCCGCCACGCCGCCCAGCAGCGTGCCGATGAGAGCTCCGACGAGGACCACGACGAACCCCGTCGTCAGCGAGATCCGCGCGCCGAAGATCAGCCGTGTGAACACGTCGCGCCCGAGCATGTCGGTGCCGAGCCAATGCTGCCAGGACGGCACCTTGAGCCGGTTGGCGACATCCACGAAATTGGGATCGTAAGGGCTGAGCAGCGGCGCGAAGATCGCGACCAGTATCCAGGCCAGCACCACGGCCAGACCAAAGGCCGCAAGCCCATAACGCTTTCGCCAGAGCTGCATCTTGGTGACGGCCGGCTCCACCGCCGCCGGCGCATGCCCTCGGGCTTCCGCCGCGCTCAACGGGCCACCCGCGGATCGAGCAGCGCGTGACTGACATCGATCAGGAGATTGATCAGCAGGTACACGAAGGCGACGACCAGCGTGATGCCCATGATCGCAGGAAAATCCAGGGCCGCCGCACTGCGGAAGGTATATCGTCCGAGCCCGGGCCAGGAGAAGATCGTCTCTGTCATCACCGCCCCGGTCAGCAGATTGGCATAGGCCAGGCCGCCGAGGGTCATGACCGGGATCAGCGCGTTGCGCAGGACATGGCCGATGACCACCCGCGATCCCTTCAAACCCTTCGCACGGGCGGTACGGACATAGTCCTGCTGGATGCTCTCAAGCATGCTCGCGCGTGTCGTCCGCGTGATCAGGCCGAGCGTCGCGGCCGCCAGCACGATCGAGGGCAGGACGAGATGGGCGGCCGCGTCGCGGAGGGTCGCCCAGTCTCCCGCAATCGTCGCGTCGATCAGCAGCAGACCTGTGACGCTCGGTGGGGGCAGCGCGATCGGATCGAGGCGGCCGGGACCTGGCGCGATCTCGAGCCCGCCATAGAAGATCGCCAGCACGATGAAGGCGAGCCAGAACGTCGGCGAGGAGACCCCGATCAGCGAGACCACGCGGGCCAGGTGATCGACCCAGGTATCGCGCTTCACCGCCGCCATCACGCCGAGCGGGATGCCGACCGCAAGCGACAGCAGGAAGGAGACGGTGGCGAGCTCCAGCGTCGCCGGCACATATTCGCGGATATCGTCGAGGACAGGCCGCTGCGAGGCGATCGACTGGCCGAGATCCCCCTGCAGCAGCCCCGTCAGGAAGATCCAGTAGCGATGCCACATCGGCAGGTCGAGCCCGTAGCGCGCCCGCCATTCGGCGACGAATTCCTTGTTCGAAGCCGCGACGTCACCGAGTTGCGCCAGAACCGGGTCACCCGGCACGGTATTGGCGATGAGGAAGATGACGAGCGTCGCAAGGAGCGCCATGACCACCGTCGTGCCGAGCCGCGAGGTGATGTAGCGCAGCATGGCTTCAGCCTCGACGCACGATCACTTGTCCCGCGACGGCGCCTGCCCGGTCGCGGCCACGGATGCTGCCTGATCCGACGAGATGCTTTGCTCCCTGCATTCCCGCTCCCTGAATTTTTTATCGATTCTTCTTTTCGTCTTTTATATCGTTCTACTAGATCGATCTATCTGGCAAATTTTTAGAGCAGTTTGATGGACGGCGCAACCGTCGACCGACCATCCCGCGGCGGGAAAAGGACCGTTCGGGCGCCCCGCGCCGATGAGTTGAATCTGAAGGCCCGTCGACGGCTCCGGCTCGCCGGCAGCGAGGCCTCATAGCGTCGGGCGGCGCGGAAATCTGGAAACTTCAGCCAAACGTCGACCATCAGGGAGAACTCGAAATGACTGACGAAATCCAGGTCGAGCGCGAAGGCGCCGTC
Organism: Bosea sp. AS-1; assembly: GCF_002220095.1. Lineage (GTDB taxonomy): Bacteria > Pseudomonadota > Alphaproteobacteria > Rhizobiales > Beijerinckiaceae > Allobosea. The sequence continues at coordinate 3,735,827 of NZ_CP022372.1, forward strand.
GCCGAACTCGTTCTCAACCGCCCCCGCAAACTCAACGCCGTAACGCCGGCCATGGCAGCCGAAATCGAGCGCCTTGCCCGTGAATTCGACCGTGACGACAGCGTGCACGCCATCCTGCTGCGCGGCGCAGGCGACAAGGCCTTCTGTGCCGGCAGCGATCTCAACGCCCTCGCAGAGTATGCGACGGCGTGGAAATTCCGCAACCGCATCGAGTATGCGACGGCGATCCGCAACATGCGCAAGCCGGTCGTCGCAGCGCTCCATGGCTGGGTGCTCGGCGGCGGCGCCGAGATGGCCCTTTCGGCCGACATCCGCATCATGGCGAGAAGCGCGAAGCTCGGCTTTCCGGAGGTGACGCGCGGCTGGGTCGGCGGTGGCGGCGCCTCGCAGATGCTGCCGCGCCTCATCGGCTATGGCCAGGCGATGAAGTTGCTGCTGAGCGGAGAGCCGATCGATGCCAGCGAGGCTCTTCGGCTGGGCATCGTCGAGGAGGTGGTGGAGGATGGCGGCGAGGTCGAGCGCGCCCGTGCGCTGTGCCGTCTCTTCGCCAGCTATAGCCCGGTCGCCGTCGAGTCCGTGAAGGCTGCGGTGCGCATGTCGATGAACGCCACGCTTTCGGCCGGTATCACCTATGAGAACGAGATGAACGTGCTCTGCTTCTCGGCCGGCGACCACATGGAAGGCATCAACGCCTTTCGGGAGAAGCGCGAAGCCGCCTTCGAACGTTGACACTTCGGTGGAAGGCGCGGACGTCGTCCGGTCCCGAGGCCACAAAATCGCTGGCCTGCCCCGGCACCAATTCGCGTGTGCCGGCCGCAATCCTGAGCCATTGTGGATGCTTCGAGAGCAGCGTTTCGGGGGAAGATCCGTGAAGGCGCCTTTTGACCGTCGTGGGATCGAAAAACTGATCGGCGCGATGACGCTGAAAGAGAAGCTCGGGCAGCTCACGATGCTGAGTGGCGAGCTGGTCCAGACGGGCCCCGCCTCCGCGCCGGTCACCTCCGCCGCTATCCAGAACGGCGAAGTCGGCAGCCTCCTGAACCTGGTCGGACCGGACCGCATCCGCGATGCTCAACGGCATGCCGTCGAGGGCTCGCGCCTCAAGATCCCGCTCTTCTTCTCGCTGGATGTGCTCCACGGGTTGAGGACAATGTTTCCCATTCCCTTCGGGGAATCGGCAGCCCTTGACCCGGCCTTGTGGGAAGCCACGGCCCGCGTCGCGGCGGAAGAATGCGGTGTCGAAGGCATCGACCTCACCTTCGCCCCGATGATCGACATCGCGCGGGATCCACGCTGGGGCCGCACGCTCGAAGGACCCGGTGAAGACCCTCTCGTCGGCCAACGGCTCGCGCGGGCGAAGGTGCGTGGCTACCAGACCGCCAATCTCGCCTCGCCCATGGCGATCGCCGCGACCGCCAAGCATTTCGCCGGTTACGGAGCCGTCCAGGCCGGGCGCGAATACGCCTCTGTCGACATGTCGGAGCGGCTGCTGCACGAGGTCTACCTGCCGCCGTTCAAGGCGGCGGTCGAGGCCGGCGTGGCTTGCATCATGCCGGCCTTCATCGATCTCAACGGCACGCCGATGTCGATCAACAAGCGGCTCCTGCGCGGCCTGGTTCGCGAGCGCTGGGGCTTTGACGGGGTGATGGTCAGCGACTGGAGCTCTGTCGCCGAGTTGCTGGTACACGGCGTCGCGGCGGACCCGGCCGAGGCTGCGGCGCTTGCGCTGAACGCTGGCGTCGACATCGACATGATGGGCAAGGGAGCCTATTACGACGGCCTGCCCGAGGCGCTCGACCGGGGCCTTGTCGACATGGCGACCATCGACGAGGCGGTGCGGCGCGTCCTGCTGCTCAAGCTGCGGCTAGGCCTGTTCGACGATCCCTATCGCCGTTGCGGTTCGCCAGAAGCCATCGCGGCCACCAAGGCCCAACCCGCGAGGCGCGCCCTGGCGCGCGAAGCCGCGCGCAAGTCGATCGTGCTCCTGACCCATGCCGAGGGCACGTTGCCGCTCAAGAAGAATTTGAAGTCGATCGCGGTCGTCGGCCCCTTCGGCCAAATCGTGGGCGGAAACTCGGAACCGGATACCGTCGAGCGCATCTCCGAGCTGATCGACCAATTCAAGGCTGCGTTTCCCCAGGCCGCGATATCGGCCGCAACGGGAAGCGCCGTCGAACAGCCGAGCGAGAGCGGCCTCGACGCAGCGCTAAGAGATGCGCGGCAGAGCGATGTGATCGTGCTTTGCGTCGGTGAAAGGGTCGATATGGCGGGCGAGGCCAGCAGCCGCGCCTATCCCGGGCTGCCCCAGCCCCAGCAGGATCTGGCGCGTGCGATGCTGGAGACGGGCAAGCCGGTCGTCGTCCTGCTGTTCTCGGGGCGGCCACTGATCCTGCCGGATTGGCTGGTGGAGCGCGCCAAGGCGATCCTCGCCGTCTGGCATCCCGGCTCCGAGGGCGCCGGCGCCATCGTCGACCTGCTGAGCGGGGCGCATAATCCGAGCGGCAGGCTCACAATGTCGTGGCCGGCCGATGTCGGCCAGATCCCGATCTTCTTCGCAGAACGCCCGACGGGCCGCCCGCGGCTGGAGGAAGAGCATTTTTCCAGCAAGTACCTCGATATTCCGAATGACCCGCGCTTCGCGTTTGGCCATGGCCTGTCCTACGCCAGCTTCGCGATGACCAATCCCCGCGCGACCAAGTGGACCATCACCGCGGAAGAGACCACGGAGATTCTGGTCGACGTCAGGAATACGGGGCCAATGGCCGGCGAACACACGGTATTCCTGTTCATTCGCGACCTCGTCTCATCGATCACGCGGCCTTCGCTCGAGTTGAAGGACTTCGCCAAGGTCGCGCTCGCACCGGGGGAAATGAAAACGATGCGCTTCACCTTGTCTCCCGATCAGCTCAGCTTTCTCGGCCCCGATCTCGAGCCGACGCTCGAACCGGGCACCTTCGAAATCCTGGTCGGGCCGAGCGCCGACCTGGCGCGGCTGCAAACGCTCGAGCTGCGGGTACGTCCAGCCTCGATCGGGACGGCATAGGCCCATATATGAGCAACAGATGGCCTGACGCATGAGCGCCGCGCCGCCCCTCGAGCGCTCCGATGGATAACCCTTCCGCACGGCCTGCAACCGCTTCGATGCTGGATGTTCCGGCGAGCGGCGTCCTGCACCAGCTCTGGCTCCTGATCAAGGCGATGGGCTCGTCGCCGCGGCGCGACGCCCTCCTGTTCCTGCCCGTCGGCAGCGTGGTCGTGATTGCGACCAACGCGGTGTTTCAGATCCGGCTGAACAACTGGCAGGGCGCGCTCTACGACGCTCTCCAGAACCGTGACCTCGGAGCTTTCGGCCACCAGCTCCTGGTATTCCTGTCGATCATCGCCGTCCTGCTGCTGCTCGTCGTCGCCCAGGCCTGGCTCACGGAGGTCGGCAAGGTGAGGCTGCGGGGCTGGCTGACCCGGGACCTGCTCGACGAATGGCTGAAGCCCAAGCGGGCCTATCTGCTCGCCTTCGCCGGCGAAGCCGGCGTCAATCCCGACCAGCGCATCCATGAAGACGCCCGCCACCTGACCGAGCTTTCGGTCGATCTCGGCAACGGTCTGTTGCAGGCCTCGCTGATGCTCCTGAGCTTCATCGGGGTGCTTTGGATCCTCTCGGAGCAGGTCGTCTTCAATTTCGGGCATGGCAACGTCACCATCCCCGGCTACATGGTCTGGTGCGCGATCGCCTATGCGGCGATCGGGTCCTGGCTGGCGTGGCGCGTCGGCCGGCCGCTGATCGATCTGAATGCCGAGCGCTATGCGCGCGAGGCCGATTTCAGGGTGGCCCTGATCAGGGTCGCCGAACGGTCGGAAGCGATCGTGCTCTACCAGGGCGAAAGCGACGAGCGCAGCCATCTCGACCAGACCTTTCACAAGGTCCAGTCCCTGGCGCGCCAGCTCGCCAGCGGCATCGTCTCGCTGACCTGGGTCACGTCGGGCCATGGCTGGCTCGCCATGGCAGCGCCCTTCGTCATCGCGTCGCCCGGCTATTTCGGCGGCCAGCTCACCCTTGGATCGCTGATGATCGCGGTCGGCGCGTTCAACCAGGTCCAGTACGCCCTGCGCTGGTTCGTCGACAACTTCTCGAAGATCGCGGATTGGCGGGCGACGCTGCTGCGGATCATGGCCCTGCGCGACAAGCTTCAGCATATCGAGCAGCTGCATGGCGACCAGCACCGGATCACCTTCTACGAAGCTCCGTCCGACTCCCTGATCCTGGAAGATGTGGAGGCCTACCTGCCGGGATCGCTGGTCGAGTGCGCCGCCCTGGAGGATCACAAGATCGAGCTGAAAACCGGCGAGCATGTCCTGATCGAGGGCGACAGCGCGGCCGCCAAGACGACGATGTTCATGAGCCTGGCCGGTCTCTGGCCCTGGGGCGACGGCCGCATCGGCCTGCCGCCGCGGGCGGATATGCTGTTCCTGCCGGAGCGCCCGTATTTTCCGATCGGCACGTTGAGAGTCGCCCTCGCCTATCCGGCCGACGCCCCCGACTACACCGACGAGCACTATGCGGATGCGCTCAGTTCGGTCGGCCTCGACCGTCTCGTGGAGGACCTCGACCGTGAAATCGACTGGGACAGGCGCCTGTCGCTCGAAGAGCAGCAGACCCTCGGTTTCGCCCGCGTCTTCCTGCACGCGCCGCGCTGGGTCTTTCTCAACGATTCACTGGGCGCGGTGTCCGAAAAACATCGCGCCGCGCTGATGGCTGCCTTTGCGGCAAAGCTCGGCAGATGCACCATCGTCAGCACCGACAGTGATATCGGCCGTCACTTCTTCAAGCGCACGATCCATCTCAAGCACGCCCAGCGCAGCAAATCCGGGAGAACGGCGTCGGGCAAGCCGGGGGCGCCAGCCGATCGCGTAGCTCCCAATCCAAGCTGAAGAACAACGCGGCGTCGCGCCGCGGCGAGTCACGCCCGCGGCTTTATCAGGCCGAAATCCCGAACAGTTGCAGATCTGGCGCGCCAGCCGAGCTTGTCTTCGATACGGCGTGCGGCCGCCTTGACCGCCTCGACGAAATGCGAGCGGTCCTCGGTCACACGGAACTCCGGCAGCACGATCGAGATCGTGATCGGGCAATGCCCGTCGGGATCCAGGACCGGAGCAGCGATGCAAGCCACGGCGAAATCCGACTCGCCCGCCTGGATCGCGACACCGGCAGCTAGCGCCTCCCGCGCCTGATCGACCAACTCCGCGGCATCCGTGACGGCGCGCCCCGTCGGCGACGTCTTGGCCCCCTCGCGGAACAGGACGGCCTGCTCGGCCCGATCCATCCCCGCGACGAGAAGGCGGCCGGATGCCGTCCAGTTCAGCGGCACGCGCGTACCGACGCGGGAGGTCACGTTGAAGTGGCCGGGCCCCTCCGCCATCGCCTCGACGACCATCATATTGCCGTCACGGCCGCAGACTTGGACGGTTTCACCGACCTCGCGCGCAAGCGTGTGCATCTCGTGCGTGGCGACGGTGACGATCTCGAGGTCCCGGGCGTAGGCCAGGCCGTAATGGTAGAGCTTCGGGCCGAGCCAGACGCCGCCATCGCTGGCCTTGGCCAGGAGGCCCTTGTCGAGCAGATCCTCGACGATGGTGTAGATGGTCGAGAGCGGCGCGCCGATCGCCCGCGCGATCTCGTAGGCCGTCGATGCACGCCCCGCTTGCTGGAGGTGATCGAGGACCTGAACGGCCCGGTCGAGCCCGCTGACGCGCGAGCGAGGCGGCGCAGGCTTCCGGGCGTCGCCCACCGCCTGCTTCGCTTGCGTCACATCCTTCATGGCCGTGCTTCTATCGGTGTCCTGCAAACGGATTCCGTCCTTTCAGCTCGCCGTTTCCCGCCACAGCGGCCGCAGCCATCGGCATCAGCGCCAGGAGAGCCCGTGGCTGTGTCGCACGAGCCGGCGCGGCCGCGGCACATAGCGGCTCGCCGCAATCGCCTCGGTGCCGATCACCGCATAGCGCGGCTCGAAAAGCCGCGTCAGGCGCGAGACGTCGCCATTGGAATCGGTTGCCTCGAGATCGCCGTCTACGAGGTCGAAGACAGTGAAATCGGCGCGCTGGCCGACAGCAAGCCGGTCCGCCATCGACAGCTTGATGACCGAGGCAGGCGCATGCGTCACCGCCTCGAGCACGTTCTCGAAGGGCATGCCGACCGAAAGCAGCTTCGACATGGTGGTCGCCAAGTCCCAGACCGGGAAGTTCATGCAGCGATTGTGCAGATCGGTCGAGATCGAGAACGGCATCAATCCGCGCTGGATCGCGGCTTCGGCTACCTTGAAGGAGAAGGAGGCACCGCCATGGCCGATGTCGAGCCGCACGCCCTCGGCCGCGCAGCGCTCGGCCAGCGTGAACAGGTCCTCGTCCTCCATGATGCTCGATCCGGCCTTGCCGTTGAAGCAGTGGGTGACGACGTCGCCCGGCCCCAGGATCTCCAGCACCTCGTCATAGAGGGCGGGCGGCTCGCCGACATGCACCATCATCGGCAGCTTCAGGATCTTGGCGATCTTCTTGCCGAGCTTGACCGGGGTGACGCCCCAGGAGCCGGTGATGACATGGCTGGCGCGGACCTTGATCCCGACGATGTGCTCGCTGTTCTCGGCATAGCATTCGAGGATGCGATCGAGGTCGATATCCTTGATGTCGCGCAGTTCCGGAACGCGGTTGCAGGCCACCAGCCCGATCGAGCCGAGATTGAGGAAGGCCTTGATGCGCTCGCGAGCCGGCTCGATGATGTATTCGCGAAAGCCGTGGAAATTCGCCTCGCCGGCCGAGCCGGCATCGACGAGGGTGGTAACGCCCCGCTCTGCGCCGCATTCGCGCGGGCGCAGGGAGATGTCGGTGCCTCCGTGCCAGATATGGACGTGGAGGTCGACCCAGCCCGGCGAAACGAAGGCGCCGCCGAGATCGATGCGCGTCGCATCAGCCGGCGCGGACAGCCCCGGGCTTACGGCGGCGACTTTTCCCTGCGCATCGACGAGAACGTCGCTGTTGCCGCTCGGCATGCCGGGCCCGAAGGCGACGAGCTTGGCGTTGGCGAGCAGCAACGGCTTGCCGGAGGATGCGGACGTCATCTCAGAGATCCTTGCGCAGGCGCGGGTCGAGCATGTCGCGCAAGCCGTCGCCGAGCATCTGCAGCGACAGCACGGCGAGCACGATCGCGAAGCCGGGGAAATAGGTCATCCAGTCGGCCTGGCCGATATATTGGCGCCCGGCCGCGATCATCGTCCCCCAGGTCGGAATCTCGGGGCTGACACCGAGGCCGAGAAAAGAGAGTCCCGCCTCGGCCAGCATGGCGCTGGCGAAGATGAAGGTGGCCTGCACGGAGATCGGCGAGACAAGATTGAGAAGCACATGCCGGGTCATGATGCGGAAGGTGGTGTTGCCGAAGGCGCGCGCCGCCTCGACATAGGGCAGTTCGCGGGTGACCAGGGTCGCGGCCCTGACGATCCGGGCCAGGCGCGGCGCGTAGACGATCGAGAGCGCGACGATCACGGTGATCAGCGAAGGGCCGAGCGCAGCGACGAGCGCGATGGCGAGCAAGATGTCCGGGAAGGCCATCATCGCGTCGATCAACCGCGCGATCGGCGTGTCGAGCCGCTTGAAGAACCCGGCCAGCAGGCCGAGCGTCACGCCGATGAGGCTCGACAGCACCACGACGGCGGCACCGACGGAGAGCGAGAGGCGGCCCGCATAAAGCATGCGCGAGAAGATGTCGCGACCGAACTCGTCGGTGCCGAACCAGTAGGTCGCGGAGGGCGGCTTCAATCGGTTGACGATCGAGAGCTTGCCCGGCGCATAGGGGGCGAGCAGCGGCGCGAAGGCTGCAAGCAGCACGAACAGCGCCAGGATGACGAGGCCGGCGGCTACGGTCCGCCGGCGCAGGAGCTGCCGGAAGAAGCGCACCGTGGGGTGCGAGCGCGGCGTTGCGAGGCTGAGGTCGCTCATCAGTAGCGCACCCTGGGATCGATCGCGAGGTAGAGCATGTCGATCGCGAAATTGATCAGCACATAGAGGCCCGCCACGATGAGCAGCGCACCCTGGATGACGGGATAGTCGCGCCGCAGCACCGCCGAAACGACGAGGTTGCCGACACCGGGCAGCCCGAAGACGGTTTCGGTCACCACCGCGCCCGAGATCAGCACCGCGGCCGTCAGTCCGATGACCGTCAGGATCGGGATCAGCGCGTTCTTCAACGCATGGCCGACGACAACGCGCCGCTCGCTCAGGCCCTTGGCACGGGCCGTGCGAACATAGTCGTCCTCGAGCACGTCGAGCATCGATGCGCGGGTGAAGCGCAGGATCAGCGCCGAGGAGACGAGACCGAGCGCGACCGCAGGAAGAACGAGATGACGCATCCGCTCGATGAAGCCGGCATCGGGCCCGCCATAGCCGGAAACCGGCAGGATCTGGAGGCGGACGGCGAAGACCTGCATCAGGATCAGACCCAGCCAGAAGCCCGGGATGCTGGCCGCGAACATGGCGAGTGCCGTCGCCACCTGGTCGACGACAGAACCGCGCCGGTAGGCGGAATAGATGCCGATCGGCAGGGCGATCACGCTGGCGATGGCGAGCGACATCAAGGTCAGGAAGAAGGTCGGCTCGGCACGCTCCAGCAGCGCCGAACCGACCGGCATATTGAGGAAGATCGACTGCCCGAGATCACCCCGCAGCAGCTGGGCGAAATAGAGCAGGTATTGCGTCAGGATCGAATGATCGAGGCCGAGGCGGCTACGCAGCTGCGCGACGTCCTGGGACGTGGCGTCCGGTCCCAGCATGACGGCGGCCGGATCGCCCGGCGTGACCCGGACGATGACGAAGACGATGGTGACGACGAGCGCCATCACCAGGACCATGCCGACGATGCGCTGGATGATGTACCGTAGCATCCGCCCCTGCCCTTATTTCTTGACGGAAACGTTCCAGAAATACGGCCAGGGCGCCGGCACGACGCCAGTGAGCTTGGCGGACTGCGCCGAGAGCGCGTTGAAGTCGCCGATCTTGATGAAGGGCACTTCGTCGTAGATCACCTTCTGGACCGCAGCCCACAGGGCCGGCCGCTTGGCTGGATCCGCCTCGGTGGTGAAGGCTTCGACGGCGGCCTTGCGCGCGGGCGTGTCCCACCAGCCCGGCGCGCTGGTCGAGAGCGAGCCGATCAGGGCGGGTTCGGGCAGGAAGGGGCTGTGGGTGATGTAGATGTCCCACAGGCCCTTGTCGGTGCGCCGCTGGGTCAGGGTCGCCCAGTCGACGACCTGAAGGTCGACGGTGAAGCCGGCGAGCTTCAGATATTCCGCGGCGACCTGGGCCATCTTGTAGTGGAACTCGTATTGGCGGCTGGTCAGGATGCGGATCGGCTCACCCTTGTAGCCGGCTGCCTTGGCGGCCGCCTTCGCCTTGTCCGGGTCGGCGACGTTGTAGTTCCCCGCGACGCCGGCATCGCTGCTCCAGACGAAACCCGCCGGATAGATGTTGCCGTCGAGCGCATAGAACTCCTTGCTGCCGAAGGCGGCGGCCAGCATGTCCTCCATGCTGAGCGCGGTGCGGATCGCCTTGCGGACCTCCAGGTTCTTGGTGGCGCCCTCGGCCGTGTTGAACACGAAGACCGGGTAGCCGAACGGCTTCAGCATCACGGGCTGGGAGGCCTTCGACTGCTTCAGCCTGTCGAACGATTCCACCGGAATCGCGTCGACATAGTCGTATTGGCCGGAGACGGCCGACTCGACGCGGGTGTTGGCGTCGGGCACGGGCACGAAGCGGACTTCGTCCAGCAAGGGGCGCCGCGCGCCACCATAGCCGTCGGCCTCGCCTTCGCGCGGCTTGTAGCCGTCGAACCTGACGAGCTGGATATATTGGTCGGCCTTGCGCTCCTTGAGCATGTAGGGACCGGTGCCGATGAACTCCTTCAGCGGCTCGTCCTGCTTCTTGGCCGGCAGGATGATCGCAGCGGAGTTGTTGAAGGCGAGCAGGGACAGGAGCGGGGCATAGGGCTGCTTGAGCTTGATCACGACCGTCGCGGGTCCGCTCGCCTCGATGCTGTCGATGAAGCCGGCCGTCTGCTTGCCGCGCGAGGCGAGCTTGGTCCAGCGCTTGAGCGAGGCGACGACGTCGTCTGCGGTGAGGTCCGAGCCGTCATGGAATTTCACGCCCGGGCGCAGCGGGATGGTGTAGGTCTTTCCGTCGGCGCTGATCGTCGGCATCGCCTCTGCCAGAAGCGGCGTGACCTTCCAGCTCTTGTCGAAAGTGAAGAGTGTCTCGAATACGTGCTGCGTGACGGTCCCGACCAGGTCGGCCGTCGAGATCATCGGGTCCATGGTCGGAGGCTCGCCGACCGTGGCGACCGTCACGACGCCGTTGCCCTGGGCCCAGGCCGGCATGGGCGCCGCCAGCAGACCGCAAGCGAGTAGATATCCAAGTGATCGTTTCAACGTCCCCTCCTATTACCTTGTTCTGTATTGTGATTTTTTGAGAGAACTCCCGCCGCGGACGATCGTCAACGCCGGGCCGTTCTCGTGCCGACGGAGCGCTCGGCTCACCCCGGCCATTTCGCCAGGGAGGCCGTCCGGCGGTTGCGCCTCTCCAGAAGCGAGCCGGCTGTCGCCTCGTTGCGCTTGCGCGCGGTCTCGAGCTCGGCGTCGATCCGGTCGGCGACGACGTGCTCCTCCCCCGGATGCAGATTGCAGGGGTCGAGGAAGAAATGGCCATGCTCGACCTCATGGTCGCGCACGATGATCGGTGGCGCGCCGCGGGCGAGCTGGTCGGCGAGGTCCCAGGCGGTAATGCGGGCCTCCTCGGGATCGAGCGAGAGCTGCAACCGATCCAGCGGATTGTTGGTCGGATCCGGGATGATCGTGGCCGTCACGCCAGGATGGGAAGCGAAGCGTGCCTGCCACAGCTCGAGCGCCGCGCGTTCGCGAGCCCGGATGCCGGCATGATCGCGCGTCTCCCAGGCCTCGAGCGCGGCGATGGTGCCGAGGATGCTCTCCTTGCCCACTTTCATGCCGCGGCCGATGCCGCTGTTCTGCACGAAGGTGGCCCGCACCAGATCGCGCGCGCCGGCGACGATGCCGCCGGTCGGGCCGCCGAGGAACTTGTGGGAGGAATAGAGCGCGATATCGGCGCCAGCGGCCAGGAACCCCTTGAGATCGTATTCCGAAGCGGCATCCACGATCACGGGCACACCGCGCGCATGACAGACGGCAGCGAACTCGTCGAGCGGCATCAGGCCGTACTGCACCGTGTGGTGCGAGACGACATAGAGTGCCGCCGCCGTGCGATCGTTGATCGCGCCTTCGAGCTGATAGGCCCGCGCATTCGTCGCCTGCCCGACCGGAACCACCTTGGCGCCCGCCAGGCGGATCGCCTGGTCGACGGGCGCGCCGTAACCGACCATGTGACCCATCATCACCACGACCTCGTTCTTGAGGCCCGTCGTATCGGGCAGCCGCTCGACCGCGGCGAGATCGGCACCTGTCATCGCTCCTGCGATCGCGAGCGTGATACCGGCCGAGCAGGAGGCGGTGACGAAACCGGCTTCGGCCCCGCACAGGCGCGCGATGACCGCGCTCGCCTTCTTCTGCAGATCGTCGATCTCCACGAATTCGGGAAGGATCGCCGTCATGGCCGCGATCGCCTCGGGGCCGACGATCGATGCGCCGAGTGCCGTCATCGTGCCGGAGACGTTGATGACCGGCCGCAGGCCAAGGCTGGGCCGAATATCGGAGCGTGTCATGAGTGTCTCCTGCGATCTTTCAGAGGCATCGCGGCGTGCGATGTGCGCTTTGTCTGCGGATAGGGGATCAACGGCCTCGACCTAGATCGCGATCTGCCGAAGGAACGGGGAGACGCCTGCAGCAAAGTCCGCGAATTGCGGCTCGCCGGGCGGCCGAGAGCGCATGGCGCCTGCCTTTACCCTCTCACTCACCGGTGTCTCCACTGCGTGCCATTATTCTGTAATTACGGAATATATATCCTAGTTAGGGATTTTGAGAAGATTGACGCAGCGCGTCAAGAGCCGGCCGCGTTGAAATTTGGCGCAGGCGACGCTGCGACAGGAGGCCGGCGCCGCAACCTTCAATGGCCGACGCCATCCACCTGCGTAACCGCGTCACATTCAGCACGGGGAAGATGCCCGCCGAGCGATCCGCGCTTGACGCCACATGGATCGATTTTTTATGATCCAAATAAGAAAACATTTGATCCACATATTGGACCGTTCAATGCCCCCTGCTCTTGCCGGCATCCTTCCTGTCCTGCCAACGCCGTTTGCAGCGGACGGTGCGATCGACCCAGCCGCCTTGGGGCGCGTCACAGCCTTCGCGCTGAACGCAGGTGCGGCGGGCGTGGTGTTTCCCGGCTTCGCCAGCGAGGTCGACAACCTGACCGGCGATGAACGGGAAACTCTGTTGCGGGAGGTCGTTCGCGTCGTCGCCGGCCGGGTGCCTGTGGTAGCCGGGGCGAGCGCGCCCTCGGCAGCGGAGGCGATCGGATACTGCCGGCAGGCCCGCGAACTGGGCATCGCCCATGTCATGATCCAGGCGCCGAAATCCGTCGGCGTCGACAAGGCCGCCGTCGCGGCGTTCTACCGGGAGATCACGGAAGCGGTGCCCGAGCTCGAGATCGTGCTGCAGAACGCCCCCGCCCCGCGCGGTTCGGACCTGAAGCCTGACGTGCTGATCGAGATCGTCCGCGGCAATCCCGCCATCACCTATCTCAAGGAAGAAACGATCCCGGCGGGGCCCGCCATCACCACGATCCTCAGGGACAAGCCTCCGCATCTCAAAGGCGTGCTAGGTGGCGGCGGAGCGCGCTACATCATCGACGAATATGTTCGCGGTGCCTGCGGCGCGATGCCGGCAGCGGAGTTCACCGATGTCCACGCGGCACTGGACCGCGCCTTCCGCGAGGGGGCGACCGGCACGGCCCGCGATCTCTACATGCGGACCCTGCCGCTCTTGCTGATCCAGGCCAATCTGCGCATGGCCTTCACCAAATATGTGCTGACCCGTCGCGGCATCCTGACCAATCAGGTCTGCCGTGCCCCGCTGCCAGCCCTCGATGCGATCGAGCGCACCGAGATCGATGCCTGGCTCGCGCGCATCGCGGATCTGCTGACGCCGACAGCCTCGCTCCAGGCCGCGGAATAACCTCATGGCCGAGCGCGTCGCCAAGGTCGAAATCTACACGCTGACGATCCCGCGCGAGACCGTCTATCTCGGCGATCCGCGCCCCGGCGAAACCATCAACGAGAAGGGCTACATCGTCCGCAAGGGCAACCGCACGGTCTATCCGACGATGGATCGCACGGTGGTGGTCCGGCTGGAGACCACGGGTGGGCTCGTCGGCTGGGGCGAGACCTATGGCATCGTCGCACCCGGCGCCGTCATCGCCATCATCGACGATCTGCTCGGCCCCTATGTCGTCGGCCGCTCCCCGCAGGATGTCGTGGTGATCCACGAGGATCTCTACGATCTGATGCGCGTGCGCGGCTGCACTGGCGGCTTCTACCTCGACGCGCTCGCGGCCATCGACATCGCGCTATGGGATCTCAACGCCCGCCTGGTCGACCGCCCCCTCGTCGCCATGCTCGGCGGGCGCCGGCATGAGCGCCTGCCGGCCTATATCTCGGGCCTGCCCAAGCGCACGCGGGCCGAGCGTGCCGATTTCGCGACCGAGTGGCAGGAAAAGGGCTTCGACAGCTTCAAGTTCGCTGCGCCCGTCGCGGATGACGGCAATGTCGCGGAGATCGCGACGCTGCGCGAGCGGCTCGGGCCCCACGCCCGGATCGCCTGCGACATGCATTGGGTCCATACGGCCGAACAGGCCGTCTCGGCCATCCGGGCGATGGAGCCGCACGGCCTCTGGTTCGCCGAGGCGCCGGTGAAGCCGGAGGATGTCGACGGCCTCGCCCATGTCGCCGCCCATGTCTCGACGCCGGTGGCCGCCGGCGAGGAGTGGCGCACCGTCTACGATCTGGTGCCGCGGGTGGCGCGGCGCGCCTGCGCCATCGTCCAGCCGGAGATGGGGCACAAAGGCATCACCGAGTTCATGCGCATCGGACAATATGCGCAGGCGCACAACCTTTCCGTCATCCCGCATGCAACGATCGGCATGGGGTTGTTCATGGCCGCGAGCCTGCATGCGAGCGCGGCGCTCTCGGCGGTCACCTGCCATGAATACCAGCACTCGATCTTCGAGCCGAACCGGCGCCTGCTCACCGGCGACATGGATTGCCGCGAGGGCTTCTACAGCTTGCCGACGGGCCCAGGCCTCGGCGTCGCGCCATCCGAGGAGGCGCTGGGCCTGCTTGTGAAACACTGACCGTAACCGCCGGACGACACGGCAGAAACACGAGAGGGAGAGACGTCATGAGGATGCCAGGCTGGAAACGGCTCGCCGCCGCCGGGCTCGTCGCGCTCTGCACGACGACGGCCCTACCCGCGCTTGCCCAGAACAAGGTGCTCAAGTTCGTATCCTGGCAGAAGGACGAGCGCGGCGCCGGCGACTGGTGGGGCTCGGTCATCAAGGAATTCGAGGCGACCCATCCCGGCGTCAAGATCGAATGGACCAAGGTTGAGCGCGGGGCCTTCGCCGACACCATGACGACGCTCTTTGCCGGCGGCCAGCCGCCGGACATCGTCCACCTCGCCTCCTTCGAGTTCCAGAAATTCGCCGACAATGGCTGGCTGGAACCGCTCGACCCCTACATCAAGAACGCCAAGCTCGATCTCAAAGGCTGGGCCGGTCAGGACACTTGCAGCTGGAACAAAGAAACCGTCTGCGTGATGATGCTCTATTTCGGGTATTTCATGGCCTATAACGAGGAGCTCCTGAAGAAGGAGGGACTCGAGGTCCCAAAGAATTACGCCGAATTCCTTACGGCAGCCCGTAAGCTCACCAAGGACGTCAATGGCGACGGCATCGTCGACCAGTTCGGCACCGGCCATGAAACGCGCGGCGGCGGCGGCCAGTACATGTCGGAGATGATGAACTACACGCTCGACGCCGGCGCGCGCTGGACCGACGAGAGCGGCAAGGTCACGATCGATACGCCGCAGATGATCGAGGGCCTCGCCCGCTGGAAGACCATCGTCAAGGAGAACCTGACGCCGCGCGATCTCGCCGCCGGCGAGGTTCGCCAGCTCTTTGCCGACGGCAAGATCGCGATGAAGACCGACGGCCCGTGGCTCTGGCCGATCATTCAGAAAGGCAAAGCCAAGGACCAGATCAAGCTGACCATGGCACCGTTCTCCCCACCGGTCGGCGGCTCCTCCAATGTGCTCGGCATCGCATCGGAGATTTCGCCGGAGAACAAAAAGCTCGCCTGGGACTTCATCGCGATCGCGACCTCCGACAAGTTCCAGTCGACCTATGCGACCCTCGGCGCCTCGCCGCCGCCGGACCCACGCGCCGACACCTCCGGCGCGAGCAAGGACACGCCGCATTTCGACCTGCTGGTGAAGGCGACCAAGGCCGCCGCCGACGCCAAGATCGACCGCATCCCCAAAGGGCTGGAGCTGCAGTTCAACGAGTTCGCCAAGATGGTCATGGAAGAGAGCCAGCGCATGATCATCCAGGACCTCGATCCGAAGGTCGTGGCGGCGACCATGCAGAAGAAGGCCGAGGCGCTGCAGAAGCAGTGAAGGTCCGGCCAGGGCCGATCCCAATGCCTCGGCCTCTCGGTTCCCCCGACGCATCTTCCGGGTCGGCGCCCCGCGCCACCCGGAACCGACGGAACGCAGCCCCGGAAAACCCATGCCCCGATCCGCTTTTCTCGATCTGGCGCGGCCCAGCCGTCGCCATTGGCTCGGCTACCTCCTGCTCCTCCCGGCGGTGCTGCTGATCGGGCTGATCATCGCCTATCCGCTCTTCGTCTCCGTCGACCTTTCCTTCCAGAATGTCGGCATCCCGCGGCTCGACCAGCCGCGACGGCCCTTCACCACGGCCAATTACGAGCGGCTCTTCGCCTCGTCGGAATTCTGGAACGCAAGCTGGACCACGCTGAAGCTCGTGGTGATCGTCTCGTTCTTCTGCTTCCTGCTGGGTCTCGGCACCGCGCTCCTCGTCAACAACCGCTTCAAGGGGCAGTCCGTCGCGCGCCTGCTCGTCGCCCTGCCCTGGGCGGTGCCGGAGGTCGTCGCGGTCGTGGTCTTCGCCTGGATCTTCGATTCGTCCTTCGGCCTGATGAACTGGGTCTTCATCCGCCTTGGCCTCGTCGATACCACGATCAACTGGTTCTCCTCGCCCGAAGCCGCCTTCGCCGTCGTCTGCACAACCATGGTCTGGAAGGGCTATCCCTTCGTTTCGATCATGATGCTGGCCGGGTTGCAGTCGATTCCGGAGGACTTCTACAACGCCGCCCGCGTCGACGGCGCCAATGCCTGGCAGCGGCTGATCAACATCACCCTGCCCTCGCTGATGCCAGTACTCGGCGTCACGCTGATCCTGGTGATGCTCTGGGTCTTCCGCGACTTCTCGATCATCTACGTGATGACCGGGGGCGGCCCGCTGAAGGCGACGCAGACCCTTTCCATCATGACCTACGAGCAGGCCTTCGGCTTCTTCAAGATGGGCTACGCCTCGGCGATCGGCGTCGTCACCCTGATCATCTGCGTCATCGCGAGCCGGCTGATGATGGGCCGGGCGCCCGAGAATATCTGAGGCGACACCGATGAAGCGCAAGCTCCCCGCATCCGCCCTGCTCTATGTCGTCGTGGTCCTCACCTGCGCGCT
This sequence comes from Bosea sp. AS-1, assembly GCF_002220095.1. Lineage (GTDB taxonomy): Bacteria > Pseudomonadota > Alphaproteobacteria > Rhizobiales > Beijerinckiaceae > Allobosea. The sequence continues at coordinate 3,752,588 of NZ_CP022372.1, forward strand.
GCTGGTCTTTCCGATCTACTGGCTGATCGTGACCGCACTGGCGACACCGGCCGAACTTCGGGCGTTGCCGCCGACCTTCTGGCCAACCGCGCCGCGCTGGGGCGTTTTCGCCGAAATCATCGAGCAGCGTCCGATCCTGCTGTGGCTCGGCAATTCGACGCTGGCTGCGGCGGGCGCGGTAACGCTGTCGATGCTGGTTTCGGTGCTGGCGGGCTACAGCCTGTCACGCTTCCGGGTGCGCGGCGGCCCCTCGCTCGGCCTCTTCATCCTCACCGCCAAGATGCTGCCGGCGACGCTGCTCGTCATCCCCCTCTTCGGCATCTTCCGGATGACCGGGATGATCGGCTCGCTGTGGTCGATCATCCTCGCCCACGCCACACTGATCGTGCCCTTCACCACCTGGATGCTGAAGGGCTATTTCGACACCATCCCGCGCGAGCTGGAACAGGCGGCGATGGTCGATGGCTGCTCGCCGCTGGGCGCGATGGTCAGGGTCATTCTGCCGGTCTCGGCGCCGGGGCTGGCGGCGACCGCGCTCTACGGTTTCGTCCTGTCCTGGTCGGACTATGCCTATGCCCGCACCTTCCTGACCAATGCCCAGACCAACTGGACCGCCAATCTCGGGCTGACGACGATGAAGGGCGAATACGTCTCCAACTGGGCCGATATCTCGGCTGCCGCCCTGATCGTCGCCGTGCCGGTCCTCCTGATCTACCTCTTCCTCGAACGCTACCTCGTCGGCGGGCTGACCGCCGGCGCGGAGAAGTGAGCTCCCGCATGGCCGGCATCAGCATCGAACACGTCACGAAATCCTACGGCTCGCTGCAGGTCCTGAAGGACTTCTCGCTGGAGATCACGGACGGCGAGTTCGTCGTCTTCGTCGGGCCGTCCGGCTGCGGCAAGTCGACCATGCTGAAGATCCTCGCCGGCCTCGAGGACGCGACCTCGGGTACCGTCAGGATCGGCGGCCGCGACGTCACCGATCTCGCGCCGGGCGATCGCGACATCGCCATGGTCTTCCAGAACTACGCGCTCTACCCGCATCTGACGGTCGCGCGGAACATGGGCTTCGGCCTGAAGATGCGCGGCATGCCGGCAGCCGAGATCGACCGGCGGGTCAGCGAGGCCGCACAGGTCCTCGGCGTCGCTCATCTGCTCGACCGCAAGCCGAAGGCACTCTCCGGCGGACAGCGCCAGCGCGTCGCGCTCGGCCGCGCCATCGTGCGCGAACCACGGGCCTTCCTGATGGACGAGCCGCTCTCCAATCTCGACGCGAAGCTGCGCGTCCACACCCGCGCCGAGATATCCGCACTGCACCAGCGCCTCAGGACCACGACGATCTACGTCACACACGACCAGACCGAGGCGATGACGATGGCCGACCGCATCGTCATCATGCGCGATGGCACGATCCAGCAGATCGCCGATCCCGACACGATGTTCCGCAAGCCGGCCAATCTCTTCGTCGCCGGCTTCATCGGCTCGCCAGGCATGAATTTCTTTCGCGCCGCCCTGACCGGAACGCGCAAGGCCCGGCTGCTTGGACGCGAGATCGAACTGCCTCTCGCGAAGGAACACGGTGCGGGCGACGTGCTGGTCGGCCTGAGGCCCGAATATCTCAGCGCCGGCACCGGCGGACCCGTTACCTTCGAGGCAACGCCGCGACTCGTCGAAAGCCTCGGCAGTGAGAAATACCTTTATCTCGACCTGCCCGAAGAGAATCGCGCCGCCCTCACGGATGCCGGAAGCGACGACCGCCGGGCCGACCAGTTCATCGCCCGCGTCATGGACTCGGCTCCCATCGAAGAAGGCCGGCCGATGCCGCTCTCCTTCGATCCTGCGCGCCTCCATCTCTTCGATGCGCAGACGCATCTCGCTCTGAACTGAGGACAGCTCAGCCATGGCCATTCTCGTTACAGGCAGCGCCGGACGCATCGGCTCCCGCGTCGTCGACCGCCTTCTCGCCGAAGGACAGGCTGTTAACGGCTTCGACCTGCGCAACACCGGTCGCTCGGACCCCGGTTATCGCGAAATCGTCGGGGCATTCGATGATCGGGTGGCGGCGCGCGAGGCGGTGCAGGATGCCGAGGCGATCCTGCATCTCGGCGCCTTCATGTCCTGGCTTCCGGCCGATACCGACAAGCTTTTCCGCGCCAATGTCGACGGCACGCGCGTGCTGATGGAGGAAGCGGCCGGGGTGAAGCCCAGCCGCATCGTCTTCGCCAGCTCCGGCGAGGTCTATCCCGAGAACGTCCCGGATTACCTGCCCGTCGACGAGGACCACCCGCTCAAGCCGCGTTCGGCCTATGGCCTCTCGAAGCAGCTTGGCGAGGAGATCGTCCGCTTCACCGAGCGCAGTACCGGTATCCCGGCGACGATCCTGCGCTTTTCGCACACACAGGATGCGAGCGAATTGCTCGACGAGAGCAGCTTCTTTTCCGGCCCGCGCTTCTTCCTGCAGCCGAAGATCCGCCAGCAGGAAGGCTTCGGCAACGCGGCCGCGGTCGCCGCGCTGAAGGCGGTCGACGACGGCGCGCCCGCGCTCGTGCTCTCCCGCAACGAGAACGGCCGGCCCTTCCGCATGCACATCACCGACGCACGCGACATGGTCGACGGCATCCTGCTCGCCGTGCGCAGCGAGAAGGCCGCGGGCCGCACCTACAATCTCGGAGCCACCGCTCCCGTCGATTTCGCCCACGCCCTGCCGTTGATGGCGCAGGTGACGGGGCTGCCATTGAAAACGGTCGACCTGCCCGGTTCCGGCGTGTTCTACGAAACCGCGAATGCCCGGATTCGGGCCGAACTGGGTTTCGAGCCGCAATGGACGATCGAGCGCATGATCGAAGAGGCCGCCGCAGCGCGGGTGGCCCGCGCGAAGGCGGCCTGAGGATGCAGGAGGAGCGCGTCCTGCCGCCGGAGGAGCGCGACGTCCCTGTCGGTGCCGCGGCGCTGGCCAAGGGGCTCTATCTGCTCGAAGTGATCGGCGAACATCCGACGCCGCCGCGCTTCAAGGACCTCCAGGCGGCGACGAAACTCGCCAAAGGCACGCTGGCCCGGCTGCTCAACACACTGCTGCTGTTCCGCCTGATCCGGCATGAGGACAGCGACAACACCTACCGGCTCGGTCACAGGCTGTTCGAGCTCGCCCATCGCGTCTGGGAGTCCTTCGACCTGCGCGGTGCGGCAGCGCCGATGCTGGAGCGGTTGGCCGAGGAGACGCGCGAGACGGTTGCGCTCTGCGCCATCGATGGCGGCGAGGTGCTCTATATCGACCAGCGCAGTCGCGGCGGCGCCTTCGGCTTTCGCATCGAGGCCGGCCGCCGCGCGCCGCTGCACTGCACGGCTGGTGGAAAGGCGCTACTGGCCTTCGCAGAGCCGCATGAGCGCCGCGCCCTGCTCGACCGGATCAAGCTCGAACGCTACGCCCCGGCTACCATCACCGACGAGGAGGCCCTGCTCGCCGACCTCGCGCTCGCCCGGGCGCGCGGCTATGCCGTCTCGCAGGAGGAGCACGTTCCCGGCGTCTCATCGGCCGCGGCACCGATCTTCGACCATACCGGCCGGGCCATCGCCGCAATCGGCATCTTCGGCCCGACGGCGCGGCTTGCCAGCGACCGGCTGCTCACCACCGGGCGCGATCTGATGGCCGCGGCGCGCCAGATCTCCGGCAATGTCGGCGCCATGCCGGTCAACATCGCGCCGCCCTCCCCGGCACACCGCCAGAGCGACAGCGACGCCGAATGTGTCCTGCCCTGGGGCGCGCATCTGGCGGAAGGTCCGCTCTGGTCCGAGGCGGAGCAGCGCCTCTACTGGGTCGACATCCTCGCGCCGGCCGTCCACCGCTTCGATCCGGCGACGCGCACCAATCAGGAAGTCAAGCTCCCTCGCCTGGTCAGCGCGGTCGTCGAGCGTCGTCAGGGCGGACTTGCGGCGCTGACGCAGGAAGGGCTGGAGCGCTTCGATTTCGCCAGTGGCGGCCTGTCCCCGCTCGTCGACCCGGAAACCGATCTGCCGGACAATCGCTTCAATGACGGCAAATGCGACCGGCAGGGTCGGCTCTGGGCCGGATCGATGAGCCTCGATGCCGGCAAGCCCACCGGCTCCCTCTACCGGATCGACGGCGATCTGAGCTGGCAACGCGCCGACAGCGGATTCCGCGTCGCCAACGGGCTCGACTGGAGCCCCGACGGCCGCACCTTCTACTTCACCGACAGCGCACCTGGCCGCATCTACGCCTATGATTTCGACATGGCCGCGGGCACCGTCTCCGGTCGGCGCATCTTCGCCGAAATCGACCCGGCCGAAGGGCGCCCGGACGGCCTCGCGGTGGATAGCGAAGGCTTCATCTGGTGCGCGCTCTGGGATGGCTGGTGCGTCCGCCGCTTCACTCCGGACGGCCGCCGCGAGCGCGACATCCGCCTGCCGGTGCCACGCCCGACGAGCCTGACCTTCGGCGGAAGCGATCTCTCGACCCTCTTCATCACCACGGCCCGTATCCGCCTGCCCTCGCGCGTGCTGGCGGAGGCGCCCTTCTCCGGCGGGCTTTTCGCAGCGCCGGCGCCGGTCCCGGGCCTGCCTTCCAACGGGTTTGCAGGATGATGGCCGAACCCACCTATCCCGATCTGAAGGGGCGCACCGCCCTCGTCACCGGCGGGGCCGACGGGATCGGCCGTGCCACGGTCGCAGCACTCGCTCGGCAGGGCATGCGCGTCGGGTTCATCGACATCGCGGCCGATGCCGGCCGGACGCTCGAAGCGGAGCTGCGAGCGACAGGCGCCGACGTCGCCTTCGCCCATGCCGATCTGCGCGACCTCAAGACGACGCTCAGTGCCGTCGACAGCCTGCAGGCGCAGCTTGGTCCGGTCGCGATCCTGGTCAACAACGCCGGCCACGACGAACGGCACGCTTTCGCAAGCGTGACACCGGACTATTGGGACGATCGCCTTGCCGTGAACCTGCGGCCAATGATGTTCCTTGCGCAGAAACTCGCACCCGGCATGGCGGCGCTGGGCGGCGGAGCAATCATCAATCTGAGCTCCACCTCCTGGATGAAGCGTTCCGTCGATCTCATCGCGTACACCACGGCGAAGTCGGCGGTCATCGGCCTCACCCGTTCGCTGGCACGCGAACTGGGCGGGGATCGCATCCGCGTCAATTGCGTCACGCCCGGCTGGGTGATGACGCCACGCCAGCGCGCCGAGCGCCTGACGCCCGAACGCTGGGCCCAGGCGCAGGAGCAACAGGCCATCAAGGGCGCGATCGAGCCCGAGGATATCGCCGCGATGATTCTCTTCCTTGCCTCCGATGCTTCACGCATGTGCACGGGCCAGAATTTCATCGTCGATGCCGGGACCGTTTGATCGTGGCGCCCTGGACCATCGGTTCGTGACCACCGCCGGCATCAGAGGCGACGGCACAGAGTCAGGCGTCTCGGCGCCCGGCCGATCGTATCGCTTGCGAGGTTTTGAAGGCGCTGTTCTTATGGCCTTGAGCACCATGTGAGCAGGGTCTTCGACCATGAGCATGCGCAATCGGGGCGATCTTTCGGAAACCCCGAGCGCGGTGGTGGCAACACCGTGTGCCAATGTCTTCGGCTGGAACCCGATCTGGAGCCCATACGAGCAGGCTCTCTACTGGGTCGACATGCACGCGCCCAGCCTGCACCGCCTGAAACCGAGAAGCAGGCAGCATGAATTCTGGCCGATGCCCGAGCCTTGTTGCGGCGTTGCGCTCGCCCCGACCGGCGTCATCGTCGCTCTCGGCGGATGGCTGATCCATTTCCAGCCCGCGACAGGAGAACTCACGCCGCTGATCGAAGTCAGAGGCGCTTCGTCGGAGAGCAGGTTAAACGCGCTGAAATGCGATGCTCGCGGGCGGCTATGGGCCGCCACGACGCGGAATGCCGCCGTGGAAGGATCAGGCTCGCTCTATAGGATCGATGCGGATGCCCGATGCTCGCGCATCCTGTCCGATCTTCGCAACCCGAGCAGCCTCGGCTGGAGCCCGGATTTCCAGGCGATGTATGTTTCGGATGCCGCCGAACATCATGTCAGACGCTATGAATACGCCAATTCGGACGGCTCGCTGGGCGACATGACGTCTTTCCGGTTGGCGGGGGTAGAGGCCGACTGGCTGCATGGCTGTGCCGTGGATGCCGAAGGCTGCATTTGGAGCGCGAGGGCACAGCCCGGCAAAGTCACGAGGCTTTCTCCCGAAGGGGAACTTCTTTCGGCCCTCGCATTGCCGGTATCGCAGGTCACGGCCTGCGCTTTCGGTGGCTCCGGATTGCGGACGCTCTTTGTGACGACGGCCTCGCAAAACCTGTCCCAGGAAGAACGCGATGCCCAGCCCGAGGCGGGACATTTGTTCGGCATCGATGTCCTGACGCCCGGCCGGCCCGAAACCGCGGCGGCATTCCTGCAACGTTTTCCGCCGTTCCTGAGTACGGGCGGCTGGCCCGATGCCGCGCTTCCGATCTACTGAGCCTGCCATGAGCCTTCCCGAACACCCTTTCGAGCATCGGCTCGTCACGCTGGCGTCGGACGCGCTGCATCTCGCCGTCGCGCCGGATATCGGCGGTTCGATCGTGCGCCTCAGATATGGCGCGGCGCAGGTGCTGCGCCCGATGAGCAAGGAAGCCCTCTCGGCTGGCCAGGTACGCGAGGCGGCCAGCTATCCGCTCGTGCCCTTCTCGAACCGCATCGCCCAAGCCCGGTTTTCCGTGGACGGCAAGCCCTATGTCTTGCGGCGGAATTTCGGAGACCATCCGCATGCCATCCATGGCTGCGGCTGGCAGTCGCCATGGCGCATCGTCGAGAGGGACCACGCCTCGCTCCGCCTCGCGCTCGATCATCGGCCGCTCGGCGCAGGCGATTGGCCTTTCCCCTTCGCGGCGGAGCAGCGTTTCGCACTTGCCGGGACTACACTGACGCTCGCGCTGTCGATCACCAACCGGGCCGATTGCCGTATGCCGACCGGCCTCGGATGGCACCCTTTCTTCCCAGCGGATCCGGGCACGACCTTGCGTGCCCGTGCCGGCCATGTCTGGTTGAACGGGCAGGACCATCTGCCGAGCGAGCGCGTTGCCGTCCCTGAGGCATGGGACTGCACCAACCCACGTGCCGTCTCATCGATGGAGGTCGACAACTGCTTCGCTGACTGGGACGGGCAGGCCGAGATCACCTCCCCGACCGGTGGCTGGCGGGCCCGCATGCGGGGAGGCGCAGGCCTGACCCACCTCGTCGTCTATGTCCCCAAAGGCAAGGGGTTCTTCGCGGTCGAGCCGGTGTCTCACATGAACGATGCGATCAACCGCATGGACGGCACTGTCGCGCACGGCCTGAAGATGCTCGAGCCCGACGAGACGTTCCGCGTCGAAACGACCATCACCCTGGAGCCTCTGTAAGGAAGCTCCTCGGGGGGCATTCATCGGGCGTCAGGCGGCGGCCCGCACCACTTCATCAGGGATCACGAGCCCATCCTGCTTCGCCTTGCTCCGCAGGGCGACCCGGCGCGAACCGGGCAGACGCGCGCCCTCCTGCCCCAGGATCGCCCCGGCCAGTGCAGCGATGCTCGCCCCGAAGGAAGCATGGCCGAAGGCCGCGGGGTCGAAAGCGATGATGAGCTGACCGACCCCGGGAGGAGCGCCCTCGCCATCGAAGAAGCTCGTCGCATCGGTGGACAGGTTGGCGCCGACCAGGCAGGCCGACAGAATCTCGACCATCAGCGCCAGCGCCGCTCCCTTGGCGTCGCCGAGCGGCACCATCGTTCCGGCCAGTGCCGCTTCGGCGTCGGTCGTCGCATTGCCGTCCGCATCCAGCGCCCAGCCTTCCGGGATCGCCTGCTGCTTCTGCTTCGCCGCCAGGATGTTGCCGCGAGCGACCTTGGAGACCGATAGATCGACCACCACGGGATCCGCCCCGTCCAGCGGAGCGGCGAAGGCGATCGGATTCGTGCCGTAGATGGCCTTTCGCCCGCCCCATGGCGCGATGGCGGCAGGTGCATTGGCGAACATCATGGCGACCAGCCCGTCGCGCGCCAACGCCTCGACATGATGGCCGGCGGCGCCGCAATGGTTCGAGCGACGGATCGCCGCGACCGCCATGCCCTGACGCCGCGCCAGGGCCGGCAACTCGCGGACCGCCATGTCGATCGCGGGATAGGCGTAGCCGTCGCCGGCATCGATGCTCAACACCGAAGGCGCCGTGGCCTTGGCCTGCGGCACGGCCTTGCCGTCGACCTTGCCGGTCGCCAACATCGCCAGATAGGTCGGGATGCGCGAGAAGCCGTGCCCCTTCAGCCCGTCGGCCTCGGCCGCGACCAGAGCCTTCGCGACGGAGCGGGCATTGTCGCGCGAACACCCCTTCCGCTCGAATAGCTCAGCGACCCAATCCGTCGCCTGCGGCAGGGTGAGCTTCATGACAGCACCTTCAGCACGTTCTCGATGGTCACTTTCGAAACGCGGACATTGGATTCTTCCGTCACGCCGGCAATGTGCGGTGTCAGGATGAGATTGGGAACGTCGGCGAAACGCGCTGCCGCCGGCCCCTTCAGCGGCTCACTCTCGAAGACATCGAGAGCCGCGCCCGCGAGACGACCGGAGGTGAGGGCTTCGGCAAGGGCCGCCTCGTCGACCACCCCTCCGCGGGCCGCGTTGATCAGCACCGCCGACGGTTTCATGCCGGCGAGACGCTCCGCAGAGAAGAGATCGCGGGTCTGTTCGGTCAGCGGCACATGCAGGCTGACCACGTCGGACCGGCTGACGAGATCGTCGAGGCCGACCGGAGAAACGCCGAGCTGCGACCAGACGGCTGCCGTATCCGGGACGAAAGGATCATAGGCGATAACCTTCATGTCGAGCGCCAAGGCGCGCCGCGCGACGTGGCGGGCGATCGAACCGAATCCGACCAGCCCGAGCACCGCGTCGGCGACTTCGCAGCCGATCAGGTCATTGCGCGGCCATTGCCCGCGACTGACGCGCGCCGTGGCGGCATAGGCGCGACGGCGCAGCATCATCGCGGTGCAGATGACATATTCCGCCACGGAGACGTCGTTGGCGCCCGTCGCAGGGCAGACGGCGATGTCGCGCGCCTTGCAGGCGGCGACATCGATGTTGTCGAGCCCTACGCCAAGGCGTCCCACGACCTCGAGCCTGCTCGCAACCGCCAGCAATTCGCCGCGAACCTGCGTACGGTTACGGACGATCAGCGCCCGCGCGCCGGCTGCTCGCTCAGCCAGCTCACCAGGCTTGTCGACAAGATCGGGGTCGTAATGGAGGCTCAGGCGGTTCGGCACCAGCTCCAGCGCCGCTTCGTCAAGGAACTCCGAGATAAGGATGTCGGCCATGACGGCTCCGAACGCTGTCGAATGAACGGGAGCGAGCCGCCGATGCGACGGCGAGGGTGACGAGACCCGGTCCCGTCACCCAGAGCAGAATGGTGCCGGCTCCAAAGCCTCGCGGCTCAGGCCGAGCGATAGAGCTTCGTCATCGAGAACTCGCGATGGCCGAGCGCCTCAGAAGCGGTCAGGCGGCCATTGGCGGTTCGGACGATCGACTGGATCAGCGCGTCGCCAGCCTGCGGGATCGTCATGTCACGGCGCAGGATGCCGGAAACATCGAGGTCGATGTGCTCCGGCATGGTGCGGACGGTCTTGGGATTGCCGCTGATCTTGATGACCGGGATGATCGGGTTGCCGATGACATTGCCCTGCCCCGTCGGGAATGTGTGGACGACGAAGCCGCCCGCCGCCATCAGCGTCACGCACTCGGCCGCCGCCGAGGAGGTGTCCATGTAATAGAGCCCGGGACCCTTGGCCGGCGTCTGCGCCGGCTCGAGGATGTCGATGTATTTGCACTCGCGACCGATCTTCTCGAGGTTGCCGAGCGCCTTCTCCTCGATCGTGGTCAGACCGCCGGCGATGTTGCCTTTTGTCGGCTGCGAATCCGACAGGTCATCGGTCTTGTGGGCCTCGATGACGTCATCCTGATAGGCCTTCCACATCTTGTACCAGCGCTCGCCCAGCTCGGGCGTCGCGGCGCGGGCCTTGCAGAGATGCTCGGCGCCGGTGATCTCCGAAGTTTCGCCGAAGACGCCGTGAATGCCGCGCGGAATCCACTTGTCGTACATGTTGCCGACGGTCGGGCAGGACGACAGGCCGGTGGTGGTGTCCGACTCGCCGCATTTCGTCGAGACCCAGAGCTCCCCGATGCCGCATTTCTCACGCTGGAGCTCGCTCGCCCATTGGACGAACTCCTTGGCGACGTAGGAGGCCTTGGCGATAGTGGCGATGTCGCCATGCGTCTCAATGCCGAAGCCGACCACCGGCTTGCCGGTGCTGGCGATGCCGTCAACGACGCGCTTGGTCCAGCCCTCCTCGATGCCGATGACGACCACGGCCGCGACGTTCGGGTTGGAGCCCGTGCCGATCAGCGTGCGGAAATGGATATCGAGATCCTCGCCGAACTGCAGGCGGCCATAGGCGTGCGGGATCGCGAGCGTGCCCTTGATGTTGTTGGCGACCGCCTCACAGGCGGCGTTGGACAGATCGTCCAGCGGCAGCAGCAGCACATGGTTGCGCACGCCGACGCGGCCGTTCTCGCGACGCCAGCCGAAGAAGGAATCGAGGTTGCGGCCGGTCGGACGCTTCACCATCGGGACCTTGAACTCGGGGGCGTCGATCTTGCGCCCCTTGATGCGGGCGAGCTTTCCCTTGGCGAGATCGAAATTGGCGACGATGGACATGGCGTTCCCTACTCTCTGAATGGGCTCGACCTTGAGGGAGCCTCGGAATTTACGACGTTGCGCGAAACGGCCGGCGCGGTTTTCCCGGATCGCGAACCCTTACCAGCGCTTGGTCTTGGCGTTGTGCACGTGGAGGTGCTCGCCCTTCTTCACGTCGGCGATCGCCTTGCCGATATCCTGGCCGTACTTCCAGATGGTGTCGCCCTTCTTGATGTCCTTCAGCGCCACCTTGTGCCCGATCGGGATGTCCATCTTGGCGGTCAGGCGAAAATCGGAATTGTCGTGCGTGACGACGCACAGCATATCGGTGCCGGCTTTCAGCCCCTCCACGACGACGACGCCCACCGTGTCCTTCGTCTCGTGCACCAGCAGATGCGGATTGCTCATCCCAACGCCTCCCCTATCGAAGCTTGCGAAATTCTGCCGTCATACGGCGGCTCGACAGCCTTGTATAATATGTCTTATATAAGACATAAGAGAGAGACAAGCCCCTTGATCAGCGCAGATCCGCACGCTTCGCAACCCATCGGCTTCCGGCCGCTCTATCTACAGGTCAAGGCGACGCTGCTGCGCCGTCTGGTCGATGGAGTCTGGCTGCCGGGGACGGCGTTGCCGAGCGAGGGGCAACTCGCCGCCGAGATCGGCGTCAGCCAGGGAACGGTACGCAAGGCCCTGGACGAGCTCGCGGCCGAGAACATCGTGGTGCGCCGTCAGGGTCGTGGCACCTTCGTCGCAGAGCATGACGAGCGGCGCATCCTGTTCCAGTTCTTCAAGCTGGTGCCTGACGACGGCGAGCGCCGCTTTCCGGAAAGCGCGGTGCTCGATGTCGCTATTGGCGAGGCGGACGAGGCTGAATGCACCGCCCTCGGCATCGACCGGACGGTGCGCGTGGTCCGCATCCGCCGCCTGCGTTCCTTCCAGGCGAAGCCGCTGGTTCTGGAGACCTTGAGCCTCCCGCAGCATCTCTTCCCCGGGCTGGAAACCGCGCCGGTTCCGAACAATCTCTACAGCCTCTATGCGCGCCGCTACGGAGTCACGATCGCACATGCGCGCGAAAAGCTGAAAGCGGTCGCCCTGTTGCCGGACGATGCCACGCTGCTTGGCGTCGCCCCCGGCTCTCCCGCGCTCAAGATCAACCGCGTCGCCCTGTCGCTCGACGGCTCGCCCGTCGAGCTTCGCGTCAGCCTGTGTCTGACGGAGGAGGTTCACTACCTGTCCGATCTGCGTTGAGCACTGCGCCGGCCGGCCGCCATCAGTTTCATCGAAGCCGCCGCAGAGCGGTCATCACAACCCGAGGGAACGCATGATGCTGAAGACGACGAGACGCATTGTCATCGCAGGTGTTTTGGCCATGGGGCTGGGATCGCCAGCCATGGCCCAGGGCTTTCCGACCAAGCCGCTGATCATGATCGTGCCCTTCGCGGCCGGCGGCCCGAGCGATCTGATCGCCCGCCTGCTCGCCGAGAACATGGGTCGAACGCTCGGCCAGCAGATCGTGATCGAGAACGTCGCGGGCGCCGGCGGCACCGCGGGCGCCAAGCGGCTGCTCAACGCCGAGGCGGACGGTTACACGCTCCTCATTCACCATCTTGCCCTGGCCGCGGCGCCAGCGCTTTACGACAATCTCGGCTATGACACGAAGACGGCGTTCGCGCCGATCGGCCTCGTCAATACCGGTCCGATGGTGGTGACCGGCAAGAGTGCCCTCTCGGCAGCGGACGGCAAGGCGTTCTTCGCGTTTGCCAAAACCCAATCCGACAAGATGACGGTCGCTCACGCCGGCGTCGGCTCGAATTCGCATCTCTGCGCCGTGCTGATGTCGCAGGCGCTGGGCGTCAAGTTCACGCAAGTCGCCTATCGCGGAACCGGACCCGCGATGAACGATCTCGTCAGCGGACAGGTCGACGTTCTGTGCGACCAGTCGACCACCGCCGTGCCGCAGATCGAGGGCGGCAAGATCAAGGCTTTCGCCGTCACCTCGCCGGACCGCCTCGATGTCCTCAAGGACACGCCGACCGCGCGCGAGATCGGCGTTTCTCTCGACATGACGATCTGGCACGGGCTCTACGCCCCCAAGGGCACTCCGGCGGCCGTGCTCGACAAGCTCAACGATGCGCTGAAGACGGCGTTGCGCGACAAGACGATCGGCGAGCGCTTCAAGGCTGTCGGCACCAGCACCTTCCCGGAAGCCGACTGGACCCGGGAGGCGCATCAGAAGCGTTTGCTGGCCGAGATCGACAAATGGGCCGTAGCCATGAAGGCGGCCGGCCAGGCTCCGCAAGCGGCGAAATAAGCCCGCCGCTAATCGGCGGTTCCGTCTCTTTCCGCTTCGCAACCCGGGACGGGGACCAACCCCGTCTCGTCCGGATATGGTGGGCACGACCTTCGGGTCTCCCTGAAATGCGTGTTGCACCACGCTCTGCAAGCGCTATCATCATCGCCACATCGAGGAATTCGGGGGTGCAACGCCGTTGAAAACCATCCGCGGCCCGGGTCTGTTCATCGCTCAGTATCTCGGAAAATCTCCGCTCTATTCCGATATTGACGGCGTTTCCGGCTTCGCGGCACAGAACGGCTTCAAGGCCCTGCAGGTGCCCGTCCACGACAAGGCGATCATCGACACCGATCGACTCGAAGATAGCGGTTACATCGATAGCTGGCATAGCACCATCAAGCGTCACGAGCTGGTGGTGAGCGAGATCGCCGCTCATCGTGCAGGCCAGCTTCTGGCGGTCCATCCAGCTTATGACCAGATCATGGATGCGTTCGCGCCTGCTCCGCTTCGCGGCGACCCGGAGACACGCCAGCGCTACGCCGATCAGGAACTGCGGCGCGCGATCACGCTCGCCGCACGGATCGGCGCCGGCAAGCTCGCGACCTTCTCCGGCGGGTTGCTCTGGCCGTTCTTCTACCCCTACCCACCGCCTCCGCCCGGCCTGATCGAACGCGGGTTCGCGGCGCTCGCAGCGCGTTGGCGCCCCTTGCTCGATCATGCCGACAAGCTTGGCGTCGACATCTGCTTCGAGCTACACCCCGGACAGGATCTGCATGACGGGGCGAGCTTCGCTGCCTTCCTCGCACGGGTCGACGACCATCCTCGCGCAAAACTCCTCTACGACCCCAGCCACCTGCGGCTGCAGCATCTCGACTACCTTGGCTTCATCGACCGCTGGTACGCGCGGATCGGGGCCTTCCACGTCAAGGACGCCGAGTTCCGCCCGAGCCCGGACCGCGGCGTCTATGGCGGCTACGGCGACTGGATCGACCGGCCCGGACGTTTCCGCAGCCCGGGCGACGGAGACATCGACTTCGCCGGAATATTCAGCAGCCTGACCCGCTACGGCTATGACGGCTGGGCGGTGCTCGAATGGGAGTGCTGCCTGAAGAACGCCTTCGATGGCGCACGCGAAGGCTCGCGTTTCATCGCCGATCACATCATCCGCACCACGGAGCGCGGTTTCGACGACGGCATGCGCCGTTCCGCGCCATCGGGCGAACTCGACCGCATGCTGGGGCTGAGATCATGAGTGAAGCCAACCCCGTTCTGGCCGCCCTGGGACGACCGATCCGTCTCGGCATCCTCGGCGGCGCGCCGCCCTCGATGATCGGGCCGGCACACCGCATGGCTGCGGCACTCGACGGCCGCTTCACCCTCGTCGCCGGCATGATGTCGTCCAGGCCCGAGCGCTCGCGCCGCGAGGGGCGCGCCATCGGCCTCGCCGAGGAACGCTGCTACGGCACACTCGACGAAATGCTGTCACAAGAGAAGGAGCGCGCGGACGGCATCGAGGCCCTCGCGATCATCACACCCAACGACAGCCACACCGGCTTCTGCAAGGCGGCCTTTGCGGCCGGCCTCGACGTCATGGTCGAGAAGCCGCTGTGCAATGACCTCGCGGAGGCGCGAGAACTTGCCGCGCTGGCGCGCGAAAGCGGCGTCGCGGTCGCGCTGACCCATACTTATTCCGGCTATCCGATGCTGCGCGAGATGCGGGCGCGTATCCTGGCTGGCGAGATCGGAGCCGTGCGGCTCGTGCAGGTCGACTACCTCGCCGGGGGTAATGCCACGCTGGTCGAGGCGACGCCCGATGGCGCTGCACGCTGGCGCCTCAATCCAACGATCAGCGGCCCCTCGCTCGTCCTCGGCGATATCGGCACCCATGCCCACCATCTCGTCGGCTTCGTGACCGGCGAGCCGATGGCGAGCGTCTCGGCCGAGGTCGGGACGCTGGTTCCCGGCCGCAAGGTTCATGACATTGCGCAGATCCGCTTCAGGCTCACCGGTGGGGCTCGCGGCCGTATCGATGTGAGCAATGCCGCCGCCGGGATGTCCAACGCCTTCACCATCCGCGTCTTCGGCGAGACCGGCCATCTCGCCTGGAACCACGGCGCTCCGAACGAGCTGCAGCAAGGCAAGCTCAACGGCGACATCGTTCTGATCGGCGCCGGCCGTCCCGATCTCTCTGTTGCGGCGCGAGACGCGACGAGACTGTCGCGTCCGGGCCACCCGGAGGGCATGATCGAGGCGATCGCCAATCTCTACAGCGGTTTCGCGGATCTCATCCTGGCGCGGCGCGGCCTTGCTCCCGCAACCGAGATGGCGCGCCTGACGCCTTCCATCGAGGACGGCGTCGCCGGGCTCGCCTTCGTCATGGCGTGCCTCGACAGCTCCGCTGCCGGCGGGGTCTCCACTCCCCTCTCTTCCAGCCTCTAGCAGAGACCGCCATGGCAACGATCGTGATCACCGGCTGCGACACGGGCCTCGGCGTCGAATTCGCCAGGCAATACGCCGCCGAGGGGAACAAGGTCTATGCGACCTGCCTCGACCCCGGGACCGCGCTGGAAACCCGCGCCATCCCCGGCGATGTCGAGGTTCTTAAGCTCGACATGACCGATCATGCCGACATTGCCGCGCTCAGCGCAACGCTGGCCGGGCGACCTGTCGACATCCTCCTGAACAATGCCGGCATCGGTCGGCCGCACCCGCCCTTCGGCGAGACCGACTATGCCAATTGGCGGCGCATTCTCGAAACCAACCTGATCGGCCCCATGAAGCTCGCGGAAACGCTGGTCGAGAATGTCGCTGCGAGCGAGTTGAAGATCATGGCCTTCGTCTCCAGCCGGATGGGGTCGATCGCGCTGAACCAGAGCGGCGGCTCCTACGCCTACCGATCCAGCAAGGCGGGGCTCAACATGGTGGTGAAGGGCCTCGCGGTCGACCTGGCGCCCCGCCACATCAGCGTCATCGCGCTGCATCCGGGCTGGGCGGCGACGGAGCCAGGGGGCCGCGTGCCGGTCGCGGAGAGCGTCGCCGGCATGCGCGGCGTGCTCCATCGCGCCGGGCGGCATCACACCGGCATCTTCCAGACCTATCACGATCAGCCTCTGCCCTGGTGACGACGATGAAGACCGAGATCGAGACTGTTCTGCCCGGCCCTTTCGCCCTGGGAGAAGGACCGTGCTGGCATGGCGGCGAAGGCGCTCTCTACTTCGTCGACGCGCTGGCACCGGCGATTCATCGCTGGTCTCCGGCTGGTGGGCTCGATACCTGGCCGATGCCCGAGATCGTCGGCTCCTTCGCGATCCGGCGCGGCGGCGGGCTGATCGCCTCGCTGCAGACCGGGTTTGCGACCGTCGACCTGACGAACGGGGGCGTGCAATCCCTCGTCGATCCGGAACCGGAAAAGCCGGCCAATGTCCTCAACGATGGCAAATGCGACCGGAAAGGCCGCTTCTGGTGCGGCTCGCGCGACGGCGCCCTGAAGGATCCCAGCGGCGCGCTCTACAGGCTCGATCCCGACTTCAGCGTACAGCGCATGGACCAGGGTTTCATCGTCTCGAACGGCATCGCCTTTTCGCCGGACGACCGCACGATGTATTTCGCGGATTCACGGGCTGAAACCGTCTTCGCCTATGATTTCGATATCGACACGGGCACGATTTCCAATCGCCGCGTCTTCTTCTCGACCCGCGACATCGAGGGCCGTTGCGACGGTGCGACCGTCGACGCGGAAGGCTTCTACTGGTGCGCGCTGGTGCATGGCGGCAAGATCGCCCGAGTCGATCCGAAGGGTCGCTTCGACCGGCTCATCGACATGCCGGTCAAGCACCCGACCATGTGCACCTTCGGCGGCGACGGGCTCGACGTGCTCTATGTCACGAGCGCCGCCTCGATGCTGAGCGAGGCCGAGCGCGCGAACAATCCCCAGGCGGGAAACCTATTCGCGATCCACGGCCTCGGCGTGAAGGGGCTGCCGGAACCGCTCTTCGCCGGTTGATGGAGTTGCGAGGGGCCAGGCTGTCGCTAATTCCGGCCCGATGAGCGTGGCTCCGCCCCTTCCCGCCCCGGCTTGCTGCGCATCTGCATCATCGTCTGAAGATTCGCACGCTGCAGCCGCACCGGCGGCAGGCCGCGCAGGATCAGGGCGAGATCATCGAGGATACGTTCGCCCATGTCGTGGAAAGCGGCCGGGATGCCGCCGGCTCGATGCGAGGATAGCAGCATCGACGAGCGCCGGACGGGGTCGTCGGCAGGAACAGGCTCCTCGGGAAAGACGTCGGTCGCGACCCGAAGTCGCCCGGCCTCGGCGAGCAGCGCGGGAAAGTCGACAATGGCGGCGCGACTCGCCAGCACCAGAATGGCGCCGTCGCGCATCCGCGCCAGCGCTCCCGCATCGATGAAGCCGGGATTATCCTTCGTCGCCCCCGCAAGGAGAAAGACGGCATCGCTGGCGCCGAGCAATTCATCGAGCCCACAAGCCCGGCATCCCTCCTCCGCGATCGCGGAAGCAGGCAACCAGGGATCATGGACCAGAATGTCCGACCGAAAGCCCTCGAGCAGGCGGCGCAGCGCCCGGCCGAGATTGCCGAAGCCGACAAGACCGATCGTCACTCGCGACAGGAGGACCGAGCCGGCACAGCCCAAGCGGCCATAGGCCTCCCGGCCTTCGCGCATCGCACGGTCGCCTGCGGTGATGCCGCGGGCCAGATCGAGCGCCAGGCCCAGCGCCATCTCGGCGACCGGCACGGCGAAGACCGGCGCGACGGAGAGGATTTCGATGCCGCGCGCGGAGCAGGCGGTGGCATCGACATTGGGCAGGAAATTGCCCTCGACATTGATGACCGCCTTCAGATGGGGCGCCTGCGCGATCCGCTCGGCCGGCAGGTCGGTCTGCCCCAGCACGGCGCTGACGCGCGGCAGCGCCGCATCGACCAGCGCAGCCGGCAATCGCCCGTCGATATGCTCCGTCACGATCTCGGCCATCGCCTGCAGCCGGCGCATCTGCTCCGGATCGAAGATCGAGCCGGCCCGTCGCGGATGCGGATCCAGCAGAACGATGGGGCGCGTCATGGTCAGGCACTGCCTGAGAGGACGAGCGGGGCGGAGAGCGTCGTATTCTGCGAGCGGAAATAGAGCCGGATCGGCACGCGCTGGGAGGTGCCGATCCCCGGCTTCACCGCGCTGACCTGGATGTTGTGCGACGGGTTGCCGGTGATGCGGAAGGTGCCGTCGCTGCCGGTTTTGACGGTGCGGTTCTCGGCGAAGGTGGTGAAGCTGAAGACCCAGAGCGTGACCTCGGCCCCTTCGACCGGCTTGCCTTGGGCATCGATCACCTGTCCGAGCACGAGCCCGTCATCATGGGTCGAGGCATAGAGGTCCCAGGCGCCGGCGATCGCCAGGATGACGGCCGGAACGAGCACGAAGCGGTTGAGCAGCCATTTCCGCCAGCCCCGTGGCCGGCTGCTGGGATAAGCATCCATCCCCTAGCCTTTCGTCGCGCCGGAGGTGAGCCCCTGGATGAATTCCTTCTGCGCCAGCAGGAACAGGAGGATGCCGGGCGCCAGCACCATGATGCAGAACGCATAGAGCGCGCCGGTGGTATCCTCCTGGTAGGACAGGAAACGTGCCAGACCGAGCGGCAGCGTCTGCATTTCCGGCGTCCGCGTCATGATCAACGGCCAAAGGAAGTTGTTCCAAGACCAGATGAAGGAGAGGATCACATTCGTCGCCATGGCGGATTTCGCCAGCGGCAGCATGATCGTCCAGACGATGCGCCATTCCGGCAGGCCGTCGACTTTCGCCGCATCGATCAGCGAACCCGGGATCGCGTCGAAGCTCGCCTTGAACACGAAGATGCAGATGATCGTCGAGAACTGCGGCAGGGCGAGGCCGAGATAGGAGTTGAGCAGCCCAAGCTTGCCGGTGATCAGATAGGCCGGAATGATCGTCGCCTGGAACGGAACCATCATGCAGGACAGGAACAGGACGAGGATGAAGCCCTTGCCCCTGAACTGGCGCGTCAGCGCATAACCCGCCATCGCGTTGAAGACGATGTTGGCCGCTATCGTGATGACCGAGACGATGATGCTGTTGAGGAAGTAGCGGGCGAAGGGGATCGCGTACCAGACATCGACATAATAGAAGAGGTTCGGATTCCGCGGGATGATGTTGGGCGGATAGGTGAAGATGTTCTCGCCCGAGACGGATGTCTTCAGCACCCAGTAGAAGGGCACCAGCATCACGAAGCAGACGGCCATCAGGGCCAGATGGATCGGCCAGGTCGGAGAGCGGCGCATCATTCCATGTCCCTGGCGCCGGCATTGCCGCCGGAGAGCCGGTTCGCCGCCCAGGCGACCGCGATCAGGAAGACGAAGAACACGACCGTGACAGCGGCGGCATAGTCGAACCGTGTCTGCACGAAGCCGAGCTTGTAGATGTAAGTGACGAGGATCTCGGTGGCGCGGCCGGGGCCGCCGCCGGTCATGACATAGACCAGATCGAAGCTGGTGACCGAATTCAGCATGCCGATGACGAAGCACAGGAAGATCGAGGGCCGCAGCAGCGGCAGCGTGATGCGCCAGAAACGGTCACTCGCCGTAGCGCCGTCGATCTCAGCCGCTTCGAACAGCGAACTCGGGATGTTCTGCAGCCCGGTCAGCAGGATGATCATGTAGAAGCCGAGCATCTGCCAGATATTGGCGACCACGACCGATGGCAGCGCCCAGACGAAGGAGTTCAGAAACGGGATCGGCGTATCGGTGAGGTGCAGCAGCCGCGCCACATAGTTCAGCAGCCCGACGCGTTCGTCATACATCCAGCGCCAGATGATCGCGACCGCGACCGTCATCAGCGGATAGGAGAGGAAGATCAGCGTGCGATAGACGTTGCGCCCGCTGATATTGGAGTTGACGAGCAGCGCCAGCCCGAGCGCCAGCGCAATGCCGACCGGCGCGGACAGGATGATGAAGACCGTGTTCCAGAGCGACTGCCAGAAGACATCGTCCGTCAGCATCTCCTCGTAATTGTCGAGGCCGATGAAGACCGCCGGCCGCAGGGGCGACCAGGCCTGGAACGAAAGCACGACGTTCCAGGCCAGCGGCAGGATGCGATAGAGCAGGAAGATCAGCAGCGACGGCGCCAGGAAGCACCAGACCAGCATGGTCTGGCGCGTCTGGGTCCTGCGCAGGAACGAAGTGGGCCGCCGGTCGGACGCGGCAGGCAGGGCCATCACCATAGCAGGCGCCGCCCCTGCCTCAGGAACGACGCATGACGCGCGTCACGGCGCGCTCGGCGTCCGCCAGCGCCGTCTTGGCATCCTTCCGGCCCAGTACCGCATTCTGGACCTCGGGCCAGAAGGCATCCTTGACCTGCGCGTCGTTCGGCAGAGGCCAGTTGCCGCACATCTTGTCGGTATGCTCGAGCTGCGTCAGCAGCACGGCATGCGCCAGCGGGTCGTCAGCCTTGACCTTCTCCAGCCCTGTCTTGTCCGCAGCGATGTTGCCGGTGAGGATGCGGCGCCGGACGGAGAACTCGGTCGCCCATTTGTTGCCCGTCATATGCTTGACGAGCGCCCAGGCGAGATCCGGGTTCTTCGAGGATTTCGAGATGGCGAGGCCATGATTGGTCGGGGTCGACCAATTGCCCGGATTCTGTACCGCTCCGAGCGTATCCGCATTGACCCAGGGCGCCTGCCCCTTGACGAAGAAGTACGAGGCCGAGTGGGCCTGCAACATGCCGACATTGCCGGAGGCGAAGGCGCCGTTGGGCTCCACCCAGCGCCCGGTCCAGGCGATCTTGTTGATCCCGCCCGAGGCCGTCGCCTTGGCGAGCTTGTCGAGGACCTCGATCGTCTTCGGCGTGTTGAAGGCCGGCGTCTTCATATCGGCCTTCAGCAGCTCGATGCCGTTCATCTGCATCAGCGGCCAATAGAGCCAGTCGAAATTCAGCGTCAGGAAGCCCGTCTTTTCACCCTTCGCCATCGCCTGGCTGAAATTGACGACTTCGTCGAACGTCTTCGGCGGCGCCGAGAGGCCCGCCTCCTTGAACATCAGCTTGTTGTAGAAAAGCAGCGTCTTGGCGATATAAAAAGGAACGACGTAGTTCTTCTTGTCGTAGACGAAGCTTCCCAGGTAATCCTGATTGTAGAGCTTCGCGACATCCGGCTCCTTCTGCATGTAGGGCGTCAGATCGAGCAAGGCGCCGTTGGCCGCCCACTCGACCCAGATCATCCCCTGCAGATCGATGATGTCGGGAGCCGTGCCGGCGACGAGCTGGGTCTGGTAGAAGGCCGGCAGCTCCGGCCCCTTCTTGTCGAGCCATTCGATCTCGACGCCTGGATTCTGCGCCTTGAAGTCGGCGAACTCCTCTTTGAACAAGGCCTCCTGGTCAGCGATGTTCCAGGTCAGGATGCTCAATTTGCGGTTCGACTGCGCTCGTAGATAGGCCGGCATCGCGACCGTGCCCGCCGCGGCCAGGCCGCCCTTGATGATCGTTCTGCGGTCCATGCCGCCCTCCCTGAAAAGACGTGGCATCTTCACCTCTACGGGTGATTTCGAGATCGATGATAGCGGTTACATTCATATGGTCAAGCAGGCTTGAAACGACCGCGAGCATGCCAAATAATCCGGCATTCAAAGGCATTTTGCGTCGATTGACAGGCTCATGAAAGCGATGTCATTTAACGCCAGCTTGACCCAGGAGTTCATGCCGTTGCCGTCCCGCCGTCCCGAAGAACTGCGCAGCGCTCGCTGGTACTCGGCAGAAGGCATGCGCGCCTTCGCCCACCGCCAGCGGATGCAGCAGATGGGCTTGCGCCGCGAAGAGTTCATGGGGCGGCCGGTGATCGCGATCCTCAACACCTGGAGCGACCTGTCGCCCTGCCACGCGCATCTGCGCGAGCGGGCCGAGGCGGTGAAGCGCGGGATCATTCGCGCCGGCGGGTACCCCGTCGAGTTGCCCGCCCTGTCGCTCGGCGAGGTCATGGTGAAGCCGACCACCATGCTCTACCGCAACTTCCTCGCCATGGAGGCGGAGGAACTGCTGCGCCAGCACCCGATCGACGGCGCCGTGCTTCTCGGCGGCTGCGACAAGACCACGCCAGGCCTGCTGATGGGCGCGCTCAGCATGGACCTGCCGGCGATCTTCTGTCCCGCCGGCCCGATGCTGAACAGCAGCTGGCGCGGCACGCGCGTCGGCGCCGGCACGCATACGATGAAGTACTGGAACGACTATCGCGCCGGGGTGCTCAGCGACAGCGAATTGGTCGAGATCGAAGGCATTTCGACGCGTTCCCCCGGAACCTGCAACACGATGGGCACCGCCTCGACGATGACCTCGATCGTCGACGCCTTGGGGCTGACGCTGCCTTTCGCCTCGAGCATTCCCGCCATGGACTCCGCCCATACCCGCATGGCTTCCGCCTGCGGGGAGCGGATCGTCGAAATGGTCTGGGAGGACCTCAAGCCCTCGCGCCTCCTGACGCAGGGCTCGGTACGCAATGCCTTGCACGTGGACGTCGCCCTCTCGGGATCGACCAATGCGGCGATCCATCTCGTCGCCATCGCCCGGCGGGCCGGGCTCTCGATTTCGCTCGACGATTTCGATGCGATCGCCCGGCAGACACCGATCCTCGCCAACATTTTCCCGGCCGGCAACTATCTGATGGAGGATTTCTACTTCGCCGGCGGCCTCGGCGGGCTCATGTCGCGGCTCAATGACCGGCTCGATCTCGGCGCCCGCAATGTCCTCGGACAGACGCTGGAGGAGGCGCTGGGCCGGGCGCGGATCGTCGATGAGGACGTCATCCGGCCGCTCTCGAATCCGGTGAGCGAGATGCCGGCTATCGCCGTCCTGCGTGGCAATCTCGCGCCTGACGGCGCCGTGATCAAACCGTCTGCCGCGAGCCCCGCACTGATGGTCCACCGCGGGCGGGCCGTGGTCTTCGACGGACCCGCCGCCCTCGCCCGAGGCGTCGAGGACCCCGACCTCGACGTCGACGAGAACAGCGTGCTGATCCTGCGCGGGGCCGGCCCCGTCGGCGCACCGGGCATGCCGGAATGGGGCGCATTGGCTCTGCCCAAGAAGCTCCTTGCGAAAGGCGTCCGGGACATGGTGCGCATCTCGGATGCGCGCATGAGCGGCACCCATTACGGCACCTGCGTGCTGCATGTAGCGCCCGAAGCGCATGTCGGCGGCCCGCTGGCACTGGTCGAGACCGGCGACGAGATCGTTCTCGACGTGCCCAACCGCCGCCTCGACATGCTGGTCGACGATGCCGAGCTCGCGCGTCGCCGGGCGGTCTGGAAGCAACCGCCGCCGCATTACGGGCGCGGCTATGGCATGCTGTTCCAACGCGCGGTAACGCAGGCCGACAAGGGCTGCGATTTCGACTTCCTCGAACATGGCCCTCCAACAGCGGAGCCGGGCATTTTCTGATGAAGGGGGAGAAAAGCGCCAATCGGTCGAAGCCGGCTCCGGCCTTGCGGGAAAGGCCCGGCATGGCGCGCCCGCGGATGGCGGATGTCGCACGCATCGCCGGCGTTTCGACCGCAACCGTCTCGCGCGCCCTGCGGCAGCCCGAACTCGTCTCTCCGGAGGTTCGCGGCAAGATCGAGGCGGCGGTCGAGCACCTGTCCTATCGGCCGAATCTCATGGCCGGCGCGCTGGCGAGCGCCCGCAGCAACACGATCGGCGTGGTCATTCCCTCGATGATCAACGCCTTCTTCTCGATGACGCTTGAAGCGATCGAGGAGGGGCTTGCCGGGACCGGCTATCAGCTCCTGATCGGCAACAGCCACTACGAGATGGAGAGCGAGGAGCGGCTGATCGCCTCCATGCTGGCCTGGTCACCCGCCGCGCTCGTCATCACCGGCTGTCGGCACAGCCGGGGTGCGATGCGCGCCCTGCTGGATACCGACGTGCCGATTGTCGAGATGTGGGAGCTGACCGACAACCCGATCGACACGGCCATCGGCTTCTCCCAGCGCGATATCGGGGTCGCGGTCGCCCGACATTTCAAGGAGCGAGGTGCCCGGCGCCTGGGCTTCGTCGGCGCCATGCATCAGCGCGACTACCGGGCCGATGCCCGGCGTGCCGGCTTTTTCGAGACGGCGCAGAGCATCGGCTTCGCAGCGCCCGCTGAGGTGCAGTTGCCCGGACTTCCGACCTCCGTCGGCGGCGCCAAGGCCTTTGCCGAACTCATGGCGGCGCATCCCGACGTCGACGCTGTGCTATGCACGAACGATATCGTGGCGCTCGGCGCCCTGTTCGAAGCCCGGCGCGGAGGCTGGTCCGTGCCGGACCGGCTGAAGATCTGCGGTGTCGGCGATGTCGACTTCGCCGCGGCCTGCGAGCCAGGCCTGAGCACGGTCAGCCTGCCACGACGGGCCATCGGGTTGAAGATCGCCGAGGTCCTGCGCGAGCGCATCGCCGGCCAGCTGCCGACCGGGGGCGTCCACGACCTCGGCTTCGAGCTCGTCAGGCGAGGCAGTACGTGAGCAGCGCCTCACCTTGCCCGCGCGACGATGCCCTCCAGATCGTCCGCGATGCCGAGGCCAGGCCGCGGACTCAACGTCATCCGGCCTTCCGAAAGCGGCATGAGGCCTTGCACGAGATTCTCACGCAGCGGGTTCGGATTGGTGTCGATCTCCAGCATGCCCTCTCCACCTGCCGCAGCCAGCAGATGGGCCGAGGCGAGAAGACCGATCCCGCCACCAAGATAATGCGGGCAATAGACGAGGCCGGCAGCGCGAGCCGCTCTGGCCACCGCGAGGCAGCCGCTGATACCGCCCCATTTCGCCGCGTCGGGCTGCAGGAAGCGGAAAATCCCGGAACCGATGGCGGCTTGGAACTCCGCGACCCCGTTCATATTCTCGCCGGCCGCGATGGCGATCGGCATCGCCTTGCTCAGGGCGCGCCATTCGTCAGCGGGGCGGTCGGCACGCAGGGGTTCCTCGAGCCAGTCGATCCGGTACTCGGCGAAGCGATTCCCGTGCTCGATGGCCTGCTCGAGGGTCCAGCCCTGGTTCGCGTCGATCATCAGGCGACGATCGGCAATCGCGCCGCGGATCGCGTCGAGCGAGCGCATGTCGGTCTCGGCCCCGAAGCCGACCTTCAGCTTGAAGCTTTCATGGCCGCGCGCGAGCTCCCGCGCCGCGACCGCCGCCGGCGCTTCCGGGCCGATGCCGCTCGCATAGGCCGCGACCGATCCCGCGGCCTGCCCGTCGAGATAAGTGCTGAGCGGCAGCCCCGCGCGCCGCGCCGCGAGATCGTGGCAGGCGATGTCGAGACCGGCGCAGACCTGGCGCAGCGGTCCCCATTCGCCGGATTGGATAGCGAGGACATGCAGCTTCGTCATCAGCCTCGCGAAAACAGCGCCGACCGGCAGCGGCGAGAGATCGCGCAGCAGCGGCCCCGCCGTTTCCAGCACGAGACGCGCCCGGTGCTCGGCACCGACCGAGGGGAAATTGCACCAGATCTCGCCGAGGCCGCGATGGCCATGATCATCCTCGACCTCGACGAAGACGGCAGGCCGATCACGCATGATGCCGAACGAGGTCCGCACATGGGTCTCGATCGGCGCCCGCACCGCGACCGCCCTGGCAGTGGCGATGACGACCTCATCCGTCGCGTAGGCCATGTCCTGGATGCTCCGGCTCCTCGTCATCCGGGCTTAGACCGCTCCACAGGCTCAGCGCCAGTTCTTTTCGCACGAGCGCGCGCCGCCGCTCGGCATCTTCGGGAGAGACGGACATGACCGCCAGCGATATCCATGCCACCCGGCCGAACCCGTTCCGCGAGGCGATGCGTCAAGGCCGGCCGCTGATCGGCATCTGGTCGATGCTGAACTCCGTCGACGCGACGGAGGCCCTCGGCTGGTCGGGCTATGACTGGCTCCTGGTCGACGGCGAGCACGCGCCGGTCTCGCTCCACGACGCGATGGCGCATTGCCGCGCTATCGCCGCGACGCCGACGATTCCGATCGTCCGCCTGCTGTGGAACGATCCGCTGCTCATCAAGCAGCACCTCGATGCCGGCATCGCGACGATGATGCTGCCCTTCGTGCAGACCCCGGACGAAGCCCGCCGCGCCGTCCAGTCGTTGCGCTATCCGCCGCACGGCATTCGCGGCATCGCGGCGATGCACCGCGCGAGCCGTTACACTCGCTTCAAGGACTATGCCGCGCGTGCCAGCGAATCCCTCTTCCTCATCGTGCAGATCGAGACCAAGGAGGCGCTCGCTCGCTGCGAGGAGATCGCTGCGGTGGATGGAGTCGATGCCGTCTTCTTCGGGCCCGGCGACCTTGCCGCCAGCATGGGCATGCCCGGCCAGGCCGCCCACCCCGACGTAACCGCCGCGATCGAGGACGGGTTGAGGCGCTGCCGGCCATCCGGCAAGGCGGTTGGCGCGCTCGCCCCCAATGACGAGATCTCCGAGCGCCATATCCGCTCCGGTTTCGACTTCGTCTCTGTCGCCAATGACTTTTCGCTGCTCCTGCGCAATGCCGATGCAGCCGCGACACGTTTCGCCGGCGTCGCAGCCGATGTCACGATCCGAAAGGAGTGAGCGCCATGCGGATCGGCCTTGCCGGCTTCGGCGCCTGGGGACGCATGCACGCCCAAAGCTACGCGCGGGTGCAGAGGGCGGAGCTGGCGGCCATCTTCTGCCATAGCGATGCGTCGGCGCAGGCCGCCTTGTCGACCTATCCCGCGGCGAAGGTCGTCCGCAGCTTCGAGGAGCTGCTCGCCTTGCCCCTCGACGTCATCGCCATCACGGTGCCGAACCATCTGCATGCACGCTACGCCGTCGCGGCGCTGGACGCCGGACGGCACGTCATCCTCGAAAAGCCGCTTGCGATCACGCTGGCCGAATGCGACGCCGTCCTCGCGGCAGCGCAGGCCAGCGGCCGCCAGGTTGCAGTCAATCATGAACTGCGGGTTTCGCAGCAATGGCGGCAGGTGCGGGAGATCATCACGGCCGGCGAGATCGGGCGGGTGACCCATCAGCATCTCTCGCTCTTCCGCCGGCCCTTCAAGCCCGGCTCCGGCGGCTGGCGGCAGGACCCCGCCCGCGTCGGCTCCTACGGCCTGGAGGAGCTGGTTCACTTCGTCGATCTCATCATGTGGTACGCGCGGGAGAACGGCCTGCCGCAGCGGGCCACCGTGCGGGCCAGCGACGGCTCGGCGATGCCGCAGACGCTCTCGGCCCTGCTCGACTGGCCGGATGGTTCGAGCGCGCTGGTGACGCAATGCCTCGCCGGCTTCCAGCACCATTCCCTGCTCGAGATCGCCGGTAGCAGCGGCGCCGTCCGCACGAACTGGAGTGGAGCTTTCGACCGGACCGAGCACCCCAGCTTCTCGCTCTGGGTTCAGGCAGCCGGCGAGGACGACGCCAGTGAGCGTGCCATCGCGTTCTCGGGAGAGCTGTTCGAACTTGAGCAGAACCTCGCCCTCGCGCTCGCCTCCTTCGCCGGCGAGGGCGAGCCGTCGCTCAGCCTCGCCGAAGCGCGCAATGCGGTGGCGCTCTGCCTCGCCATCCAGGAAGCCGGGCAAAAGCAGGAACCGGTCTCGCTGGCCGAATACTGGACCAAACCCGGCACCGCTGTCAGCTGAGGCCTGGGCGGCCTCAGTCGGGAACCTGGCCGTTCGGTCTCCGTCACCGGCGCGTGGCTTCGACCTCGCGCAGGCAGACCTTCAACCGATCGAGGATCATCTCGACGTCGTCGGCGCCGATCGTCAGCGGCGGACGGATCTTGAGGATATTGTCGGCAGGGCCTTCGCGCCCGACCAGGACGCGCATATCGCGCAACCGGTTCATGACATGCGCCGCCGCATCGGTCGCGGGTTCGCGCGTCTCGCGATCCGTGACCAGCTCCAGGCCCAGGAAGAGGCCGATGCCGCGGACATCGCCGACGACGGAATAATCCTGCGCCAGGTCACGCATGCCGGCGAGCAGGCGTTCGCCCATCGCCTTCGCATTGGCCGAAAGCCCCTCCTCCTCGACGATGTCGAGCACCTCGGCCGCAATCAGGCAGGACAGGTTCGAGCCGCCGAAGGTCGAGAAATATTCCGGCCCCTCTGCGAAACGCTCGGCGATGGCGCGGGTGGTAATGACCGCGCCGATCGGGTGACCGTTGCCGAGCGGCTTGCCGAGCACGACGATATCCGGCTGCACCGCCTGCTGCTCGAAACCGAAATAATAGTCGCCGAGGCGGCCAAGCCCGGTCTGGACCTCGTCGGCGATGCAGACGCCGCCAGCGGCGCGGATGCGCTCATAGACCGCCGCGAGATAGCCCGGCGGCGGGATGATCTGGCCGCCGACGCTCGGAAAGGTCTCGGCGATGAAGCCCGCGACCTTGCCACCGCGTTCCGCGATCGCCTTCAGTGCACCGTCGACCTGCTGTGCATAGCGCAGCGCACGGTCGGGATCGTCGCGGCGGAAGCGGCCGCGATAGTCGTCGGCGACGTCGACGAGTTGCACCCAGGGCTTGCGCCCGCCCATGTTCGGCTTGTTGAACTTGTAGGCGGAGATATCGATCGCGCCGGTGGTGTTGCCGTGATAGCCGTGATCGGGCGTGACGATGTCGTAACCGCCGCTGGCGGCGCGAGCGAGGCGCAGCGCCAACTCGTTCGCCTCCGAGCCCGAATTCACGAAAAAGCAGACCTCCAGCTCCTTCGGCAGCTTAGCCGTGAGCCGCTCGGCCAGCGCCATAGGCGCCGGATGGAGGTAGCGCGTGTTCGAGTTCATCCGCGCGAGCTGGTCCATCGCCACCTTGCGGATGCGCGGATGAGCGTGCCCGACATGGGGGACGTTGTTGTAAGCGTCGAGATAGGGACGCCCCATCGCGTCGAAGAGATGGTGACGCCAGCCGCGCAGGAAAGTGACCGGGCGCTTGTAGCTGAGCTTCAGATTGGCGCTGAAGCGGGCCTTGCGCTCGGCCAGCAGCGCATCCTCGTCGACTGGCCGGTAGGCAACGCGATCATCCGGCAGGTTGAGCAGCGCGGCCGGGTTCGGGCAGATCGCCTGCCAGAGCTTCCAATCGTCCGGATCGGCGACGCCTGGCCAGTCATGGCCCATGCCGTCCAGCGTCAGCGCGAGCTGGAAATGCAGATGCGGCTCCCAGCCGCCATTCTCCTCGGCTGGGCCGAGTTTTGCGAAGGCCTCGCCCGCCGTAATCTCCTGACCGGGCTTCAGCTTCGCCGCGCCATCGGCGGCGAGATGACCATAGAGCGTGTGGAAGACGTCGCCCGCGGGCGTGCGGTGCTCGAGGATGACGACGCCGCCATAGTCGAGATGGCCCTTGCGGTTCTCGGCCAGAGCGACCTTGCCGGCGAGAGGCGCGCGGACGGGCTCGCCGGCGGGAGCAAAGATATCGACCGCCATGTGGATGGTGCGGCGGTTGGAGGCAAGCCAGCGACCCTTGCGAAAAGCCTTGTCGGTATAGACCAGCCGCGGCTCACCATATTGGCCGAGCCACCACTCCGAGGTGATGCCGAGCCCGGTGCCGAGATGCCGAGCCTCGTCTGCACGCAGGTCGAAGGGATTCTGCGGGACCGTGGCCTCGGCTACAGCGAGCGAGCCGACTGGAAGATCGTCGAGCGGCCGACCGAGCACCGGCGCAAAGGCTCCGCGCTGTCCAGCGAGCCAATCGGCGATACGGCCCGCAGTGTCGGTGACGGGCAGACCGCAGGCATTGCGCAGCCGCGCCTCGATCAAATCGCCGTCGATCGCCGGGTTCTCGAGGAGCCTCCAGGCAGGAGCCTGCGAGATGGTGACATAGGGATCGTCCGGCCGACCCTTGGCCTCGATCGTCGAGTTGACGACGCTGACGGCCAGCCGCATGCGAACCAGCGGCCAGATCAGCCCGATCTCCTCGGCGCTCAGCGGCGAAACGGCATGATAGCCGGCGACGAAGGCGGCAAACGCCGCTTCCGGCGCCTCGTGGTCGAGGATGGCGTAGGCAGCGGCGATGGCGATCTCGCAGACGCGCGGCCCCATCGTCATGTCGCCGAAGTCGATCAGACCGCTGATCCTGGCGGGCTCGCCGAGGCGCGGCTGGATGAGAATGTTGAAGTCGTTGAGATCGTTGTGGATCGTCTGCCGCGGCAGGCGATCGAGCACGGGCTGCAGGACCTCGTAGGCGGCAACGATCTGCGCGATGCGGTCGCGACGCGCGCCTTCCAGCACGCTCAGATGCGGCTTGATCCAGCCGGCCTGGGTCAGGTCCCATTTCGCCGCATCGGGAGCGGCGGTGACCTTGAAGTCTCGCAGAGCGAGGTCGAGCCGGGCCGTCAGCGCACCGAGTTCGGAGAGAACGGCTGGCGGCTGCGGGCCTGCTTCGCCCATCGGGATGCCGTCGAAGGCGCGCTGGACCCAGACCATGCGCGCCTGACCCGCGCCGTCCCGCACCTCGCGCCAGAACTTCGCGCCTTCGGCCGGCAGAAGCTGCGGCAGTGGCAGCGCGGGGTCGGCCGCGAGCGCATGGCTGATCGCAGCGCATTGCTGATCGACCAGAGCAGGCTCTCCCAGCGGCCGCATCGCCTTGACGATGACGTCGCCTTCCGCGGTCTTGCCGCGGAAATTGAGATCATATTCGCCACCGAGCTGCCGCAACGCTCCCTGCACGCCGAACTGCTCGGCAACCCCACGCAACCAGCTATCCGTCATCCTCGGCCTCCCAGCCCGATACGCGACGGCCCGCCCCGATATCCTGCCGCCAATCGGCGGCCACGAATCGCAATACGGACCTTTGTTGATTTCAGCAGAAGAACGTTCGGTGCCGCGATGCAAGCGCAGCGCACGACAATGCCCCATGCAATCGATCGGGGCAGAGCAAAATGGCGGCCCGCGCCCCCTGCCCCGTTTCGCTGGCCCTCAGCCTGCAGCAGCCCGCCGTTCCGCGGCCCGCTGCCGCGGCCATACGATCGCCCACGAACCGATCAGCACGATGACCTCCGAAAAGGCGGCGCCCAGCAAAGCCCATGACGGCGGAACCGTCAGCAGCAGGACAAGTACCATCAGCATGCCGAGGACAGCCGCGATGGCCGAGAGGATCGCGATCGAGCGATAATCCTGGGCGATCTCGAGCCAGACGCGCGGCATGACGTAGAGCACCGACAGCCCGCCGGCGACCCAGGCCATCAGCGAGACGTTGAAGAAGCTGGTGTCGCCGAGGCTGTCGGGGCGAATGAAGGGGAGCGCGATCATGACGGCCAGCCCGTAGAGGAGGTTGAGAACGACCAGCAACGGCGGCCAGTGGCGCAGGAGCCGCCCGACCTTGGCGAACTGGTTCTGCGCCATCAGCGCCGTCATCTCGGGATGCATCATATTGGCGAAGGCCGTCGCGACGATCCGCAGCGGCACGAAATTCAACAGTGCAGCGGCGATCGGGGCATAGGCGGCTGGGCCGGCGATGGCAGCGACGAGCAGCGCCATGCCCTGCCCCTGCAAATTCGTAATGGTAACGCTCAGCAGAGACCATTTGAGGTCGCGCCAGAGCCGCTTGTAGCGGCGCCAGAGATGGGCGCCCGCCCCGAACCGGATGGGCCGGCGCCCCAGCACCAGCATCGCCGCGATGCCGAGCGCGTTCGCCACCGTCATGACGAGGAAGGTGTGCTGCAGGATATGGGTATCGTCCCAGACGACCCAGGCCGTTCCGGCAGCGCCGCTCAGGGTGAAGAGCAGATCGCTGGCGCTGACCAGGATCTGGCGGTTACGGGCGAAGAAGACCATCCGGATATGGGCCCGCAGCGCCCAGAGCGCGACGAAGGTGCCGCCGCTCACCGCGCCTTCGTCGATCCAGCCGGAGAGCACGATCGCGACGACCAGGCCGAACAGTGCCGAGAGCATCGCCGCCGCCGTCCCGAACGAGACCTCATAGGCATTGGCCGCAGCGACCCTGTGGCTGCCGGCGATGCAGATGCTGGCCGGCAGGGCCGTGAAGGCCCGGATATAGGTCAGGCCGATGCCGCCAGCCACCATGGCCAGCGCGAAGATACCGTAGTCCCTGGCCGAGGCCGAATGGAGCAGCACAATGTTGAGCGCGAGGTGGAAGGCGCTCTGCATCGCCTCGCCACCGACCATGACGGTCAGGCGCAGGATCAGTCGGCGCAGGGCCTGAAAGCTCATCGGCGGACGGATCCGTTACGACCGAGCATGTCGCCAGCCACAGCCGCGATGGCGCGCGCCACCGCCTGATCGCTGAACAGCGCCGCGAAACGCTGCCGGCCGGCACGGGCCATTGCTGGCAGATCCTGCGGAGCGAGGATGGTTTGCGCCAGTGCCCGGGAGAGGGCCTCGGCATCGTTCGGTGGCAGGAGACGGCCGGTCACGCCATCCTCCACGACCTCCTGCAAGCCTCCGATCGCGGAAGCCAGCGGAGGCCGACCGAACGCCATCGCCTCGATCGCGACGCGCCCCAGCGATTCCGGCCGACGCGAGGGCACGACCACGATATCGGCCCAGCGATAGAGCGGCGACGGGTCGTCGACGAAGGGCTCGACCCGGACCCGACCGTCGAGCCCGGCCTCAACCACGGCATCGTGCAGGGCACGCTCGAGATCGGGATCCTCGAAGGCGCTGCCGACGATCCGCACCTCGACCCGCTCGCGCAACTCCGGGCTGAGTGCGGCGACGGCGGCGAGCAAAATCTCCTGCCCCTTGATCCGGTTGATGCGGCCCAGCATCAGCACCCGCAGTGGGCGCGAACCGTCATAATCCGTCGGCGACCAGTCCGCCGGGCCTGTCACGCCGTTGTAGATCACGTCGGATTCATATCCGGGCGGCAGCGGGAAAGCCTGCCGCGTGGCCTGCGAATTGAAGATCAGGCGGCTCCGGCCCCACAGAATGAGGCGTCGCAGCAAGGTGCGGGTCGCCCCTTCCGGGATCTCATGGATGTGATGTATGGCCTTGCCGGGAAAGAACCGCGCGGCGAGCGTGTGATCCACGATCACCGAGGTGTTGATGTAGACGAGGTCGCAGCGCCGCAGGCGCCGGGCGGCGCGCAGCACCGCGAGCGGCAGCGCGACGGGCGCGGCTGCCAGCAGTCTTGGCAGATTCCGGCGGCGCAGCACCCAGAGCGGCTCGATGACAATGCGGCTGGCCGTACCGTTCAGCAGCGAGAGGATCGGGCCTTCCCGCGGCAGGACGACCTCGATCTCGGCGGCCGGATAGGCCTGCCGCAGTGCCGCGACGCTTTCAGCAAAACTGCGATCCGAGCCGTAGAGTTCGTATCCTTGGTGGATGCAGGCGATGCGAGGCGTCACGATCGGTTCCGTCTGGGGGCGCCGCCCTGCGGCTCGGCTCCCGAGTCTGCAGTGCTGGAAAGAACGCCCTAACCATTATCGATAAAAGAAGAATAAAAGGCTGAAATTCAAGGCAAGATTAAAGGCACTAGAGCTAGCTTAATATGCATTAGCGCCTCTGCCGGACAAGATCATGCCTCACACCTCCCCCTCGCTGCTGATCCTCGGAACACGAGGTATTCCGGCCGCGCATGGCGGTTTCGAGACCTTTGCAGAGAAACTTGCACTATTTCTGGCAGGGCGCGGCTGGCGGATCGGCGTGTATTGCCAAGAGGAAGTTCCCGTCGTCACGGAGCGCTTCCGCAGCGAAACCTGGCGCGACATCGAGCTCATCCAGACCCAGGTCGCTTCGACAGGCCCGCGCGCGACGCTCGAATTCGACTGGCATTGCGCCCGGGACGCGGCCCGACGGCAAGCCGTCAGCCTCGTGCTTGGCTACAATGGTGCGGTCTTCCTGCCCTATCTGCGTCTTGCCGGGCGCAAGATCCTGACCAACATGGACGGGATCGAATGGCGCAGGCCGAAATGGTCGCTGCCGGTCCGTGGCTGGTTCTGGGCCAATGAATGGATTGCCGCCTGGACCTCTCATCGCCTCGTCGCCGATCATCCCGTCATCGCCGATCACCTGGCGACGCGGCGCCCGCGCAGCGCAACGGCCATGATCCCCTATGGCGGCGTGCCGATCGAATCCGCCCCAACCGAACCGCTCGCCGCGTTGGGCCTGGAAAGTGGCCGTTACCTGATTTCGATCGCCCGGATCGAGCCCGACAATTCAATCCTGACGCTGGTCGAGGCCTTTTCGCGCAAGCCGCGCGGCATGAAGCTGGTCGTGCTGGGGACCTTCGTCGATGGGAATCCCTATCACCGACAAGTCAGGGAAGCAGCCGGCCCGGAGGTGATCATGCCCGGCGCCATCTACGAGGCGGATACGGTGCAGGCCCTGCGCTTCCACGCGCGCGGCTACATGCACGGCCACACCGTCGGCGGCACCAACCCGTCCCTGGTCGAAGCGCTCTGGGCGAGCAACCCGGTCATCGCGCACGACAACCCCTATAACCGCTGGACGGCCGGCGAAGCCGGGCTGTTCTTCAGCGACGCAGCAAGCTGCGAAGCCGCGATCGAAAGCCTCCTCGGCGAGGATGAGCTCGCGGCGCGCCTGAAGGCCGCGGCGCAAGCCCGGGCGCGCGAGGCCTTCGATTGGCAAGCCGTGCTCGAAGCCTATGAGCGGGAAGCCCTCGCCCTGACAGATCGCGTGCCGCGACCGGCCCTGCAACCGACCGGAATGGTCAGCAACGAGCCGCGATGAGGCTCAGCCGCCGCGCAGTCCTGGCGGGAGCCGGTGCCGTCGCTGTCGGCCGCCAGCCGGCGCAGGCGGCTCAGCCGCTCCTGCTGCGACGCGGCATCAACCTCTGGCCCTGGTTCTCCCTGACGCGCGAGCACCCAGCGCCGCGTACCGATTACGACTGGCCGCCCTTCCAGCTCGACCGACCTGTTCCCACGGAGCGCGACCTGTCGCTGCAGCGCCGGGCCGGCTTCGATTTCGTCCGGCTGCCGGTCGACCCCGGCCCGTTCCTGGCGGCCACCCCCACGGTCCGGGCTGCCCTGCTCGACCAGCTCATCACCGCGGTGGCGCTCGCGCGGGTGCAGGACCTCGCAGTGATCGTCAATCTCCATGCCAATGCCGCCACGCATTACTGGACGCCCAATCGCCTGTTCAGCGGGCCGGGCGCGCCGGGATTTCCCGCCTATCGCGACCTCGTGGAGGAGATCGCCGGCCTGCTGGGCAGGCTGGGGCCGCGCCGACTTGCCTTCGAACCGGTCAACGAGCCGCCCCAGTCCTGCGGTGCGCTCGAGTGGGACGACATGCAGCGGCGGCTGCTGGCGGCTGCCCGCGGCGCGGCGCCGGGACTGACCCTGCTGGCGACGGGAGCCTGCGGCAGCATGATCGCCGGCCTCCCGGCATTGCGGGCGCGAACCCTGGCCGCCTTCGAGCCCCTGCTTTTCACCTTCCACTTCTACGAGCCCTATGTCTTCTCGCATCAGGGCGCGCGCTGGATGAGCGAGCCGTTCTACCCGGTTCTGAACGCAGTTCCCTGGCCAGCAGCGCAGGGCAATCTCGCGACGACTCTGGCCGCGGTACGCACGAGGATGGAAACGACCGGCCAACCGCCACTGGGCAGTGGTGCAGCGACCTACAGGGAGGCCGAGCGTGTCCTGAAGCAGTATTTCGAGGCGCAACCCGCCCGCCCCTTCATCGACGGCTATCTACGGCAGGTCGCCGATTGGGCGAAACGAGAAGGCGTCGAGCCCGGGCGTGTCCTGATGGGCGAGTTCGGAGCCTTACGCTCCGGCGCCGGCATCGCGGCGGCCGGCGCGGACGACCGCGCGCGCTATGTCCGCGACGTGCGGCAGAGCGCAGAGGAGCTCGGCTTTCCCTGGGCCTTCTGGAACCTGTTCGACAGCATGGGGCTGATCGACGACGTCAGCCGGCGGCCCGACCCGACAATGATCGCGGCCCTGGGGCTGAGGATGCCTGATTGAACCGGCTCGGCCCGACCGGGCGCTCCCGGGGATAGAGGCAGAGCACCAGGACGATGAACTTGGCCACGAGCGTGGTCTTCGTCGCGACGCTCTCCGAGCCGTTCAGCAGGATGATCCAGACGATCATGACCAGCCAGACGCCCCGGCGCCCGCGCCCGAGCTCATACATGAACAGCCCGAAGGCCAGCGTGACGAGCGCCATGATAATCGCGCCCTGATACAGGGTCATGCGGATGAACGGGTTCTCGATGCCCCATTCGAGACCGTTGACGCGGCGCAGCGTGTCGACGAGCTGAGTGTCGGGGCCGATGATGAGGTCGCCAAGAGAGAACATCGCCAGCAGGTCGAACATCTCCTTGCGCGCATTGGCACTGCCACCGTCCGAGACGAAGCGACCCAGCACGTCATTGAAGAAGCCAAGCTCCGCCAGCCCGCCGATCGCTACCGGCAGAACAGCGATCAGGGCACAGCCTATCGCAGCTCCGATCAGCGAGATCCGGTTCCGGCGCAGCAGCCCGAGCAGCGCCCCCGCGCCATAGATCAGGCCGAAGAACAACGAGGTCAGCAAGGCGGTACGGCCGCCGAAGACGACGAGCGCCGCGCTCTGCAGCGCGATGAGGACGCCCCGCGTCGTGGGCGACAGCGAGGGGGCGCCGCTGATCAGCGCCATCAGATAGCAGGCCGTGATCATCGCATTGACCAGCGGATGGCCGTGCAGAGCCGTGGAGCGCGTGTCGGTCTCGAAGGCTATGCCGTCGAAGCGATAGGGGAAGACCCTGACCTGGGTCACGAACTCGAAGAGCGCCAGCAGGGCGTTCACCGTCATCATGACGTGCAGCATCGTCGTCAGCGTCGCCATGGTGTCGTCATCGGCATCGACGAGCAGCAGCATCAGCAGCCCTGCTGCGATGTAGGTGTCGACGAGGCCGCCGATGCCGGGACCGTCCCGCAGCACCGTGACGACGAATGTGCCCATGGCGACGACCAGCATCAGCAGCGTGGCAGGCCTGGCGCTGGCGAGATGGATGCTGCGGCTGACGGGATCGCCGCCAGCGACCAGGCTCCAGCCGAAGAGCAGGACGATCATATAGGTGGAAGGATGGATCTTCGTGGCGGCCGAGCCGGCAAGCCCGTCATAATTGTAGCCGATCAGCCAGAGCATGCCGCCCGATACGCAGAACAGCACGATAACAGTGGCGAAGAGGCCGTAGCGCGTGACGGCATCGAGACGAGCCCAGACCGGCGCCCGGCGCAGCCTCAGGGCATCGTCGCCGAGGCCGGCGGCCTGCATCAGCCCCGCCCGCTGGAATCGACGAGGATCGTCGCCGTCACCGTCCGCCCCATGATCCGCGCAGCCTCGACTGCCTTGGTGACGTCCTGCAGGCGCGTCTCATGGAGTCGGGCAACGAGGACGATCTCTTCGGCCATGCCGACCAGCGGCGCGATCGTGACGTTGGACGTGAGCGCCCCGGCATCGACGATCACCACATCGAAATGGCGGCTGGCATCGGCCAGCATGCGCATCGCGAAGGAGCGTCCAAGAGCCTTCTGGGGCGGGGCTTTCCGGCGACCACCCGACATCAGCGCGACGTCCTTGCCGCCCTCGAACTGGATGGCCTCCTCGAGGCTGCTTTCGCCGCGCAGGACATCCATCAGGCCCTTGCCGGTATCCTGCTGCTGCTTTTCGACATTGGCGTCGACCAGCAGGACGCGCTCGCCTTGTCGCATGGCTGCGGCGGCGAGCAGATCAGTAACGCGCTCGCGCTCGCCCTCATCCGGCCGGGCCGAGGTCACCAGCAGGCTGCGCGCCGCCGTGGCGGAAGCCGGCGTGGTGTTGAAGAGCCGGAGCAGCGCGAGCCCGGCATCCGCCTCCGCGTTGCCGGCGGATGCCGCGGATTTGCCGAAACCCCAGCGCCGCTTTGCCGAGGCCGGCTTGCCGGACCGCAGGACACCGATGACCGGCGCCCCGATCAACGCCTCCGCCTGTGCCGGCGACAGCAGGTGGGGCGCCGCATATTCGCGCAACAGCGCCAGGCCCATGCCCAGCCCCAGCCCGAGGACGGCCGCCGCCGCGGCAAGCGGCAAGGTGGGCGGCCAGCTCGGCTGCAGAGGTGGCTGGGCCAGGCTGATGATGCGGGCATTGGTCGTATCGAGATTGGCCTGCTCGCGCGTTTCCTGGGCGCGCAAAAGGAAGTTTCCGTAGACCGCCTTCACGGCGTCGAGATCGCGCTGCAGTTCGCGCAGCCGCACCGAGGCCTTGTCGGCCCCCTGCGTCTGGCGTGTCAGGGCGTCGAGCTTGCCGGCGAGCAACTTCTCGTTGCCCAGCGCGCGCTCGTAGTCGGTCCGCACGGATTGCGCGACGCGCTCGATCTCGACCGAGATCATGCGGCGCAGATGAGCAAGCTGGTTCTGCACCGCACCGATTGCGGGATGGCGCGGGCCGAACTGGCTTTGCAGATCGGCCTCCCGCTGAATCAGCGTCGCCTCCTGCTCGCGCAACCGACCGATGACCTGGGATTGAACCGCCTCGGCCGACGTGCCCGAGAGGCCGCCGCGGGCACGCTGCTGCGCGATCTGTTCGACCTGGGATTTGAGGGCAGCGGTGCGCGCCTGCGCCGCCGAAAGCTGGTTGCTGATCTCGCTGAGCTGCTGGTCGCTGATCAGGCGGCCGGAGGCGGCGACGAGATTATTCTCCGCGCGATAGCGCTCGACGGCGTTCTCCGCCGCCTCGACACGCTTGCGCTGCTCGTCGAGGCGCGCGGTCAAGGCGTCTGAAGCCTCGGTCGCGGCACGGCTGCGGGAATCGGCCTGGTCGGCCAGATAGGCTTCGGCGATGGCGTTGGCGAGCTTCGCCGACTTGCCGGCTTCCTTGGTCGTTACGGCGACATCGACGACGAAGACCTTGTCCGCGCGCTTGACCGAAACCTTGCGCCGGAGATTGGTGAGGGTGCGCGCCTCGGTCGGCGTCAGGGACCCATCGGTCGTCGGCGGGTCGGCGGCCACCCTGCCAAGCAGGCGTGAGAGCAGCCCGGCACCGTTGAATTCGGGATCCTCCGTCAGCTTGGTCGCGCGGATCGCGCGGACCAGGACGCCGCCGGACTGGATGACGCTCGTCTGGCTTTCGATCTGGGCCAGGCCGCCATCCGGCGAGAGGGTATTCGGATTGACGTCGTTATTGACGACGTTGCGGTCGCGAGGATCGATCAGAAGCTGGGTCGATGCGGTGTAGAGCGGCGAGGTCGTCAGCCCGTAGGCCAGGGCAAGGCCGGTCAGCAGGCCGGCGACGGCCAGGATCATGGCACGGCGGTACCAGAGGATGCGCCATAGCTCGGAGATCTCGACCGCGCCATCGGGGCGGCGGCGATAAGTCTCCGGCGGAGGCGGCTGCACCGTTTCCTCCGGTCCTTGAGCGATTGCAGCCAGGCTCGCCATTCCCCTACTCGACACGACGCAACTCAGGAACGGGGCTCACGGGCCTCCGCTCCGGGCGACACAATGCCATCGACTCCTTAACAAGTGCTCAGGCGGCAGCGATCTTTCCGCTGCGTCAGGATTCGCAATCAAGCTAACCAAATCGCAATGCGTGCATGCGACAGTGCAGACAGCTCCTGCGCGCGCCGCCGGAAGCGTGGCCAGGCTTCAGGAATGAAATTGACGCTGAATATCGGTGCCTCTCCGCTGCGGCGATGGCATCTGGATCTGATCGATCGGCTTCGGGCCGTGCCGGAGCTGGAATTATCGATGAGAGCCCCTGCCGGACACGGCACAGGGCCGCAGTGCTTTGCAAATACCGCCTGCGCATCAAAGAACCCGCCCCAGAGCGAGCTCTTCGCCATAGCCCCTGCCGGAACGGGCCTCCCGCCGCTCCGACCGGCCTCCGTTGCAGCCGATCTGGTGCTCGACCTCGACGGGGCCTCCGCGGCCGGGGATGCACGGAGTTGGCAGCTCCATTTCGACGGGCAGACCGGGGAGAACGCGCTGGTTGCAGCCGTGCTTGCAGGCCGGATGCCGCTGGTCGAGATCATGGCGAATGGCACGCTCGTCGCGGCTGGGCGGCCGGGCAGCGAGAACAACCGCGCCCCGCAGATGATGCTCGACGACATCCTGAGCCGTCTGGTGACGCTCATCGTGGCAGCCGTCCGGGGACAACACCTGCGCGTCCCGGCCCTGCCTGCCGCCGCCGAACCGCCACCCGCCCCAGCTCCGCGCAGCGGCTTCGTGCAGTCGACGCTGAAGACGGCCCTGTCCGCAGCCGCCGACAGGTTCTATCGCCGCTGGTTCCATGCCCCGCATTGGCGGACCGGCTGGCGCAAGCTCGATGGACCGGACCTGTTCGACCTTCAGCGCCATCCCGCATCGGGCTGGCGCGTTCTTCCCGACGACGGCACCCGCTTCTACGCCGACCCCTTCCCGATCGAGCATCGCGGCCGGGTCACGCTCTTCGTAGAGGACTTCGTCCATGCCGTCGGCAAGGGCATCATCTCGGCCGTCGAGTTCGGGCCGGACGGCCCGCTGGGAACGCCCGTCCCGGTGATGGAACAGCCCGGCCACCTCTCCTACCCCTTTGTCTTCGAACGCGACGGGGAGGTCTGGATGATCCCCGAGAGCTGTAGTGCCGGGCGCATCGACCTGTTCCGGGCGACCGCCTTCCCCGGCGGATGGGTGCGGGAGACGACACTGATCGACAACGTGGTCGCGAGCGATGCGACGCTGGTCGAGCATGGCGGCCTGTGGTGGCTGTTCGCAACGGTGCGGGACGGTGGCGGCTCCTATTCGGATGCGCTCCACCTCTGGTCGGCGCCGGATTTCCGTGGACCCTGGACGCCGCATCCCGGCAATCCGGTCCTGATCGATATCGCATCGGCCCGGCCGGCGGGGCGGATGGTGCTGCGCGAGGGAGCCTTGCTCCGCCCGGTGCAGGATTGCCGCCTCGGCTATGGCAAGGCGCTTGGCATCGCCCGGGTCACCCGTCTCGACGGCGAAGGTTTCTCTCAGGAGATCGAGACTATCCTTCGGCCGGGGAAGCTCTGGCCGGGGCGCCGCCTGCACAGCCTCAACAGCGCCGGCGGCCTTGAATTCATCGACGGCTCGGGACTGGCACGGAAGCCTCTGATCGCTCGGCGTTGACCGGC
Source organism: Bosea sp. AS-1 (assembly GCF_002220095.1). Taxonomy (GTDB): domain Bacteria; phylum Pseudomonadota; class Alphaproteobacteria; order Rhizobiales; family Beijerinckiaceae; genus Allobosea. The sequence continues at coordinate 3,793,584 of NZ_CP022372.1, forward strand.
TGCGAAACGCGCCGGGACCTGATTGCGTGGCCGGCCTGGTCGGCCATGATCGCCATCCGCCCGAGCAGCGTGCGTGCGCCCGTCATCGATTCGAGCGTCACCGCCTCGGTGGCAAAGCGCCGCTTGTACTCCTCGCCGCCGCACAGGAAATCGACCGTCGACAGGCCCTGATCGATCGACCACTGGATGTACTCGATGATCAGGAGCGTGCCGGGTGACCAGCGCTCGAATTCCGGATCGTAGGTGGGGATGAACACCATCATCTGATCACGCTGGACGAAATTGATCGAGACGGCAGCGATCGTACCGGAGCATTCGAGCACGAAGATGCGCAGGATGCCGAGCTTCGCCATGACCTCGACCAGCGCCTGAAGAGCCGGCGCGCCTTCATCGAACAGATCCGAAGCGTAGCCATGCCGCTTGAGCCAGATGCGCTTGAGGGCGGCGACGCGCGCGAGCACCGCCTCCAGCGGCTCTTCAGGCCCCAGCAGGCGGAAGCGGTAGCCCCCGGCTTCCTCCATGAACTTCCGGCCGCGGCGATGGTGCTGCCGCAAGCTCTTCGATTGTGCGCCGAACCAATCCGCGCCGCGCTGCCATGGCCCGATCACGCGATAGCTGATCTCGCTGCGGTGATTGAGGCGCAGCCTGCGCGCGGCGACATCGGTGGCGAAGACACCCCTGATCGCAGCCTCCGGCAGAAGGCGATTGAGGTAGACCATGTCGAAGCGGCCCGTCGCGGCGATCTCCCGCCACAGAGCGGCGACAGCGCCCTGGTTCCGGTCCGGCGCGAGGAGCGCATCGCCGTAGTCGCTGTGCTCCTTGGCAGCCCACTCCAGGATCGTGACGCCACGGCGCCGGATCGTGGCAAAGGGAAGCACCGCTTCCAGAACGTCCCCGTTCCAGACGAGCCCGATCAGCAGGCCGCGTTCGTCACGACGCGTAGCGGTTCGCCACCACGCTTCGATCCAGGCGTGACTCTGGAAGACGAGGCCATCGCAACGCCGCCACAAGGCATCCCAGGCCGCAGCGAGCGCCACGAGCCTTTCATGGGATGTGACGATTTCGAGCTCCCGCCCCGCGGCTGCGGCGAGCCGCCTCCGATCGCTCATGGATGCGCCGCCTCGATCGTCGGCATGACCTGCCGGTTCGGACGCAGGCGATTCTCGAGGCCAAAGCATGTCAGCCTCTCAGTTCGCTTGCCGACGGCCAGAAGCGGCACCCCGGTCGTCAAAGGGCTCATCGCCGAACTCTCGTCGAGGATATTGCCAATGTATGCGATCATTCTCTCAGATCATCCGGAGCCCAAACCACGGATTGCCCGGTGCTTCGACAATGGAGCCGCGCACCGTTCTTTCCCAAAGCCACAGGTTCCCGAGAGGCGGATCTCCTCATCGGCTCGATGTTCCAAGGTTACACCCCAAGACTTTAAATATTCGACAGGGCGATGAAGGGCCTGTGCGTTATGGTTAAGCACGGCAGACACCGACAACGCCCCGCGCTGACGACCGCGAAAAAGCTCGCCCTCAGGCTGGGCCAACGGCACGGTCCTGTTCCGGCTTGCCGATCGCCACGGCCGCGGCGACGGCACGGTCGCGCCCCGCATTCTTGGCGTCGAACAAGGCGAGATCGGCGGCGTTGAGCAGGAGGCCAGCCTCGCTTTTCGGCTGAGGGAAAGCGGTGGCGGCGCCGACGCTGATCGTCACCTTGCCGTCGCCATGGGCGATGTTCAGCTCGCGCACGGCCTGCACCATGCGCTCGGCGACATGGGTCGCGCCCGCCTGCGACACATCCGTGAGGATGACGACGAATTCCTCGCCGCCGAAGCGGGCCGCGAGATCGGTCGAGCGCGCAGCGCCATCCTGGATCACGCCCGCGACCTGCTTGAGCACATCGTCGCCGGCGAGGTGGCCATAGGCGTCGTTATACTGCTTGAAGTGGTCGACATCGACCATCAGGACCGAGAGCGGCGTGCCGGTGCGCAGGCTGCGCCGCCACTCCGCCGCGAGATACTCGTCGAAATAGCGGCGATTGCCCAACCCGGTCAGCCCGTCGATGCGGGTCAGCCGCTCGAGCTCGAGATTGACGCGCATCAGCTCGCGTTGGCTCTCGCGGAGCGCCCGGTAGGCCTCGTCCCGCTGCAGGTGATCGAGATAGGCACGGGTGTGGTAGCGGATGCGCGCGATCAGCTCGACCTTGTCGGGGAGCTTCACCAGATAATCGTTGGCGCCGTTCTGGAAGGCGTCGCTCTTGGTCGCCGGGTCCTCCTTGGTGGAGAGCACGATGACCGGCACCGAATGGAGCGCCGGATTCTGGCGATAGGCCCGCACCAGATCGAGCCCGTCGACCCCGGGCATCACCAGATCCTGCAGGATCACGGTCGGCTTCACCCGCAGGGCGACCTCCATCGCCTCATGCGGATCGGTGCAATAGTGGAAGTCCAGATCGGGATGATGCGCGAGTGCCCGGCGCACCGCCTCGCAGACCATCACCTGGTCGTCCACTAGCAGCACCATCGAGAGGTAGCTGTCCGCCGGGGCGGGAACGTCGGGGACGGGACGGGTCATTTCGCCTCCCATGTGGCATACCTTATCGCAGCGGCCGGGCGCACGCACCGGCCAGGCGCGGCGCGATTGCAGTGAGCGGCATAATTTCGACAGCAGCGCCGATGGCAGCGGCCGCCTTCGGCATGCCGTAGACCGCGCTCGTCGCCTGATCCTGTGCTATGGTCAAATGGTGCCGCTCACGCAAGAGCTTCAGGCCGCGCGCGCCGTCACGCCCCATACCGGTCAGGAGGACACCGATCACCTCCCCACGCCAGTTCTGGGCGACACTCTCGAAGAAGACATCGACCGAAGGCCTGTAAGGGTAGTCGCGCGGCTCGACCTTGTAGCCAAGCTCGCCATTCGCTCCCAAGACGAGATGGTCTCCGCTCGCCGCGATCAGCACCACTCCCGCCGTGGGTCGCTCACCGACCTCGGCAGGGCGGACCGGTAAGCTGCATTGCTGGCCGAGCCAATTGGCGAAGCCGGGTACGAATTGCGCATCGAGATGCTGGACCAGCACGATCGCTCCCGGGAAATCAGCCGGCAGTTCCCCAAGCAGCGTGGCCACGGCCGCCGGGCCGCCGGCCGAAGCACCGATCGCAACCAGGGGATATCCGGCCGACGCCCGCACCCGTGGCGGAGTCGACGAGCGCGGCGCCCGGGGCTCGTCGCGCGACAAGCGCGCAATCGCAGCCATGCGCGCCAGCAAGACCGCCCCCTGGGCCGAGGCTCCGCCGCTGTGTCCGACGGTGGGGATATCGACAGCGTCGAGCGCGCCATAGCCCATCGCGTCATAGACACCGGAGACATTGGCATCGACGCTCGCGGTCACCAGCAGGATCGGGCACGGCGTCTCGGCCATGATCAGGCGCGTGGCCTCGACGCCATCCATCTCCGGCATGGTGAGGTCCATGAGCACGACGTCCGGCCGGTCGCGCCGGCAGGCCTCCACCGCCTCGCGGCCGTTCATCGCGATCCAGGCGACCTTGTGCTCGCCGGAGGAAGAGACGAGCCGCCTCAGCAATTCGACGGCCATCGGCAGATCATTGACGATCCCGACCCTCATGACGCTCCCCAACCCCGGTCTCGAATCTCATGGTTCGCCGATGAGATCCTCGACGGCGTTGAGCAAAGTTTCGTCGTGGAAGCTGCTCTTGGTCAAATAGTAATCGGCGCCGGCATCGAGCCCGCGCCGCCTGTCTTCCTCGCGATCCTTGTAGGAGACGATCATCACCGGCAGGTTGCGCAGGTTGCCGTCCCTGCGGATCAGCGTGACCAGTTCGATTCCGTCCATGCGCGGCATGTCGATATCCGTCACGACGAGGTCGAAACCGCCGGAGCGCACGGCGTTCCAGCCATCCATTCCGTCGACCGCGACCTCGACTTCGAAGCCGCGATGGGCAAGCAGCTTGCGCTCCAGCTCGCGGACCGTCAGAGAATCGTCGACCACCAGCACGCGCTTGCGCCGTGCCCGGCCCGCTTCCGCGACAACCGGCTCGAGCGAGCGGAGCTTGCCGGCGCCGACCAGCTTCTCCATCGAGCGGATCAGGTCTTCGACATCGAGGATCAGGGTGGGGCTGCCGTCCTCCAGCAAGGCGGCGGCGCTGACGTCCTTGACCTTGGAAAGTCGCTCGTCGAGCGGGCGCACGACGAGTTCGCGTTCGCCCAGGAAGCGGTCGACGACCAGCGCATAGGTTCCCGCCCCCGCACCGACCACCACAGCAGCCAGGTCGCCGGCATCGAAGACCGGCTGGCCCTGCCCCAGGATTTCATGCGCCGCGACAAGACCGACCTGCCGGTCCTCGAAGCGGAAATGCGGACGGCCTTCGAGAAAGGCGATCTCCTCCCGCGCCACGCGCAAGGTGCGCGCGATGGCTGCGAGCGGAATGGCGTAGGGCTCGCCGGCAATCTCGACGAGCAGGGCCCGGATTACGGAGAGCGTCAGCGGCAGCTGCAACTGGAAGCGCGTGCCGCGGCCCGGCTGCGAGACGACGCCGACCTGTCCGCGCACCTGCCGGACCATGGCCTGCACGGCATCGAGCCCGACGCCACGCCCGGAGATGTCGGTCACCGAAGCCTTCATCGAGAAGCCAGGCAGGAACAGGAATTCGAGCAGTTCCGCCTCGCTGAGGCTTCCCGCGTTCCCAGCGGCGACCAGACCGCGCGCCACTGTGCTCTGGCGCAGTGCCTCGATATCGATGCCACGGCCATCATCCGAGACGATGATCTGGAGCAGGCCGGCGCTGTGTCGCGCCTCGATTCGGATCGTCCCCTCTTCCGGCTTGCCGGCAGCGCGACGCTCATCGGGAGGCTCGATGCCGTGGTCGACCGCATTGCGCAGCAGATGGCCGAGCGCAGCGTCGAGCTGTTCGAGGATGTCGCGGTCGATGCTCGTCGAGCCGCCGACGATGTCGAGCCGCACCGGCTTGCCCAGGGCACGCCCGAGATCGCGCACCGTGCGCGAGAAATGCCGGACTCCGTCCTCGAAGGGACGCATCCGGCTGGCCAGCGTCTCGTCATAGAGCCGGTTGGCGAGGTCACTCGCACCCCGGTCCACGATATCGAGCTCGTCCAGCCGCTCGGCCAGGATCGCCTGCCCCTCCTCCAGCCGGAGCTGAAGGGTGGAGAGGGCCTGCTGCGCCCGCTCGTCGGTCCCTGCCGGCAAGGCGGCGCGCAAGGCGTCGAGGTTTCGGGACAATTCGCCCTGCACGCGGTGCAGCCGCAGCAATCCGTCGTTGAAGGGCCGCAATCGCCGCGCCGCCATCAGCGATTCACCGGCGAGCCCGAGCAGGCGGTTCAGGCTGTCGGCCGAGACCCGCACCATGCGCTCGCCAGACGCCTCGACAGGCGCCGCCACGGCGGAGGGCTCGGCAGATTTCGCGGCCTCCGGCGGGGGCTCCGGGGCCGGAGGCTCGGTGACGGAAAAACTGTTTGCATCGCCTGGCCCGTCGGAGGTCTGCAGCGCAATTGACGACTGCTGCTTCGGCTGACGCAGGGTCTCGACGAAGGCGTCGATCCGATGCTGCATCGTTTCGTCGCTGCCGCCCTCCTGCGCCGCGATCGCAGCCAGCAGATCGACGCCCGCAAGCAGCGTGTCGATATGGATACGGGTCAGCGTCAGCCTGCCGTGCTGCGCGGCGACGAGACATTCCTCCATTTCGTGCGCGACCCGCACGGCAGGCGTCAGCTCGATGATGCGCGCAGCCCCCTTCAGGGAATGGGCGGCGCGCATGCAGGCTTCGAGATGCATCGGTGCCGCGGGATCCCGTTCCAGCGCCAGGAGCCCCGCCGTCAGCGCATGCGATTGCGAGGCCAGCTCCGCCCGGAACAGCTCCAACATCGAGAGTTCGCTGAAATCATCGCCGCTCATGCGATGCTCCGGTCGATCAGGTCGAGCAGGGTCGCCGCATCGAGGCAGCCCACGGCGCGCCCGTTCCAGGGCAGCATTGCCGAGACCGCCGTCGTCGCAGACCGGCCGACCGTGGCGGGAACCGGGCCAAGCTCGCCACGGTCATAACCGTGGAGACCGTGCACTTCGTCCACTTCGAAGGCAGTCCGCCCGCCGCGGCCACCGATCACGACGAGGCGCTGGAAAGCCGCGAGCCGCCCCTCGCTGCGGGCGGCGCCGGCCGCACCGACGCCGAGCAACTCCGCCAGGGACAGACAGACGAGCAGCTCGCCACGGACATTGACGATGCCGCGCACCGCGGTACTGCGGCGATGCGGCAAGGAGCGGACCGGCCGCGGCTCCGCGATTTCCTGGCAGGTTGCGACCGGAAGCGCGAGCCACTCCTCCCCGATACGGAAGATGAGGACAGTGTCGCGCTCGCCCTCACCCACCGTCTCCGTCGTCTCGCGAGCAAAGAAGCGGGTCCATTCGTCGCGATAGCCCGGAGGCAGCGGCCGGTCGAGCAGCTGCCGCGCGGTCCGCGCATAGGTTGGGCAGTTGCGGCAATGCAGATGTGCCGCCAGCTCCGGACAGGAGCGATCGCCCTGAACACCGATCCGCTGCCAGCAGTCGTCAATGCTATCCGCGGTCTGGATGATAATCGCTTCGGCCCCGGACATCAGGTGTCACCCTTTTCGCCGAGCCGACTGAGGCGGCGCGTCAGCGCCCTTGCACCCGCCTCGTCGCCCTGCCGCTGAAGCAGGAGCCGCAGATGGGCCAGGGCCTCGCGATGGTCCGGCGCGAGATAGAGCGCTTTCCGGTATTGCCCTGCGGCCTGCGCCTCTTCGTTCTCGGCGTCATAGGTCAGGCCGACCAGATAGAAGGCTTCGGCCGAGGGACCGTATTGGGCGGCATGTCGCTCGGCGGCCTTGCGCGCTTCCGCGAAGAGTCCGGCATCGGCCGCCGCCCGGGCGGCCGTGAGATCGTCACCCGTCACGTCTGGCACCGGCGGCACCGGTTCGACGGGGGCAGTCCGGCGGGCAAAGGGCTTGATTGGCATGGGCACGCGCCGACCTTGCATGGCAGGAGCGGACAGGGCGCGCGTCGTGCGCCTGGCGGCGGCCCTTTCAGGCTCCACCGAGACCGGCGACGCGGCCGCTGCCTTGACGAAGGCGAAAGCCCTCGGCCGTCTCGCCGAGACGTAGCCGTGCAGTGAGGGCAAACCGGATTCGCCCGGGCCGACGAGGAGCAGGCCGTGGGCCGCGAGCATGCCGTTGAGCCGCGCCAGGGCCTGACCCTGCGTCTCGCGATCGAAATAAATCAGCAGGTTGCGGCAGAAGACGACATCGAAGTGTTGGCGGTCGGTGAAAACGGCTGGGCCGAGCAGATTGCCAAGCGTGAAGCGAACCTGTTGCCTGACGCGATCATGCGGCCTGAAGCCGCCCTCGAAGGCCTCGAAATGGCGCTCGCGAAAGGCGAGATCGGCGCCGCGGAAGGAATTGCGGCCATAGACCGCCCGCTCCGCATAGGCGAGGTTGCGGGTGCTGACATCGACCGCATCGACGGTGAAGTCCGCCGCCGCGAAACCGGCATCGAACAGCGCCATCGCGATCGAATAGGGCTCCTCCCCCGTCGAGCAGGGCAAGCTGAGCAGCCTGAACGGACGCTCCCTTCCCCGCAAATGCTCGGTCATCGCGCCGAAAGCCTCGGGATCGCGGAAGAACCAGGTCTCGGGCACGACGACGCAGTCGATCAGCTCCTGGCGCTCGTCCCGATGCTCCTTGAGATAGGTCCAGTAGGCGTGGAGGTCCGGCAAAGCGCGGGCGGCCATCCGCCGGGCCAAGGCGTGGCGGATCACCGAGGCGCCGACACTGGCGCTGCTCAGGCCGATCATCTCCTGCAGCAATCCCTCGAAATGGCGCACGGTTCCGGTCTCGACCATCATGGCGCGGCTGCGAGTTGGGCGAAGAGGATATCGCGGATCGCGGGCGGCAGCAGCGCTTCGCCCCGGATCCACTGGATCAGGCCGTCCGCGTCGGGCGCGACCGGCCCGAGATAAGGTGGCATGCCGGCCTCCACGCCGGAGGCGACGAAATCGCCTGGATCGCGTTCGACGGCCTCGACGGCCTTTTCCGCCAGGAGACCAAGGAGGCGACGCTCCTCCGCCGCGACAGGATAGCGCAAGAGAATAATCCGCGTGCTGAGCAGCGGCTCGGCCGGCCGGCCGAGCGCAAGCAGGCTCAGGTCGATCAACGGCACGGGCCGGCCGCGATAGCCGATCGCCCCCGCAACGCCGGCAGGCGCGCCCGGCAGCTGCTTGATGGCGACCAGCGGGAGGATCGCCTCGATCTGCCCGGCGTCGAGCGCGTAGCGGTCTTGCCCCAGCCGGAACGTCAGGAACAACATCGCCGCCCGACCTTTCCGTCAGGCGCGCAGCTTGAAGCGCGCGATGCTGCTGCGCAGCCCGGTCGAAACCTGGTTGAGCTCGTCGATGGCGAGCGTCGACTGCTGCAGCGATTCCACGGTCTGCTGGGCGGCCTCGCCGAGCTGGACCAGCGCCTCGCTGATCTGGCCGGCACCGGCGGCCTGGGCCTGCATGCCCTCATTCGCGACCTCGAAGCGCGGCACCAGGCCCTGAACCTGCTCGATGATGTCCGAGAGCTGGCCGCCGACCTGCTGGACGTCCTGCATGCCGCGCCGGACCTCCTCGGAGAATTTGTCCATCCCCATCACGCCGGCGGCGACGGCCGACTGGATGTCCTTGACCATCTGCTCGATGTCATAGGTCGAGACGGCCGTCTGGTCGGCGAGGCGGCGGATCTCGGTGGCCACCACCGCGAAGCCACGACCATATTGCCCGGCTTTTTCGGCCTCGATCGCCGCGTTGAGCGAGAGCAGATTCGTCTGGTCGGCGACCTTGGTGATGGTGGTGACGACCTGATTGATGTTGCCGGCCTTCTCGCTGAGGATCGCGAGCTTGGCGTTGATCGCGCCGGCCGCCTCCATGACCTGCTGCATGGTGCTTTCCATGCGGGAGAGCCCGGCCTGGCCGCCACCGGCGAGCTTGGCCGTCTGCTCCGCCACCTCGGAAACCTCGTCCATGGTGCGCACGAGCTCGTTCGAGGTTGCGGAAATTTCCTTGGCGGTTGCGCCGATCTCGGTGGTCGTCGCGGCGATCTCGCTTGCGGTCGCCTGCTGCTCCTTGGAGGTCGCGGCGACCTCGGTGATCGAGGTATTGACCTGGATGCCCGACTTCTGGATCTGGCCGATCAACCCCGCAAGGTCGTCCGCCATCGCGTTGATACCATCCGCCACAGTACTGAACTCGTCGCGACGAGCCAGCGAAAGTCGCTCGCTGAAGTCGCCCCGACGCATCACCTCGACGATGCCGAGCAGCTTGCCGAGCGGCCCCGTCACGGCCTTGAACAGGAAGTAGCCGCACAGCATCGCCAGCAAGACAGCGAATGCGAAGCTGACGACCAGCCCGAGTTTGGCGGCGCGCACGATCGAAACGATGTTGCGCGTAGAATCGTCGGCCTCTGCCTTGTTGAAGGCGAGGATCGCACCGACGACCTCCTGAAGACGCGTCGCGATCGGCTCGAGTTCGGCCCGGACCCGCGCACCCATCTCGGATAGCTGGGCGTCAGGCGCAGGCTTGCCGATCGAAAGAATACCATCCTGGGTTTGTGTAAACTGGTCGAAGAGCTGTCCGGCACGGGCGTGGTTGGCACGGTCCTCCTGGGTCGTGATCGCGCTCTCGTAGGATTTCAGTACATCACGGACACGGCTGCGCCCCGTCGCGATTCTCTCCAGTGCCTGCTTCTTTTCGTCGGCCGTGTCGGAGAGCAGGAATTCACGCGTGAGGCCGCGGCTCTCGCTCCAGGCCGACATGAGTTGCGCGCTGTAGTAGAGGCCGGGGACGGTCTTGGTCTCGACACTCACCGCCTCCCGCTCCGCCTCGGCGAACCAGATATAGGACAGCGCCGCCATGGCGGACATCACCGCGAGCACCGCTGCGAAGCTGAGCAGAATGCGGCGGCGTATCGTCAGGCTGATCATGACTCGGTCCATCCAGAAGCGTCCGCGGAACCACGGCGCAGCCATCCCCGGTTCTGCCGAGGTTCAGTTCTCCCCCGCCCGAATCGTTAGCGAGAAGTGGTTTCCCGACCGTTGCAGTTTCGGCTCGGAATGACGGCCAGCAACAACCACCCGCTTTCCGCCTTATTGACGCGATAGGCGCAATCGCGGATTGAACACTGCATTCGCCCGCCTGCAAAAAGGACACTCCATGTCGGCCGTGCGCGCCCTATCATCGTCGCGACTTGCCCTACCGGGCCTTCTTCTCTGCGCGACTGCACTGGCCGGCTGCAATGGCGAGAAATCAGCAGCCCCCCCGGTGCAGCCGCAGGCGCAGGTCAGCATCGTCGTGCTCCATCCGCAGCCCGTCGCGATCACCGCCGAGCTGCCGGGACGCGTCTCCGCCAATCTGGTCGCGGAAGTCCGGCCGCAGGTGAACGGCATCATCAAGTCGCGGCTCTACCAGGAGGGCGGCGACGTCAAGGCTGGCGAGGTGCTCTACGAGATCGACCCCGCGCCCTATCAGGCCACGCTCGACAGCGCGATCGCGGCGCAGCGGAAGGCGGAAGCCGCCGTCACCAACGCCCAGGTCAGGGCCAGCCGCTATCAGGAGCTGTTCCAGCGCAACGCCGGCAGCCGGCAGGACATGGACGACGCCAACGCGACGCTCGCCCAGGCGCAAGCCGATGTCGCCGCCGCCAAGGCGAATGTCGAGACGGCGCGAATCAACCTCGCCTATACCAAGGTCACGGCGCCGATCGACGGGCGCATCGACAAATCCGCGCTGACACCGGGCGCGCTCGTCACCGCGAACCAGGCGACCGCGCTGACGACGATCCGCAAGCTCGATCCGATCAATGTCGACGTCACGCAGTCCAGCACCAACCTGCTGCGCTTCCGCGACGACATCGCCTCAGGCCGGCTGCGCTTCACTGGCCTCAACGTCGCGGTGAAGCTGAAGCTCGACACCGGACAGCAATATGATCAGTCGGGCAAACTCGAATTCGCCGAAGCCAATATCGACGAGACGACCGGGACCTTCCGTGTCCGCGCCGAATTCCCCAACCCGGAAAAACTGCTGCTGCCCGGCATGTTCGTGCGTGCGCTGATCCAGGAAGGCATCGCCGAGAACAGCTTCCTGCTGCCGCAGCGCGGCGTCGGCCGCAACACCAAGGGCGAAGCGACGGCCAAGTTCGTCGGTCCCGACGGCAAGGTCGAAGAGCGGGTGCTGACCACGCGCCGCAGCATCGGCAACAACTGGCTGGTGGATGGCGGCGTCAAGGACGGCGAGCGCCTTATCGTCGAAGGCGGCCAGCTTGTCCGGCCGGGCCAGGTCGTGACGCCGACCGAGGTCAGCGTCGACGAAGCGACGGGCGAGCTCAAATCCGCCAACCGGCGGGCCGAGCTTGAACCCGGCAACCGCGCGAAGAACTGACCCATGCTGTCGCGCTTCTTCATCGAGCGGCCCATCTTCGCCTGGGTCGTCGCCATCGTCATCATGCTGGCCGGACTGCTGGCGCTGCGAACGCTGCCGATCGCACAATATCCGCAGATCGCGCCGACGACCGTGCAGATCAGCGCCAATTATCCGGGCGCCGACGCGCAGACCGTCGAGAATTCGGTGACCAAGGTCATCGAGCAGGGCATGACCGGCGTCGACAACCTGCAATACATGACGGCGACCTCGACGGCGACCGGCAACGCCCAGATCACGCTCACCTTCAACAGCCAGGCCGATCCGGACGTGGCGCAGATGCAGGTGCAGAACAAGCTGCAGCTCGTCACGCGCCAGCTCCCGAGCGTGGTGCAAAGCACCGGCATCACGGTCGCCAAGGCGTCTACCGGCTTCCTGATGGTCGTCGCCTTCGTCTCGACCGATGGGCGGATGACGACGACCGACCTCGCCGACTACGTCGATTCCACGCTCAACGATACGCTGAAGCGCGTCGAAGGCGTCGGCACGACCCAGCTCTTCGGCGCCGGCTACGCTATGCGGATCTGGCTGAACCCGGACGCCTTGCGCAAATACGCGCTGATGCCGAGCGACGTCATCAACGCGATCCAGGCGCAGAACACGCAGGTCTCGGCCGGCCAGCTCGGCGGCCTGCCGCAGGTCAAGGGCCAGCAGCTGAACGCCACGGTCACCGCGGCCTCCCGGCTGCAGACCCCTGCCCAGTTCGAAAACATCATCCTGAAGAGCGGTTCCTCGGGCTCGATCGTCCGGCTCAACGACGTCGCGCGCGTCGAACTCGGCGCGAAGAGCTACGACACCTCATCGCGCTACAACGGCAACCCGACCACCGGTCTCGCCATCAGCCTCGCCACGGGCGCCAACGCCATCAACACGGCCAAGGCGGTGCAGGCGACGATCGATCGCTTCAAGCAGACCCTGCCGGAAGGCGTGGAAGTCACCTACCCCTATGACACCACGCCCTTCGTCACCCTCTCGATCGAGAAGGTGGTGCACACGCTGTTCGAGGCCATCCTGCTCGTCTTCGTCGTGATGTTCGTCTTCCTGCAGAACATCCGCGCGACCTTCATCCCGATGCTGGCGGTGCCAGTGGTGCTGCTCGGTACCTTCGGCGTGTTGGCGCTCTTCGGCTATTCGATCAACACGCTAACGATGTTCGCGATGGTGCTCGCCATCGGCCTGCTCGTCGACGACGCGATCGTCGTGGTCGAGAACGTCGAGCGCGTCATGCAGGAAGAGAAGCTCGGGCCGAAGGAAGCGACGATCAAGTCGATGGACGAGATCACCGGCGCCCTGGTCGGCATCGCGACCGTGCTCTCGGCGGTGTTCGTGCCGATGGCCTTCTTCGGCGGCTCGGTCGGCGTGATCTACCGCCAGTTCTCGGTGACGATCGTCACGGCGATGATCCTTTCGGTCGTCGTCGCGATGGTGCTGACGCCGGCGCTGTGCGCGACCATCCTGAAGCCGGTCGCCGAGCATGGCGAGCGCAAGGGCTTCTTCGGCTGGTTCAACCGCAATTTCGAGCGCACGACCAATGGCTATCGCTCCGGCGTCGCCGGCATGGTCGCGCGGCCGCTGCGCTTCCTGCTCGTCTTCCTCCTGATCGGTGGCGGCATGGCCTGGCTGTTCGCCCGGCTGCCCAGCTCCTTCCTGCCCGACGAGGACCAGGGCATCCTGCTGACCAGCGTGCAGATGCCCGTCGGCGCGACGCAGGACCGGACGCTGCGCGTGCTCGACCAGGTGCAGAAGCACTATCTGGAAAAGGAGAAGGACCTCGTCGAGGGTGTGCTGACCGTCGCCGGCTTCGGCTTCGGCGGCCAGGGGCAGAACGTCGGCCTCGCCTTCGTGCGCCTGAAGCCCTTCGCGGACCGCGTCGGCAAGCAGGCGACGGCACAGGCCATCGCCGCACGCGCAATGGGCGCCTTTCGCTCGATCAAGGATGGCACCGTCTATGCGCTGGCACCGCCGGCGATCCAGGGCTTCGGCAACACCGCCGGCTTCGATTTCTACCTGCAGGACATCACCGGCGCCGGGCATGAACGGCTGATGCAGGTCCGCAACCAGCTGCTGGGCCTCGCCGCCCAGAGCAAGGTGCTGGCCGGCACCCGGCCGAACGGCCAAGAGGACACGCCGCAATACGCCGTCGAGATCGATCAGGAGAAGGCGAGCGCGCTGACGCTCTCGCTGGCCGACGTCAACACGACGCTCTCGACCGCCTGGGGCTCGGCCTATGTCAACGATTTCATCGACCGCGGCCGCGTGAAATCGGTCTATGTCCAGGCGGATGCCGCATCCCGCATGCAGCCAGAGGATGTCGGGCGCTGGTTCGTCCGCAACCAGAGCGGTGCGATGGTGCCGTTCTCGGCCTTCTCCTCAGGCCGCTGGACCTATGGCTCGCCGCGTCTCGAACGCTACAATGGCGCTGCGGCGGTCGAGATCCAGGGTGGCGCGGCACCGGGCGTCAGCTCCGGCGCGGCGATGGACGAGATCGACCACCTGATGGCGCAGCTTCCGGCAGGATTCAGCCATGAATGGACCGGACTCTCCTTCCAGGAGAAACTCTCGGGCAGCCAGGCGGTGGCCCTCTACGCCATCTCGATGCTGGTCGTGTTCCTCTGCCTGGCAGCCCTCTACGAGAGCTGGTCGATCCCCTTCGCGGTGATGCTGTGCGTGCCGATCGGCATCTTCGGCGCCCTGCTGGCGGCGACCCTGTTCGGCCAGACCAACGACGTCTACTTCAAGGTCGGCCTGCTGACGACGATCGGACTCGCGGCCAAGAACGCGATCCTGATCGTCGAGTTCGCGATCGAGCAGGAGGCGCAGGGCAAGGGGCTCGTCGAGGCGACGCTGGAAGCGGCGCGCCAGCGCCTGCGGCCGATCCTGATGACCTCGCTCGCCTTCGTGCTCGGTGTGCTGCCGCTGGCAGTCGCCACCGGCGCGGGCTCCGGCAGCCAGAACTCGATCGGCATCGGCGTCATGGGCGGCATGATCGCCGCCACCGCCGTCGGCGTCTTCTTCGTGCCGCTGCTCTATGTCGCCGTCGTGCGCCTCGTGCGGCGGCTGCGCGGGCAGAAGAAGGAAACCGAGGCCGCGGCCTGAAGCCTCCCGCGATGAAGGCCGAGATCCCGATCCCGGCCTTCATCGCGAGTGCTCCGACACCCGCGGACCTACGACAAAAGTCTAAGCTTGCCGCGGAGTGCCGCTGGCAGCGCCAGCTTGACGCCCTCCCGGCAGAGTTTCACTATTCCAAATTGAACAATGCGTGATTGTTCATCTGGGAGGTTGAGATGCTGCAAGAGCTCTCGCGCCGCCAGTTCATGAAAGCCGCAGGAGCGGGGCTGGCCGGATCTGCCGTAGCCGCGCTCGGGTTCGGCGGGGCAGAAGAAGCCCTTGCTCAAGCCGTGCGGCCCTTCAAGCTGACAGGCACGACGGAAACCAGAAACACCTGTCCGTACTGCTCCGTCGCCTGTGGCGTGATCATGTACAGCCTGGGCGACAAATCGAAGAACGCCCACCCGGCGGTCATCCATATCGAAGGCGACCCGGATCATCCGACCAATCGCGGCACGCTCTGCCCGAAAGGCTCCGCCCTCCTCGACTTCATCCACTCCGAAACGCGCACCAAGGTCCCGCAATATCGCGGACCGGGCCAGCGCGAGTTCAAGCCGATCAGCTGGGGCGAGGCGCTCGACCGCATCGCGCGGCTGATGAAGGATGACCGCGACAAGAACTTCATCGCGAAGAACCAGGACGGCACGACGGTCAACCGCTGGCTGACCACAGGCTTCCTGGCCGCTTCGGCGACCACCAACGAAACGGCCTTCCTGACCTACAAGGTCGTGCGAAGCCTCGGAGTCTTGGCGTTCGACAACCAGGCGCGTGTTTGACACGGACCGACGGTGGCCAGTCTGGCCCCAACATTCGGTCGCGGTGCGATGACCAACTCCTGGACGGACATCAAGAACACCGACCTCGTCATCGTCATGGGCGGCAACGCCGCCGAAGCGCATCCGTGCGGCTTCAAATGGGTCACCGAGGCGAAAGCCCAGCGTGGCGCCAAGCTGATCGTCGTCGATCCGCGCTTCACGCGCACAGCCTCTGTCGCGGATTTCTACGCGCCGATCCGGCAAGGCACCGACATCGCCTTCCTTCTCGGAGTGATCAGGTACTGTATCGAGAACGACAAGATCCAGCACGACTATGTGCGCGCCTTCACCAACGCGCCCTATATCGTGAAGGAGGGCTTCAGCTATCAGGACGGCCTGTTCTCCGGCTATGACGAGGCCAAGCGCGACTACGACCGCACGAGCTGGGAGTACGAGCTCGGGCCGGACGGTTATGTCCAGGTCGACGAGACGCTGCAGAATCCGCGCTGCGTCTACCAGCTGCTGAAGAAGCACGTCGCGGCTTATACGCCCGAGATGGTCGAGCGCATCTGCGGCACGCCCAAGGACAAGTACGCGGCGATCTGCAAGATGATCTCCGAGTGCTCGGCGCGCGACCGGACGATGACGTCGATGTACGCGCTCGGCTGGACGCAGCATTCCAAGGGCTCGCAGAACATCCGCACCATGGCGATGGTGCAGTTGCTGCTCGGCAACATCGGCGTGCGCGGCGGCGGCATGAATGCGCTGCGCGGGCACTCCAACATCCAGGGGCTCACCGATATCGGCCTGATGTCGGACCTGATCCCGGGCTATCTGGCGATCCCGAAGGACAAGGAGGTCGATTTCGCGACCTACATGTCGACGCGCGGCTTCAAGCCGCTGCGTCCAAACCAGATGAGCTACTGGCAGAACTACAGGAAGTTCATGGTGAGCTTCCTGAAGTCGATGTGGGGTCAGGCGGCGACGGCGGAAAACGACTTCGCCTATCAGTGGCTGCCTAAGCTCGACCTCGCCAGCTACGATCTGCTGCGCATCATGGACCTGATGTATCAAGGCAAGGTCAACGGCTATTTCTGCCAGGGCTTCAACCCGCTGCTCTCCGCGCCCAACCGCGGCAAGATCACGGCATCGCTGTCGAAGCTGAAGTTCCTGGTGGTGATGGACCCGCTGCAGACGGAGACGGCGCGGTTCTGGAAGGACGAGGGCGTCCATAACGACGTCAAGCCCGAGTCGATCCAGACCGAGGTCTTCGAGCTGCCGACGACCTGCTTCGCCGAGGACGAGGGCTCGCTGGTCAATTCCGGCCGCTGGCTGCAATGGCACTGGCCGGGGCAGGAACCTCCAGGCGAGGCGAAGACCGACACCTGGATCATGGCGCAGCTTCATATGCGGCTGCGCGCGCTCTACCAGAAGGAGGGCGGGGCCTTTCCAGACCCGATCGTCAACCTGCACTGGCCCTATCGCGACCCGATGGACCCGCAGGCCGACGAGATGGCGAAGGAACTCAACGGCTACGTCGTCTCCACCGTCACCGACCCGGCAGACCCGAACAAGGTCCTGCTGGAGAAGGGCAAGCAGGTCGACGCTTTCGGCCAGTTGCGCGACGACGGCTCGACCGCCTGTGGCTGCTGGATCTACTCCGGTTGCTGGACCGAGAAGGGCAACATGATGGCCCGTCGCGACACCAGCGATCCGGGCAATACCGGCGCCTATTCGAACTGGGCGTTCTCCTGGCCGGCCAACCGGCGCATCCTCTACAACCGCGCCTCGGCCGATCTCGACGGCAAGGCCTGGGATCCCAGGCGCAAGCTGATCGAGTGGAACGGCACCGCCTGGACCGGCTACGACGTGCCGGACATCGCGGTGAACGCCAAACCCCGGGATGTCGGTCCTTTCATCATGAACCCCGAGGGATCGGCCCGGCTGTTCGCCCGCGGCCTGATGCGGGACGGGCCCTTCCCGGCGCATTACGAGCCGTTCGAAAGCCCCGTGGTCAACGTGATGGCGCCCAAGATCCGCGGCAACCCGGCCGCGCGCATCTTCAAGGATGATCTCGCCGCGCTCGGCACTTCGGACAAATTCCCCTATGCGGCGACCTCCTACCGCCTGACCGAGCATTTCCACTTCTGGACGAAGCATGTCTGGGTGAACTCGGTGCTGCAGCCGGAGTTCTTCGTCGAGCTCAGCGAGCAGCTGGCGAAGGAGAAGAACATCCAGAACGGCGGCTGGGTGAAGGTCTCCTCCAACCGTGGTTCGGTCTACGCCAAAGCGGTGGTGACCAAACGCATCAAGCCGCTGACCTGCGACGGCAAGACCGTGCACGTTGTCGGCATCCCGCTCCACTGGGGCTTCACCGGTGCGGCCAGGAAGGGTTTCGGCCCCAACAGCCTCACCCCGTTCGTCGGCGACGCCAACACCGATACGCCCGAGTTCAAGGCGTTCCTGGTGAATGTCGAGCCGTCCAACGGGCCGGCGGTCAGCTAGGGAGGGTCCGATGGGATTGCAGAGCCAGGACTTCGCCCGCATCTCGGCGAGCAATTTTCGCCCGCCGGATGTTCGCCACGATCTCGAGGTGGCGAAGCTCATCGACGTCTCGAAATGCATCGGCTGCAAAGCCTGCCAGTCGGCCTGCCTCGAGTGGAACAATCTGCGCGAGGAGATCGGCTTCAACACCGGGTCCTACGAGAACCCGCACGACCTGACGCCGAACAGCTGGACGCTGATGCGGTTCAGCGAATGGGAGAATCCGCAGAGCGGCAACCTCGAATGGCTGATCCGCAAGGACGGCTGCATGCACTGCGCCGATCCGGGCTGCCTCAAGGCCTGCCCCGCTCCCGGCGCGATCGTGCAGTACAACAACGGCATCGTCGATTTCGTCTCGGAGAACTGCATCGGCTGCGGCTACTGCGTGAAGGGCTGCCCCTTCAACATCCCGCGCATCAGCCAGACGGACCACAAGGCCTACAAGTGCACGCTCTGTTCCGATCGGGTCTCGGTCGGCCAAGCGCCAGCCTGCGCCAAGGCCTGCCCGACCGGCGCGATCACCTTCGGCACGAAGGAGGCGCAGCTGACTTTCGCGCAGACCCGCGTCGCGGATCTGAAGTCGCGCGGGTTCCAGAACGCCGGCATCTATGATCCGCCCGGCGTCGGCGGCACGCATGTGATGTATGTATTGCACCATGCCGACCAGCCGCAGCTCTACTCCGGCTTGCCGCAGAACCCGCAGATCAGCCAGGTCGTCGAACTCTGGAAGGGGCTGACCAAATATGCCGGCATGGCGGCCGTCGGCTTCGCAGCCGCCTTCGCCTTCGTCCACGGAATCGTGGCGCGGCGCAACGAGGTGACCCGTCGCGACGAACGCGAGGCAGACCATCTCATCGACGAGGAGGCAGCCCGTGGCCGTGAGGCGTGAAGAAGACGGCACCGTCGTCGACCGTTATGGCGGCTTCCTGCGTGTCAACCACTGGGTCACCGCGATCTCGCTGATCCTGCTCGCGCTCAGCGGCGCGGCGCTGTTCCACCCGTCGCTGTTCTTTCTCTCCGGGTTGTTCGGCGGCGGCGCCAATACGCGCGCCCTGCATCCCTGGATCGGCATCGTGCTGCTCGCCAGCTTCTTCGTGCTGTTCGTGCAGATGGTCCGCTACAATTTCTGGAGCAAGGTCGACACGGTCTGGATGCGCCATATCGGCGAGGTGATGTCCGGGAACGAGGAGAACCTGCCGGAAATCGGCAAGTACAACGGCGCGCAGAAGATCGTCTTCTGGTTGATGACGCTGCTCATCCTCGTCCTGTTCGTGACAGGTATCATGATCTGGTACGAGTATTTCGGGGCGAGCTTCACCATCGAGCAGCAGCGGTTCGGCCATATCATCCATGCGCTGGCGGCAGTCGCCATGCTGCTGGTGGTCATCGTCCACATCTATGCCGGCTTCTACATCCGCGGAACGATTAGCGCGATGACCGAAGGCCAGGTGACGGGTGGCTGGGCGTTTCGCCATCATCGGCTCTGGCTGCGCCACGAGGCGCGCGAAGGCGTGATCGACGAGCGCCAGGCACCGCCGCGCCGCCCCAATATCGGCCCAGCCGAGTAGCAGGATGCCTTGATGCGGGGCGACCTCCGCCGCCCCGTCTCCCGTGACCCGTGCGGTTCGAGAGGATCGGAATGAGTGACGTGCCGGGCTTTGCGCCCTTCGAGGATGTCGGCATCGCGGAACGCGACAAGCCGCCCTTTGTCCGCCTGCCCTTGCCGGGAACGCTGTTCGGCCTGCGCGCCATGCGCTTTGCAGCGCTGGCACCTGGCCACCAGCTCGAACCCTATCTGAATTTTCTCGCCGCGTTGTCACGGGCGCAGGACGAGATCGCGCGGGCATCGCCGCCCCCTGCCCTGCCCGCGCTGAACGACCTCAGGATGCGCGCGGCAAATGCCATGCCTGTGCTGCCGCGCGAAGAGCTGGCTGAAGACCCAGCCGCATCCGCAGCCCTCGACAGGCTGGCGGTTCTGCTCGACGGGGCGGCCATGCCCGACCTCGCCCGCAATGCCCTGGAGCGGACCAAGGCAACGGATCGGGACGCCCGTCGTGCCATGTTCGATGCCGTGCTGGCGGACGCGATCCCGGTCGAGGCCGTGGCCGAGCACATCTTCGTCGCAGCGGCCCTGCAGGTCGTCGCAGCCCGGCGCGCTGCGGAGCTCGATCCCCTGCTGCCGCAACCGGTCGCGGGTGGTGTCTGCCCCTGCTGCGGCGGGCCGCCGGTGGCGAGCGCGATCGTGGCCGATCTGGAGGTCGAGGGCGTCCGCTATGTCCAGTGCTCGCTCTGTGCGACGCAGTGGAATCACGTCCGGGTGAAATGCGTCTCCTGCGGCTCGACCAAGGGCATCGCCTATCAGGCGATCGAGGGCATTGCCGACACGATCAAGGCCGAGACCTGCGACGAGTGCCGGACCTATGTGAAGATCCTCAACCGCCGCAAGGATACGGAGCTGGAACCGGTCGCCGACGATGTCGCGAGCCTCGGCCTCGACCTGCTGGTGATCGAAGCCGGCTGGAAACGAGCGGGGGTGAATCCGTTTCTGCTGGGCTATTGATGATCACGTGTCTCCCGGAGGGAGCCTGATGAACAGACCCGAACGCTTCCGTCCCCCTTCGGTCGATGAGATCCTGCGCAGCGGCGAAGGTGCACTTGCCATCGCCCGCCATGGACGCGCCGAGACGACGCAGGCGGTGCGGCAGGTGCTCGAGCGGATGCGCCAGAGCGGGACGTCTCCCTCAGTCTCCGCCGATGCCGTTGCTCGTATGGCGCTCGATCTCTTGGAGGCGCGCGAGCGGCCGTCGCAACGCCCCGTCATCAACCTCACGGGCACGGTGCTGCACACCAATCTCGGCCGCGCACTGCTGGCAGAAGAGGCGATTCAGGCGGTCGTTACCGCCATGCGCGCGCCAACCAACCTCGAATACGAGATCAAGGCCGGCCAGCGCGGCGAGCGCGATGCGCATGTACGCGACCTGATCCGCGAACTGACCGGCGCCGAAGATGCTGTCCTGGTCAACAACAACGCCGCCGCGGTGCTGCTGGTCCTGAACACTTTCGCCAAGGACCGCGAGGCGATCGTCTCGCGCGGCGAACTGATCGAGATCGGCGGCGCCTTCCGCATGCCGGACATCATGGCGCGGGCCGGCGCGATCCTGCGCGAGGTCGGCACCACCAACCGCACGCATCTCAGGGATTATGCAGAAGCCATCGGCGCCGAAACCGGGCTCCTACTGAAGGTGCATACCTCCAACTATGTGGTGCAGGGCTTCACGGCGGAGGTCGAGCCGCCTGAGCTGGCGAAGCTCGCTCGCACGCATGGCGTGCCCTTCGTCGACGATCTCGGCTCCGGCACGCTGATCGACTTCGCCCGCTGGGGCCTGCGCCATGAAAAGACCGTGCAGGACGCCCTGAAGGGCGGCGCCGATCTCGTCACCTTCTCGGGCGACAAGCTGCTCGGAGGTCCCCAGGCCGGCATCGTCGCCGGTCGCAAGGATCTGATCGCCAAACTGGCGAAGAACCCGCTCAAGCGGGCGCTGCGGCTCGACAAGCTCCGCCTCGCGGCCCTGGAGGCAACGCTCAGGCTCTATCGCGATCCCGACCGGCTGGCCGAGCGCCTGCCGACGCTGCGGCTCTTCACCCGCAAGGCAGCGGAACTCCACGCGCTGGCCGAAAAACTCCGACCCGCCCTCGCTGCGACGCTCGGCGCGGGCTGGAGCGTCGAGACCGTCGACTGTGCCAGCCAGATCGGCTCCGGCGCGCTGCCGTTGGAGACGCTGCCCAGCACCGGGCTGGCGATCAAGCCGGTAGGCAAGGCCTCCGGCGGCGCGGTCGAGGCGCTGGCTGCCGCGTTTCGGACCGTGCCGGTGCCGGTGATCGGACGGATCGCCCAAGGGACGCTGATCTTCGACCTGCGCTGCCTCGAAGACGAAGCCTTGTTCGCTGCGCAGCTTGCGACCCTGAAGCCCGGAGGTGGCGATGGGTTGGCTTGACCGGCTGCGCGGCAAGGAGCGCTCCGAGGCCGAGGACGTCTCCGCCGCGATGGGGCGGGCCGCCGAGGCTGTCGCGCAGGGCGACCATCGGGCGGCGCTGGCGATCTGGGGGCCTCTCGCCCATGCCGGCGTCGCACGCGCGCAGAACAATATCGGCGCCTGCTTCGCCGAGGGGCTCGGGGTCGATCGTGATCTCGCCCTTGCGCTGCGCTGGCTGACACTCGCAGCCCAGAGCGGCGACCCGGTGGGACAGCGCAATCTCGCGGCGCTCTATTTCAGAGGCGACGGTGTTGCCCAGAGCGACGAGGAGGCGATGCGCCTCTACCGGCTTTCCGCCGAGCAAGGCGATGCCCCGGCCCAGGACATGCTGTCCTGGATGCTGCTCGAGGG
The DNA here is from genome assembly GCF_002220095.1 of Bosea sp. AS-1. Classification (GTDB taxonomy): domain Bacteria; phylum Pseudomonadota; class Alphaproteobacteria; order Rhizobiales; family Beijerinckiaceae; genus Allobosea. The sequence goes on from NZ_CP022372.1 coordinate 3,815,858, forward strand.
TGGCCGGTCCGAGGACCATCCCGAGGCCTTGCGCTGGGCCCAAGCCGCAGCCGAGGCCGGCGTCGAGACCAGCATGACCCGGCTCGGCATGATGTTCCATGACGCGCTCGGCGTGGAGCGCGACGCTGCCGCGGCCGCCGCCTGGTGGCAGCGCGGAATGGATGCAGGCGACCCCGATTCGGAAGCGATGCTCGGTGCGGCCACCCTGCTCGGCCAGGGTGTGGCAGCCGATGCGGAGCGCGCCCTTGCTCTCCTGCTTGCAGCCGAGAGCAAGGGCAGCCGGCTCGCTGCACCCTTCATCAAGGCCGCGCGCGCCGCCTCACCGGCGGAGGCCTGAGCCATGATCATCGGCACGGCCGGCCATATCGACCACGGCAAGACCGCGCTGGTGAAGCGGTTGACCGGCGTCGACACCGACCGGCTGAAGGAGGAGAAGGCCCGCGGCATCTCGATCGCGCTCGGCTTCGCCTATTGGTCACAGCCCGATGGTTCCGTGATCGGCTTCATCGACGTGCCGGGCCATGAGAAGCTGGTCCATACGATGCTGGCCGGCGCCTCGGGCATCGACCTGCTGCTGCTGGTGGTCGCGGCGGACGACGGGGTGATGCCGCAGACGCGCGAACATGTCGCCATCGCGCGCCTGCTCGGCATCGACCGGGCCGTGGTCGCACTGAGCAAGACCGATCTCGCCGACGCGGATCGGATCGCGGCGGTACGCCGCGAGATCGAAGCCCTGCTCGCGGACACGCCCTTCGCCGATGCGCCGATGCTGCCGGTCTCTGCCGTGAGCGGCGATGGCCTCGCGGAACTGGGCGGCCTGCTCGCGACAAAGGCGCGCCAGGCGCAGGACCGGCAGGGCGATGGGGCCTTCCGCCTTGCCGTCGACCGCTGCTTCACATTGCAGGGCACCGGCACCGTCGTGACCGGCACGGTGCTTTCAGGTGCGGTCTCGGTCGGCGACCATGTCGTCGTCTCCCCGTCCGGCTTGCCGGCACGCATCCGCTCGATCCACGCTCAGAACCGCCCGGCCGAGACCGGCCATGCCGGCGACCGCTGCGCGCTCAATCTCGCCGGCCCCGGCATCTCCAAGGATGCGATCCGGCATGGCGACATGGTGCTGGCGCCCGTCCTGCACGCGCCGGCGAGCCGGATCGACGCCGAGATCACGCTGCTCGCCTCGGAGTCGCGGCCGCTCGCCATGTGGCAACCCGTGCGGTTGCATCACGCAGCAGCCGAGGTCGGCGCACGCGTCGTGCTGCTGGGCGACGAGCTCGCTCCAGGCACAACAGGACCGATCCAGCTCGTGCTCGACAGCCCGCTCGCGGCCGCGGCGCTCGACCGTTTCGTGCTGCGCGACGTCTCGGCGTCACGCACCATCGGAGGCGGCCGCTTCCTCGATCTGCGCGCACCGGAGCGGCGGCGGCGCAGCCCCGAGCGACTGGCGCAGCTTTCGGCACGCGGCCTTGCCGATCCCGCTGCGGCCCTCAACACCCTGCTCGCGGTGCCGCCGCACCATGTCGAGATCGACAGCTTCGCCCGCGACCGTGCCCTCGGCCTCGAGGCGGCCGATGAACTGACGCAGCGCCTCGGCCTCGTCAGGATCGGCGCCCTCGCGATGCCGTCCACGCACTGGCAGGCGCTGGCGCGGGCCGTCGGCACTACGCTCGATGCCTACCATGTCGAGCATCCCGACCTTCCCGGCATGGGGCTGGAGCGGCTGAGGCTTGCCGTCGCGCCGCGTCAACCGGCCCCTTTGTTCCGCCAGGCTCTGGCGCGGCTGGTGGAGGACGGCACCGTAGCGACCGCCGGCTCCTGGATCAGGAGGCCGGGGCATGAGGTCAGGCTCTCTCCGGACGACGAGGCGCTCTGGACACGGATCGCGCCATTGATCGGCGGCGAGGAACGCTTCCGCCCGCCGCGCGTGCGTGACATCGGCCAGGCGCTGGACCGGCGCGAGGAGGATATCCGCCGGCTGCTCCGGCTTGTGGGCCGGCGCGGCGATGTGCTTGAGGTCGCGCTCGATCACTTCTTCCTGCGCGGGACGTTGACCGAGATGGTCGGCATTGCAAGCGCGCTCGCCGGGCTCGCCCCGGCCGGCTTCAACGCCGCCCAGTTCCGCGACAGGCTCGACAACGGCCGAAAGGTCGCTATCCAGATTCTCGAGTTCTTCGATCGTCATGGCGTCACCATCCGCCGCGGCGATCTGAGGCGCATCAACCGGCAGCGGCTCGACCTGTTCGGGCCGCTGCCGATGATGCCCGATGGAGGAGAAGCGTCCCCGGTGGGGCGTCCGGACTTCAAATCCGGGAGGGGCCGTCAGACGGTCTCTGGTGGGTTCGACTCCCATTCTCTTCCGCCACTTCCCTGAGGAGCCATGATCGAGAGGCCGCGTGTCGACATCTAGAGGCAAGGCACGCGGACTCGGTACCGATTTCGACCGCTGGCTCGGCAAGCTCTTCCGCAAGGGGCCGTTCACGGCGCTGATCGTGCTGGTGAAGATCGCCGAACCGAAGGTGGAGCCGTTGCGCTCGACCTTCGTTCATGTCATCGGCGACGAGATCGACTGGGGCGACATCGTGCTGATGCTGCGCGGCGCAGGCGTCAACTGGGACGGCGCGGCCTTCTTCCCCACCCGCGAGGGTGGTGGGCTCGTGCCGGACGAAACCGCCCGCGCTCGCCTGAGAGAACTGGAAGGCGCCCTCCGCGAAAATCGGCTGGTGCTGAACGACGGCGCCTTCTTCGATGTCTGGGGCCGGACCCTGAAGGTCGAGGAGGCCTGAAGCGCCACCGCGCTAGATGACCATGACCCGCCCCGCCCCCGCCTCCACGGAGCCGATGATCCCTGCGGCCGGATAGCCCGCGGCCTTGACCTGCGCCAACAGATCCCCGGCCCGCTCTGCCTTGCAGGAGACCAGAAGGCCCCCGGAGGTCTGCGGATCGGTGAGCAGGTGGCGGCGCCAGTCGGGGAACCCGGCCGGCAGCGCGACGCCTTCGCCATAGCTCGCCCAGTTGCGGTGTGAAGCTCCGGTCACCCGGCCGGCCTCGGCAAGCCGCTGCGCCTGCGACAGAAACGGCAGATCGGCCAGATTGAGCCTCAAGGTCACCTCGGAGCCCCGCGCCATTTCCAGCCCATGGCCGAGGATGCCGAAACCGGTGACGTCGGTGATGGCGTGGACGTCCGCATCCTTCGCGAGCTCGGCACCGATCCGGTTGAGCAGCGTCACCGACGCGATCATCTCGCCATAGGCTTCCGGCGAAAGCTCGCCCTTCTTGAATGCCGCCGAATAGACGCCGACACCGAGCGCCTTGGTCAGGATCAGCGCATCGCCCGGTCGCGCCCCATTGTTGCGCCGCAAGTTCTTCGGATTGAGCAGTCCGATGACGGCAAGTCCGTAGATCGGCTCCGGCGCATCGATCGAATGGCCGCCGGCAACGGGAATGCCGGCCTCGGTGCAGATCGCGGCACCCCCCTTCAGGATCTCGCGGGTCATCTCGACCGGCAGCTTGTCGAGCGGCATGCCGAGAATGGCGAGCGCCATGATCGGCTTACCGCCCATGGCGTAGACGTCGGAGATGGCGTTGGTCGCGGCAATGCGGCCGAAATCATGCGGGTCGTCGACCATCGGCATGAAGAAATCGGTCGTCGCGACCACGCAGGTCTCGTCATCGACCTGCCAGACGGCCGCATCATCGCCTGTCTCGGTGCCGACGAGGAGCTGCTTGTAGGGACCGGCTGCCGGATGCTCGGCCAGCAATTGCTGCAGCACGGAGGGGGCGAGCTTGCAGCCGCATCCCCCGCCATGGGCGAGGCTCGTCAGCCGAGGTGCCGGAGCCCGCGCGGGAGCATCGCGTTCGATCGTATCGCTCATCGTCTCATCTCCGGAAAGCGATGGCCGGGCGCCCCGCCCGGCCACTCAGTATCAAGCCGTGATCTCGGTCGATTTGATCGTGTACCTGAAGGTATCCGGATCAAGGCAGTCGAGCAGCGCGCCTGCGACCTCGGCCTGCGGGTACATCAGGAAACCGACCTTGTGCCGCGAACCCGGCAACGCGAGGTCATGGGCCATGTTGTAGCCGAGCCAGTTGCCCTCCCAGGTGCCGAACAAGGCCTCGCGTGCCGCGACGACCTTCGGGTTATCGATGGCGTTGTTGCCAGGCGGCTCCTCCAGCACGACCTTGCGAACATCGGCTGGGTCGGTCGCGACCCAGCCATGGCCTTCGAGCCAGATCTCGGCGCGACAATGCTGGGCCTTGGTGATCGTCGCCGAGCCAGCGCCGAGGCTGGCATAGCCGAACCGCGAAGGCGCCACGCGGATGCCGTAGATGTCGCGTGCCGGAATGCCGATGGAGCGTACCAGCGCGACATAGAGCGCATTCAGATCGGCGCATTTACCGCCGAGATTGCCGGTCCGCAGCATCGAGGCGACATCGCCGGTGCCGCAGCCGCGCGTCCTGGCATCGCGGAAGGTATTGTCCACGACCCATTGATAGACCGCACGGGCCTTTTCGATCTCGCTCCCCTTGCCGGCCGCAGCCTTTTCGGCGGTTTCGCGAACGATGCCATCGGTCGGCATCAGCTCGGTCGCTTCGAGATAGAGCCTGCGCTCAGCCTCGCCGAGGACGGGCTTTTCCCCGGCAGCGAAATCCTCGGCCCGGTCGCGCAACGAAAAGCGGCTGCGCAGCTCGACCATCGGCGCCGTCTCGCCGTCCGCGAAGACGACATGGAGCATCTGCGCAGCGTATTTGGGATCGCGCGCCACCTCGGCCGAAGCCGCATTCGTCGTCCAATCGCTTTTGCCCGGCCGGATCCATTGCTGCTCGTCCACGGACGGCAGCCGAATCCAGGCCTGACTCGGCCCCTGCCCGGGCAGCTCCAGCCGCGTCACCACCTCGAAATCGCGCCATTTCCCCGGCATCGGCGCAAAAACCGCAGCCTGTGCGAAGCCCCGGCTCGGCATCAGCAGCGCCGTGCCCGCAACGGCGCCGGCCTTGAGCACATCGCGACGATCGATCATCGGCTAGTTCCTCCCCTCTTGCTGTTGGTGGTCGTGTCCGGCTGCCTTGCGCCTTGCTCCGCAAGGGCAGAAAGAGCGTCGAGAACGGCCGGGCTCGTCCAGTCGAGCGGCTCCCCGGCCCTGAGAGCCGGCCGTTGCTCGCTGTCGAGCACGAAGCTCGTCGGCAGACCGAGCACCTGCCAGCGTTTCATCGCGGCACGATCCTCATCGAGCAGGATCGGAAAGCCGACGGGCCGGTCCTTGAAGAAGCTGCGCAAACGCGCGGGAACCTCGCCGACATCGACAGCCAGGATCGCGACGGCGAGATCGCCGCGCACCGCCAGCGCGTTGAGCTTTGCCATCTCCTCGATGCATGGGGCACACCAGGTGGCGAAGAAGTGGACAATGACCGCCTTGCCCCGAAAGCTCGCGAGAGCGAGCGGCGGCGCGTCGAGGCGCGCAAGCACCAGCTCAGGCGCAACGGGGGGAAGCCAGGGCTCAAGCTCTCCGGATCTCCCGGCCCCAGGCAGGAGACAGGCGCACAGGCCGAACCCCAGCGTCCAAAGACGGCGCTTCGGCACCCAGATCGATCCGGACGCGCCCCGAAACTCGGGAGCAGCAAGGGCGAGCACGCCAGCATGCTCACCCGCCCGCCCCCTTCCGTCAACGGGCATTCCCGAAAGTCACGCCAGGAGGGGCCGGAAACCAAAGATTAGCCGCATCGGCAACCGCTTCTTGCTCGAAATCGCCGCCCGCGTCAGCATGGCCGCATGAAGCTGCTGCTCGTCCTCGGCATTGCCGTCTGCTGCGGCCTGGCGATCTGGCTCGCGCGAGATGGCAATGCCGTCATGGCCCTGCCTCTCGTCATCATCGTCGCGGCGCTGGTCCGGACCCTGGTGCGCTCCGTCAGCGGGAAGCGGTTCCGCCCGGGAGAGACGCCCATCGAACAGGATACGGAAAACTGACAGCTGCGACGCCACCTCCGCCGGCGCTCGCCCCTTCATAGATACACACGAGTAACCAACAGCTCGTTTTACGCTACATGCGGCCTCAATTGACGCTATTCTGCGATGGATCAGCGACAAAGCCTCTTTGCGGAGAGACATATGGCTGCATCCATCGAGAGATTCCTTTCCAGCGAGCTCGAAACGCTACGGCATGACGTATTGAAGGCCGGCGTCCTGAATGCCAAGGCGCTTCGGGAAAGCACCGAATGCCATCTGGCGAAATTCGGTAGCGCACTGCCTCCTTCGCCCGCGCTGGACGATGCCTTGTTCCAGATCGTCACGAGCGTCAGCGCCTTCGCGCGCCTGCTTTACGGCCAAGCCCAGATCGCGGAATCGGAAGCCGCCCGACACCAGACCCTGGCGACCATCGAACGACTGGCACAGCTCGTCGGCAGCGTGGAACCGACAGGGCCTTCAGCAGCCGGGCCCTCTGGCGAAGTGGTTTCCTGAAGCGTTTTTCAACGGAGCATGGCCGAGCTGTAGAAAGCCGGCTGAAGTGACTGGACAGGCTCTGCGCCAGCCTCTATATCGCCCCCACCAACACGGACGGCCCGCGCCGCTCCCGGTTCGCCCAGGTAGCTCAGTTGGTAGAGCATGCGACTGAAAATCGCAGTGTCGGTGGTTCGATTCCGCCCCTGGGCACCACTTCTTTTTCAAGAATGTCCGCTGAGTTCTGAAATGCCCGCAAATGCGGCAGATATCGCGCTCGTTGCTTCGGCAGGCTTCGAACGCGAATAGTCGTATCTCGGCGGATCCTGCGGCCTGCCGACAGGAATCCATCATTATCTCTCGGCCAATGCCTCCCTCCCCGCATGAATCCGGGACGAGCAAAGCCGAGTGACAAGGGCGTAGACAACGCGCGCCTTGCCGCTCAAGCGAGAGGGGCTTCGCTGGTCGAACCGGCGGCGACTCGGATGATCCGAGATGCAAGCGAGCCGCCTGATCAGCGTGATCGAGGACTTCGATCCGCCAAAGGCCAGCCCGCCGATTTGGCTTTTCGGCCTGCCCTTTTCGGGCTCACTGCCCGCTCACGGACGACGCCGCCCGCGAGGGGCAGCGTCGGCTTGCGGGCAATCGGATCATCACCACCGCGTCGGAGGCGGAGGAGCGAAGGTGGGTCGGGTCGACGGCGGTCCCCAGCCGGGACGTGCCCCATAGCCATATCCCGGCTGCGGGCGCTGCGGCCGGCCATAGCCGTAACCAGGACGACCGTAGCCAGGGCGGCCGTAACCATAACCGGGACGGCCGTAGCGCTGACGGCGCTGGGACTCCTCGATCATCATGAGGCGCCGCTGCTTGGCGGCGGTCATGGTGAACTCGACGGGAGCCTTGTCGAGACGCTGCGCAAGTTGAGGCGCCAGGCTCTCGGATGCAATAGCCGGCGCGCTCAGCGCGGCTCCAACGGCTATGGCGGCGGATAGAATGAGCAAACGCATCAGGGACTCCTTTGTCGCGATATAGAACGCGCAAGGGGTTAAACGGTTCATGAACTGGGCCGATGGCCGCCATTCATCTTCGCCACGATCATGACGCGGCGCTGCCGGATCGCAACGAGCTTTCTGCAGATACCCGCCGGGTCTCGGCAGGAAACTGTTTCTGTTTCAGGAAATTCAACTGCGACGCCGACAATGAGCGGAGCGTCCGTGCGAAGTGGTCCGCTTCTCGGCGACCCCGCCGCACGGGCATTGAAGGCGCGGCCTTATCGACACCGTCCATGAAAGCTTTTGACACGCAAGTCGATGCACATTAGCGACCAAGTCATCAGATGACTTGGCAAATTTTATCATGCGCGCATTGAGCAGACCCAGCCTCGCCGAAACCGCCGTGGAAGCCATTCATGGCGAAATCCTCGCGCGGCGATGGGGCGTGGGCGAGCGTTTGCCGAATGAGGCCACGCTGTCAGCCGCCCTTTCCGTCAGCCGCGGCACCGTGCGCGAGGCGGTGCGGGTTCTGGCTTCCCAGGGTATCGTGGAAACGCGACAGGGTTCGGGCACCTATGTGCGGTCGACGACCGGCACGAACCTCTCTCTGACCACGGCCAAGCGGGCGAGCTTGCGCGAGCAATTCGAGGCACGGCTGGCGCTCGATGTCGAGGCCGCGCGGCTGGCGGCATTGCGCTGCTCCGCGGCCGATATCGACCGGCTTCGCTCTCTCCTCGCAAAACGCGGCGATTATGTCGGCGTCGACAAGGATGCTTTTGTCGCGCGGGATTTTGCCTTTCATCAGGCCGTGATCGCGACCTCCCGCAACAACGTGCTGATCAGCCTGTACGAATTTTCGTCGCGCCTGATCGCCGAAACGATCGCCGCGACGCTCGAAGGCGATCTGCCGGAGCCGGACATGGCAGCGCACAAGGCGATCGTGGACGCCATCGAATCAGGCAATCCCGACAACGCCGACGCCGCGGTCCGCCATTTCATGGCCCCGGTGCTGGTCGCCCTCGACAAGGTATTGATGTCATGAGCCATCCGATCAGCCTCGGCCGAGGCGCAAACGCGAGCGCGATGTCGCGATTTCTCCTCGGCGCCAGCCTGGTGCTCATCGCGTTCAATCTGCGCCCGGTTTTCTCCAGCGCCTCGACCCTGCTTCCCGAAATCAGGGATACGCTCGGCCTCTCCGGGCTTGGCGCCAGCATCCTGACGACCTTGCCCGTCCTCTGTCTGGGGCTGTTCTCGCCCTTGGCGCCGCGGATGTCGCAGTGGATCGGCACGGAGCGGACCCTGCTCGCCGCCGTGCTGCTGCTCGCCTGTGGCACCGCGCTGCGCGGGCTTCCGTCGGTTCCGCTCCTGTTCCTGGGAACGGCCTTGGCCGGCGCCTGCATCGCCGTCAGCAATGTGCTTCTGCCCGGACTCGTGAAGCGCGACTTCTCCGATCGGGCAGCGCTGATGACCGGGTGGTACACGATGGCGCTTTGCGCCGGCGCGGCAGGCGCCGCCGGCCTGACGCTGCCGATCAAGCAGTCGCTCGGCCTGCCCCTTGGTGGGGCGCTCGCGGTCTGGGCGCTTCCAGCCTTGCTGGCCGGCCTGCTCTGGCTTCCGCAGGTGCTCTCGCGCCGTTCCCAAGGCGGGCAGACACGACCGGCCGTTCAAAGCCTGTGGCGGAACAGGCCGGCCTGGCACATCACGCTGTTCATGGGACTGCAGTCGGCGCTGGCCTATTGCGTCTTCGGCTGGCTGGTGCCGATCCTGCGCGAGCGTGGCCTCGACGGCGTCACGGCAGGCGCGATCGTCTCCATGTCGGTGATGATGCAGGCGGGTGCCTGCCTCGTCGCCCCCCATATCGCAGTTCGCGGCCGGGACCAGCGCGCCATCAACGTCGCCTTGAGCGTGCTGGCCGTCGTCGCGCTGCTTGGCCTGCTGTTCGCGCCGCTCTGGTCGGTCTGGTTCTGGGCGGCCCTGCAGGGCATCGGGCAAGGCGGTCTGATCGCGGTCGCGCTGACAGTGATCGTGCTGCGCGCCCGCGACTCGCATGTGGCTGCGCAGCTATCCAGCATGGCCCAATGCGTGGGCTATCTGCTCGCCGCCATCGGCCCGCTGATCGTCGGGCTGATCCATGGCTGGACCGGCAGCTTCGCCTGGAGCGCGGTGCTCTTCATCCTGCTGGGTGCGGGAACGGCCATCAATGGCTGGTTCGCCGGGCGCGCGCTCCACGTAGAGCCCTAGTCTCACTCGCTCGAGCAAGCCGCCAGCGCGTGGCCTGCTCGAGCCAGACGTCCAACCGCACCGCCAGGATGCGGCGAACCAGCGGGCTCACACCACCATATCGCGCTCGGGCACGGGTTCGCCGCGCGAGACATGCACCATGTTGGCGAACATGCGCTTCACGGTCGGAGCGAAATTATCCGCGGCCATGGCGGCGAGATGCGGCGTCACCACGAGGTTGTCGAGGGTCAGCAGGGCGCTGTCCGGCGGCAGCGGCTCGACCGAATAGACATCCATCGCCGCGCCGGCGATCTCGCGAGCCTTCAGCGCCTCGACCAGATCGGCCTCGTTGACGACGCCACCGCGGGCGACGTTGACCAGAACAGCCGTCCTCTTCATCGCCTTGAGGGCAGCGGCGTCGATCAGGTTCGTGGTCTCGGGCGTCAGCGGGCAATGCAGCGAGACGACATCGGCCTCGGCCAGGATCTGCGCCATCGATGCGTGCCGGACGCCGAGAGCCTCCTCCTCCGCCTGAGGGAGCGGGGTACGCTTGCTATAGAGGATGCGGCAACCGAAGCCCTTGAGCAGCTTGGCGACATTCTGGCCGATGGCGCCGAAGCCCACGATACCGACCGTCTTGCCCGAGAGCATATAGGTGTCGCCGGGCAGCTTGCCGGTCGCCCAATGGCCCTTCTTGAGCTCCTGATGCCCATAGGCGATGAAGCGCAGCGAGGACAGCATCAGTCCAAGCGCGAATTCGGCCACGGGAACCGCGTTGGAGCCCGTCGTGCGCGCGACCTTGATGCCGAGTTCCTTCGCCGCAGCGATGTCGATGTTGTCGTAGCCGACGCCCCATTTGTGCAGGAGCTTCAGCTTCTTCGCGGCACGCAGCACATCGGCGGACACGCCGACCTGCCCCGAGATCGCGTAGTCGGCATCGGCGATGATCTCTTTCATATGCTCGTCGCCGCGCGCCGTCCCGTGGGTCAGGACGAAGCCGGGCGGCAACAGGGCGCGCAAACGATCGGCGCGCTCCGGCGTCGTCATGTCGAGGAGAACGATGGTCTCGGGCATGGGTTGGTCCAGTTGAAAGCTCGGGTCGGGTGAGGAAAAGGAGTTGTCGCGAGGGCGCCTCCGCCCTCGCATCGGCAGGTCAGCCCTTCTGCGCCAATGCGTCGAGCACCATCTTGGTCGCGCCGGAGATGTCGCCCAGCTTTTCGCCGGCCTTGACGCGGGCCTGCGTCTTCTCTCCGCGCTCCTGCCGGGCGATGGCGGCATCGGCGATCGCCTCGGCCTCGGCGCGCGGCAGCACCAGCACGCCGGATTCGTCGGCGAGGATGACGTCACCGGCCTTGACCGGGACATTGCCGCAGGAGATCGGCAGGTTGAGCGTGCCGCCGAGATTGTAGAGCCGGGTGGTGATCGGCGACATGCCACGGCACCACATCGGGAAGTCGGAATCCTCGATCTCCGTGAGATCGGTGCAGGGGCCGTCGACGATGCCGCCGACCGCGCCGGCGGCCTTCGCCGCCACGGTGACGCCGCCACCCCAGCAGGCGTGCTTGTCATCGCCGAGCCGATCGACGACGAGGATGTCGCCGGGGCGCAGCAGACCGAGCGTGTGGTGCAGCAGGGTCGAATCTTGGCCGGGAATCGCCAGCGTCACGGCCGCGGCGGCGATGCGCTTGCCGCGCAGCAGCGGCTGGATGCCGCGATCCATGAAGCCCCAGTGCTGCGAATGGCCGACCGTCGCGGTCTCGACCTTCTGCAGCTTCTCGACCAGCGCCGCCGGCAGCTGCTCGGGCATGGCTTCGATGCGGTAATCGGGCATGGGCTTCTCCTATTTCCTATTTTCCAACGGCGCGGGCGACGCCAACCAGGCGCTCGACCACGAGAATGACGGCGAGCGTCGCCACGATGAGGACGACGGACAGCGCCGCGATGAGTGGATCGGTCCGGCCTTCGACATAGCGCACCATCTCGACCGGCAGGGTCGAGGCGCGCGGGCCGGCGATAAAGAGCGAGATCACCGTCTCGTCGAAGGAAAGCAGGAAGGACAGGCAGGCACAGGCGATCAGACCGGGCGCCGCCAAAGGCAGCGTCACCCGGCGCACGACACGCCAGGGCGGCGCGCCGAGCGTCGCCGCGGCCGCCTCGATGTCGTCCGGCAAGTTGGCAAGCGCCGTCGTCATCATCCGGATGACGAAGGGCACGGTCACCGTCATATGGCCGAGCACGAGGCCGGGCAGCGTCGCCGCCAGCTTGAGCGGCGAGAAGAACAGCAGCAGCGCAAGCCCGGTGATCAGCGTCGGCAGCAGCAGCGGCGCCAGGAAGAAGCTGGTCAGCGCCCCCTTCCCTGCAAATCGCCCCTTCGCCAGGGCGAGCGCCGCCGGCACGCCGATCGCCAGCGAGCACAGCGTCACCACCGCCGCGATCTGCACGCTGAGCCAGAGTGCCGCGAGCAGTTGACCATTGCCCGCGAGCTGGCGGAACCAGCGCAGCGAGTAGCCGGAGGGCGGGAACAGGATGAAGTTGTCGGCCGAGAAGGCCAGCATCACCACGACGACGATCGGCGCCAGGATGAGCGCATAGATCACCGCGACGAAACTCGAGAGAACGCGGCCTGCCCCGGTCATCGCTGCAGCCTCCGCGCCACGAGGTTGGAAGCGGTGAGCAGGACGAGCAGCAGGGCGAGCGTATAGATCGCCAGCACCGAGGCGACCGGCCAGTTGGTGTTGGTCGTCGCCTGCTCGAAGATCTCGGTCGCCAGCACGAAGACGCGCCCGCCGCCGAGGAGCTTGGGCGTGATATAGGCCGACATCGAGAGCACGAAGCCCAGGCCCGCCGCGAGCGCGATCGCCGGCAGGCTGAGCGGCAGCGTGACGCGCCAGAAGGTCCGGAACGGCGAGGCGCCGAGTGAACGCGCCGCCTCCTCCAGCGTGCGGTCCAGCCGGCCGAAGCCGGCGAGCAGCGCCAGGATCATGTAAGGCATGATGCTTTCGGCGAGACCGATGGTGACGCCCGTCCAGTTGAAGACGAGCTTCAGCGGCGTCGAGATCACGCCCAGGGCCTGCAACGTCGAGTTGACCAGGCCGCGATCGCCCAGAATGGCGAGCCAGCCGAAGACGCGCACCACGCCGGAAACGAGCATCGGCATGATCGCCACCACCGCGAGCAGGCCGCGGAAGCGGGACTCGGTGCGGAACAGGAAGAGCGAGATAGGATAGGCCAGGCAGAGCGCGATCAGCGTCGAGACCGTCGAGAGCCAGAGCGAGTTCAGCGTGAGCTCGATCGTGAAGCTGTCATGCAAGGTGGCGCGCCAGGTCTGCAGCGACCAGGCCTCGACCATCGCGCCCGTCGGGCCGACCTCGTTGAAAGCGTTGCGGAACAGGCCCAGCGACGGCCAGACATAGATGACCAGCAGGAACAGCGTCGCCGGGATCAGCAACAGCGGCAGGCGGCGCGAGGCAGTCATGGCGCCTCACGCGCGAAGACGCGGCTCTCGGCGCGAGGCCAGACCACCGCGACCTCGGCCCCCTCAGCCGGGACCGATGTTCCAGAGGGCATTTCGACAGTGAGCTGCCCGCCCTGCCCCTCGACAAGGACCTCGACATGGTCGCCCACGAAGACGCTGCGCAGCACGCGCCCGGTCAGGCGCGCCACCCCCTCTCCTGCCGGTTCGGAGACTGGCGCGATCCGCATACGCTGCGGCCTGACGAAAAGATCGGTCTCGCTGGCGGCCTCGACCGGTAGCGGCTGCCCCCAGACGGTCGCACGGCCTTGTCCGTCGTGCGTGAGCGGCAGTACATTGGCGCGGCCGACGAATTCCGCGACGAAACGCGTCGCCGGCCGATCATAGATGTCCTCGGCGCCGCCGATCTGGACGATGCGGCCGCGATGCATCACCGCGATGCGGTCGCACATCGTCAAGGCCTCGACCTGGTCGTGGGTGACGAAGAGCGTGGTGATGCCGAGCGAACGCTGGATCGAGCGGATCTCGTGACGCATCGCATCGCGCAGCTTGGCGTCGAGATTGGACAGGGATTCGTCGAGCAGCAGCACCGAAGGCTGGATCACCAGCGCGCGCGCCAGCGCGACGCGCTGCTGCTGCCCGCCTGAGAGTTCCTTCGGGCGCCGCTGTCCCAGCCCGGCCAATCTCACGAGCGCGAGCGCCTCGTCGACGCGCCTGGCGATCTCCTGCCTGGCAACACCTCGTTCTTCGAGGCCGAAGGCAATGTTGCGCGCGACGGAGAGATGCGGAAACAGCGCATAGGACTGGAAGACGTAGCCCATGTTGCGCTTGTGCGGCGGCAGGCGGGTGATCTCGCCGCCGTCGAGCGAGATCGCGCCGCGATCGGGCGTGACGAGGCCCGCGAGCATGCGCAGCGTCGTCGTCTTGCCGCAGCCGGAAGGGCCGAGCAGCGCGACGGACTCGCCCTGCTCCACCGAGAGCGACACGTCGTCGACCGCGACGGCATTGCCGTAGCGCTTCTGCAGCCCGGTCAGTTCGAGATAGCTCATCGTCGGCCGATCAGCGCGCCGCCGCGATGATCTCGCGCCGCCAGCGGTTGTTCCACTGGTCGCGCAGCTTCAGGATCTCGTTCCAGTCGACGCCGATCATCCGGGCCCGGTTCTCGGGCGAGGCGGCGGTACGCGCCAGCGCCTTGGGATCGATCTCGGCCTTGCCATTGGTCGGCGCGTAGAACATGCGCTCGGTGAACGCCTTCTGCGCGGGTTGCGACAGCGCATGCGCCACGAAGGCCGCGGCGGCCGCCCGGTTCTTCGAACCGGCGGTCAGGTTGATCGTGTTGACCTGGAAGACCGAGCCCTCCGGTGGGAGCAGCGCGTTGATCTTGCCTCCCGTCTGGTCGGAATAGAGCTGGGCGCGGGCGTTCCAGCCGGTCGCGACCTTGGCGACGCCGTTGAGGATCAGCGAATAGCCGTCGGGATTGGGTTCGAAGGTGGTGACGCCCGGCGCCAACTCCTTGAGCTTCTTGATCGCCGCGTCGATCGACTTGCGGTAATCGCCCCCCTCCATCTTCTCGACCATGGCGGTCAGCGCCAGCCCCTGGATGTTCGGCGGCGCGGCGAGTGCGATCCCACCTTTGAGGTCGGGCCGCCAGAGATCGGCGAGCTTGGCAAGCTGCGGCTTCAGCGCCGCGTCCTGCACGATGACGAGATGGTCGAAAGTGACCGCCGGGCCGAACTCGCCGCCGGCGGCGCGGGCCTCCGGCAAAAGTTCGTTCAGCACCGGGAATTCGGCCGGCGCCAGCTTCTCGAACAGGCCTTCGGCATTGCCGATGCTGGAGGTGGTGACGTCCATGATCACCACGTCGGTCTGCGGATCGGCCTTCTGCGCCCGCACGGCGCCGACCATCTGGGCGGAGGTGCCGGCGGAAACGAAGTTCACCTTCACGCCCGGGTGAGCCTTAAGGAACGGCTCGACCACGGCCTTGGTGTAGTTGTCCTGGAAGATGCCCGTATAGGTCATCAGCGTGACCGAACCCGAGAGGGTCTGCGCCCGCAGGACGGCGGGCGCAGCGATCGTGGCAAGGCCTGACTGGATGACGAGGCGGCGGGTCAACATCGGAAAACCTCCAGAAGTGGCGCCGCCCCCCGGCGGCAGGCTCTCAGGACGGCGGAAGGCTCCGGCTCAGGCCGGGACCTTGCCAGCGAAATGGGCGACGAAGCGGGAGACGATATCGCTCAGTTTCTCGGCGAGCTTCGCCCCGGTCTCCGGCGAGCACAGCTTCGGATCGCCCTTGCCGACGCCCTGATGATAGACCTCGTCGTATTCATGCGGCACCCCGACCTCGGCGCCCTCGAAGCTCGCGGTGCCGAGCCCGGTGAAAGGCAGATCGAGGACCGGGTCGCGCTTCAGCGGCTTGCCGGCCGGCACGAGGTCCGTCCGCATCAGCTCGGGGAAGAGATGCAGGCCGAGGCTGGTCAGGGGATCGGCGCCGTGGCCGGAGACCTTGGCCGAGGTTTCCGCGCCGACGATGCCGGGCAGGAGCCCGTAGGCGATGCGCCAGAGATAGAGGCTCGGCAACACGATGCGCTCGCGCAGATAGAGCTCGCGCGCCACTTCGGCAATCGGCCCGACATTGCCGCCATGACCGTTGATGACGACGAGCCGCGTCAACCCGTTGCGGTGCAGCGAGTCGACCATCTCGGAAATGACCTGCGTCAGCGTCGCCTGCGAAATGGCGATGCCGCCGACCATCGGCCCGAACCAGTCGGCGCCGCCATAGGGCAGGACCGGCGCGACGAGCGTGCGGACACCGGCCTTGCTGGCCCGGATCGCAGCGAGTTCGGCGATCTTCTCGGCGAGCAGATAATCGCCCATCGGCGCATGCGGACCCTGGTCCTCATGGCTGCCCATCGGCAGCAGGATCACCGGGTTGGACTTGAGCAGCTCACGCGCTTCTCCGCCCGTGATGGTGCCCATATGGACGAGAGGTTCGGTCTTGGCGGCCATGGTCGTTTCCTTTCGAACGAGTCCGGTTGTTTCACCGTTCCGCGGTGCGTGGGTCGAGGATATCTCGGAGTGCATCGCAGAGGAGGTTCATGGCGAGGATGGTGAGGGTGAGGACGGCGCAGGGCCAGAGCAGGAGGAGCGGGGCCTGCTCCATGGTCGAGCGGGCGCCGCGGATCATCAGCCCCCAGGAGGGGGCGGGGGGCACGACGCCCAGCCCGAGGAAGGACAGGCCGCTCTCGATCACCACGGCCGCGGCGACGGCGAGCGAGAACTGCACGAGCAGGGGGCCGGCGATGTTGGGCAGCACGGTGCGGAACAGCAGATAGGCCGGCCTGGCCCCGAGCGCGCGGGCGGCCTCGACATAGTCGCGCCCCTTGACGGCCAGCACCTCGGCATAGGTGACGCGGGCGAAGCCCGGCAGGTAGAGCACCGACAGCACCAGGATCAGCGTCGCCGCGCCGGGGCCGAGCAGCGTCACCACCAGCAGCGCCAGCAGCACCGGCGGGAAGCACATGATGATCTCGACGCTGCGCACGGTCAGGAAGGCGCCCCAGCTCCTTGCCCAACCGCCGATCAGCCCGAGCGTGATGCCGACGAGGCCGGCCACCAGCGCCGAGGCGAAGGCGACGGAGAGGCTGGTGCGGGCCCCCCAGACCAGCCGCGAGAGCACGTCGCGCCCGAACTCGTCGCGGCCGAGCCAGGAGCCCGCCATCGGCCCGGCGAGCCGGTGGGCGACATCCTGCCGGATCGGATCGGGCAGCGGCAGCAGCGGCGCGGCGAGCGCGATCAGCACGATCAGCGCGACGCATCCGCCCGGCACGAGCGCTTTGGTCAGCCTCCTGCGTCTCATGCGTGCTGCACCCGCGGGTCGATCGCCGCATGCAGCAGCTCGACGACCAGGTTGATCAGCAGGAACAGCACCGAGATCGTCAGGATGATGCCGACCACCATCGGGTAGTCGCGGCCCTCGACGGCGCGCAGCAGCGGCGTCGACAGCCCCGGCCAGTTGAAGACGTATTCGACCAGCACCGTGCCGCCGAGCAGCGTGCCCATCTGCAGGCCGAGCAGGGTGACGACCGGGTTCAGGGCGTTGCGCAGCACATGCACCGTCAGCACGCGGCGCGGCGACAGCCCCTTGGCGCGGGCGGTGCGGACATAGTCATGCGCGAGCGCGTCGAGCGTCGCGGCCCGGGTCATCCGGAACAGCACCGCGGCGAGGCCCTTGGCGATGGCGATGGCCGGCAGGGCGAGCAGCTTGAGATGCTGGCCCGGATCCTGCGCGAAGGGCACATAGCCGCCCGCCGGCATCAGCCTGAGCGTCTGCGCCAGCAGCAGCACCAGCAGCGTGCCGACGACGAAGACCGGGACGGCCAGCAGCAAGGCCGTGATCCAGGAGGCGATGCGGTCGAAGCCGCCGCCGCGATGCAACGCGGCATAGACGCCGGCGGGCACGCCGGTCGCGACCGCGATCACCGTTCCAGCCAGGATCAGCTCCAGGGTGCGCGGCAGCCTGAGCCCGATCTCCTGCATCACCGGGTAGTCGTCGACCAGCGAGGCGCCGAGGTCGCCGCGCGCCAGCCCCGCGAGGAAATGGCCGTACTGGCTCAGCAGCGGCTGGTCGAGCCCGAGCTTCTCGCGCAGTTCCGCCACCGAGGACGGATCGGGCACCGTGCCGGCCGTCGAGAGCAGAAGCTCGGCCGGGTCGCCCGGCACCATGTGCAGCGCCAGGAAGACGATCGTCGCCACGACCCACGCCATCACAAGCGTCAGCAACAACCGACGGCCAATCCAGCCCGCACTCATCCGAAATAGGTCTCTTCGAGCTGGTTTCCGGACGAGGTGGACAATGCGCCCGGCAGGTTCGCGAAACCCTTCACGCCCTTGTCCATGCCGTACCCCTGCTGGCGCCAGGCGAGGCCGACGAGCGGCACCTCCTCCAGCGCCGCGCGCTGCATCTCCTTGTAGATCTCGACGCGTTTCGCCTGGTCGAACTCCGCCCGCCCGGCGGCGAGCGCGGCGACCGTGCGCGGCGCATCGACCTTGAAGGAACGGCCATGCGAGGGCGACAGCGAGGTGTCCATCACGACCGTCAGGCCGTCCGGATCGTTGTTGTCCGAGGCCACGCCATGGATCGCCATGTCATACTGCCCGCGCGTGCCACGGCTGACGCGCGTCGACCAGTCGGGAAGCTGGAGCTCGGCCTGGATGCCGATCGCCGCAAGGTATTGCTGGACGATCTCGGCAGTATCCTTGTGCATACCGAACTGCGCCGTGGCGAGCAGCGTCGTCTGGAAACCGTTGGCGAAGCCGGCCTCGGCCAGCAAGGCCTTGGCGCGGGCGGGGTCGTAGTTCCAGCCATGCGCGAGCTTGTCGTCGTACCAGGGCGTGCCCTCGACGATCGGCACCCCTTCCAGCGGCTTGCCGCGCCCGAAGAAGGCGACCTTGACGATATCCTCCCGCTTCACCGCATGGGCAACGGCCCGACGCACGCGCGGGTCGTTGAAAGGCGGCTTCGTGCCGTTGAACAGCACGTCCATGAAGGGGCCCATCTGCGCGTCGAGCTTCAGCCGGGAATCGGCCTCGACGGTGGCCATCGACTGCCAGGGGACGTACTCGATCATGTCGACATCCCCTGAGATCAGCGCCGCATTGCGCAGATTCTCGTCGGCATAGACGATGAACTTGATGCCTTTCGCCTTCGGGATGCCCGGCTTGTAGAATTTGTCGAAGGGCGCGAGCTCGAGCGATGTGCCGCGCTCCTGCCCGACGAGACGGAACGGCCCCGCGCCGATCGGTTCATTGGGGCTCGACCCCCGCCAGACGATGAAGGTGTTGTAGTTGGCGAACCAGCTCGGCAGCGTCGCCTGCGGCCCCTTGGTGACCAGGCGGACCGTCTGCGGATCAGGGATCTCGACCCGCTCGACCAGCTGGAACTGCGCCCGCATATAAGCCGTCGATTTCTCGCCTGCGATCTGCTCGATCGACCATTTGACGTCGTCGGCCGTGACCGGCTCACCGTTGTGGAAGACGCAGCCCTTCCGCAGCTTGAAGGTCCAGGCACCCTCGGCATCGCGCGACCAGGATTCGGCCAGCTCGCCGCGCAACTCCCCCTTGGGATCGTAGGAGACGAGGCTGCGGTGGATCAGCATCTTCACCGTCCCGGCGGAGGCGCCGGTCGAGACCCAAGGCTGCAGATTCGGCGGGAAGGCGGACAGCCCGTAGCGGATGATACCGGCGGAGCGCTGGGCAAAGGCAGGGCGTGACAGGAAGGGAGAGCCGAGGAGCGGAGCCGCCAGGCCGGCACCAAGAAGAGAACGGCGAGAAATGGTCATCGGCTGATCCTCTGCTGCTGGGCTCGGTCGCGCTGGTGGACTATCCCAGGTCACTTCCGGAGATCGGCGGGAACGGCGGGGCGCGATGGGCTCCGGCAATCCGCATGCCAACGCTCCCGGCACAGCGGATAACCCTGGTGGCCCGGCATGAGACCCGGACCTGCGATGTCGATCGAAGCAGCGCGGTCATGCAGTTCCCCGGCGAGGCCTCGGCGGTCGATCGCAAGCGGGCCCCGCTCTTGATGCACCATGTATACGTGGCGGATTTTTTGCTGTCTACTATCGACGTGCCCTGTGAAAAACCGATAGGGGCGGTGGCGATGACGATTGTCGAACGAGACGAGAGTGCTGCCCAGCGCAGCAAGCCAACCCGCGAGCGGGTCTATCTCTATGTGCGCGAACAGATTCTGCGGGGACGTTTTCCCGGCGGCTCCTTCGTCGAGGAAGAGGAAATCTCCTCCGCGCTCGGCGTCTCGCGGACACCGGTGCGGGAAGCTTTCCACCGCCTGGAGGCCGAGCGCTTCATCGACCTGCTACCGCGTCGCGGTGCCCTCGTCCGGCAGGTCAACGCCAAGGAGCTGCTCGATCTCTATGAGGCCCGGCGGATGATCGAGGGGCATGCGATCAGTCGCATCTGCCGGGAGGAGATTCCGCTGCCCGCCGAAATGCACACGGTGCTCGAGGCGCTCGAACGAATGCCGCATGGCGATTATTTCAACCGGGTCGAGCTGAATCGACAGTTCCACTTCGTCATGGTCGATGCCGTCGGCAATGTCGTGCTCTCGGAGCTCTATCAATCACTCGGCGCGCGCCAGCAGCGCGTCGCCATGACTGCGATCCACACGGATCCGACGCGCATCGCCCGCATCAGCAGGGAACATCACGCCCTGATCGCGGCGCTGACCGAGTGGGACGAGCAGCAGGCGCTCGCCATCCTGGAGCAGCATCTGCGCCCGATCGTCGGCGTGATCTCGCGCCTACCGGATTGAAGCCGCTCGTGCTCGGATGCTCCGTGGCGGCGTCACGACAGCCTCCGATCCTGGATATCGTCAATCCGGTCCAGGACTGCGCGGTGCTCCGCCAGCAATTCCTGCAGCGGCCCGATCATTCGGAAAGCGTTGAGATCCTGCTCCTCCTCGCCGGCGCTCTGCCACATCTCGATGGCGTCGTCGGCCGCCGCGACCTGCTCATGTGACAGCTCGCCGCGGACCGGAGTGCCATTTTCTTCGGCAATGCGCTCGGCGATCCGCCGGCGCAAGGCCTGCTCAGCGGCGATGACAGCTTCGAGTTCGTCCGAATAACGGGGCACGGCGGGCCTCAGTGGACCGTCGCGATGTCGTCTTCGTCAGGGTCGATGAGCTTGGCGAGGCCGAGCTGGCGGACTCCGTCCATGAATTCGGCGAAGGCCTCGGCATCCGTGGCGAAACTGTCCTGCCAGACCGTCGAGCCGCCTTCCTCATCGATGAGTTCGAGCGTCCAGCCCTCCGTCCCGTCGAGCCGATAGATCTCGACCCGCACGGTAATGCCGTCATGCGTGATGCTCTGGGACAGAGGCGAGCGAATGATCCCGGGAAAGTCGTCCATACCTCAAACTAGCGCATCATGGCTGCGCGTGGCACCCCCCAAGCCGGCAATCCACGCGATCCGCCACTCTGCCTGCCGCACCCCACATCGACCATGGTCGCATGGCCGCGCTTCCCGCTGGACGTGGACCGCGAAGCGGCGGAAGAATACGCGCACGGATCGGTGAAAAGATCGGGCGCCGGTGGTCCGGGCACGTCAAGATCGAGCCGTTCGGAACACGCCTGTTCCGACGCGACAGAGGGAGGCCGCTATGCCCGAGAATGCGACGTTGCAGGATTTGGATGCCCGGATCGCCATCGCCCGGCGCAACATCGCCGAGCTGACGGAACAGGCGACGGGCGCGGCCGGCGCCGCGGTCGAGGAGACCATCGCCAACCGAATCGCCGAGCAGCAGGACCTGCTCAACGAACTCCTGAAGCAGCGCGAGGCCCTTGGTTAAAGCCTGTCGCTCGACCTTCGGGGCGTCCTGCCTCAATCGTCCTTGTCGCGCGAGGGCGGAACCTCCTCGGCCTCGTCGAGCGGCTCGCCAGGGATCACATAGCCGCCTTTCAGCCAGCGACCGAGATCGATGTCGGCGCAGCGTGCCGAGCAGAAGGGGCGGTAGCGCTCGGCCGCCGGCTTGCCGCAGATCGGGCATGGCCTTGCGGCGGGCGGGTTCTTCTCGGTTTCAGCCATATTTGAGCGTGATACCTCCGTCGACCACGAGTTCGATGCCGGTGACATAGCGCGCCTCGTCACTGGCAAGGAAGAGCGCCGCATTCGCCACGTCCCAGGCCTCGCCCATATGGCCCATCGGCACCTGCGCGGCCCGGGCGGCCCACATCGCCTCGACGTCGCCGCCGCCATAGGCCTTGGCAAGCCCGGCGGAGTGCTCGACCATCGGCGTCTTCATCAGCCCCGGCAGGATGGCGTTCACGCGGATCTTCTGCGGGGCGTACTGTGCCGCCGTCGTACGGGTGAGATGGTTGAGACCGGCCTTGGTGGTGGAATAGCTGGCATAGGGCACGCCGGTGTGGCGGATCGAGGCGATCGAGGAAATGTTGATGATCGAGCCGCCCTCCCCCGTCTCCTCGAACTGGCGCTGCATCACCGGAATCACATGCTTCATCGCCAGGAAGGCGCCGGTGAGGTTGACGCGGAAGACCTTTTCCCAGGTCTCCTCCGAGAGGTCGACCACGCTACCGACCTCGGCAATGCCGACGTTGTTGTCGAGGATGTCGATGCGGCCGTAGCGGCCAAGCGTGCGGTCGACGAGATCGGCGACCTGTTCGGCCCTGGTGACGTCGGTCCGCACGGCGAAGGCCTCGCCGCCCTCGTTCTTGATGATGGCGGCGGTTTCCTCGGCCGCATTCAGGTTGACGTCGGCGCAGACGACCTTGGCGCCTTCGCGGGCGAACACCGTCGCCGTCGCCTTGCCGTTGCCCCAGCCGGGCCCGATCGACCCTGCACCGGCCACGACCGCGACCTTGCCTCTCAGACGTCCCGTCATCCCTGCCTCCCTCGGCATCGACCTCAACAGGCCGATGCCCGATTAGGCGCGCCTCGTCCGGCGCGCTGCGCGCGGGAGGATCAAGGCATTGCCACGAGGAGGCAACCCCGACGATCCGCAGAAATCAGGCGGCGTTCATCCAGCCGAAGCGGATCGGGAAGCCTTCGCCGCCGAGAAGGTTGACCGTCTCGTAGAGCGGCAGGCCAACCACGCCTGTATAGGATCCGACGAGCTTGATCACGAAGGAGCCGGCAATGCCCTGAATGGCATAGCCGCCGGCCTTGCCCCGCCACTCGCCGGAGGCAAGGTAATGCTCGATATCCTCGGTCGAGAGGCGCTTGAAGCGCAGCCGAGTCTCGACGATCCGGTCGCGAATCGCGCCGGACGGCGTGACCAGCGCCACACCGGTGTAGACGCGGTGGGCCCGACCCGAGAGCAAGCGCAGGCAGGCGGCGGCCTCGTCGACGATCTCGGCCTTCGGCAGGATCCGCCGGCCGACAGCGACGACGGTGTCGGCCGCGACGATGTAGCAGCCCTCGAGGTCAGCGCGGGCCTTTGCGCCCTGGCGTGCAGCCTCCGCCTTCTCGCGGGCGAGGCGACGGGCGAGATCGCGCGGGCGCTCAGCCTTGCGGGGCGTCTCGTCGAGATCGGCGGGCAGGAGTGCATCCGGCTTCAATCCCGCCTGCTCGAGCAAAGCAAGGCGGCGCGGAGAGGCCGAAGCGAGGACCAGCATCGGGCGCCAGCCAGGTTGCTTGGGAGACGAAAACAGGCTCAAGGGCGGCTCGGCTGGGTTCCGGCTTGCGGGTTGGTCGGAGTTCAGGCTTTAGAGCATTTCGACGAATGGATAAATCCGCAAGGCCGCCCAGCGCGGCGGCCTCAGGACCGCTTGTCATTCGGCCATCGTCGAGCGTTGCATAAAAGACAGGCTGGACAGCTGGTATACCAGCCATTGCCAAGTGCCTCCGGTCACGGCACACTTCCCGCCCTTTTTTGCCGTCCTGCCGTCTGCCCGTTCGATTCCCCCGGAGTTCGCCTCATGCCGAGATCGCGCAAGCCATTGCGCCCCGCCGCCACGGGGGCACAGGCGCAGGCGCTCGCAACGCGGATGTTCGCGATGCAAGCCGAGGCCGGACTCACCATTGCCATGCGGATGCCGCTGCTGCTGAAGGGCGCGCTCGGCGATTCCTCTGGCCAGCGCGAGGCTACCAAGGCCGTCGTCGAGAAAGTCTCCGCCGTCGTCGAAAGCAGCGTCGCCGCAACCTGCGCAACCACGGCATTCTGGTGGGGTCTCGCGCTCAATCCACTGGCGCAAGTCGATCTGGCCGAGGCTGCGGCCAAGGTGGCGAACAGCACGTTGGAGCCCTTCGCCCGCCGCACCCGCGCCAACGCGGCCCGGCTGACGGGCCGGCGGTAGCGCTCTCCGTTACCCTTCAGGCATTGTGCGCCGTCAGGCAGCGCTTTCCGGCGCGTCTGCGGGCAGCGGAACCTGTGCGGCGTGCTCGCGCTCGAGCTTGCGGTAGCGGGCGACGCTGAGCGGGATCAGCGCAAGATAGGCGACGACGACCAGCGTCAGCACCTCGAAGGTGTAGGCGAAGAGCAGGCCGGCGATCACCACCACCGCGACGAAGATCGGCAGCACCATATCGCGCGGCACGCGCGCACCCAGCGTCTTCCCGGCATAGCAGGGGATGCGCGAAATCGTCAGGAAGGCGATGAACAGGATGTAGATCCCGACGAAGGGGGCGCCATATTCCTGCACCGGCAGGCCGATGGCGTGGAGATAGAGCGGCAGCATCGCGGTGATGGCTCCGGCCGGGGCCGGCATGCCGACGAAGAAGTTCTTCTGCCAGTCGGGCCGGTTCGGGTCATCGATCATGACGTTGAAGCGCGCCAGCCTGAGCGCCATGGCGCAGGCCAGCGTCAGCACGATGATCCAGCCGAAGGATTTCAGGTCGTGCAGGACGAAGATCCACAACACATAGCCGGTGGCGACGCCGAAATTGACGAAATCCGAGAGCGAATCGAGCTCGGCCCCGAAGCGTGAGGTGCCCTTCAGCATCCGCGCCAGACGGCCGTCGACACCATCGAGCGCGGCGGCGATCAGGATGCAGATGGTCGCGGTCTCGAGCTTGCCCTCGACCACGAGCCGCATCGCGGTCAGGCCGAGGCAGAGCGCCAGCAGCGTGACGAGGTTGGGCGCAATGATCCGGAACGGAATCGATTTGAAGCGGGCACGCTTCGGCTCGACGCGCTCGGGCTCGAAAGGGGGAAACAGGTCGCTCATGCGTGCCGAAATACGCGTTTTCGCGGCGTTGCGCCAGCGGGCGGCAAACGCCGCCCCGCGTCAGATTCCGCGGTAGCTGCGGGGGACCGGCTCGTTGCCGGAGAGGTCGGCCAGCACCGTCTCGCCGGCGATCGCCGTCTGACCCTCGCCGACCAGCGGCACGACATGGGCCGGGAGATAGACGTCGACGCGCGAGCCGAAACGGATGAGGCCGAAGCGTTCGCCAGTGGCCAGCGTGTCGCCTTCCTTGACGAAGGGGACGATGCGCCGCGCGATCAATCCGGCGATCTGGACGACACCGATGGGGCCGGACGAAGTCTCGATCGCCAGCGCGTTACGCTCGTTGTCGTCGCTCGCCTTGTCGAGCTCGGCGTTGAGGAACAGACCCGGCGTATAGGCCATCTTCAGGATGCGACCGGCGACGGGGCTGCGATTCACATGGCAGTCGAAGACGTTCATGAAGATCGAGACGCGGGTCATCGGCTCGGCCGGCAGGTCGAGTTCCGGCGGCGGCAGGGACTGGGCGATCTGGCTGACGCGACCATCGGCCGGCGAGATCACCAGCCCTTCCCGTTGCGGAACGATGCGGACGGGATCGCGGAAGAAATAGCAGATCCAGACGGTGATGATCGCGCCGATCCAGCCGAAGGGCGACCAGAGATTGGCGAGGATGATGGTCGCCACCAGCCCGATCGCGATGAAGACATAGCCCTCCTTGTGGATGGGCACGATCACCTTGCGGACGGAATCGACGAGGGACATGGAGAGTTCCGCTGTTCTTGGCGGCACGAGGCGCGCAGGAATGGGTTTGCCGCAGCTTCCGGAACGGGCCGCCAGCGCAGCGCAGATTTAGGAGGTTCGCGCTGCGAGGGAAAGAGCGGAAGGTGGCGACGACGCGTCGCGCGTGCCGTCATCCCCGGAAAGACGAAGCTCGGCCATCCGCGGTCACGTCTGCCTGCGCCTGCCGCTCAATGCACCGGGTGCCAGACCCGGGTGAAGCGTCGTGCCGCCTGCCAGGTCAGGATCGCGAAAACGACCAGCACGATGCCCTGCGCGATGGCGAAGGGCGGCTCCGAACCCGTCGGCGCCAGGGCGTGCAGCGCCGGGACCTTGAGGAAAAGCTGCGCGACCAGCACGAAGACGAGAAGGTAGAAGGCGAGCACCGCCGCGATCGCATAGATCCGCCGCCAAACCCCTTCGAGCAACTTCGCATAGAGCGCGAAGCCCGCTGCAACGATCAACAACAGCGAGATCGCTCCGACGATGTGGGAAGGCAACAATCCAGGCGCGGGGAGCGCGAAGCCGGTCGCACTGGTGGCGAAGGCCGTCGAGAGAAAGACGCCGGTCCAGCCCGGCTTCGTATGGCCCTTCAACAGCCCCGTCGTCACCGGAAACCCGGCAACGATGGCGACCAGACTCAGCCAGGTGTGAAAGCCAACCAGAGTCATCGGATCGAACATGGCGTTTCCCCCTGCCGCTCGCCGTCACCGCGTCATCACGGAGAATGCCGGAAGACGGCCGACCGCGCTATCCGCAACCGGGCTACGACAGCGAGACCCTGACGCTCTCGCCCTCCTCCTGGGTCGCGCGCTGGAGCGTGGCCTTGGCCTCGTCGACTTCGCGCTGGCGGTTCCACATCGCGGCGTAGACGCCGTCCGCGGCGAGCAGATCGCGATGGTGACCGCGCTCGACGATGACGCCCTTGTCGAGCACGATGATCTCGTCCGCGTTGACCACGGTGGAGAGCCGGTGGGCGATGACGAGCGTCGTGCGTCCCTCGCTCACCCGGTCGAGCGCATCCTGGATCTCCTTCTCGGTGAAGGAATCGAGCGCCGAGGTCGCCTCGTCGAGCACCAGGATCGGCGGGCCTTTGAGGATGGTGCGGGCGATGGCGACGCGCTGCTTCTCGCCGCCTGAGAGTTTCAAGCCGCGCTCACCGACCGAGGTGGCGTAGCCTTCCGGCAAGGTGCGGATGAAGCGGTCGATCTGGGCGAGACGAGCCGCCTCCGCGACCTCTTCCGTCGTCGCGTCGGGGCGGCCGTAGAGGATGTTGTACTCGATCGTGTCGTTGAACAGCACGGTATCCTGCGGGACCATGCCGATCGCAGCGCGCAGGCTCACCTGCTGAACATCGGCGATGGGCTGGCCATCGATCAGAATGCGCCCCTTCTGCGGTTCGTAGAAGCGGAAGAGCAGGCGCGAGATCGTCGACTTGCCGGCGCCGGAGGGACCGACGATGGCGACGGTCTTGCCCGGCTCGACCTTGAACGAAACGCCGCGCAGGATCGGCCGTTCCGGGACATAGGCGAAATGGACGTCGTCGAAGACGACCTCCCCGGCCGGAACCTGCAAGGGCTTTGCGCCGGGCTTGTCCTGGATTTCGGGATCGCGGCCGATCAGCGAGAACATCTGCGCGATGTCGAGCGTCGCCTGCTTGATCTCGCGATAGACGGTGCCCATGAAATTCAGCGGCAGATAGAGCTGGATCAGCATCGAGTTGATCAGGATGAGATCGCCGACCGTGTTGGTCCCGGCCTGGAAGCCGCGCACCGCCATCACCATCGAGAGCGTCAGGCCGGCGGCGAAGATCGCAGCCTGGCCGAAATTCAGCCAGGCGAGCGAGGTGTAGGATTTGATCGAGTTGCGCTCATAGAGCGCCATGGCGTTGTCATAGCGGGCGGTCTCGCGGGCCTCGGCACCGAAATACTTCACCGTCTCGTAGTTCAGCAGCGAGTCGATCGCCTTGGAATTGGCATCGGTGTCGGATTCGTTCATCGCCGAGCGGATGGCGATCCGCCACTCCGTCGCCTTGATGGTGTAGGTCATGTAGGTCACGACCATCACGACCAGCACCACGACATAGCGCCAGTCGAACAGGCCGAGCAGCACGGCTATGATCAGCACGACCTCGACGATGACCGGCACGAGCTGGTTGAGGCCGAGCCGAACCATCTCCTCGATGCCGTTGCGGCCGCGCTCAAGCACGCGGGTCAAGCCGCCTGTCTTGCGCTCGAGATGGAAGCGCAGCGAAAGATAATGCAGATGTCCGAAGGTCTGCAGCGCCAGCGTGCGGACCGCATGCATGAAGACGGGCGCGAAGATCGCGTCGCGCATCTGCACGAAGGCGGCGGAGCCCACCCGCGCCAACCCGTAGAACACCGTCAGCGCCAGCGGCGCGCCGACGAGCCAGGGCAGCCAGTTCTCGATGCTGGAATGGGTCTGCGCCAGCGCATCTGTGATCCATTTGAAGGTGAAAGGCACGCCCATCAGGATCAGGCGGCCAGCGATCATCAGGGCGAAGGCCGCGACGACGCGGGCACGCAGATCGGCCCGCTCTGCCGGCCAGAGATAGGGCCAGAGCGCGCGGAAGGTGGCGAAGAAGCCGGAGCCCGGCTGGATCGTGACGGAGCGGGCGAGGCTAGGCGCCGGGGACGGCGCAGCAGGCGCGGACATTTTCGAGCGATTCCAGTTTGCGTGGCCCATATAGGCGCAAATCCGCAGCCGCGCATGCGGCTTCTTGCAAGGGGGGCATTGCGCCCCGGGACGGAAAAGGAGCCCAAGAGCTGCCTTGCTCTCGCCGAAAGCGGCGTGTCTGCTGCTCCGGGAGCGCTCGACGCTCGGCAATGGGAGACAGGACCATGGCACTCCGCACTCTGACCGCGCTCGGCCTCGGCATCGGGGCCGTTCTCGGCTTCGCCCTGCCGGCGGCGGCACAGGCCTCTCGGCCGCATCCGCAGATCACGATCAGCAACCAGCGCACCATACCGCTGAGCAGCTTCGAGATCGCCACCTCGGGCGAACAGCCCCGCCTCGTCGCCAGGCTCGCCAAGCCGCTGGCGCCCGGCAAGAGCGTCGCGCTGAAGCTGAACAAACCGCAGGGCTGCGCCTATACCGTGCAGGCGAAGTTCGACGACGACGCCACGAGCGACGCCGACATGGATCTGTGCAAGGACCGCGTCATCCGCCTGACGGAATGAGGCCTCAACCGCCTCCAACGCCGCCATCCCGGGTCTGCGCTTCGCTACGCCCGGGATGACTTCGGCTGAAGTGGCCGGCCGCTCACGCTGTCGCGCCGGCCCTGACCAGCTTGTAGGTGATCGAGTCGACCAGCGCCTGGAAGGAGGCGTCGATGATGTTGGCGCTGACGCCGACCGTGGTCCAGCGTTCTCCGGTCTCGTCACCGGATTCGATCAGCACGCGGGTGACCGCGTCGGTGCCGCCCTGGAAAATGCGGACCTTGTAATCCAGCAGACGCAGTCCCCCGATCAGCGACTGGTAGCGGCCAAGATCCTTGCGCAGCGCGATGTCGAGCGCATTGACCGGGCCGCTGTCGCCCTCGGCAGCGGAGATCAGCAATTCATCGCCGACCTGCACCTTCACGATCGCCTCGGAGAAGGTGACGAGCTCGCCCAGCGCATTGTAGCGACGCTCGACATTCACCGCGAAGCGCTCGACCGCGAAATATTCCGGCACTTCGCCGAGGATGCGCTTGACCAGCAGGAAGAACGAAGCGTCGGCGCCCTCGAAGGCATAGCCCTGCGCTTCCTTGTCCTTGACCTCCTGCAGCACCCGGTTGAGGCGCGGATCGTCGCGCCCGAGGGTGACGCCGATGCGCTCCAGCTCCGCCACCAGATTCGACTTGCCGCCCTGGTCGGAGATCAGCACCTTGCGGGTGTTGCCCGTCGCCTCGGGCGCGACATGCTCGTAGGTGCGCGGATCCTTGAGCACGGCGGAGGCGTGGATGCCCGCCTTGGTGGCGAAGGCAGAGGCGCCGACGAAGGGCGCATGACGGTTCGGAGCCCGGTTCAGCATCTCGTCGAGGGCACGCGAGACATGGGTCAGCTCCGCGAGCTGATCCCCGTCGATGCCGAGCGAAAAGCGGTCGCGATAGCGCTCCTTGAGCTTCAGCGCGCCGATCAGCGTGACGAGATTGGCGTTGCCGCAGCGCTCGCCCAAACCGTTGAGCGTGCCCTGGATCTGACGCGCGCCGGCCTCGACCGCAGCGAGCGAATTGGCGACGGCGCAGCCGCAATCGTCATGGGCGTGAATGCCGAGATGCTCGCCCGGCACGATCTTGGCGACTTCTCGCACGATGGCGCCAACTTCGTCGGGCAAGGTTCCGCCATTGGTGTCGCAGAGCACGACCCAGCGGGCACCGGCCTCATAGGCCGCGCGGGCGCAGGCGAGCGCATAGTCGGGATTGGCCTTGTAGCCGTCGAAGAAATGCTCGCAGTCGAGCATTACCTCGCGGCCGGCGGCCTTCGCCGCCTCGACGCTCTCGCGGATGCCGACGAGATTCTCCTCCAGCGAGATCTCGAGCGCGACATGGACATGGTAATCCCAGCTCTTGGCGACAAAGACGATGGCATCGGCCTTCGCCTCCAGCAGCGCGGCGATACCGGGATCGTTGGCGGCGGAGCGCCCCGCCCGCTTGGTCATGCCGAAGGCGGCGAACTTCGCCTGCTTTGTCGGCTTCTGCTCGAAAAAGGCGGTGTCGAGCGGGTTGGCGCCAGGATAGCCACCCTCGACATAGTCGACACCGAGCCGGTCGAGCAGGGCCGCCACGGCACGCTTGTCGTCGAGCGAGAAATCGACGCCGGTGGTCTGCGCGCCGTCGCGCAGCGTGGTGTCGAAGAGATGGACGCGGGCGGCGCTCATCGTTCGCGCCTCAGCTTGAAGCGGACGACGCGCGGCACGACCATCGCCAGCATGACGAGCTTGATGGCGAAGGAAAGCGAGCCGGCAGGGCGGATCTTGGTGTTCATCGTTTGACTTCCCAGGTCGTCGTCGGCTCGCCGGTCGCCGGGTCCTTGCCGTCCTTCAGTGTGATGCCCATCGCCGCGAGTTCGTCGCGAATGCGATCGGACTCGGCGAAATTCTTGGCGCGACGGGCGTCGAGACGGGCGGCGATCAGGCGCTCGACCGCTGGGTCGACAGCGGCGGGAGCCGCCACCTCCGGCAGCTTGACCCCGAGCAGATCGAGGCCGGCCAGAAGCGCCGACAGATCGCCGCCCTTACGCAGCGCATGGAGTTCCGCCAGCACACGGGCCGTATTGAGATCGTCCGCGAGCGCTTCGAGCAACTCGCCCGAAGGCTGGGACGCTGTCACGCCCTGAGCGGCCTCCGCCCAGTCCTGCAGCATCTTCTCCGCTTCCTCCAGCGCCTTCACCGTCCAGTCGATCGGCTGGCGATAATGCGTCTTCAGCATCGCGAGACGCAGCACCTCACCCGGCCATTTGCGGCCGCCAAAGGTCTCGGTCTCCAGCAATTCGTTGATGGTGACGAAGTTGCCGAGCGACTTCGACATCTTCTCGCCCTCGACCTGCAGGAAGCCGTTGTGCATCCAGATATTGGCCATGAGCGACTGCCCCTCGCCTCCGCCGAAGGCGCAGCAGGACTGGGCGATCTCGTTCTCGTGGTGCGGGAAGACGAGGTCGATGCCGCCGCCATGGATGTCGAAGACGTTCTTCGTCGGGTCGTCGCAGGCGAGCCCGCCGCCGAAGGGTGAGAGCAGCTTCGCCATCGACATGGCCGAGCATTCGATGTGCCAGCCGGGGCGGCCGGGCGTGGCGATGCCAGCCGGGGACGGCCAGCCGGGGTCGATGCCTTCCCGGCTCGGCTTCCACAGGACGAAATCCATCGGATCGCGCTTGTAGGGCGCAACGTCGACACGGGCACCGGCCAGCATCTCGTCGAGCGAGCGGCGAGCGAGCGTGCCGTACTTCGGCGCCTTGGTCAGATGTGAGACAGCCGGCACGTGGAAGAGCACGTGCTCCTCGGCGACATAGGCGACGCCGCGGGCGATCAGGCGCTCGATGATCGCCTTCATCTCCTCGATATGCTCGGTGGCGCGCGGCTCGGTCGTCGGCCGCAAGGTGCCGAGCGCATCGATGTCATGATGGAACTGCGCCGTCGTGGTCTGCGTGACCTTCGCGATCGCCTCGTTCAGCGGCAGGCCTGGAAAGTCGCGCGCCGCGCGGGCGTTGATCTTGTCGTCGACGTCGGTGAGGTTGCGGGCGTAGGTGACGTGCTCCGCCCCGTAGATGTGGCGCAGCAGCCGGTAGAGCACGTCGAAGACGATGACCGGGCGGGCATTGCCGATATGGGCGTAGTCGTAGACCGTCGGGCCGCAGACATACATGCGCACGTTCGACGGATCGATCGGCGCGAAGTCCTGCTTCGTCCGCGTCAGCGTGTTGTAGAGCCTCAGGGTCGGCGACATCGGGGCTAAATCCTGGAACGAAACGAACGACGAAATACGAAAGGGCGACCTGGCCGCTGGCCGGGGGCGCTTTTGTCGGTTCGTTTTCAGGACGAGGACGTGAGCAGCCGGCCAGCGAAGGCTAGCGGCAAATAATGCAAATCCGGCTGTTGATGGCGGCTCGCGTCATGGTGAAAACTGATTGCCTTCCCGCGGGCTTTCCGTCAAGAGGGCGCGCGATTGCTGCAATGCAGCATTGCACCGCCGAACATTGCACCGGCATTGCGCGGTTCATTCAAATTTAACCGGCTGGAACCATGCTCCCGATTCTCGGGTTCCTCGCCCGACGCCCTCAGGAATCTCGTCACATGCGCCGCGCCGTGGCTTTCATCGGACTGCTCGGGATCGCCGTCGCCGGCATCTCGCTCTCGATCATGCCGATGAGCCGGCCGGCCGCAGCGCCCAGCGAGCAGCGCACCTTCCTGATCCCCGCCAGCGACGGCTACGGCATCGCGGACTGCATCTCGAGCAAGTCGGAATGCGGCAAGATCGTCGCCAATGCCTGGTGCGAATCGCAAGGCTTCGGCAAGGTAGTCGCCTTCGGCACGGCCGACCGCACCGATTTCACCGGCACCGTGACCAAGCCGACCCCGGTGGCGGCCGCCGAGCAGCCGCTCAGCATCACCTGCGGCGAGTGATCCTCTCGCCTATCTAATCCAGTCGCTGCATTTCGGCGCCTCGCCCGTATTGCCCCAGGGCATGATCGGAACCGTCGAGGTCGAATTCTGCGGCGAACCGTCGATGAGCTTGTCCGAATAGACGAGATAGACCAGCACGTTGCGCTTGGCGTCGCAGCCACGCACGATCTGCATCTTCTTCCAGATCAGCGAGCGGCGCTCGCGGAAGACGACATCGCCCTGCTCGGCCTTGTCCTTGAACTTGATCGGCCCGATCTGCCGGCAGGCCAGCGAAACCTCCGAGACCTCCTCGGCCACGCCGAACATGCCCTTCACGCCGCCCTTCTCCGGGACGGTGTAATGGCAGGCGACGCCCTCCACCAACGGATCGTCGACACCGTAGACGGCGAGCTTGTCGTCCGGCGTCAGCGCCTTCCAGACGGTGGATTTCTTGAAGATCAGATCCTCCTGCGCCATGGCAGGTGCCACGAACGCTCCAGAAAGCGTAACGGCCAGCGCAGCCAGGATCCAACGACGAAGCAGCATTCCCATTCTCCCGGCGCGTTTCGGTTCGGCGCCCGGCACGATATGGGATGCCTCGAGCGGGTGCACCAGAGTTTTGCGACCGCACCCCACATCAAAGCCAAGGCGACAGATGCTACCCGAGCTGGAAAGCGAGAGATTGTTGCTGAGGCCGCGCCGGCTCGGCGATCTCGACGCCATCGCTCGGCTGAACGCCGACCCGCAGGTGATGCGCCATATCGCCTCGATCGACGATCCTGCAATGGGGCGGGAGGCCGTCGCCGCGCGCAGCTTCACCCATGTCGCGCGCGGCCTCGGCTATTGGTCTGTCTTCGCGAAAGTGGCCCCGACCGTCTTCACCGGCTATGTCGGGTTGATCCCCGATGGCGAGGAAGCAGAGGAGGTTCAGCTCAGCTACCGCTTCGGAACGCCCCATTGGGGCAAGGGCTATGCCCGGGAAGCGGCCAACTGCCTGCTGCGCCACGGCTTCGAGGCCCTCGCCTTGCAAGAGATCCTCATTACCACCCACCCGGAGAATGCCGCATCGCTACGGCTTGCAGCCAGGCTCGGTTTCGAGCCGGCACCGGCGCAGCCCGGGCTCCTCATCGGCACTCCACCCGTGGTCGCTGCCCGACTGCGCCTCGGGCGCCCCGAACGGCATCAGGGCCCGATCTCATAGCGCTTCAGCGCCTCGGTGCGCCGGGCGATGACCTCCGCGCGGCAGGCCGGGAAATGCAGAACCTGCCCTTCCCGCCCGAAATCGCCATTGTCGTAGAACCTGCAGGATTTCTCCTTGAAGGCGTTCCAGGCGCGCTGCTCCTCGAGCAGGTCCTTCTTCGTGTTGGGCCCGCTCGCCTCGTAGAGGCGCTTCCAGGTCGCGTTGAGTCTGGCGTCTTCGCGCGCGACCCATTCGCCGCCGCAGGCGCCCCAGGCCGGGTTGGTGCCGTCCGAACCGTCGATGCAGCGCTTGTAGGCATCATCGGCGGCTGCGGGCGACACGAGAACGGCGAGGACCGGCAGGAAGCGCAGCCCGCGCAGCATGGTCACGCCGCCAGGGGCTTGAACACGAGATAGGCTGCAACCAGGGCGCCGACGACGCCGAGGGAGAAGAAGACCAGCTTCAGCCGCGTCATATTGCTGGCGAAGGCGACATCGCCGGCCTCGACGCGCGGATAGCGGTCGAGCAGGCGCGCGACCGCGATGTTCTCCGCGACATCGCAGAGCCCGCCGATCAGCCAGCCTCCGCCGCAGAGCGCCGCCACCCACCAGGGCTGGCCGCGCATCGTCAGACCCGCGATCAGAATGCCGCCGACGATGGCGTAGGCGAAGGCGCAGGCGACATCGGCCGGGAGCACCCGGTTGCGGTAGCGCGCCCGCGTCGTCTCGCCATAGAGCGTGAAGAGTTTCTCCACATCGGCGACGGAATAGCCGTCCCAATCGCTTTCCAGCATGCGCGGCACACCCTGCCGGTTCGACCAGAAGCCGACGAGCCAATAGAGCACCACCACGAAGATCGGCCCCCAGATGAAGAAGGAGAGCGGGACGGTCGTGGAATAGAGCGGCACGGGGTCGATCATGGCTCTCGGCTCTCGCGGCAGGCGGTGTCGTCGCAGTCAGGTTATCCGGCCCCTCGGCTCCCGCCAAGGAGGGCATGGCGGACGAATTTCAGAGCAGTTCCTCAGGCGGCGCGAGATCGAGACGGCGCAGCTCGACGCGCGTCTGCTGCGAATCGTAGAGCAGGAAATATTCATCGAGCTGCGGCGGCGCGACCGACGTCCCCGCGAGCATGGCATGGGCCTGGCCTCGGTGATGGATCTGGTGCTGGAAAAGATGCGCCAGCAGATCGTCGACACGCTCCTCGATCTGCCCCTTCTCGCCGCGATCGGTCGCCACCGTCGTCGCCAGCAGATCGTCGCTCGCGCCATCGCAGAACGCGATGAGCCGACGGTCGGCCGCCGCCTGGGCCGGGACAAGCTGCGCGATCTCCAGGGGCTGGAAGCGCGCGAAGACCTGTCGACCGAGGCCACCGCGCTCGAGCGCGTCGATATAATAGAGATCGATCATCAGATTGTGGTTGAGCGTTGCGTGCAGCGAGGGGAAGAAGCTCGTCCGCTCGGCCTTGAAATCGGCGTCGTTCAGCTGGGCGCAAGCCGTCAGCAGCCGCCAGTTCGCCCAGGCGTTGTTATGGGCCATCTTGCGGAAATGCGCGGCGAGCGCCCCGCGTCGGCCGAACCCGGCGTCAGGCATGGGGCAGAACCTCCTGCTCGATCGCGCCGAAGATCGAATGCCCCGCGGCATCCTTCATCTCGATGCGGACCGTGTCGCCGAAACGCAGGAAGGGCGTCTTCGGTTCGCCGTGGCGCAGCGTCTCGACCATGCGCTGCTCCGCGATACAGACATAGCCCAGCCCGCCTTCCGCAACCGGCCTGCCCGGGCCGCCATCCGCATCGCGATTCGAGACCGTGCCGGAGCCGATGATCGTGCCGGCCGAGAGCCGGCGCGTCGCCGCGGCATGGGCGATCAGCGTGCCGAAATCGAAAGTCATGTCGGTTCCGGCATCGGGCCGGCCAAAGGGCGCACCGTTGAGCTGGGCGAGCAGCGGCCGCTGCAGCTTGCCGTCACGCCAGGCGTCGCCGAGTTCGTCGGGTGTGACGGCCACCGGCGAGAAGGCCGAAGACGGCTTTGATTGAACGAAACCAAAGCCTTTCGCCAATTCGCTCGGAATCCGATTCCGCAAGCTCACGTCATTCGCGAGCATGACGAGGCGAATGGCGGCGAGGCCCTGCTCGCGGGTTGCGCCCATCGGTACGTCGCCCGTCACCACCGCGACCTCGCCCTCGAAATCGATGCCGTCCTCCTCGCTGCGGGCATGGATCGGCCCGCGCGGCGCGAGCAACGCGTCGCTGCCACCCTGGTACATCAACGGGTCGGTCCAGAAATTCTCCGGCATGGTCGCTCCGCGCGCCTTCCGGGCGAGCTCGACATGATTCACATAGGCCGAGCCGTCGAGCCACTGGGGAGCGCGGGGCAGCGGCGCTGCGCAGTCATGCTCGTGGAAGCGGAAGGACGGGACCGAGCCATGCTCCAGCCCCTCGGCAAGGTCAGCGAGGCGCGGCGCGAACCGCTCCCAGTCGTCCAGTGCCGCCTGGAGCGTGGCAACGACGGGGAAGGCGTCGGTCGCGCGCGTCAGGTCCCTGGAAACCACGACAAGCCGACCATCGCGGCCATGCGAGAGAGAGGCGAGCTTCATCTCTTTTCATTCCTTCCCGGACGCGCCAATAAGGACGCAACAAGCCTGTGAGTTGGCTCTGGGAGGAGACCATATGGAACGTCGGTCGTTTTTGAAAACGGGGGCTCTCGCCGCAGCCGCGACGGCCGTCGCCGCGCCCGCGATCGCGCAGTCGCAACCCGAGGTGAAATGGCGGCTGACTTCGAGCTTCCCGAAGTCGCTCGACACCATCTTCGGCACGGCGCAGCAGTTCTCGAAATACGTCTCCGACGCCACGGACGGGAAGTTCGAGATCCAGGTCTTCGCGCCGGGCGAGATCGTTCCCGGACTGCAGGCGCTCGACGCCGTCTCCTCCGGTACGGTCGAATGCGCGCACTCGCCGACCTACTTCTACATCGGCAAGGACCCGACGCTGGGCCTGGGTACCGGCATCCCGTTCGGCCTCAACGCACGGCAGCAGCATAGCTGGTGGTACTTCGGCGGCGGCGAGCAGATCGTGAACGGCGTGCTCGACCGCTTCAATGCGTATTCCATCCCTTGCGGCAATTCCGGCTGCCAGATGGGTGGCTTTTTCCGCAACGAGCTCAAGGGCGTCGACGATCTCAAGGGGCTGAAGTTCCGCATCGGCGGCATGGGCGGCTCGGTGCTGGCCAAGCTCGGCGTGGTGCCGACCCAGATCGCGCCCGGCGACGTCTACCCCGCCCTGGAGCGCGGCTCGATCGACGCTGCCGAGTTCGTCGGCCCTTATGACGACGAGAAGCTCGGCTTCATCCGCGTGGCGAAATATTATTATTACCCCGGCTTCTGGGAAGGCGGCGCGATGCTGCATCTCATCATCGGCAAGGAGGCCTGGGCCAAGCTGCCGAAGCACTACCAGGCGATCGTCCAGCATGCCTGCGAAGCGGCGAACAACTGGATGCTGGCGAAATACGACTATGTGAATCCGGGCGGCCTGCGCCGGCTCGTGGCGCAGGGGGCGCAGCTGCGCGCCTTCCCGCTGCCGGTCATGGAAGCGGCGCTGAAGGCGGCCGACGAATACTACGCCGAGACCAGCGCCAAGAGCCCGGACTTCAAGAAGGGCTACGATTCGATGGTCGCCTTCCGCGGCGAGAACCTTCTCTGGTGGCAGATCGCGGAGCTCTCCTACGACTCGTTCATGAACCGGTTGAAGGCGCGCTGAGCACCCGCCCCTTCCTGACACCGTCGAGACCGGGTCAAGCGAAGCTGACCCGCCTCGGCGAATGGAGCCCCATCGCCTCGCGGAGGCGGGCGCTGACACGCTTCGGGCGGCGGTCGAAAAGGCGCCGGGCGAGCTTGGCCGCCTTGCGGCGCTGGCGGGCAATCCGGCGTGAGATCTCGTCCGCAAGCCGCTCGCCATCCTCCGTCGGCGGCCTTTCGGCGAGGTAGGCGCGGGCCATGTCCAGGTCGATTACGTTGCCGAGGCGCGAACGCAGGCGCTCCGCCCTTTCGACCTGCGGGCGGAGGCGCACAGGGTCGGCCGGCTGGAAGAAGCGAAGCTGATAGCCCAGGTCGACGACCATGGTCCGCCAACCATGCAAGCATTTCAGATTCATCCGGCGCGGATCACGGCGCGTGCGGCGCCGCGCCCGCCGATAGCTATCCCGGAAGGTTCGCGTCAGGAAACCGCCTGTTTCGTCGCTCAGGGACCAGCGCGCCATCGCATCCGACAATCGCCGCAACTCGGCCCGTACGGCGTCCCCTTGCTCCCGCAGCAGCGCTTCTGCGGCAGCCTGAGCGTCGTCCCGCGAAGCGTGGTCCGGACCGAGCGTCCCCAGAACCTTGGCAATGACGACCGCGTCGCGAGCCATGCCGAAACCACGGCGCAGGCGCGCGACACCCCACCGGACAGCCTGCTCCTCCTCGGCCAGCCCCGCGGGAGCCAGCTTCAGCAAGGCACGCCAGGCTTTCATCAAGCGGCGGAACTCATGAATTCTTCCGGCCGGATCCCGGTCGTCGCGGTCAAGCACCGCCAGTGCCCGGGCGGGCATCTCGCGGCAGGAACGCAACCAATGCCGGGCCCACCGGCGCATCATGGCCTCGCTCCGCAGAGCAGGAGTTCCGGACGCGTTCGCCATGCTGCTTTCCGCTCCGTTTCGTCCTGTCTCCAGCAGCTTATCCGAGCATGGCCCTGTTATTCTATCATGCTTCCGGGCTAGCCCGGTCGAGACGGAGCGCAATCGCCGCAGCCCCGTCACGCGACAACCTCTCGTTTCGCCGATATGGTCTCGCGCCTTTCCCGCGGATGGCCGCCGCACCGGCTCGCCGGGCGCTTCGGAACCAGCTACAGACCGGTCCATGTCAGAGAAAACGCCCACTGCCCCCGAGGATCAGCTGCTCCGGTTGGAGCGCTTCCTGCCCTATCGCCTCAATGTCGTAGGCACGTTGGGCGGACGCGCGCTCGGCCGGATCTATACCGAGCATTTCGGCATCGGCATTCCGGAGTGGCGCGTGGTCGCGCAGCTCGGCGAGTTCGGCAAGCTGACCTCGCGCGACATCGGCGAGCTCGCCCAGATGCACAAGACCAAGGTCTCGCGCGCCGTGACCGAGCTGGAGAAGCGTGGCTTCGTCTCGCGCTCCGAGAATCGGCAGGATCGGCGCGAATCCTTCGTGACGCTGACGGCGGCCGGCAAGCGCGTCTATGACCAGATCGTGCCGCTGGCGCTCGGCTTCGAGGCGCGCTGGATCGAGGGGATCGCAGCCGACGAGATCAAGGTCTTCGAGCGCGTGCTCTCGATCCTGACCGAGCGCGGCCGGCTGCTCGCGGGGAATTATCGCGAGGAGGACGGGTCGTAACCCGCCGCGCCCTCAGAAATACTTCGCCAGATTGCGCCTGATCCGGTCCTGCGGATTTTCGCCCTTCGGGGGATAGGCGAAAGCCTCGCCCGTGATGGTCTCATAGGCGCGGACATAGACCGCCGAAGTCTGATCGATCAGCTCCTGCGGGATCGGCGGCAGCTCTTCCTTGTAGGGGTCACAGCGCGCCACCACCCAATTGCGCACGAAGTCCTTGTCGAAGGATTCCGGCTTGCCGCCGCTGGCGAAGCGCTCGGGATAGCTCTCGGCGAACCAGTAGCGGCTCGAATCCGGCGTATGGATCTCGTCAGCGAGCAGGATGTTGCCCTCGGCGTCGGTACCGAACTCGTATTTCGTGTCGGCTAGGATGAGGCCGCGCTCCCGGGCGAGCTTCTGGCCGCGGGCGAACAGCGCCAGCGCATGGGCCGAGACGGTGTCCCACTGCTTCTGCGTCAGCAGCCCCTGCCCGACGATCTGCGACGCCGAAAGCGGTTCGTCGTGACCGCCATCGAAGGCCTTGCTGGTCGGGGTGATGAGCGCCTGCGGCAGTTCCTGGTTGTCACGCAGGCCATCCGGCAGACGGATGCCGTACATCTCGCGCTGCCCCTGCTTGTAAAGGGTCAGGATCGAGGTGCCGGTCGTGCCCGCCAGATAGCCGCGCACCACCATCTCGACCGGCAGGATCTCGAGCCGCTTGCCGACGACGACGTTGGGATCTGGGTATTCGAGGACATGGTTCGGGCAGATATCGGCCGTGCGCTCGAACCAGTAGCGCGCCGTCTGGGTCAGCACCTGCCCCTTCAGCGGAATCGCGGCGATGGCGCGGTCGAAGGCCGAGAGCCGGTCCGTCGAGATCAGGATGCGCCGGCCGTCGGGCAGATCGTAATTCTCGCGGACCTTGCCGCGATAATAGTTCGGCAGCTCCGGGATGACGGCTTCGTGAAGCGGCAGGTATGCGGACATGAGCGATGCTGGCCTCGGGACGAACGGGAACTGGGCGCGAAAATCGCAGGACGGTTCCAGTGCTTCTAGCGAAAGCCGAAGTTTTCCACCACAGGAGCGACGCGGCCCGGCCCGGATTGCTGCGCAGGCGCGGATGTGGCATGCGGGAGCCGCGCCGTCCCGGCCGAGTCAGCGCCGGGCTTGCGGGCGGGGTTCCATAGTTCCGTCGTGTTTGGCAGGTGTTGTTGGCAGGAGTTTGCGGCCCGACGGCCTGCTCCGACAGTGGATGACGTGACCCGACTTGCGATGATGCTGCGATTTTCCAGACGCTTCGGCATGGTTCTGCTGGCGCTGGCGGCCTTGGGCGGACCGGCTGCCGCCCAGTCTGCATCCTGCGAGGCGTGGCGCGCGGAGCTTCAGAGCCTGCAAGGCCGCAGCGGCGGCGACGCCCGGGCAGCGCAGGCCGCGCAGCGCGTCGGCGCGCAGCTCGCCCGGCTCAGCGACCAATATCGTTCCATGGGCTGCGAGCGCGGCTTCAGCTTCTTCGACTCGCCTCCGCCGCAGTGCAATTTCATCCGCCAGCAGCTCGGCCAGTTGCAGTCCCAGTACGGCGCGCTGCAGCAGCAGGCGCAGGGAGGTGGGCTCGAGCAGCGTCGCGCCCAACTTGCCGCCGCGATCAGCAATAATTGCGGCCCGCGGCCGCGTGGCTTCTTCGACACGATCTTCGGCCGCGATCCCGGGCCGGGCGGTGTCGATTCGACCGTGCCGGAGCTCGATCCCGAGCAATCGGTGATCGAACCTGAAAAGCCGCGCCTCGGCGGCCCGCAGACGGTCTGCGTCCGCACCTGCGACGGTTATTTCTTTCCGCTCGCCAACAATACCGGCAATGCCGACGAGATGTGCCAGGCGCTCTGCCCGGGCTCCGAGACCACCGCCTTCGGCATGAGCACCGGCGGCGACATCCAGAACGCCGCCTCACGCTCGACCGGGCAACCCTATTCGTCGCTGCCGAATGCCGGCAAATACCAGCGCAGCTTCGATTCGGCCTGCACCTGCCGCGGCCAGGGCCAAAGCTGGTCGGAGGCGTTGAAGAACGCCGAATACCTGCTCGACAAGCGCAAGGGCGACGTCATCGTCACCGAGCAGCGCGCCGCCGAGCTCTCGCGGCCGAAGCCGGACCCGAAACGCCGCGGCGCCACGCCGGAGCCGGCTGCGGCGCCGGCGCCAGCCGCCGCGCCGGAGATCCCGGACGAGAAGCCGATGCCGTCGGAGAATTCGCCGACTTCCGGCACGGAGTCGGCGGGTGTCGGCCCCGACACGGTCGGCGAGAAGATCCTCGACAAGCGCGACGGGTTGAAGAGCGAATCGCGCAGCGTCACCGGCGAGCGGCGCGCCGTGCGTATCGTGGCGCCGAACCTCGCGCCCAATCTGAGCCCGCAGCTGGTCAGGCCCTGATCACAAAAAGTTCCATGCGCCTCCCACAGGCCATGCAGCCGGCGAACGCCGGCTTCGGCGCTGGACGCATGCCTGAGACCGTCGCATAAAAAGCGGACCTTGCCGCCCTTTCGGGAGGCACCAGACCGCATCCGGCCCGCGGCTCCCCCGCGGCGCCTGCCTCTGGCGCTCCCGTCGTCACATGCAGAGGCCGCCATGTCGGACGTCAGCGCGCAGCAGCCGCACCATCCGCATCCCATCGAACTCGCCGATGCCAGGCGCCGGATCAAGGCGATCTTCATCGGCTCGGTCGGCAACCTCGTCGAGTGGTACGACTTCTACGCCTACACCGCGTTCGCGCTCTATTTCGCGCCGCATTTCTTCCCCTCGACAGACCCCGTCGTGCAGCAGCTCAACGCCGCCACGCTGTTCGCGGCCGGCTTCATCGTCCGCCCCGTCGGCGGCTGGCTGTTCGGCCACCTCGCCGATCGCTATGGCCGGCGTCTCTCGCTGATGGTGTCGGTGCTGATGATGTGCTTCGGCTCGCTGATCATCGCCTTCACCCCGACCTACGAGACGATCGGCTTCGCTGCTCCGGCGCTCCTGGCGCTGGCGCGCATCATCGAAGGCCTGAGCCTCGGTGGCGAATACGGAGCGAGCGCGACCTACCTCACCGAAATCGCCGACCCCGAGCATCGCGGCTTCTATTCGAGCTTCCAGTACGTGACGCTGATCGGCGGCCAGCTGACCGCCATCCTGGTGCTGCTGCTGCTCCAGAACGTCTTCCTGACCCATGAGCAGCTCGTCGCCTGGGGCTGGCGCGTGCCCTTCGTGATCGGCGCCCTGCTCGCCATCACCGCGATGTTCATGCGGCGGCACATGCAGGAAACCGAGGCCTTCGAGGCGGCGAAGAGCACCATGAAGCGCGAGAGCTCGCTCAGGGGTCTGCTGCGCTATCCGCGCGAGATCGCCATCGTCGTCGGCCTCACCGCTGGCGGCACCGCTGCCTTCTACACCTTCACCACCTATATGCAGACTTTCGTGAAGCAGACGGTGGGGCTTTCAGACATCGTCACGACCTATGTCATCGCCGGGTCGCTGATCTTCGCCTCGATCCTGCAGCCCATCTACGGGCTGATCTCCGACAAGATCGGTCGCAAGCCCGTCCTGATGTTCTTCGGCATCGCCGGCACATTGCTCACCGTGCCGATTCTGACTACCCTCGCCGGTACGAAATCCCCCTGGACGGCGTTCCT
This sequence comes from Bosea sp. AS-1, assembly GCF_002220095.1. GTDB lineage: Bacteria > Pseudomonadota > Alphaproteobacteria > Rhizobiales > Beijerinckiaceae > Allobosea. The sequence continues at coordinate 3,858,742 of NZ_CP022372.1, forward strand.
GCTGATCTGCGGGGCCTGGATCTTCACCGCCGGCTACACCTCGATCAACGCCGTGGTGAAAGCCGAGCTGTTCCCGACCGCGGTCAGGGCGACCGGCGTGGCCGTGCCCTATGCGGTGACAGTGTCGATCTTCGGCGGCACGGCGCCGGCCATAGCCCTGTTCTTCAAGCAGCAGGGCCACGAGCAGTGGTTCTTCTATTATCTCGCCGGCATGATCTTCATCTCGCTCCTGGTCTACGCGCTGATGCGCGACACCAAGCACGCCTCGGCGATGCACCGGCACGAGTGAGGGCTGCGCCTCAGGCGCTTTCGCCGGCCAGCCGCTTCAACGCCTTCTCCCGCCCGATCAATGGCAGGAGAGCCGCCAGCTCCGGGCCGTGATCAAGGCCCGTCAGGGCCTGGCGCAGCGGCATGAACAGCGCCTTGCCCTTGCTGCCCGTCGCGGCGGAGACGGCCTGGGTCCAGCTCTTCCAGCTCGTGCCGTCGAAAGGCTCCGGCGGCAGCAGCTCGGCCGCCTTCGCCGCAAAGCCTGCATCGGCGATGACGGGCGCGACCGGCCCCTCGACGACCCGCCACCAGAGCTTCGCCTCGTCGAATTTGGCGAGGTTGCCGCGCACCGCCAGCCAGAAGGCCTCGCCGCCGGCGATCCCGGCCGCCGTTAGCCGGTCCGCGACGGCCGCGAAGGGCATCTGATGCAAGGTGCGGGCGCTCAGCGTGTCCAGCTCGTGCTCGTCGAACTTGGCCGGCGCACGCGAGACATGCGCCAGCTCGACGAGACCGGCTAGCTCGTCAAGGCTTTCCACCGGCCTCACCGCATCCGAGGTTCCGACCAGCACGGCCAGGGCCGCGACGGCCAGCGGCTCAACGCCGGCCTCGCGCAAGCCGCGCAGCGAGAGATGGCCGAGACGCTTCGAGAGCCCTTCCCCGCTCGCGGTGGTCAGCAGGTTGACGTGCCCCATGACCGGAGAGCCTGCGCCAAGGGCCTCGAACATCTGGATGTGCATCGCCGTATTGGTGACATGGTCCTCGCCACGGACGATGTGCGTGATCCGGGTCTCGATGTCGTCGACCACGGAGGGCAGATGATAGAGGTAGCTGCCATCCTCGCGGACCAGCACCGGATCGGACAGCGAAGCGCAATCGACATGGGAAGGACCGCGCACGAGGTCGTCCCAGGTGACGATGCGTCCCTCCAGCAGGAAGCGCCAATGCGGCTTGCGGCCTTCCGCCTCGAAGGCCGCCTTCTGTTCGACTGTCAGCTTCAGCGCGGCACGATCATAGATCGGCGGCAGTCCACGGGCGAGCTGGCGCTTGCGGCGACGGTCCAGTTCGTCGGGGGTCTCGTAGCAGGCATAAAGCCGCCCCGCCGCCCGCAAGCGATGCGCCGCAGCATCGTAGATCGCGATGCGGTCCGACTGCCGGATCACCTCGTCCGGCACGACGCCGAGCCAGCCGAGATCCTCGGCAATGGCGTCGGCATATTCCTGCTTCGAGCGGGCGACGTCGGTGTCGTCGTAGCGCAGCAGGAAGCGGCCGCGATGACGACGGGCGAAGAGCCAGTTGAACAGCGCCGGCCGGGCGTTGCCGATGTGGAGATAGCCGGTGGGCGACGGCGCGAAGCGCACCAGAGGCGCGGCGTTGGTCGATGGCGTGGCAGAGGAATTCATGACGGGGCTTATGGCGCTTTTGCTCCCGAGCGACAATGCATCTTCCGCGCGAGCCGCCGGTCAAATCCCCGCTGCGGTTCAGGTGCGCCAGCGTAGCCTTTCCGGCGCGATGACATTGCGGAATGCGATGCCCTCGCGCCGTGCCGCCGCATAGTCCCGCTTCAGGCGGAAATACCACTGCGCCAATCGGTCCGCCTGCCCCATCAGCAGCATGGTCGGCTTGCGGTCGAGCCCCTGTTGGGCGAGCTCGAGAATGCGCTGGTCCTGCCGCAGGAAGGCCCGCGCCGCCCAGCCGACCGGACGGCGCAGCAAAGCGAGCTGCGGCAGGTCCGAGAGCAGGATGTTGGTGAGCAGCGTATGGCGTGCATCGACCGGAGTGGCGAACGTCGCGTTGACGATCGAGCGTTCGCCCATGCGGATGCGCTCGATGCGCTGGCCGGGCAGCAGGAAATCGACCTCGGTTTGCGGCCGGCCGAGCAGGCGGTAGCCGCGCGAATTCGCCGCCGCCCTGTGCGCCTTCATGCGGAAGCCGAAGGGCAGCGGGTCGAAATCCTTGACCTTCTCGCGGGCCGTCGCGGTCGGGCGCCACCACCAGGAATTATGGACGTAGCCGACATGGCCCGGATCGATGAGGCTGAGCACGCACAGATCGTAGGAGGCCTCGACAAGCACCGAGACGGCGACGCGGCAACGCTGCTTGCCGTTCACCGACAGGCTCGGCACAGGTGGCGCATCCGCCGGGTTCGCGCCCGCATAGACCCAGATATTGCCGTCACTCTCGCTGATCGGGAAGGAGGCCACCCTCACCGTCGTCGGATCGGTCGGGTCGTCATCGACCAGCGTCGGCATCGCCCGGCAGCGCCCATCCGCGCCGAAGCGCCAGCCATGGAAGGGGCAGGTGACCGCGGAGCCGTCGAAGCTGCCTTCCGACAAAGGCGCCCCGCGATGCGGGCAGCGGTCGCGCAAGGCAAAAAGGCGCAGATCCCGCCGGCGTCCGATCACGATCTGCTCGCCGAGGAGCGTCACCGCCTCCATCGCGCCCTGCGGGAGCAGGCCGGCGCTCCTGACACAGTACCAGGCCTCGCGCGGCGGTACGCGCAGTTCGTTGGTCGTGGGCACCGGCTCGGCCTCGTCGCCTTGCGTGCTCATCATCGGCATCTCTTCCACCCTGCGGATAGACGACGCCCCCCGGCGCGGCGCCAACGACACCGCCGGGATTGCGGGTGCATTGCCGTCCGGGAGCCCTTCCGCACCGTTAACCCGACATTAGGGTTACCAAGGCATGAATAGACCTTGGGCAGGGCGAAACGAGCGGAAACGGGTCGCTGCCCCGGGGAAAACAGGATGCGTATCCGTTCCATTGCACCCGCATTCGGGTTCGCGGCCCTCGCGACCATCGCCGGCTTGCCAGCCTTCGCGGCCGACTACCCAGTGCTGCGCGGCTCCCAGATCGAGGATGCGCCGCCGGCCCCGACGCTCTTTGCCAGCTCGTTCAACTGGACGGGCTTCTATTTCGGCGGCGGCGCCGGCGTATCGGACACCAAGTTCAAGCCCGGCACCGGCCTGCAGGACCTGGCCAATTTCGCATTCCGCAACACGACGCTCGGCCAGCAGGTCAATATGGGATCGCTGGTCAACAACCTTCCCGAGAAGAGCGACAGCGGCGCCACCTATTTCGGCTTCCTGGGCTACAACTGGGCTTTCGGCGATGCGGTCCTGGGCGTGGAGGCGGATTATACCCGCTCGGGCCACGCCTATCAGATCGACGACTACATCGCCCGCCGCTTCCAGACCTCCGATGGAACGGTCAACGATTTCTCGCTGACCACGAACCAGAGCGCCAAGCTCAACGACTATGCCACGGCTCGCCTGCGCATGGGCTGGGCTTTCGGGAGCTTCATGCCCTTCGCGACGATCGGCGGAGCGGTCGGGCGCTTCAATACGAGCTCGACGGTCACGGCCACCAATTACCTGACCCAGGCCAATCCGCTGACCGGCGCGATCTATCAGGGCACGGCGGCCGGGTACCCGCTCACCGTCGGCGCCAGCAAGAAGAACGTCTACGGCTACGGCCTGACGGTCGGCGGCGGTGTCGACTGGGCGCTGGCCGAGAACATCTTCCTGCGCGGCGAATATCAGCTCATCCGTTTCGCCGATGTCGAAGGTACCACGACGACCGTCAACACGGCGCGCGCCGCAGTCGGCGTCAAGTTCTGAAGCGGCGCCCCTGCCGCAACGAAAAAGGCCGGGACGCGCGTCCCGGCCTTTTCTTGTTCGTTCGATCGTCGAAGCAGCTTATTCGGCTGCCTCGACCTCGGGACGCGCCCGCCCTGCCCGCTCGCGCTTGACCAGCTCGGCGACGAGGAAGGCAAGCTCCAGCGCCTGCTCGGCATTGAGGCGCGGATCGCAGACCGTGTGGTAGCGGTCGTTGAGATCGGCGTCGGTCATGCCGCGCGCACCGCCGGTGCACTCGGTGACGTTCTTGCCGGTCATCTCCAGGTGCAGGCCGCCGGCATGGCTGCCCTCGGCCTGGTGGACGGCGAAGAAGTTCTTCACCTCGGTCATGATCAGGTCGAAGGGTCGGGTCTTGTAGCCGCTCGCCGCCTTGACCGTGTTGCCGTGCATCGGATCGCAGGACCAGACGACGTTGCGCCCTTCCCGCTTGGTCGCGCGCACCAGCGCCGGCAGATTGTCGAAGACCTTGTCGGCGCCGAAGCGGCCGATCAGGGTCAGCCGGCCCGGCTGGTTCTGCGGATCGAGCACCTCGATCAGCTTGAGCAGGCCATCGACCGTGGTCGAAGGGCCGCACTTCAGGCCGATCGGATTCTTGATGCCGCGGAAGAACTCGACATGGGCATGGTCGAGCTGACGCGTGCGATCGCCGATCCAGACCATGTGGCCGGAGGTGTCGTACCACTCGCCGGTGGTGGAATCGACGCGCGTCATCGCCTGCTCGTAGCCGAGCAGCAGCGCCTCGTGGCTGGTGTAGAAGTCGGTCGTGCGCATCTCCGGGTGGGTCTCCGGATCGATGCCGATGGCGCGCATGAACTCGAGCGCCTCGGTGATGCGCTCCGTGACTTCCTGGTAGCGGTGCGACTGCGGGCTGTCCTTGACGAAGCCGAGCATCCAGCGATGCGCGTTGTCGAGGTTGGCGTAGCCGCCCGATGCGAAGGCGCGCAGCAGGTTCAGCGTCGCGGCCGACTGGCGATAGGCCTCGAGCTGGCGGCGTGGATCCGGGATGCGGGCCTCGGCCGTGAAGGCGATGTCGTTGACGATGTCGCCCTTGTAGCTCGGCAGCTCCTCGTCGCCGATCTTCTCCAGCGGCGCCGAGCGCGGCTTGGCGAATTGCCCGGCGATGCGCCCGACCTTCACGACAGGCGAGCCGCCGGCGAAGGTCAGCACCACGGCCATCTGCAGGAACAGCCGGAAGAAATCGCGAATGTTGTCGGCGGAATGCTCGGCGAAGCTCTCCGCGCAGTCGCCTCCCTGAAGGAGGAAGGCCTCGCCGGCCGCGACCTTGCCCAACGCCCGTTTGAGCTTGCGCGCCTCGCCTGCAAAAACGAGCGGCGGAAAGCCGGCGAGCTGCTGCTCAACCGCCTTCAAGGCTGCCTGGTCCGGATAATCCGGAATCTGCTGGGCGGGCCTGGCCCTCCAGCTCTCTGGCGTCCACCGCTCGGACATGGGTCTACATGCTCCTGATGTTGAGATCGCGCATCGTTCACCTCTTCATGGCGCGAAGGGGCGGCTATACACCCATGATGCCGGATTGACCACTGCTCGGCGCGGGAGCGCGGGCGCAGCTCTCGCACCCGTTCCCGATGGCCGGCACCCAGATCATTCCGCTACGGAAGATCCTGTTGATCCCGGCATAAAATCCATACAGATTCTTCTTTTTCTTTGATTGACAGTTTTTTCGGTAACCGCTAGCCGGTTAGATGAATCTTATTCAGTTTGCCGGGGGCGACGAACCGAATATCATGAACATCAACATATTTCTCCAAGAATATATGCGTGCTTTCATTCGTAAGCCGCGCCAATTTCTACAATCCTATGCCGACCGGCTTTGCACCATATGCGGCCATGAAGGGCGCTTCCTCGACGTCGGTCCACGACCCGAGGCACGCTGCCCCAACTGTTCGTCGAAAGAGCGTGATCGCATTACCGGGCTTTTTCTGCGCCGAAGCGGCTTAGATCTCGGCGACAAGGCGGTATTGCACTTCTCGCCGGAGCGCCCGTTCTTTCGCCTCTGGCGCAATAATCCTCGCTACGTTGCGGGAGACGTCAAGATCAGCAAGGTCGCCAATGCCGTTGTCGACATCACCGACATCCGGTTCGACGATGGGCATTTCGACTATCTGATCTGCCACCACATCCTCGAGCACGTTCCCGAGGATGCCCGAGGCATGCGCGAATGCTTCCGCGTGCTGAAGCCGGGCGGGACGGCACTCTTCTCCGTTCCGCTCGACCAGGAGCGGGCCGAGACCTGGGAACCGCCAGCGGACATGCCGGCCGCGGAGATCGAACGCATCTGCGGCTGGGACCATGTCCGGCTCTATGGCCGGGACTTCCCGGACAAGCTCGCGGCGGCGGGCTTCACGGTGTCCGAGATCACCTTCACTGCCGAGGAAGGCGAGCGCCACCGGCTGACGGAGAAGCATAGTCTCGCGCCTCAAGGGCTCGACCGCATCTTCGTCTGCACGAAATAACGCGACCTCAGCGGGACGGCGTCCGCATCGTCACCAGTTCCTCGGCGGCGCTGGGATGGAGCGCGACGGTGCGGTCGAAATCCGCCTTGGTCGCGCCCATCGTCACAGCGATGGCCGTCGCCTGGATGATCTCGCCGGCATCGTGGCCGAGGATGTGGACGCCCAGGACCTTGTCGGTCTTCGTATCGACGACGAGCTTCATGTAGATGCGCTCGTGCCGACCGGAAATCGTCGCCTTCATCGGGCGGAAATTCGATTCGAAGATGCGCAGCGTGTGGCCGGCAGCGATGGCCTGGGCCTCGCTCAGCCCGACGGTACCGACCTCCGGAGTGGTGAAGACGGCCGAGGCGATCGTGCCGTGATCCACCGTCCAGGGCTTGCCGCCGAAGACGGAGTCGGCAAAGGCGTGGCCCTCGCGGATCGCGACAGGTGTCAGGTTGACCCGGTTGGTGACGTCCCCGACCGCATGGATCGAAGGGACGCTGCTGGTCGAGGCCGCATCGACGATAACCTCGCCGAGCGGCCCCAGCGCAACCCCGGCCCTCTCCAGCCCGAGCCCCCGCGTGTTGGGACGCCGCCCGGTGGCGACCAGCACGACATCGGCCTCGACCGGTGCGCCCGAGGCGCAGTAGGCGCGGCGACTGCCGTCCGGCAGCTCCTCGAGGCGCTCGACCGTGCAGCCGAGACGGAAGGTGATGCCCGCTTCCTTCAACGCGTCGCGCAGACGGGTACGGATATCCTCATCGAAGCCGCGCAGGATGTTGTCGCCGCGATGCAGCAGCGTCACCGCCACGCCCAGCCGGGCGAAGAGGCTGGCGAATTCGAGCGCGATGTAACCACCGCCGACGACGAGCATCCGCTTCGGCAGCGCCGGCAGGTGGAACACCTCATTGGAGGAGATCGCGAGATCGCCGCCGGGGATCGGCGGGTCGAAGGAGGGCCAGCCGCCGGTCGCGACCAGGATATGCCGGGCACGGACGAGCTGGCCGCTCTTCTGCAGACGAACCTCGTGCGGCCCCTCGACAACGGCCCGTTCCTCGCGGATCTCGGCCTTCACGCCTTCGAGACCCTTGCGATAAAGGCCCGAGAGACGGGTGACTTCGTTGGCCACGGCGTCGCGCAGGGTCGGCCAGTCGAAGGAAGGCTTGCCCGGCAGGGTCCAGCCGAAACCGGCCGCATCCTCGAAATCATCGGCAAAGCGGCTGGCATAGACGAAGAGCTTCTTCGGGACGCAGCCGCGGATGACGCAGGTACCGCCGATGCGATCCTCCTCCGCGATCATCACGCGGGCGCCGTGCCCCGCCGCAATGCGCGCCGCCCGCGTGCCGCCGGAGCCGGCGCCGATGACGAAGAGGTCGACGTCGAATTCAGCCATGGTCTTCTCCTTGTCGCGCATCCGCCCCGGAACCGAACCAGAGGATTCCGGCGCCCAGAATGGCGATCCACCAGCCTTGCCAGGCGCCATGCCCGACGACGGAGATCGCGAAAGCCCCGGCGAAAAGCGCAAGACGCGGCGCCATCTCGCGCGCCGGCATGCGGCGCAGCCGCGCCAGCAGGAGCAGGCCCGCCAGAACGAGGATGCCCGCCCCGATCGCCCCGGTCTCGGCCCAGGTCTGCAGCGGCATGTCGTGCGGGTGACCTGCCGCCAGGAGCAGGCGGTGCTCGGGCGCGACCTCGGCCGCGACCGGGTTCTCATGCATGGTGGCCGAAGTCCCGAAGCCGGCGCCGGCGATCGGCCGGGCCCGCGCCACCTCGCCGAAGCTCAGCCAGATATCGATGCGAGCCTGACCGGTCATCACGGCAAACCGGTTCAGGATCAGCGAAGGCAGCCCGTTCTGGGCAGCGACGCCGAGCACCGGGGCAATCGCCATGGCGAGGACGAAGGCACAACCGACGGCCGTCAGGGTCAGGCGCGGCCACAGAGCCGACACCCCCCAGCAGAGGACGCAGACGGCGACGCCAAGACGAGCCGAAGCACTTTCCGAGCGCAGCGCCAGAGCAGCCACTGCCAGCGCGAGGACCACCGCCAGGACCCGGTCGGAGCGGCGTGCCGCCGGGAGGCTCCACAAGCCGTGGATTGTCGGCACCGCCAGCACGAGCGCAGTGATCGCCGGTCGGTTGAAGACGAAGCTCATCAGCTTGCCGATGCCCAGCTCGGCCCGCTGCGACAGCCCAGAGGCCAATTCGATGATCGCCAGGAGGCAGGAGAGGATGATCGCGAGCGCGAGCGCCCGGAGCCAGGCGGGCTGAGGCCTGAACCGGCCTGAGGCGGCGATGGCGAGCGCAAAGACGATCGGCAGCACGAGCTCGCCCCAGGCGCGCAAGGAGGCACCCGGCTTATGGCTCCACAGGATGGAGACGAGCCCCCAGGCGAGAAAGGCGGTCAGAGCCAGCCCGGGCGGTGTCGCGAGCAGCTTGCGCAGGCGCCCGGCGATGCCCCTCGCCTGGCCCGCCGCGATGGCCGCGGCGAGGAGGGGAATGGCGGCAAGGCCGAGCATCAGCGGGGCCGAACGGTTGGCGAGCCACATCGCCAGTGGCATCAGCACCATCAGCGCCACGCCGATCCCGGTCAGGTGCTGCGGCAGTCTGCCCAGGTTCGGCGCTGTTTCGTGGCGATCGGCGAGACGCGTCTGGCTCATGGCTTGCGCTTACGCGATCGGACGGAGCGCCGCCAGCGTGTTATGGACGCCGCTCGCCGGAGTCGTAGGAAGAAAGGTGTAGACTCTGCGGCGAAGGCCCGCTTCAGTCGAAAATTATTGACAGGACATTATTCAATCGGGCGCAATTGACGCCCGGCGCGGCAGGGTGTCACAGGCGAGCCGCCCCAATAAACACGGCGAAAGGCCGTAACCGGAGGAATTCCATGCTGACATCGATCCTGAAGCGCGGCGCAATCACAGCCGTGGCTCTTGCTGCGCTTTCGACAGCCGCATTCGCCCAGGTCAACGAACTCAAGATCATGGCGCCCGCGGCCCCCGGCGGCGGCTGGGACGGCACCGCCCGCTCGATGCAGCAGGCCCTCACCGGCGCCGGCATCGTCAAGAGCGTCCAGGTCAACAACGTCACGGGCGCCGGCGGCACCATCGGCCTCGCCCAGCTCATCGGCGCGAAGGGCCAGGGCGACCAGCTCATGGTCAACGGCTTCGTGATGGTCGGCGCGATCCTCCTGAACAAGTCCCCGGTCAACCTGACCCAGATCACCCCGATCGCGCGGCTCACGGCCGAGGCCGAGGTCATCGTCGTCCCGACCGAGTCCCCGCTCAAGACCGCCAAGGACCTCGCCGAGCGCCTGAAGGCCGACCCTGCCAAGGTGACCTGGGCCGGCGGCTCGGCCGGCGGCACCGACCACATCCTCGCGGCGCTCTTCGCGCAGGCCGTCGGCGCCGACGCCAAGAAGATCAACTACATCCCGTTCTCGGGCGGCGGCGAGGCACTCGCAGCCATGCTCGGCGGGCGCGTCACGGCCGGCGTCTCCGGCTATGGCGAGTTCGAGGGCCAGATCAAGGCCGGTAAGCTGCGCGTGCTCGCCGTCTCCTCGCCGAAGCGCCTGGAGAACGCTCCCGACGCCCCGACGCTGAAGGAGCAGGGCATCGAACTCGAGCTGCTGAACTGGCGTTCGGTCGTCGCCCCTCCCGGCCTCTCGGCCGAACAGACCAAGGCGCTGACCGACACCGTCGAGAAGATGGTGAAGTCGAAGGAATGGCAGGAGATCCTCAAGGCGCGTGGCTGGGACGATTCCTTCCTGGCGGGTGCGGCCTTCGACACCTTCCTGAAGAACGAGATCGAGCGCGTCTCCAAGGTGATGCACGAAGTCGGCCTGGTGAAGTAAGCCGACCGCCAGCTCCATCAGGGAGGCCGGTCCACCGGCCTCCCTTCTTCACCGTCTGATGCGCCGCTCCGGCGCCGCACACCGCCCGGAATCGCCATGACGAACGAGACTCGCGCGCAAGGCGCGGACAAGCCGGCCCTGATCGTGGGCGTGCTGCTGCTGGTCGTCGCCTTCTTCGTCGGTTACGACGCCTCCCAGCAGACGATCACGTCGAATTACGGCATCGGACCGACCGCGATGCCCTATGTCGTAACCTGCGGGCTCGTCATCCTGGGCCTGTCCCATTTCATCGTGGCCTTCCGCGGCGGACTGCCCAAGCCGGACGCCGCCGACAACAAGGCGCTGCTCTGGATCGTCGCCGGCCTGGTCTGCCTGATCGGCTGCATCGCGCTCGACGGCGGCTTCATCATCGCCATCGCCCTGCTCTTCGCCTGCACCGCACGCGGCATGGGCCGGCAGGCTTTTGCCGTCGATCTCGCCATCGGCTTCGTGCTCGGCCTCGCGATCTTCCTCACCTTCGCCAAGCTCCTGACGCTGATCCTGCCGTCGGGCCCGCTCGAACGCCTGTTCCTCTGAGGAGAGCCCGGCCATGGATACCCTGCTCTCCCTGCTCCACGGCTTCACCGTCGCCTTCGAGCCGTCCAAGCTGCTGTTCTGCCTGATCGGTGTCTTCCTCGGCACCGCTGTCGGCGTGCTGCCGGGCATCGGCCCGGCGCTGACCGTGGCCCTGCTGCTGCCGGTGACCTTCAAGCTCGACCCCGGCGGCTCCCTGATCATGTTCGCCGGCATCTATTACGGCGGCATGTATGGCGGCTCGACCACCGCGATCCTGCTCAATGCGCCGGGCGAGAGTGCCTCGCTCGCGACTGCGCTCGAAGGCTCGAAGATGGCGAAGGCCGGCCGCGGCGGCCCGGCACTGGCGACCTCCGCGATCGGTTCCTTCGTCGCCGGTCTCATCGCCACGATCGGCCTCGCCTTCCTGGCGCCGTGGCTGGTCGAGGTCGCGGTGAAATTCGGTCCCTGGGATTATTTCGCGCTGATGATCGTCGCCTTCGTCACCGTCTCGGCGACCTTTGGCGACTCGCCACTCAGGGGGCTCACCAGCCTGTTCCTCGGCATCACGCTCGGCCTCATCGGCATCGACAAGCTGACCGGCCAGGCGCGCCTGACCTTCGGCGTGCCGGAGCTGCTCAACGGTGTCGAGGTGACGACGCTGGCCGTCGGCCTCTTCGCCGTGGGCGAAGCCTTCTACGTCGCCTCCAAGCGCTTCCGCGACCCGGAAGAGATCATCCCGATCAAGGGCTCGCTGTGGATGACCAAGCAGGACTGGAAGCGCTCCTGGGCGCCCTGGCTGCGCGGTACCGCTTTCGGCTTCCCGATCGGCGCCCTGCCTGCCGGCGGCGCCGAGGTGCCGACCTTCCTGAGCTACTCGACCGAGAAGAAGCTCTGCAAATATCCGGATGAGTTCGGCAAGGGCGCGATCGAGGGCGTCGCCGGGCCGGAAGCCGCCAACAACGCCTCGGCGGCCGGCACGCTCGTGCCGCTGCTGACGCTCGGCCTGCCCACCTCGGCGACGGCCGCGATCATGCTGGCCGGCTTCCAGCAATACGGGCTCAATCCCGGTCCGCTGCTCTTCGCCGAGAAGCCCGACCTGGTCTGGGGCCTGATCGCCTCGCTGTTCATCGCCAACGTCATGTTGGTGATCCTGAACCTGCCGCTGATCGGGCTCTGGGTCCGGCTGCTCGCGATCCCGCAACCCTGGCTCTATGCCGGCATCCTCGTCTTCGCGACGATGGGCACGCTTGCGGTCAACGGTTCGCCGGTCGAGCTGACGATGCTCTTCGCCTTCGGCTTCATCGGCTACCTGATGCGCCGCTACGACTATCCCGTGGCGCCGATGGTGGTCGGGCTCATCCTTGGCCCGATGGCGGAAGCCCAGCTTCGGCGCGCGCTGCAGATCAGCCTCGGCGACCCGATGATCCTGCTGGAAAATCCGATCTCGGCAACCCTGCTCGGCATCGCCTTCCTCGCCCTGGTGGCGCCGTTCGTGATGAAGGGTCTCAACCGCTTCAAGGCGTCGGAAGACTAGGAGCCGACCTGATCAGGCAGATCCTCCGGACCGGAACGATCTGCCTCTCAGGATGACGCGCTCTATTTGACGAGGCCGAGGCGGAACAGGCTCTCGCCGGTCGCCAGCAGCGCCTCCGCTGCCGGCCGCGGCTGCCAGCCGAGCATGGTCTGCGCCTTGGCGCTGGTCGCATTCTTGCGACGCCCGAGCTCGGGCGTCGCCGCCAGCCGCGCAGTCGCGCTGAAGCGGGCCACGGCATGGACCAGCCAGTTCGGCAGTACCCGCGTGGGAACCCGGTGCGCGCGCTCCGCAAGACCAGCCTTCAGCGCCAACGCGATCTCCTGCATCGTCATGAAGTCGCCGGCAACCGCGAGAAAGCGCTCGCCCGCCGCAGCCGGATCGACCATGGCGCGCAGATGGAGGTCGGCCACGTCGCGGACGTCGACGACACCGAACATGAGCTGCGGCAGCGCAGGCGGCCGCCCTTCCAGCAAGCCCTTCACCAGCATGGTCGAGGGCGAGAGATCGGAGCTCAACAAGGGGCCGAAGATCCCGACCGGATTGACCACGGCCAGTTCCATCCCCTGCCCCTCGCCGTCGGCGAATTCCCAGGCCGCCCGCTCCGCCAGCGCCTTCGACTTGGGGTAAGCGGCAAGGCCGGGCGCGGCCGGATCCGTCCAATCCCGCTCGTCATAGGGGCGCCGCAGCGAGCGACCATAGCCGACCGCTGCGAAGGACGAGGTCAGCACCACGCGGCGGACGCCGGCCCGGCACGCGGCACGCAGGACGCGCAAGGTTCCCTCACGCGCCGGGCGGATCAGGTCTTCCTCGTTCTTCGGCGCTGCCGTGAAGAGCGGCGAAGCGACGTGGAGCACGAAGGAGCATCCGGCGGCAGCCTGATCCCAGCCGTCATCCGCCAGCAGATCCGCGACAGCGACCTGCAAGCGCTCGCCGATATCGAGCCCCGGCACCGCAAGCGCCGCCCGCAACGCGGCCTCGCGCTCCGGGGAACGCAAGCTGGCACGCACGGCATAGCCCGCCTGCAGCAGAGCCAGGATGCAGTGACCGGCCACGAAGCCGGAGCCCCCGGTCACGAGAACGGTTTCACGTGTCATGACGAGACTCTCCGTCGGGTCGGGACGCAATCAGGCCCTGCGCGAAGCATCCCGGGTTCCTGTTGCGCGAAGGGCCGGCGGATGATCCGCCGGCCCTTCGTGGTTTCGATCAGGCCCCGCGCCAACCGGGCGTGGCAGCCACGATCCATGACATCGTCATCGCAGCCGGCACCTCCGAAACGGCAATTTACCTTTCGGGCCGCGGCGAGCGTGCCTCAGAGCGTATGGCCGCGCTTGCGCATCTCCTGCGCGAGGCGGTCGAACAGGTAGTTGCTGGTCTGGACGCTCCAGGGCTGCAGCACCGGAACGATGTCGTTCATCGCCTCGACGCGCATTTTCGAATAGGTCTGGCCGAGCGGCGACTTGAAGAAATCGGCGACGCCCTTGAGGTCGGCCTCGGACATCTTCCGGGCGAAGGCCTCTGCCGTCAGCTTCGCCATCTCCTCGGCACGCTTGTCGGCCTCCGGCTTCAGCTCGGCGACGATCGCGTCCACGTCCTTCTTCAGCTCCGGCCGCGTCGTGATGAGCGACGGCGCGTTGTCCTCGAATTCCTTGTAGATGCCCGTGATGCTCTGCGTGACGCCGGTCAGGTCCATGACCTCGCGCGCCGCCTGCAGATGGCTCGGAGTCGTTGCCGGAGCCTGCGCGAAAGCGGGAGCGGCGCAGAGCAGCGCCAGGCCGAGAAACGCGCTGGCGAGAGAATGGCGGACCATCGATTCAAAACCCCTTGTCTTTGAGGAAGCGGCCAGGAGCCCGGCTGCGCCTCCGGCTCCGCGAGCCGCGTTCATGCGTTCCTTAGCGTGGATCGCACCGGAATGGAATCACTCCACCTGGCCGAGCAGCCGGAGCCCGTCAGCGCCTGCCAAAATGGCCCCCGAGGCGAGGCCGATGAACAGGCCATGTTCGACCACGCCCGGAACCATGTTCAGAGCCTGAGCCAATAATTCGGGCCGCTCTATGGCACCGAGATGGGCGTCGAGAATGAAATGCCCGCCATCGGTCACGAGCGTGTCGCCGTCCGGCCGGGTCCGCAAGGTCAGCTTCCCGGCGGCCCCCGACGCTGCGATCGCGGCCACAACCGCCCGCCGCGTCGCTTCCAGCCCGAAGGGCACGACCTCGATCGGCAGCGGGAAGCGGCCGAGCGTCGGCACGAGCTTGCCGTCATCGGCGATCACGATCATGCGCGCGGAAGCCGCCGCGACGATCTTCTCGCGCAGCAGCGCGGCACCACCGCCCTTGATCAGGCGCAATTGCGGATCGACCTCGTCGGCGCCGTCGACCGTCAGGTCGAGCGCCGGCGTCTCGTCGAGCGTCGACATCGGGATGTTCAGGGAGAGGGCCTGGGCCTGCGTCGCCTCGGAGGTCGCGACGCAGATCACGTCGAGCCCTTCCGCGACGCGACGGCCGAGCAGGTCGACGAAATGCTTGGCGGTCGAGCCCGTTCCGAGGCCGAGCCGCATGCCGGGCCGCACCAGTTCGAGCGCGCGGGCCGCGGCCTGCCTCTTCAGTTCGTCGGCGTTCATGGTTCTACCCGGGCAGTTGGGGGATTGCAGGAGATCAGGCCCATCCGAAGCGGATAGCGGCGCCGTCCTGCCGTGCCGGAGCCAGAGAGTCCAGCCCTCAGGAGCTGCCCTCCCCGGTCTCGCGCTATTTCCCCTGGGGCGTGCACACCGTCTTGTCGTCGAAGACGTAGCAGATGCTCATCTCGCCGGTGCGCAGATTGACGCGGAAGATGCCGCCTTCCTTCTCGTGGCGGGAGGGCATCAATCCGTATTCGCTCGGCGTCTGCGGGCCTGCGCCCTCACCGGCCGGGAAGCAGATGGTGATGCCGACACCACCTTCCTTGAGCTGGAACTGGCAGGCGCCAACCTCGCCGGTCGCGCGATCGACGCGGTAGACACGGTTGAGGTCGTTCTGCGGCGCCGGCGCGAATTCGAAATTGCCCGCGAGCGCCGGGCCTGCGACGGCGAGCGGCAGGAAAGACCAGCGCAGGGCGCGCCAGCCGCGCCGCAAACGATCGAGCATCTTCGACATCACAAGGTTCCCTGCCGCAAGACAAGCGACGAATCGCCGGCAGGATAGCACCAAGCATCCCGGATTTGAGGCCGGTCTGGCCGGGTTGCGCCCGCCACCCTTGCCAAGCCGCGCCGAAGAACCTTTAAGCGGTCGCATACCGCGCGCTTCGGCAGCCAAGGATATCGCGACCATGAGCCTCTCCCCCATCGTCGTCTTCGATCTCGACGGCACCCTGGCCGAGACAGCGCCCGACATCATGCGCACGCTGAACGTCATCCTCGAGCGGGAAGGCCTCGCCGCCCTGCCGCTGGAGCGGGCGCGCGAACTGGTCGGCGCCGGCGCGAAGGCACTGATCGAGCGGGGCTTCAAGGTTTCCGGCCGCCCGCTCGATGCGGAGACGCTGGAGCGGCTGTTCCAGGACTTCCTGGCGATCTATGCGCAGGACGTGGCCTCCAACAGCTATCTGTTCGACGGCATCCTCGGCGCGATGGATCGCCTGACGGGCGAGGGCTATGCACTCGCCGTCTGCACCAACAAGCCGATCCTGCACACCAGGCTGATCCTCGATCATTTCGGCATCGCCCAGCGCTTCGCCGCAGTGGCGGGGCGCGACACCTTCCCCTATTTCAAGCCCGACCCGCGGCACCTCACCCTGACCATCGAGATGGCGAAGGGCGACCCGAAGCGGGCCGTAATGATCGGCGATTCGCGCACGGACATCGCGACCGCGCGTGCCGCCGGCATTCCGTCGATCTGCGTGCCTTTCGGCTATACCGATGCGCCGATCGAAACGCTGGAGCCGGATTTCGTCATCCAGCACTTCGACGAGCTGCCGTCCGCCGTCGCCCGCGCGCTCGATCCGGTGGCCATCGCGTCCTGAGTGCAGAACCGTTCTTGACGGCACCCGGCGCGCCGACTAGGAGAGGCCCGTCCGGGCGATTAGCTCAGCGGTAGAGCACTCCCTTCACACGGGAGGGGTCACAGGTTCGATCCCTGTATCGCCCACCATTTTCTCCGGACTTTCCTGAAATTTGTTGCAGCGTGCGAATGAGCGCGCGGCACCGGTTCCCGCGCCCCGGTCACATCGCCAGCGGCGCCAGCCTCCGGATGAAGTCGGCCTGGGACTGGCAGCCCGTCTTCGCAAGGACGTTCTTGACCTGGGAGCGAACGGTCTCGCGCGAAACACGGCGCTCCACCGCGATCTCGTTGATGGAACGGCCATCGAGGATCCGAGTGGCCACGGCGGCCTCGCCACGCGTCAGATCATAGAGCTCGCAGAGCAGCGAAGCTTCGATCCGCAGCGCCCGGTCCGAGACCGTGACGACCAGCATCGCCTGCGCACGTGAAAAGATGTCGAGCGCCTGCCGGCGGATCGGCAGCACGTGGATGATGAAGGCCGGGCTGTCGTCCTTGCGCGGAATCGGAATCGAGCGGATGTCGCCGAGCCGGTCCAGAGCCAGTTCGGACAGAGCCTTCTGGAGCAGCGCATTCGCACGCTCGTCATCGAGGGCGATCCGGTCCCAGGCGCGGATCAGAACCTGTTTCAGAAGCGTCTCGAAGCCGGGGTTGGTGGCCATGACGTTGCCGCGGGCGCCGACCAGCGCGGCGGGCGATCCCGCCCGCTCGAAGGAATCGAGGCTGGCCTGGGCACGCTGCATCTGGAGCTTGGAAGCCAGGACCGCCGCCCTGGCCAGATGCGGACGGTTGCTGTCGAGGACCTCAACCTCCCGCCGGGCGACGGGGCCGAGATCGAATTTGCGTTCCAGCGTGAAGACGATGTTGTCGCCCGACGAGGAACGGACATGCGTCGCCGTTCCCCAGCCATAGCCCTCCGGATAGAGGAAATCTCGATACATGGCGGTATCGGCGAGAGCTTCGTCCTGGAAGAGATCGTGATCCGTGACGAAGCCGGTGCCTCCATGCGCCAGCAACCCGGCCATGCGGGCATTCCGGTTCATCCAGCCCTGTTCCATGAAGCGCTCGAAAACCGGCGCGAACTCCTTGCAAGCCACCCAGTTGGTGCCCTGATTGGAATGGGCGAACAGGAGCCCACCGGTACAGCCCGCGATCTGGGCGAGCCGTGCGATCGCCGTCGGCCACACCTCAGGCACCGCCGCAGCCTCGTAGAGCATGGCCACGGCATCGCCGAACTCATTCGTATCCAACATGAAATCGCCCCAACCCGCTCCTCGCTGATGCGGCACTGCGGAACGTTCGTCAATCGCCGTCGGCCAGGCGGGACATCTGTCGGCCGTCACCCTGCCGGGGGATGCGCCGCCACGGCCGGTTTGAGCAGGTGACAACGCAGCCGGCTGGGCCGGGATGCGTCAAGGCCAACCTGATCGCCCGGATCGCCGACCACTCGCAATGGATCTTCGTTTTGCCCTGCGCCGCAGCGTCCTGAAACGACGCATGTTGATCGCATTGGCCGCAACTGCGTTGGCTGCTGCCGGCCTCATCGCCTATCGAAGCACCGGCAAGGCTCCCTCGGCGAAAGCCATCGCCGCGGCGGCCCTTCCGGCGATGGCCGCGGAGCTGGCGCGGGCTCCGAGCGGTTTCGTGCTGCTCGCCGGGGATTCGCACGCCGCCGCGCTGCACCTGCCCTGCAATAGCGTGAACGTCGCGGTGAAGGGCCTCAAGGCCCATGACGTCCGATCTCAGCTGTCGAGACTGCCGATACCGACCGAACCTTCGCGCGTCCTCCTCGTCGTCGGCAGCAACGACATTCTCCGCAAGCACGAGCCGTTGCGACGGGTCGACGACTGGGCCGCCGAGATGCAGCGAACGATCGCGCTGTTTCGCCAGGTCGTGGTGACGGCGATCCCGCCGCTCGGCGGCGAAGCGATCGGGCAGTTCGATCCGGAGGCCGTCCGCATCTATTCGCAGCGCCTGAAGGCCATGTGCTCGTCCGGTGGCTGCCTCTATGTCGACCCATGGCGGGCGCTCAGGAGCAAGCTCTTCGGCGAGGCGAGGAGCAGTGTCATGGCCGATGGGCTGCACCCTGCCGACTACAGCGCCCCGGCACACGAACTCGCCGAGATCCTGTGTTCGAAACCCGCGCCTGAAGGCGTCGAGTCCGTGATGGCCGATTGAGCTTCGCCCCCAGAGCGACAGGTCTATCGCATGACGCGCGCTGCGCCGTCGGGCAGGGCTGCGTCGCCTTTCGCGACACCGACGAGTTCTTCCTCGACGCGCTGCGCGATCGGCAGGCGGAAGTGGAGATTGTCCCAGTAATTGGCGTCCTGCGTCGTCACCGGCGAAGCATGGGCATAATCCACCATGGTCGCACCATAACGCCGGGCCGCCGCGGCAATCCCAGCCTTGCAAGCGGCATAGCGCTGGCCGGCAACGCTCCCCTCGCGCGGGAAGGCGGCAACATGCGAGGGCGGCATGACCAGCATCAGGCGCGTCGATTTCGGGTAGGCGGCGAGCGCCTCGTCGAGCCAGCCCAGGGCCGGGAAACGCCAGCCCGCTCGCTCGGCCGGCGGCACCGGCATCGGCGGCAAGGGCGACAGGTCCAGCGGTACGCCGCCATTGTTCTCGTAGATGTGGCCGCGAGCGCGAGCGAGATCGTAGCTCGCCTCGGGCGGAGTGAAGACCTCGTAGCCGTCGCCGCGGATGCGCTCGGGACCGAGTCCCAGGCGATACGCGAACAACCGGCTGGCGATCTCGAGATTGGTCAGGTTCATCAGCTTCAGCCAGTCGAACCAGCGCACTTCGCGGGAAAACCAGGCCGGCACCGGTCGCGGCGTCAGGCGCTTGGCCGGGTCGGTGGCGTCGGCCTCGCACCAGTTCGTGTCGAGCCCCCAGATCAGCCAGCGCGGCGCCGGCGTGTGCTCGCGGAAGAGCCGCACGGTCTGGGTCTGCTCCCAGGGCGTAGCGGCGTTCATGGCGAGGTTGACGAAGCGAGCGCCGAGATCGCGGGACAGCGCCTGGGGATCGATCAAGCGCATGGTGGACGAGCCGACCACAGCCGCGTCGAAGGCGCCCGAGCGGACCAGCTGCGGGTACATGTAGCGCTGGTTGATATCCATGATCGGCCGGGCCGACTGCCCAGCCTGAACGCGCATGCCGAAAGGATCGAGCGCCGCGACGAAGGCGAAGAGCAGCCCGGCGAAGACCAGCGCCGCCAGCAGGAACCATCGCGACCAGGCAATCCAGGCTTTCGCCATATCGGGCATTCTGCTCCTCGCCGGGCGACCGCCGGGCCGGCCGCGTCAGCCGCGTCTTCGCACAGGCAGACCCCGCAGAACAACCGCATGCGTGTCACGGCTGGCTGCGACAAGCGGGACATGCGAGAAGCCAGCGATGCCTCGGAAGCCTTCCCGCCTGCCCTGCCCGGTCGGACTCCTCGCCGCGCTGCTGCTCGCGGCAGCGCTGTCCGCTTTCGCGCCGGCCGCTGCCGAGGAGGTCGCCACGCCCTCCTCCGGCATCGAGGATGCGCTCTGCCGGCTGATCGACGACGCGGCGCGGACGCATTCCGTCCCAGCCGCCTTCCTGACGCGGCTGATCTTCCAGGAATCGAGCTTCCGGCCCGGCGTCACCAGCCCGGCCGGCGCGCAGGGCGTCGCGCAGTTCATGCCCGGCACGGCCCGCGAGCGCGGGCTCATCGACCCCTTCGACCCCGAGCAGGCCGTCCCGAAGGCCGCCCATTTCCTGGCGGAGCTGCATGACCGCTTCGGCAATTGGGGGCTGGCGGCCGCCGGCTACAATGGCGGGCCGAACCGGGTCGCGGCCTGGCTCGCCGCCCGGAAGGCGAAGCAGAGCCGTTTCCTGCCCTTCGAGACCGAGAACTACGTCCTCGCCGTCACCGGCCACTCCGTCGAGGATTGGGCGGAGGATGCGGAGAACACCGCCAATGGCGACGGGCGCTCGCCGCCTCCGCTGGCGGTGACGTCCGATCCGCAAGCGACCTGTGCGCCGACCCTCGTCGCGATCCGCCGGGCGCGGCCTGCCCTTCCCGCCATCGCGGAAGCACCCTTTGCGCCCTGGGGCGTGCAGCTTGCCGGCAATTTCTCGAAGGCGCGGGCGCTCGCTTCCTTCCGGCGCGCCGGCGCGCGCCATCGCGGCATCATCGGCAACCTGCAGCCGATGGTGATCGGCACGAGGCTGCGAAGCCGCGGCACGCGGGCGTTCTACCGGGTCCGTCTGCCGGCCGCGACGCGGGCCGAAGCCACCGCGCTGTGCCGCCGCATCCAGGCCGACCGGGGCGCCTGCGTCGTGCTGAGAAGCTGAGCCGGCACCCCTTGCAACCGGCGGCAATGTTGCAGGGGCGCAACGGGCCAAAGCAAAGCTCGGCCGCTCTCATCGATGTGATGGCGGCGCAATTGCACGGCCCAAATGAGTCTGACAGGACATTGAGGAGACGTTGACTTTTCCATGTCAACTTCGTGCCCAGCGCCACCGATCGTCCGAGGTCCTTCCGATGCTCCGTCCTACCCGTCTGGCCGTGCTTGCCGGCCTTGGCCTGCTCGCTCTGGGCACTGCCGCCCGCGCCGAAATCGATCCGCTCACGCGCCAGCCGCTGGTCCAGTATGTCGACCCGGCGAAGGCCCAGGCCACCGCCATCCCGCGCGAAGTCGTCGAGTACCAGACCAGGCAGCGGCCGGGCACCATCGTCATCAACACCACCGAACGGCGCCTCTATTTCGTGCTGCCGGACGGCAAGGCCGTGCGCTACGGCGTCGGCGTCGGTCGCCCCGGCTTCGACTGGGCCGGCGCCCATTCCATCACCCGCAAGGCCGAATGGCCTGGCTGGACGCCGCCGGCTTCGATGCTGAAGCGCCGCCCCGACCTGCCGCGCCACATGGCCGGCGGTCCGGACAACCCGCTCGGGGCGCGGGCCCTCTATCTCGGCTCGACCCTTTACCGCATCCACGGCTCGAACGAGCCGGAGACGATCGGCCAGGCTGTCTCCTCGGGCTGCATCCGCATGCTGAACGAGGACGTGATCGATCTCTACGAGCGCGCCAAGGTTGGCACCCGCGTGGTCGTCGCGCGCTGAGCGGCGCCAACGGCAGAGATTTCAAAGGCCGGCGGCGACGCCGGCCTTTTTCTTTGGAGGCGTGCGCCTGGCGGCTCGCGCACACAAGCTTTCGGCCGCCCGCGTTGCCGCGTTCGTCCGGGATGAGGGGCAGCGGAGCGCCGCGAGGCGCAGGTTGTATCGGGCCGCGTCCATTGAGCCAGGACGCGGCGCGGAAGGATTGAGCCACCTTCCGCACGCCCCGTGGCGCTCCGCCTTCGGCGATTTTCAGACTCCGAGCCGCGCTTATAAGGGCGGGCGGGCCAGCCATGCCGTCCTGCGGCCTCAACGCCCCAAAGGGTGCGCCACACCGCGGTGTCGGACAGGGCCGCTTCCGCCAACCCGTCCAGCGAGCTCCTCGCACAGGGATCGTAATGTCCCCAGGGCGGTGCCCCGAAGCCTCCCGGGAGTGGATCGTAACTCCACCCGCAGGCGCCGACCTCGCCCCGCCAACGGCATACCTCCGGATGGCTGCCCCTCGGGGACGAGGTGACCCCAGAATAGCCATGCCCCGACAGGCGGGGATAAGTTTGCGGCAAGGCCAGCTTCCGACCCGTAGTGGTCATCCGCCACGACTACGAAGCGCCGATGCCCGTGTCCGATGCGAGGAAGCGCTCGACAGCGCCGGCGCTCAATGCCTGAGCGGGATCTTCCCTCCAAAGATCAAGAATGATGGCTGCTAAGCGGGCTCTCGCCCGCCTCTGCTGCTGACCCCAGACGGTGTTAACGCTGTTCACCGCCATCCAAGCTGCGTCGAAAGCGCGAGCCAATTTTGCCAGTTCTACAGGTTCGACAACAATGCCTTGAAACGGCATGTCCTCTCCATGCGCCAGAGAAGAGGAACAATTTAAGAGGCAGCGCACCCCTCGCAATGTCAAAAGCTAGGTCCGCTTTCGAACCATAACAGACCCTCGGGTCTTGCTAGCGGCTAGATTTTTCGCTCCAAATATCACCATGTACGTATCTTACGATGACATCACGAAGCGCATCGCCCAACCACCTCTGTGGTGGTGCAATGGCGTTCCAAGATATGGCCAGTTTCGTCCGAACGATACGAGCGTCTACGCCTCTGCCGCAGTGCTCGTTTCGGTGCATTGCCAATATTGCAGAAAGCCCTTTCTCGTCGGTGTAGCTGGCAATACCCCTGGGCTAATAGCTTCAGATGGAAGCCAGATTGGAGATTTATCAGACGACCCACCTTATCATCACATTGACCCCCCGGATCCTATAGAGCCACGATGCACGGGCATCAGTGCCACAATGGTTCCGCTGGAGATCATCGAAGCGTGGTGGCGCCCCCCGGAGATCTCTAGCGTGTGGACGCGCCTGCCCCATCTTGAAGGACCTTGGAAGGCCTAAACGTCTGCTCACGACCCGTTGCAGAAGCCGATATCGGCAACGTTATTCCCGGCCCCCGTGCGTCTCTTTGGGATCATTATATACCGTTTCCCATCCCACGGGCTTGCGGCCGCCTTTGACCGGTTCGGCGAGAAATCCCAATAGCTCGATACCTGCTGTATTGGGCATGAACGTCCACCCTTGATTGACCCCGAGGCCGAGTTCTTCAAGGTAACCTGCTACACCCTCGCGAGCTCCGGATGCGTAGTGTTCAAAGTGTAGAACGCCCTTTTCATCCGCAAACGGCGGCTCATGTTCAAACCATAGACATAGAAGGTGCCAGCCAGCCTTAAGTGCTGGATCGGTCGGGGCGCCATGCCTATCGCGCTCGATGGCCATCTCTCGAAATCCCTATAACGGCAGATGCGCCGCCAGAATGGCGGGGTCGCGCGACGTCTGCAATCGGCCCAAAGCTGCCCTTCCCAGCTTATCGCCCCCTCTCCCGCGAAAGCCCTTTCTCGGCGAGCGCCGCCTCATAGGCGCGCATCTTCTCGCCCATCTGCTCGCCAAGCTCGCGCAGATAATCCCAGGCATAGATGCCCGTGTCGTGCATGTCGTCGAAGCCCAGCCTGACCGCATAATGCCCGACCGGCTCGACTCTCAGGATCTCCACCGTGGCCTTGCCGGGGACGATCGTCTTCTGGCTCGGATGATGGCCCTGCACCTCGGCGGAAGGGCTCTCGACCCGCAGGAGCTCGGCGGGAAGCGCGAAGCTCGCGCCGTCGTCGAAGGTGACGTGCAGCGTGCGGCGGTCCTTGGCGAGACGGATCTCGGTCGGCCAGGATGACATGATCGTGCGCCTCCTTTCGTCGCGGGTAGCAGCCATGCGCTTGACCTTCGGCGCATCGGTGCCAATGTCTCGCTATAGCAATGTGAAGAAGCGCCTGCATCCCGTGCGGAGCGGGCGCCGCAGCCGGAGTTGAGGCAGACGTGCTGCTCGACGACATGAAGCCGCTGACGCGGGCGCCGCTGGTCGACCCGTTCGGCCGCACGATTTCCTATCTGCGCATCTCGGTGACGGATCGCTGCGATTTCCGCTGCGTCTATTGCATGGCCGAGAACATGCAGTTCCTGCCGCGCAAGGAGCTGCTGACGCTGGAGGAGCTCGACCGCATCGCCAGCGCCTTCGTCGCGCGCGGCACGCGCAAGCTGCGACTCACCGGTGGCGAGCCGCTGGTGCGCCGCGACATCATGAGCCTGTTCCGCTCGCTTTCGCGCCACCTCACCTCCGGCGCGCTCGATGAACTGACGCTGACCACCAATGGCTCGCTGCTGCACAAATATGCCGACGAGCTCGCCGGCTACGGCGTGCGCCGCGTCAACGTGTCGCTCGATACCCTCGATGCCGACAAGTTCCGCGAGATCACCCGCCGCGGCGACCTCAACGTCGTGCTCGGCGGCATCGAGGCGGCGCGCAAGGCCGGCATCCGCGTCAAGATCAACGCCGTGGCGCTGAAGGGCGTCAATGACGGCGAGATCGAACAGCTGATGCTCTGGTCGCACGGCCTCGGCATGGACCTGACCCTGATCGAGGTCATGCCGATGGGCGAGATCGAGGTCGGGCGCATCGACCAGTACCTGCCGCTCTCGGTGGTGCGTGGCAACCTCGCGGAGAAGTATTCGCTGGTCGACGACCCGTACCGGACCGGCGGACCGGCGCGCTATGCCCGCGTCAAGGAGACCGGCGGCCTCGTCGGCTTCATCACGCCCATGACCCATAATTTCTGCGAGAGCTGCAACCGCGTGCGCCTGACCTGCACCGGTACGCTCTACATGTGCCTCGGCCAGGAGGACGCAGCCGATCTGCGCGCCGCCGTACGGTCCTCGAAGGACGATGCCCTCCTCTTCCGCACGATGGACGAGGCGATCGCACGCAAGCCCAAGGGCCACGACTTCGTCATCGACCGCCGCCACGACAAGCCTGCGGTCGGCCGGCACATGAGCGTGACGGGCGGCTGACGCTCCCCGCCTTCCCTTGACCGGCCGGGCGAATGCGGTAACCGTCGGGCCATGGCGGGGCGTTTGCGTTCAGTAATTCAGGTTGGGGCACGCCGGCTGCACGCGGCCGGCAGCGCGCTCTACGAAGCTGCGCGGCAGACCCACGCAGCCCGGCTCCTCATCATGGCTGCACGGCTCAAGTGGGAAACTCCGCTTGTCGCCATCCTCGTCGCAGCGACCCTGCTCTTCTGCCTCTATCTCGGCTGGTCGACCGGCCGCGGGGTGCATGCCGTGCTCCTGCCCGCCTCGCCGACCGGGATCGGTGCGACGATCGCCGGCCTCATCGCGGGACTTGCGGTGCTGGAGCTCACCGCCGCCTTCGCGGTCACGCTGATGACGGCCGGCCTGCAGCTCGCCTATGACACCGGGCGGCATTGCATGCTCGCCCTGCTTGCGATCGCCAGCGCCTTCGCGCTCGCCGGCCTGGCGTGGCGGCTCTGGGAGTTCGAAACCGCCGCTTTCGCCGGCACGATCCTGCCCGTGCTGGGCACGGCCGGTCTCGTCACGCTGACGGTCTGGTTCGAGCGCACCTATCTGCGGCCGGCCTATCCCGGCTTCCGCGATTTCTGGGTCGACGTCGTCGACGCCCGCCACTTCCTGATGCGGTCCGCCCATGGCGAATGAGAACGGCAGCGCCGAGCCGCAACGGCGCAGCAGCATCGCCCCGATGACGGCGCATCACCTCGCCGAGTCGGTCAAGGCCGGGCATCACGGCGCCAGCGACGCGGTCGAGAACCAACCACCGGCTCATGCGACGATGCTGTCGCAGACCGAGCAGACGCTGATCGCGCGGGCCCGCGAGCATTTCACCACGATCCGGCAAGAGGCGGCGGCGAGCCTCAACGCGCTCCAGGCCGAGATCGCCGGCCGGCGCGAATTGTTCACGCAACAGCGCTTCGAGGGGCGCGTGCGCAGCGTCGAAGCGACGATGCGCGCCGCCCTCAACAAGCATGGCAGCGAGCTGGAGCAACGCGTCTACGACGCGCTGCGGGCCAAGCGCGAATACGCCTTCTTCAACTACGAGAACAAGCGCCGGGCCGATCCCAAGCTCGACAAATGGCAGTTCATCCTGTTCTTCCTCGTCGTGCCGCTGGTGATCGAAAGCCTGCTCAACGGCAACTTCTTCGCCGAGGCCAGCGATTTCGGCCTGGTCGGCGGCGCGGCGACGGCCGTCATCATCTCGGCGCTCAACATCTCGCTCGGCTTCTTCATGGGCGTCGGCCCCGCGCGCTACTGCCAGCATGTGAAGAGCTCGCATCTGTTCTGGGCGCTGCCGG
Source organism: Bosea sp. AS-1 (assembly GCF_002220095.1). GTDB lineage: Bacteria > Pseudomonadota > Alphaproteobacteria > Rhizobiales > Beijerinckiaceae > Allobosea. The sequence continues at coordinate 3,884,838 of NZ_CP022372.1, forward strand.
CCTATGCCGGCATGATCGCGCTGATCGTGCTGTTCAATCTGGCCGTCGGCCATTACCGCGAGATGCTGATCGCCAATCCCGATGCGCGCTCCTTCCAGGTGATGCCGCGCATGCTGGAGAACCCCTTCGCCATCTACGATCTGAAATCGGTGGCGCTCGTCATCATCGGCTGCATCGTCGCCTTCGTCTCGGCGACCAAGGGCTATTCGGCCTTCGGCAGCTATCCGGGCCATGCCGCCGCCTATAAGCGCTGGCGCCAGCGCTGGGGAGCGGTCGAGGAGGAGCGGCGCCGGCTCGACGGCGAGTTGCTGCCGGAGCTGGAGGCGCTGAGGACGCAGATCGACGGCTTCCGCGAGGATTGCCGCGACGAGCTCGGCAAGCTCCAGGGCCTGAAGGCCAAGGCCGAGAAGGCGCGCGATCTCTACGTCTCCCGTCTCGGGCAGCTGCGCGCCGCCAAGGACGCGGCGATGATGCAATATCGCGAGGCCAATCTGCGTGTCCGCACCGATCTGCCGCCGGCCTATTTCGCGCAAAGCCTCAACCTCGCCGAGATCGACCAGCCCAGCGAACTGCCGGAATATGTCGCCGCACGCCGCCAGATGGAGGATTTCGAGCAGCAGCTCGGCACGATGCCGGCACTGATCGAGGCGACGCTGAAGGACAGGCTCGTGCTGCTGCGCGGCATCGACCTCGCCGGCGAGGTCGAGCAGGTGAAGCTGCGCGCAGCGCAGGCCGGGCGCGAGGCCTTCGAGCGCGACGAGGCGGCGCAGAAGCAGGCGGCCGAGGAATTCGCCGCCATGCCGCGCTAGGCTCCCGAGATGAAGACCGAGAACTGGGCGATCGTCGCCTCACTGCTGGCCGGGGTCGCCCTCGTCGGCTTCTTCGCCGCCCCCTCCCTGCTGCGCGGGCCACCGCGCGACCAGGAGACGCTCTGCCCGAAGACCGGCCCGGTTGGGCAAACGCTGATCCTCGTCGACAAGAGCGACCCGTGGAGCGAGGTCCAGGCCGGGCGCCTCAAGGCGCTGGTCAAACAGGTCGGCGACGAATTGCCGGCCGATCGGATGCTCTCGATCTATGTCTTCAACGACGTGTTCGAGCCTGGCTTCCCGGCGCTGATCTCGCTGTGCAACCCGGGCAAGACGGCAAGCGAGTTCATCGGCAATCCGCGCCGCGAATATGTCAAATGGGTCGAGAAGTTCGGTCGCCCGCTCGACGACGCCCTGAAGATTCTGACCCAGCCCGGCAAGGGCAACCAGTCGCCGATCGTCGAGGCCATCGGCGATGTCGTGGCACGCCGCGAGAACCGGGTCGAGAACGGAGATCGCAAGCTGCTGCTCGTCTCCGACATGCTGCAGAACTCGAACCAGTATACCGTCTTCGGCAACGGCGCCGGAGCCCGCGACCCCGAGAAGCTCAGGCAGTTGCTGGCAAAGGTCTGGCAGAACTCCGGCGCCGCGAGCTGGGCGCTGAGCGTGCATCAGGTACAGGGTCTCTACGAGCCGCAGCGTCTTGAACAGGCCGCCACGCTCTGGCAGCAGGCCTTTCGGAAAATGAACGTCAGCGTGAGCTGGGACAGGCTCTAGGCGCCCGCAGATCAGAGCCTGTAGGCCGTCCTCACCCCGCCCCAGTGACGGCCGCGCACCCTGACGGGAGCGCCGATCTCGCTGAAGATCTCCGGCCCGCGGCCGACATCCTGGTGGGAGCGCTGGGCAAGGAAGGGCCGGACGGAGCGGCCGAATCCGATGCCGACGCGGTCGTCGAATATCCGCCGGTTGCGGACATAGGCCGCATTCCAGGCGGGATCGCCGCCGCGCGGCGGCAGCGAAAAGGCGGCGTTGTGGACCGGGACATAGCCGTTGCGGTCACCGACGACGGCAAAGGCCAGGCGCGGGTCGCTGGCGAGCATCGCAGCCAGGATCGGTGGCAGCACGGCTTCCAGCGCGGGCAGGCTCGGGCTCAGATATTGACGCGGCTCGCTGCCCTCGACAGCCGCGTAGCGGGTCGTGAAAAGCTCGGCCTCGCTGGTCAGCCCGCGCTCGAGAGCCTCCTCCATCGCCGTGCCGATCTGCCGGGCGAAATCCTGGGCGCGCTCGATCAAGGGGCGATAGCTGCGTTCGAGCTCTTCCATGGCGAACGCCAGCGCATCGCTGCCGGCCGCAGCCTCCGGCGCGAAGGCGATGTGCAGCCCCTTGTCGCTCACCGCCGTCATCCGGCAAGGCAGTGTCGGCAACCCGTCGATCGTGACCTCGCCGGATGCGCCGGACCAGCGCCGCGCCTCGGGCGCATCGGCCAACAGGGCACCGCCCCGGCCGAGATCGATGACCTCCCCGGCAATGTCGAGATCGCCCAGCGACAGCCGGGCGCCACGCGCCGCCGGGAAGCGGTCATGGCGGCGGCGGTCGGCGAAGGGCGAGTGCCTGAGCGTCGGCTTGAAGCGCCGCAACATGTTGCCGACAAGGCGCCCGCCCCGTTCGGTGGCGCGGCGCACCTGCTCGCTCTCCAGCATGGTGGCCTGCGCGATGCGGTCGATTTCGTCGGCGCGCCGTGCAACGCCGTTGACGAAATCGGCCGTCTCGCGCGCATTGCGGGAGAGTTCGGCCGTCGTCGTCGCCTGTTCCTGGGAGGCGGTGCCGATCAACCCCATGATCGGATTGACCTCGCGGACGATCTGGAGCGCGTCGTTGACGATCTCGGTCGAGCCCTGCGCCGCCTCGGTCAGGCGATCGACCCGAGCGCGGATGTGCTCGGCCGCCTCGCTGACCTCGATCGAGAGCGACTTCACCTCATGAGCGACGACGCCGAAACCGCGCCCGGCCTCTCCGGCGCGGGCGGCCTCGATGGCGGCGTTCAACGCCAGCAGATTGGTCTGACGGGCGATGTCGGCGATCGAATCGACGATGCCGCGGATCTCGCCGGTCGCGGCCGCCAGCCCATCGAGCATCACCGTCGCCTCGCCGGCGCGCGAAACCGCCGCGTCGAGCCTGCTGCGCAGGCTGGCGAGCGAGACATCGACCTTCTCAGCGACATCCGAGACCTGCTGGCTCGCCGTCGCCAGAGCGGAGGCATTCTCATTGGCCGAGACCACAGCGACCCGCATGCCGCCGGCGCTTTCAAGGATCGTCCGCGAATCCCGCTCGAAGCCGGCGGAAAGCTGGCCCGCCTCGCCAAGTTCGCGGGTGAGCTTGTGCATCGCCGACAGGATTTCGGCTTCGATATCGTCCACGGCGGCCGAAGCGGTCGCGCTGTCCACGACGAAGACGTCGGATCCGGGCCGGGCGGCCTGCGTCGGCAGAGCCGGAACCGGTGTGTCCGTTCCGGCGATCTTCCCGGCGCCGAACCAGCGCCGAATCCTGCCCGTCATGCGCCCCTCGATCTCACGCAGCGTCACGCCCCACCTTATTGCGGCGCTCCGTTAACAAAGGCTTCTACGAACCGCGCCCCGGCCCTGCCCTCGGCGCAATGGACCCGCTCCGAAAGGCCCTGTATGGCTTGGCTTTCCGCATCTGGAACATCGGCCATGAGCCAGCACAGCTATGACGTGATCGTCGCCGGGGTCGGCGCCATGGGATCGGCGGCGTGCTGGCATCTCGCCCGCCGGGGCCTGAAGGTGCTCGGCCTGGAGCGCTTCGACCTCGGCCATACGATGGGCTCGTCGCACGGGCTCTCCCGCATCATCCGCCTCGCCTATTTCGAGGGCTCGCAATATGTGCCGATCGTGCGGCGGGCCCATGAGCTCTGGCGTGAAACCGGCGAGCAGGCCGGACTGAAGCTGCTCCACGTCACAGGCTCGCTCGACCTCGCGCCGGAAGGTGGCGGCCCGGTCGAATCCTCGCTGCAATCCTGCCTCGACCATGGGCTGACCCACGAGGTGATCGATGCCGCCGAGGTGATGCGCCGCTTCCCCGGCTTCCAGCTTCCGGCCGGCCATCTCGGCCTGTGGCAGCCTGACGGCGGCTTCGTCGCCTCCGAGAAGGCGATCTACGCCCATGTCGGGCTGGCCCAGGCGCATGGGGCCGAGATTCGCACCAACGAACCCCTCCTCGACTGGACGCCGACGGCGCAGGGCGGCGTCGTCGTCCGCACCGAGCGCGGCACCTATTCCGCCGGGCGCCTCGTCATCACCTCCGGCGGCTGGATCTCCGACGCCGTGCCGGCGCTCGGCCAGCGGGTGAACACGGTCAAGCAAGCGATCGGCTGGTTCACGACGCGCCGGCCGGAGCTGTTCCGCGAGGGCGCCTTCCCCGTCTTCATCCTCCATGTCGACGAAGGCAATTTCTACGGCTTCCCGCTCTATGAGCACCCCGGCTTCAAGCTCGGTGGACCGCATTTCGGCCGCGAGCCGATGGATCCGCGCGAGCCGGACCGGACCCCGAGCCCGAACCAGGTCGCGATGATCCGCGAATGCCTGGCCCGCTATATCCCGGACGCCGCCGGCGAACCGCTGACGCTCAAGGGCTGCGTCTACACCGTCTCGCCGGACGAGCATTTCATCATCGACGCAGTGCCCGGCGCCCCGCAGGCGGTCTTCGCCTCGGCCTGCTCGGGCCACGGCTTCAAATTCGCCAGCGCGATCGGCGAGATCCTGGCCGATCTCTCGACCGTCGGCCAATCGCCCTTCGATCTCACGCCCTTTTCGCTCTCCCGCTTTGCCGCGTAAGCGACTTTTCCCGACAGGATAGCGCCTTGGCCAGCGCAGCCGACAACCGCCGCGGCATTCTCTTCATGCTCGCGGCGATGACGCTCTTCGTCTGCAACGACACGCTGATGAAGCTCGCGCGCGAGGTCTACCCCGCCGGGCAGGCCCTGACGCTACGCGCCGTCTTCGCCGTCGCGATCGGCATCGCCCTGGTCTTCGTCGTCAAGGAGAACGACCGTCTCGCCATGGCGCTGAAGCCAAGGGTCATCCTGCGGGGCCTGCTGGAGGCGGCCAGTGCACTGGCGTTCAGCTGGTCGCTCGGGCTCCTGCCGCTCGCCACCATGACCGCGATCAACATGGCCTCGCCCCTGCTGATCGTGATCCTCGCCGTCGCGCTGCGGATCGAGAACGTCGGCTGGCGACGAACGCTTGCACTGATCGTCGGCTTCGCCGGGGTGCTGATCGTGGTGCGCCCAGGTGCCGACAGCTTCGGCCCGGCGGCGATCGTCGCCCTGATCAGCACGGTCTTCACCGCCGGCCGCGACCTCGCCACGCGGACGATCGGTCCGGAAGTGCCTTCAACCGTCGTTTCGCTGACCACCACGGTCCTCGTCGGGCTGCTCGGGGCGGGTTTCGGCCTGACCGAGACCTGGCTGCCCGTCTGGCGCCATGAGGTGCTCTACGTTCTGGGGGCCTCGCTGCTGGTGACGGCTGGCACTTTCTGCATCATCAGCGCCTTCCGCCGCTCCGATGTCAGCGTGGTTTCACAGTATCGCTACGCGGTGATCGCGATTGCCGCCCTGATCGGCTATCTCGTCTGGGGCGACATTCCCGACGGCATGGCCTTCGCCGGCATCGCGCTCATCATCGGCAGCGGCCTCTACACCATGCACCGCCAGCGCAAGCGGCCCGATTCCCAGCTCAAGCTCGACAAGCACGCCTGAGCGGATTCTCCCAGGCGCGAAAAGCAAACGGGCCCGTGAGGGCCCGTTTCGTCAGTGTGGATGCCGCGCGGCGGTCGCTCAGCGCTGCAGCCGGGCGATGAGACTGGACGTGTCCCAGCGATTGCCGCCCATCTTCTGGACGTCGGCGTAGAACTGGTCGACCAGCGCGGTCACCGGGAGCTGCGCACCGTTGCGGCGCCCCTCGTCGAGGACGATGCCGAGATCCTTGCGCATCCAGTCGACGGCGAAGCCGAAATCGAACTTGTCCTGGTTCATCGTCTTGCCGCGGTTCTCCATCTGCCAGGAACCGGCGGCGCCCTTGGAGATCACTTCGAGCATCGTCTCGACATCGAGCCCGGCGCGCTTGGCGAAGTGGATGCCCTCGGACAGAGCCTGGACGAGGCCGGCGATGCAGATCTGGTTGACCATCTTGGTGAGCTGGCCCGAGCCCGCAGGCCCCATCAGCCGGCACATCCGGGCATAAGCCGCGATGACCGGCTCGACGCGGGCGTAGGTTGCGGGCTCGCCGCCACACATCACGGTCAGCACGCCGTTCTCGGCGCCAGCCTGGCCACCCGAGACGGGCGCATCGACGAAGCCGAAGCCGCCCTGCTTCGCCGCCGCGTCGAGCTCGCGCGCGACATTGGCGGAGGCGGTGGTGTGGTCGACGAAGACCGCGCCCTTCTCCATGCCGGCGAAGGCGCCGTTCTCGCCGATCGTGACCGAGCGCAGATCGTCGTCATTGCCGACGCAGGCGAAGACGATCTCCTGCCCTTTCGCCGCATCGGCCGGGGTCGGTGCAGAGAGCCCGCCATGCTGGGCCACCCAATCCTGAGCCTTCTTCGGGTTGCGGTTGTAGACCGTGACCTCGTGCCCCTTGGCCTTGAGATGGCCGGCCATGGGGTATCCCATCACGCCGAGACCGATGAATGCGACTTTGGCCATGCCGAACTCCCGCTTTTATCCTTCGAAGACCGTCCCGCTTTAGCGCGCGCCAGCCGGGTCGGGAAGGCGGATGCGCGCCAGCCGCCCATGCGGCTTTTCCCGTTGCAGCCGGGAGGCAGGCGGCTTAGCTCGGGTTCATGACCATTTCGAACGAAGACGAACTGCAGGCGCTCAAGGAGATCGGCGGGATCGTGGCCCGCGCGCTCGCCGCCATGGGCAAGGCCCTCGAACCCGGCATGACCACGGCCGAGCTCGACGCGATCGGCCGCGACTATCTCGAACGCCATGGCGCGCGCCCGGCCCCGGAACTCGCCTATGACTTCCCGGGCGCGACCTGCATCAGCGTCAACGAGGAGATCGCCCACGGCATCCCCGGCGAGCGGCGCATTCTTGCAGGCGATCTCGTCAATATCGACGTCTCGGCGGAGAAGGACGGTTTCTTCGGCGATACGGGCGCTTCCTTCGCCGTACCGCCGGTCAAGCCCAAGCTGGAGCGCCTGTGCCGCGACGGCCGGCGCGCACTCTGGGCCGGAATCGGGCAGGTCGGCGCGGGCAAGCCGCTTGCCGGCATCGGCCAGGCGGTCGGCCGCTTCGCCGAGAAGAACGGCTATACGCTGGTGCGCAACCTGGCGAGCCATGGCGTCGGCCGCTCGCTCCACGAGGAACCGACCGAGATCGCGACCTGGCCCGACAAGCGCGAGCGCCGGACCATGACGAACGGGCTCGTCTTCACCGTCGAGCCGTTCCTGTCGCTGGGTGCGGACTGGGCGGAGCAAGGCGACAACGATCGCTGGACGCTCTACAGCGAGCCCTGCGCGCCCACCGTCCAGTACGAGCACACCGTCGTCGCGACCCCGCGCGGCGCCGTCGTGCTGACGCTGCCGGGCTGAGGCTCCACCAGCTCAGCGCAGCGCCAGATGCCGGCTGAGCCGGAGCTCGATGCGATCCCAGACGCGCCGGATGATCTCGACCAGCACCAGATAGATCAGCGCCGCATAGAGATAGATCGAGAGATCGAAGGAGCGTGCGAAGGCGAGCCGCGTCGCGCCCATCAGATCGAACAGCGTCACCAGCGAGGCGACGGCGCTGGACTTGATCATCACGATCAGTTCGTTGCCGAGCGGGCGCAAGGCGAGGATCATCGCCTGCGGCAGGATGACGAGCCGCAAGGTCGCCCAACGATGGAAGCCGAGCGAGGCGGCGCCCTCGAACTGGCCGCGCGGAATGGACTGGATCGCACCGCGCAGGATCTCGGCCTGATAGGCGGCGGTGTTCACCGTGAAGGTCAGGGCGGCGCAGTAGAACGGATCGCGGAAGAACCACCACAGCCCGGTATCCTGCCAGAAGACACGGAACTGGCCGAGGCCGTAATAGACCAGGAAGAGCTGGCAGAGCAGCGGCGTGCCGCGGAAGAAGGTGGTGTAGCCGTTGACGGCCACCTGCACCCAGCGTGGCCCGTAAAGCCGCGCGATGGCGAGCCCCAGTGCCATGGCGAAGCCGATCAGCACCGAGATCACCACGAGCTCGACCGTGACCCAGAGGCCGGTCGCCATCCGGCAGCCGTAGTTCTGCAGGACTTCGCTGCCCAGGATATGACCGGGATATTCGCACCAGTTCATCGCGTCGCGCCCCCGAAGGCGGCGAAGCCGCGGTTGGCGCGCCGTTCCATCCGGTCGATCGCACTGGCGGAGATCAGCGAGAAGATCAGGTAGATCAGCATCGCCGCTCCGAAGAACAGGAACGGCTCCTTGGTCACCACATTGGCGCGGGTGGTGATGAACATGATGTCCGGCAGGGTGATGACCGAGACCAGCGAGGTCTCCTTGAGCAACACCATCCAGTTGTTGCCGAGCCCGGGCAGCGCGACACGGATGAGCTGCGGCAGCACGACGAGGCGGAAGGCCTGCGCCTTGCTGAGGCCCAGCGCCGCGGCGGCCTCGCGCTGGCCCTTCTGGATCGAGTTCAACGCGCCGACCCAGACCTCGCTGGAGAAGGCGGAGAGGACGACGCCGAGCGCGATCATCCCGGCTACGAAGGGCGGCATGCTGAAGGAGCCGGGCAGGCCGAGATTCACCCACAGATGCTGGAGCAGGAGCTGCACGCCGAAATAGATGATGTAGAGCGTGAGCAGTTCCGGCACGCCGCGGAAGATCGTGGTGTAGAGCGTGGCGATAGCGCGCAGCAGCGTGCTGTCCGAGCGCTTGCCGAGCGCGACGAGGAGGCCGAGCGCCAGGCCGAAGGGCAGCGTCGCGAGCGCGATCGAGATGGTGACGCCGGCCCCCTGCAACAGGGCCCAGCCCCAGCCGCCGGGACCGAAGCCAAGCAAGGCGAGTTTATCGAGCATGCTGATGCCGAGGCAGGAGAAGCTGAAGCCCGCCGGTCCGGCCGGACCGGCGGGAACGGTTCAGGAGAACCGGCTCACTCGTACTTGAACCACTTGTCCTCGAGCTTCTTGTGCGAGCCGTCGGCCATGGTCTCGGCGATCGCCTTGCTGATCATGTCGCGGAGGGCGGTGTCGGACTTGCGCACCGCGCCGGCGACGCCCGGGCCGTGGATGGCCTCGTCGCGCTTCACCTCGGCGATCTTGCGGCAGCAATCCTTGCCCTGTCCCTTGAGGAAGTCGGCTAGCGCCAGCGCGTCGGCGACGATGTAGTCGAGGCGGCCGTTCAGCAGGTCGAGATTGGCCTCCTCCTGCGTCGGATACAGGCGGATGTCGGAGTCCTTGTAGAACTTCTCGAGAAAGTTGGCGTGGATGGTCGAGCCCTGCGTACCGACCGACTTGCCCTTGAGCGCCGCCGGCGAGATGTCGTCCGACTTGGTGCTCTTCGGCCCGATCGCCCAGATCGGGGTCTTGCTGTAGACGGAGGTGAAGTCGACCTGCTTCTTGCGCTCGTCGGTCGCGTTCATGCCGGCAAAGATGACGTCGTACTTGTTGGCCTGCAGCGCCGGGATGATGCCGTCCCAATCCTGCACCACCCAGGTGCATTTCACCTTCATCTTCTCGCAGAGCAGATTGCCGTAATCGATCTCGAAGCCCTCGAGCTCCTTCTTGGCGTTCAGGTTGTTGTAGGGCGGATAGGCGCCTTCCGTGCCGATCCGAATCTCCTTCCATTCCTTGGCCTGGGCGAGAGCGCCTGTCGCGCCAGCCAGCGTCAGCGCCGCAGCCGCGACGAAACGAACGAAACCTTTCATGGGACCTCCCGCAGTTTCGGAGCCGCCGGCTTTGCTGTTGTCCCGGTCGGCCTCCGCTGCGACAGATTGGGCGCAGTTTCGCGCCGCCCGCAAGAGGGAGCGGCGCAGCTTTTTGCGGCGCAGCGCGCCCAAGCAGGCGCCAAAGCCGTCAATACTGCCAAAGGAGAAGACCGGGCCGGCCGTGGCCCTCGCCCCGGGGCGGGCGTCGTTCAGCGACGCGAATCAAGCACCGCGACGATCCAGATCGCGAGGCCACCCAGCGCCAGTGCGGCGCCGACCCAACCCGTAGAGGTCCAGCCGTAACCGGCCGCGATCGCCATGCCGCCGAGCCAGGGGCCGAGCGCATTGGCCGTGTTGAAGGCGCTGTGGTTGAGCGCCGCGGCCAGCGTCTGCGCATCTTCGGCAACGTCCATCAACCGCGTCTGCAGCATGGCGCCGAGGCCACCGCCGCTGCCGATCATGAAGATGACCAGCGAGACCGCCCAGATGTTGCCGGCGGCGAAGGGAAAGGCCGCGAGCCACAGCGCGCTCCAGAGCAGGAGCCCGGCCGTCGCGGGAACCAGCGCCCGATCGGCCGCCCAGCCGGCGAGGAGCGTGCCGAAGGTCAATCCAAGCCCGAAAGCGACGAGCACCACAGGCACGACCGCCGGCGCGACGCCCGTCACCTCCATCAGGGTCGAGGCGACATAGGTGTAGACCGCGAAAAGCCCGCCGAAGCCGATCGCGCCCGTGGCGAGCGTCAGCCAGACCTGCCGGCGCTTCAGCGCGCCAAGCTCGCGCAGGGGGCTGGCGCCGGGCTGGACGGCGTCGCGCGGCGCAAACAGCGCGATCAGCAGCACGGTCAGCACGGCCAGCGCCGCGACGATGCCGAAACCGGCGCGCCAGCCGAGCACCTGCCCCATCCAGCTCGCTGCCGGCACGCCGAGAATCGTCGCGACGGTCAGCCCGAGCATGACGCGCGCCACCGATTGCGCCCGGCGGTTCGGCGCCGAAAGCGAGGCCGCAACCAGCGCCGCGACACCGAAATAGGCGCCATGCGGCAGGCCGCTGAGGAAGCGGAAGGCCAGCATCCAGTGATAGCTCGGCGCCAGCGCGCTCAGGAGATTGCCGAGCGCGAAGACGCTCATCAGCCCGATCAGCAGCGTCCGGCGCGGAACCCGGGCCGCCAGCACCGCGATCAGCGGGGCACCGACGACGACACCAAGCGCGTAGATGCTGATGACATGCCCTGCGGTCGGCTCGTCGATGCCGAGCCCGGCCGCGAAATAGGGCAGCAGGCTCATCGAGGCGAATTCGGTGGTGCCGATGGCGAATCCGCCCATGGCGAGCGCGAACAGCACGAGCCCGACCGGGACGGTCCCGGCGGCAGGCACGGAGGTGTTCAGGCTGCGATCATGCGCGGCGAGAGACATGGCGAAGGCTTTCGGAAAAAGGGGCAGCAGCAATGCTGCACCGCAACATCAGATAGTCATGACTCGTGCGCTACGGCAATGGCAGAAGATGGCGAGAGGCATGACACAGGCGCATACCGCGCCTTCCGCCTCGCCTGCCGGGCCGGTCCGCGGTAAACCCGGCCGGAAAGCGCCGCCTCCCCCTTCGACGTGAGAACCCGATGCTACCCTGGACCGTGCTCGACACCGCAGACCTGCCCGATGGCAGCGGCACCTTGCGGCTTAAGCAGCGCGGCAGCGAATTCTCGATCATGCTGGGCAGCAACGAGTTGATGAACAGCCGGCTCAGCGGGTCGGAGGAAGCCCTCGCCCGGCTGACCTGCGAACGCCTGCTGCAGCGCCCTCGGCCCTCCCTCCTCATCGGAGGGCTCGGCATGGGCTTCACCCTGCGGGCCGCGCTGGCCGCCTTGCCTGCCGATGCGACGGTCGAGGTCGCGGAACTGATCCCTGCCGTCGCCGCCTGGGCGAGAGGCCCGATGGCGCCGGTCTTCGCCGGTTGCCTCGACGATCCACGCGTCCAGCTCACGATCGGCGATGTCAGCACCGTGATCGCGGCGGGCAAGGCCCGCTATGACGGCATCCTGCTCGACGTCGACAACGGCCCCGAAGGACTGACCGTCGCAGCCAATGACCGCCTGTACGGTGCCGCGGGGCTCGCCGCAGCGAAAACGGCCCTGCGGCCGGGCGGCGTTCTGGCGGTCTGGTCGTCGGGGCCGGACCACGGCTTCACCCGTCGGCTGCGCGATGCCGGCCTCGCCACCGAAGAAGTCACGGTGCGAGCCAGCCGCACCGGCCGCGGCGCGCGCCATGTGATCTGGCTCGCGACACGCCGCTGACCGCCTCTGCTCCCTTCCTTACGGCAGGAGGCAGAGCCCTTCACAGGGCGCGCTCGTCGCAGCCGCGACGAAGGTCGCGACGGATTTCTCGGCGGCCGGCTTCAGCACCGGCTTGGCGGCCTGCAGCGCCGTGACCAGCGCCTTGCGATCCGCCGGGGCGGTCCCGGCCACGATGCCGGCTGCGTTCTCCGCGAGGGCGCGAGCGAGCAACGCCTGGTTGGGCTCGCGGAGGCCCGGGTTGCGCAGGTCGAGGGCCACGCCGGAGATGATCTCGAACAGGCCGACCCGCATCTGGCGCAGCCCCTGGATACGGCTGTCCGTCTTTTCCTCCTTGGTCAGGCGGGCCTCGAAATCGCTGGCCGCCTGCACGGATGCCGCTGTCGTCTTCAGCAGGAAGGCGCGCGTGCGGGTGATCTCGTCCTGGTATTCGACAGTGTTCTTGGCAGTGTTCGGCGGCGTCTTGCCCGGATCGGGCGAATAGAGCGTGTAGGCCTGCAGGATGCGCGTCTGCTTCTGCACGATGTTGAGAAGCGCCGGAACATCGGCTGCGACGTAAGGTCCCTTGCCGAGGATCGCCGCCTCGTTCCAGACGTCCTCCAGCACCTTGCCGTCAACCGGATCGGCCAGGCGCGGCAGCCCCGCCTTGCCCCGCTCGACCTTGACCATGCTGTCGACCGCATCGACCGAGGCATCGATATAGGCGGCGCTGTTGGCAGGCATCTCGGCGCGCGCCGCGAAACCCAGCAGGCAAACTCCGCCGACGGCGGCGAGCCGGGCTATCGAACGTCGCATCATCATGGCTTTCCTTTTCCTGCGGCGCGCGCTTCGGCGATCAGGCAGAGCTCGGTGAAGAGCACTTGCGCTGCGCATTGCGCCGTATTGCTGGTGGCATCGTATTGCGGCGCGACCTCGACGACGTCGGCTGCAACGATGTTTCGTCCCTTCAGACCGCGCAGGATCGCCAGCGCCTCGCGCGGCGTCAGGCCGCCGACCTCGGGCGTTCCGGTGCCGGGCGCGTAGGCGGGATCGAGCGAGTCGACGTCGAAGGAGACATAGGTCGGCCCGTCGCCGATCACCGAAAGCGCCTTCGCGATCACGGCTTCGAGGCCGAGATCGTCGACCTCGTTGGCGTGGATCACGGTCATGCCGGATTCGTAGGAGAATTCCCAGAGATACTCCGCGCCGCCGCGGATGCCGATCTGGATCACGCGCTCGGGATCGAGCACGCCGTCGAGCACCGCCTGCCGGAACGGACCGCCATGGTGGAACTTCGAGCCTTCATAGGGGCCGGAGGTGTCGCAATGGGCGTCGATATGGACCATGCCGACCGGCCGCCTGGCGCCGACCGCCTTCAGGATCGGATAGGTGATGGAATGGTCGCCACCGACCGCCAGCGTCGAGACGCCGGCCTCGACGATGCCGCGGAAGGTCGCCTCGATGTCCTCGTGGCAACTTTCCAGCGAGTAGCGCGAGCGAAACGGCACGTCGCCAATGTCGGCCGCCTTGACCATGCCGAAGGGCGCGGTGCCAAGCACATGGTCCATCGGCCCGATGCGCTCGACCGCCCGCACGGCGCGCGGCCCCAGCCGCGTACCGGCGCGGTTGGTCACGCCCAGATCCATCGGCAGGCCGATGATCGCGACGTCGAGACCACCGAGATCGGGCTTGGCCAGCGCATCCGGCCGGTAGGGAGCGTTGATGAAGGTCGCGACATCGGCGAAGGGCCATTTGCGGCGATCGCCCTGGAACTGATCGGCCGCGACCTTGGCGAAGCGCGGGTCGTGGATGTCGCCACCGCTGGCCCCGGCATAGCGGGCGCGGAGCTTACCGAGCTTGTCCTGATCCATCAGCCTCTCCCTCGCAGCGCGGCCGGTGCCGGCAGCTTCACCCGGCGCCACGTTCGAGCATGGTCACCGTCGAATCGTGATAGCAGGCCGAGCCGAAGGGTGTGTACCCCAGTTTGGCGGCGACACGCAGCGAAGCGGCATTTTCCGGGGCGATGATGCAGACGCTCCTCTGCGCGCCGACGGTTTCGGCGAACCAGCCATGTGCCGCCAGCATCGCCTCGGTGGCGTAGCCCCTGCCCTGCGCCTCGCGCGCAAAAATCCAGCCGGCCTCGGGAAACGGGTCGAACGCTTCGCCCAGGCCACGGTGAGCCTGCATCAGCCCCGCCTCGCCGACGAGGTCGCCGCTCGCCTTCTCGACCACGGCGAAGAAGCCGTAACCCAGCAGCGCCCAGTTGCCGGCGCTGCGCGTCAGCCGCTGCCAGGCCTCCTCGCGCGACAGCGGCTTGCCCCCGACGAAGCGCACGACGTCGGGGTCCGAGCGCATGCGGTGAACCGCATCGAAATCCGAGCGGGAGGGCCGGCGCAGCAGGAGTCGTTCTGTCTCGATCATGGCTCCTTAAAGCAGCCGCCGCGTCCGCGGCCAAGCGGCGCCAAAAAAGTCGGAAATCAGGCCTCTTGCGGGCCGCGATTTAGCCGAAAGTCTCAGTCCGGGCAGTTGAATCCCCTCGCGATTCATGCAGCCTTCGGCTAGAACCCCGGCGCATGCACGGCATGTGTCGCCGTCGCGTCAGTATAAATTCGAAAAAATCGAATGCCTTCCCCGAGGAGATGCCCCCTATGAAGCGTCGTCAGTTCATCCAGACCGCGGCGGCCGGCGCCGCCGCGAGCGCAGTCGCCATGCCGGCGGTGGCGCAGTCCAATCCGGAGGTGAAGTGGCGCCTCGCTTCGTCTTTCCCGAAGTCGCTCGACACGATCTATGCCGGCGCCGAGATCATGGCCAAGATGGTCTCCGAGCTGACCGACGGCAAATTCCAGATCCAGGTCTTCGCCGCGGGTGAAATCGTCCCGGCTCTGCAGGCGCTCGACGCGGTCTCGAACAACACCGTCGAGATGGCCCACACCGTCTCGTATTATTACGTCGGCAAGGACCCGACCTTCGCGATCGCCGCGTCGGTTCCCTTCGGTCTGAACGCCCGCATGCAGAATGCCTGGCTGTTCCAGAACGGCGGCAACGAGCTGTTCAACGAATTCTACAAGAAGTTCAACGCCTACGGCCTGCCCTGCGGCAACACCGGCGCTCAGATGGGCGGCTGGTTCCGCAAGGAGATCAAGTCGACCGCCGACCTGCAGGGCCTGAAGATGCGCATCGGCGGCATCGCCGGCTCGGTGCTGCAGAAGCTCGGCGTCGTGCCGCAGCAGCTCGGCGGCGGCGACATCTACCCGGCCCTGGAAAAGGGCACGATCGACGGCGCCGAATGGGTCGGTCCCTATGACGACGAGAAGCTCGGCTTCTCCAAGGTCGCGCCCTACTACTACTATCCGGGCTTCTGGGAAGGCGGTCCGACCGTCCACGCCTTCGTCAACCTGGAAAAGTGGAACTCGCTGCCGAAGAACTATCAGGCCGCGCTGACCGCCGCCTGCACCTATGCCAACACCCAGATGGCCGCGCGCTACGACGTCGTGAACCCGCCGGCGCTGAAGCGCCTGGTGGCGGCCGGCACGCAGCTGCGTCCCTTCCCGCAGGACGTGCTGGAAGCCAGCCTCAAGGCCTCGAACGAGCTCTATGCCGAGATCTCGGCCAAGAACCCGGACTTCAAGAAGGCGATCGAGGCGATGGCGGCGTTCCGCTCCGACCAGTATCTCTGGTGGCAGATCGCCGAGCTCACCTTCGACGTCTTCCAGGTGCGCACCCGCGCCCGCTGAGCCTCCGCTCACGGCGAGAGCCTTGCTCTTCATGTCAAAGCCCGGCTTCGGCCGGGCTTTTTCGTTGGCTCGAAACGGCAGGCCTCGCAGCGAACCCACTTCACCGATCGGTGGTCCCGCCCCCAACTGACGGCTTCCACGCCAGCTCCGGGTCAGCCAGCTCGGGGAGCCAGACCGTGATCCGGAGGCCGCTCCTGATCCGTCGCCGCAGGAGATCGGCGCGATCAGGGTCCGCCCGCAGCAAAGCGCGCTCCCGGAGTCCGCTCAGCCGGGAGCGCGCGATTCCGAGCTCCGATGCCAGCAGGCGATCCAGGCGCGTCCCGGTCGGAAACGGAACCGACAGCTCGATTTCCAGATGCTCCGCGCCGGGGACGTCGCGCAGCAGCTCCTTGTGGACAGTGAGCTCGGCGAATTCGTCGATCCTCTGCGCCTTTCGCCTGAGGGCATCGAGATCGAACGCCTCGGCGCGAATCCAGTCCGGATCGTTGGACTGCAGAGCCTCGAGCGTGGCGGCGTCGATGTCGCGAACATTCTGGCGCTCGAAAATCGGGCGGTTCCAGGTCCTGTCGCACAGGGTGCATTTGTAGATCAGCCACGCGTCGAGCTTTCGACCATTGGCATTGAGCCTGATCCGGCCGCTGCTGCGGAAGGCTCGCAGGCCTCCGCATCCGCTGCAGGCGATCCAGGGGCGAGGAGCGAATTTGGGAATAATGGTCCAGCGGACCTGAAGTGCAGTGCACATGCCGTCTCGGTCTTCCGTTCGGAAGTCCACCGAGATGGCGGCGTGAGGAGCCCGTCAGGGCACGGCATGGCGGTGTTCGGCGATGAAGAGCTGAGACAGCGGAGCTGCGCTTGGCACATTGAAACAATGCCAGACCGGTCTCATGCCACCACCCGACGAACAAGCTCATATCCCGGATGACCATCGTCATCCCGCGATATGGGGTGAAACTGGATTGAGACCGGGGTTTACTTAGGCAAAGTCGACCTCTGCGCGCCAAAGCTCTTCAACTGAAGCGTTACCAAATGATCGGCTTCGGTGGGATCCCCGATCGACCGGCAACATGAGACGCACACCCCGTTGCGACATTTCCGCAACGCAGCCATGGTCCGAGCCGGACGACGATCGCCGAAACCAGGTTCGGGAAACCCGGGTGCTCGGCTCAGGCGTTGCCGGACACCGCCGGCTTCGCTCGCCCCTGCGCAAACAGGACGGCGAAGCCGCAGATGCCGGCGATGAGCGAGCCCGCCAGCACGCCGATCTTGGTCTGGCTCTGAAGGGCTTCCGAGCCAGGGAAGGCGAGCAGACCGATGAACAGGCTCATCGTGAAGCCGATGCCGCAGAGAAGCGACACGCCGTAGAACTGCTTCCAGGATGCGTTGGCGGGCAGTTCCGCGAGGCCGGTGCGAACCACCAGCGCGCCGAGGCCGAGGATGCCGATCTGCTTGCCGAGGAACAGCCCCAGCATGATCCCCAGCGGCACGGGTTCGGCCAGCGTCGCAGGACCAAGTCCGGCGAACGAAACGCCGGCATTCGCAAAACCGAACACCGGAACCACGAGAAAGGCCACCGGCTTGTGCAGGGCATGCTCCAAACGATGCAGCGGCGAAGGATCGAACGCGGCTTCCGGGCGGGCCGGCGTGCGCCCGAGCGGGATCGTCATGGCGAGCAGCACGCCCGCCACCGTCGCGTGAATGCCGGAACGATAGACGAAAACCCACAGAAGGACGCCGAGCAGCAGATAGGCCCACAGGGCACCTACGCGCCGCCGATTGAGCACGACGAGGGCTGCCAGGACCGCCCCCGCGCCCGCCAGATCGGGCAGCGACAGCTCCGCGGTGTAGAACAGCGCGATGATCACGACGGCACCGAGGTCGTCGATGATGGCGAGTGCCGCCAGGAAGACCTTCAGCGAAGCCGGCACGCGCGACCCCAGCAGCGAAAGCACGCCGAGCGCGAAGGCGATATCCGTCGCCGCCGGGATGGCCCAGCCCCGCGCGGCCTGCGCGTCCCCAGCGTTGAAGGCCAGGTAGATCACCGCAGGCCCGATCATGCCACCAAGGGCCGCGGCTCCCGGCAGCACGCGCCGCGACCAGGTGGAGAGCTGGCCGTCCAGCATCTCGCGCTTGATCTCGAGCCCGACGAGAAGAAAGAAGACCGCCATCAACGCATCGTTGATCCAATGCAGGAGGTTCAGCGGCCCGAGATAAGCCTTGAGCGCCGCGAAATAGGCAGGTGCCAGCGGCGAGTTGGCGACGGCGATGGCCGCCACAGCGACCCCCATCAGCACTACGCCGGCCGTCGCTTCGCTGTTCAGGAAATCACGCAGCGCCGACGCCGGCCGCAACCTGTTCGCACCGCTCATCGACGCCCCACCAGATGCAAGGATGTACACGCAAGCACAGGGGAAAAAGGTCGGGAAGCCTTGGGCATGGACATAGGTCTCCGTCGCTGGCGGCCCGACCAGCGAGAAAGCCTGCCCGCGCATCGATCGCGCGGAACACCCTGTGCGTTCTATGGCATCAACGACGATGCCCGGGCAACCCCTACGGCTGGGCGAAAGCCGACATTGTCCGGGCCGGGAAGGATTGCAGCTTTCCCGTGCCGTGCCCTTCCGCACGATCGGCCTGCCACAACTGCGCCTTGCCGCGTCGGCAGGATGCTTCGCCGCCCCCGGCGTTTTGACTTGCATCGACGCTCCGAAAACCGCATTTCCTTTTCAGGCCGACGCTTTTGGGACATCAGCCATGCTTCGCCTTGCCGCCCTCCTGCTTCTCGCCTCGCTGCCCGGCGCCGCCATGGCCCAGTCGATCGGCGAGGCGCTGCCCGGCCGGGCGCAACCGCGCGAATCCTACAGCAAGCCGACCCCGGCGGCCCCCAAGGGCGCCCGCCCCTGCCCCGAATACGGGGCGGGGTTCGTACGGCTGGAAGGCTCGACTTTCTGCGTGCGTGCTGGCGGCTCGGTGAGGGCAGAACTCGGCAAGAGCTCGCGCAATGGCTATGGCAGCCGCGCGGATGGCATGGTGTATTTGGAGAGCCGCGGGGAAACGACCCTGGGGCCGGTTCGCTCCGTCATCAGCGTCCGCCGGGGAATCGACCGCAATCTCGATTCCGCGCCGTTCCGCTACTGAACCTTGCCTAGATATCTGCGCGGCTCAGGCCAGAAGCCGCGCGACCTCCTGCTGGAGCACCGGCACAAGCTCGGCCTCGAACCATGGATTCCGCCGCAGCCAGGCGTTGTTGCGCCAGGATGGATGCGGCAGCGGCAGGACGCGCGGAAAGCCCGGGCGGCCCAGCAATGCGCGCCAGTCGGCCACAACAGCCGTCAGATCACGGCCCTTCTGGTCGCCCAGATGCCAGTCCTGGGCATAGCGGCCGATCGCCAGGACGAGCTCGACCTGCGGCATCGCCGCGAAGATGCGCCCCTGCCAGGTCGGCGCGCATTCCCGCCGCGGGGGCAGGTCACCGCCCTTTCTGTCCTGGCCGGGAAAACAGAATCCCATCGGCACGACGGCCACCTTTGTCGGGTCGTAGAAGACCGTCTCGTCGATGCCGAGCCAGCGCCTCAGCCGCACGCCGGAAGGATCGGTGAAGGGTCGGCCGCTGGCGTGAACGCGGGTGCCCGGCGCCTGTCCGGCGATGCACAGGCGCGCCGTCACCGAGGCCTGGATCACTGGGCGTGGCTGGTGCGGCAGCGGCGGCAGATAGCGCGGCGCGTCGCGGCAGATGCGGCAGGCCCGCAACTCCTGCAGGACCTCCTCCAGCGTCTCCTTGGCCGTCATCGTCCCGTGTCGAGCCTCGCCGCATCGCCTTCATCTGAGCCAGGGGCGGCCTTCCCGGACCTGGCGCTGGCGAGCTTCCCGCGGCCGGGCGCCTGCGAGATCAGCCCGTCGCAGAACCAGTTCTCGGATTTCTTGCTGAAGTCGTGCGGGTCGCCCGGCTCGACGCGCGCCAGCCCGTTGATCCGGCCGCTCGGCCGGCTGCGGATGACATAGAGCGCGCCGCTGGTCTCGATCGTGAAGCAATAGGTGCGGCGCTTGTCCGGCGGTCCGTAATAATAACAGACCGCGTCATCCGTCGTGGTCCAGCAGGCATCCGTGTTCGGAACGTTTCGGTTGTGGCCGAGCGCGCGCCCGTCACGGTGGTGGTACTCGCTGAATGGCAGATTGGAGCCGGAATAGAGCCCCGTCACGGTGTTGCCCTCGAAGGCCTGCCGGATCTGCGGACCCGTGAGGCGCTCCGCCGCGGTCGCTGCGCCGACGACGAGCAAGGCGAGCCCGACAACACCGCTCCGGATGACGCAGACCTTCATCGCTGCGCCAGCCTCCTGCTCATCGGCGCGCCCGGCGCCTGCGAGATCAGGCCGTCGCAATACCAGGGCTTGCCGTTGTCGGTGTGGTTGCGCGGATTGCCGGGCTCGATCTTGGCGAGCGCGTTGACCAGGCCGTTGCCGCTGTTGCGCAGCACATAGAGATCACCGCTCATCTCGACGGTGAAGCAGTGCACCGTGCGATCCTCGGGCGGGCCGTAATAATAGCAGACCTGATCGCGCTTGGTGATCCAGCAGGCATCGGTGTTGGGCTGCCAGCCATTATGGCCGAGCGCGCGCCCGTCGGCGGCATGATACTCGGTGAAGAAGCCGCCATTGGTGTAGCGGCCGGTCACGGTATTGCCCTCGAAAGCCCGTTGGATCTGCTCGCCGTTGAGGCGCTCGGCGGCATGGGCGGATGTCAGCAGGCCGGACAGTGTCAGCAAGATGAAGGCGAGATATCGCATTACGCCTTCCAGCTCGGACGCGCCGAGACTTCGCCGTGCCAGCGGCGGATATGGACGAAATCCTCCGGCAGCGGAACGCGGGAGGGCTTCATGAAATCGATAGCGATGCCGGCGGTGATGTCGGCGACGGTCAGCACATCCCCACAGACGAAGGGGTTGGCGGCAAGCTGCAGCTCCAGCACCCAGAGATGATCGTCGATCTGGTCGCGGTTCGCCTCGGCCCATTCGGGGACCTGCGCCTCGAGCTCCGCCATCGAGGGATGGCTGTGACGGAAGATGGCGGCGACGCTGCCGAACAGGCCGAGCTCGATCCGCCGATTCCACATCTCGATCAGGGCCTGTTCCCGGGCCTCGCGGCCAAACAGCGGGGGCTGCGGATGCAGGCTCTCGACATAGCGGCAGATCGCCATGGTCTCCGCCAGGGCGGTGCCGTCGTCGAGCTGGAGGACGGGCAGGCGCTGCGACGGGTTGAGCCGGGTGAAGGCCTCGCTCTTGTGCTCCTTCCTGGCGATGTCGATCGGAACGAGCTCGGGCAGCGGCACCCCCTTCTCGGCGAAGAAGATGCGGACCCGGCGCGGATTCGGGGCGCGCCCGCCATCGTAGAGCTTCATCAGACCATCTCCGTCTCCGGCCGCACCGGATCACGGCCAGCACCGGACGGTCAACCGTATCGTCGCGCTTCTTGACGCGAGGATGGCGTGAGCGGCCGGCGTCGCCTGTCAGCGCGGATGGCTGCGGCGCCAGGCCTCGGGCCGCTCGAAGCGCAGGGCCCAGAGCCCCCTGCCCGCTGCGCGAGCCTCAGCCTCCTCGTTCTGATAGGCACCATAGGACACCGCCTGCCCGGTTCGCACCATGGTCGCATTGATGTCCTCCTCCCCCTGCCGGCAGCGGGCGAGGCCGCGGCCGTAACGGTCGGCCTTGCCGATCTCGCAGGTCGTGAGGCCCCTCCTCAGCAGGCCCTGCAGGGCGCCGCGCGCCTCCCGCCCGCAGGGAACGCTGCGGCCACCGGAATCGGTGCAGCTCTGGCGATATTCGGGGGCATCCAGCCCTTCCAGCCGCAACTCCTCGCCGAGCAAGCGGATCGAATCGCCGTCGATGGCCTGTGCCGCTCCGGTGAGCACGCGAGCCGGCCCGAGCCGGTACTGCAAAATCGCCCCCGCCAGCGCGAGAAAACCGAGGATTCCGAGCGCGACGACGAAATCCGTCAGGCGACCGACACGGCGCCAACCGAAGGGACCAAAACGAGACCGACCGAATCCGAGACGCGCCATCAGGAAGAGCTTAACGATTTGGTGTCCATGATGGCGAGCCGACCGTGCAGCCTGCGCGGCCGAACGAGGATGCGTACGCTCTATCATGGCGGAAGTGACGGCCGAACAGGTGCAGCGTGGGCGCGGGCCGGACCCCGCCGCCGTCGCGCGCCGCAAGCTGCTCACCCGCGACGTGAAGACCGTGCGCGAGCGGCTGACCTCTTCCACCGGCCTCGAACGCGCCTTCGACAACGAGCTGCTGCGCAGCTTCGCGCAGTACCGGGTCTCCGGCTCCGTCGGCACGATGGTGCTGGCGCTCGGCATCGCGGCCGCCGCCTGCTTGTGGCTGCCCGTCTATCTGGCCGCCTCCTGGAGCAGCGCCGTCCTGGCGAGCTCGCTCATCATCGTCGCGCTGTCGCGCCGCTATCTCGTCAAGCGACCGGAGGATATCCGGCCGATGCGCTGGCGGCGGCTGTTCGCCATGGCGGAGGGTCTGCACGGCCTGTGCTGGGCCGCGATCCTCATTCTCTTCGCCCATGTCGACGCCCCCGGCGCCAAGGTCTTCGTCACGACCGCCTTGCTGATCGTCAGCGCGCTGATCGTGATGCTGTCGGCCTCGATCCCGCTCGCGGTCTATGCAGGCCTGAGCCCGATCATCCTCGGCATCATGCTGTTCTTCTGGGACAAGCGCGATATCGACAGCGTCACCATGGCGCTGATGGCGGCCTCGGCGCAGCTTTTCTTCATCTTCCTCGCCAACCGGCTCTATGCCAGCTCGGTCGCGACCATCGGCTTCCGCGCCGAGAAGGACGCGCTGATCGCGGAGCTGGAAACCGCCAACGCCAATTCCGACGAGGCGCGGCGCAAGGCCGAGGAGGCCAACCTCGCCAAATCCCGCTTCCTCGCCACGATGAGCCATGAGTTGCGCACGCCGCTCAACGCCATTCTCGGCTTCTCCGAGGTGATGAAGAACGAGATCTTCGGCGCCCATGCCAATACCGCCTACAAGGAATACTCCTCCGACATCCATGGCTCGGGCCAGCACCTGCTCAACCTGATCAACGAGATCCTCGACCTCTCGCGCATCGAGGCCGGCCGTTACGAGCTGAACGAGGAGGCGATCTCGCTGATGGGCGTCGTCGACGACTGCCGCCACATGCTCGCGATGCGCGCCAAGGCCAAGGGCCAGACAATCCGCGAACTGGCCGAACCGGAGCTGCCACGCGTCTGGGCCGATGAGCGCGCCATCCGGCAGGTGGTTCTCAACATCCTCTCCAACGCGATCAAGTTCACCCCGCAGGGCGGCGAGATCAGCATCAAGATCGGCTGGACGGCCGCCGGCGGCCAATATGTCACGGTCACCGACACCGGCCCGGGCATTCCCGAGAACGAGATCCCGATCGTGATGCAGAGCTTCGGGCGCGGCTCGCTGGCGATCAAGACCGCCGAGCAGGGCTCCGGCCTCGGCCTGCCGATCGTCAAGGGACTGATCGAGCTGCATGGCGGCGGCTTCCACCTCAAGTCGAAGCCACGCGCCGGCACCGAGGTGACGATCACTCTGCCGGCGGAGCGGGTGATGGACGCCCTGCCGGCCCTGCCGGAGCCGCGTGTGCGGGCGGCCTGAACACCATCATTACGCCGCCATCGGCCGGCACAGATCGTCTCCCGCGCGCTGCAACCCACGTCCCGCCTCCTCCCGCCTTCTCCGAACACTGGAATCATCGGATCATGAACGGAAAAACCCGCGTCGCGGTGCTCTATGGCGGCAAGTCGGGCGAGCATGAGGTCTCGCTGAAATCCGGGGCCTCGGTGGTGCGCCATCTCGACCGGGAGCGCTTCGAACTGATCCCCGTCAGCATCGACAAGCAGGGGCGCTGGCAGCGGCAGGACCCCAAGCGCCTGGCGGAATGGAACGCGGAGAGCCTGCCGATCTATGCCGACGCACCGGAAATTCGCCTCGCAGCGGATGGCACTGGCGGGCTCAAGGTCGCCGGGCTCGATGGCAACTCGGCCGCCGATGACATCGACGTGGTGTTTCCGGTGATCCACGGTCCGCTCTGCGAGGATGGCGCCGTTCAGGGGCTGCTGGAGCTGAGCGGGGCAGCCTATGTCGGCTCGGGCGTGCTCGCCTCCGCCGTCGGGATGCACAAGGACATGGCGAAGCGTCTCGCGGCGCTCGCCGGCCTGCCGGTCGCGCCCTATGTGATGGCGGTCAGGCGCGACTATCTTCGCGATCCTGCCGCGGTCGCCGCGGCTGCGCAGGAGAAGCTGACGCTGCCGGTCTTCATCAAGCCCTGCAACATGGGCTCCAGCGTCGGCGTCCATAAGGTGAAGCGCTGGGAGGATCTCGGCGCGGCTCTCACCGATGCCTTCCGCTACGATACGCGCGTGCTGATCGAGCAGGGTATCGACGCCCGCGAGATCGAAGTCGCGGTGCTCGATGGCGATCCGCCCTTCGTCAGCGTGGCAAGCGAGCTCAACGCCGATCCCAAGCACGAATTCTACTCCTACGAGGCGAAGTACGTCGACCAGGACGGCGCCACCGTCGACCTGCCGGCGAAGCTGGAGCCGGCGCAGATGGAGC
The DNA here is from genome assembly GCF_002220095.1 of Bosea sp. AS-1. Taxonomy (GTDB): domain Bacteria; phylum Pseudomonadota; class Alphaproteobacteria; order Rhizobiales; family Beijerinckiaceae; genus Allobosea. The sequence goes on from NZ_CP022372.1 coordinate 3,909,163, forward strand.
GCGTCCGGGAGCTGGCGAAGACGGCCTTCGTCGCGCTCGAATGCAGCGGACTCGCGCGCGTCGACTTCTTTCTCGACCGGCGGAGCGGTGAGTTCTACTTCAACGAGATCAACACCCTGCCCGGCTTCACCGCGATCAGCATGTATCCGAAGATGATGGAAGCCTCGGGCATGGCCTATCGTGACCTGATCACCCGGCTGATCGAGCTCGCGCTGGAGCGCCATGCCGAGCGGGCGGCGCTGAAGACGGATTACGAGGGGTAGACCCGGAGTCTGCCGGCTTTACGCTGAAACGCGGCGGAAGCTAATCCTTCCGCGCCACCTGCGCCTGCTCGAAGGTCGCCATGCCGGAATGAACGGCAGCAGCGGCCTTGACCAGCCCAGCCGCGAGCGCAGCGCCCGAGCCCTCGCCCAAACGCATGTCGAGCGCCAGCAGCGGCACCTTGCCGAGGCGGGCCAGCACCTCGGCATGGGCGCCCTCGGTAGAGAGATGGCCCGCCAGGCAATGGTCGATCGCCGATGGCTCGATCGCGTGCAGGATGGCGGCCGCGGCGGTGACGACATAGCCGTCGAGGATCACGGGAATTCGCTGCGAGCGCGCCGCGATGATCGCCCCACAGATCGCCGCGATCTCGCGCCCGCCGAGGCGACGCAGCACTTCGAGCGGATCCTTGAGATGGGCGCGGTGGAGCTTGAGCCCCGCTTCGACCGCTGCGACCTTGCGCTTGAAGCCTTCGTCGTCGATGCCCGTGCCCCGGCCGCACCAGCGCGCGACGTCACCGCCATAGAGCGCGGCGTAGATCGCTGCGGCCGAAGTGGTGTTGCCGATGCCCATCTCGCCGAGGCAGAGCAGATCGGCGCCGCCGGCCAGCGCCTCCATGCCGAAGGCCATGGTGGCGACGCAGGCGCGCTCGTCGAGCGCGTCGGTTTGCGTGAAGTCCCCGGTCGGCAGGTCGAGCGCGAGGTCGAAGACCTTGAAGCCGAGATCGAAGGCCGCGCAGATCTGGTTGATGGCCGCGCCACCGGCCGCGAAATTCTCCAGCATCTGGCGCGTCACCGCCTGCGGATAGGCCGAGACGCCCTGCGCCACCACGCCGTGATTGCCGGCGAAGACGCAGACCAGTGGCCGGTTGACCGCCGGCGGCGCCTTGCCCTGCCAGGCGGCGAGCCATTCGGCGATCTCTTCCATCCGGCCGAGGCTGCCGGCCGGCTTGGTGAGGTTGGCGTCGCGGGCGCGCACCGCATTTGCAGCCGCCATGTCGGGGCCGGGCATCGCGGCGATGAGCTCGCGGATATCGTCGAAAGGCAAACCGGAAGCGGCCATGGTCAAGTCCGTCCAAAGAAGCGGCGCCAGGCGCAGCGCCATGGCGGCAGGATTGCCGTTGCTGCTATAGGCTCGGCGGACGGAAGACAATCGACGGGAGTGGGAAGCCGGCATGGCCGAAGCGGACACCAGCACGCAAACGACGGCGGACGAACAGCCCGCCTGGCCGGGCTGGGCGATCGCGACTGCGATCTGCATCCGCTTCTATTCGCGCCTGCCCGTGCCGCGGCTGCCGGGCGAAGGAGACCTGCACGGCGTGCCCGACTTCAGGCTCGTACCGCGCGCCCTGCCCCTCGCGGCGCTGGTCATCGCGCTGCCTGCCGCGCTCGTCGCGCTGGCGGCCGGCCTGGCGGGCTTGAGCGGACTGGTCACCGGCGCCCTCGTGCTGACGACGCTTGCGCTGAGCACAGGCGCCTTTCACGAGGACGGACTCGCCGACAGCGCCGACGGGCTCTTCGGAGGCCATACGCCCGAGCGGCGGCTCGAGATCATGAAGGACAGTCGCATCGGCTCCTATGGGGCGATGGCGCTCGGGCTTTCGCTGCTGCTGCGCGCCGGCCTGATCGCGATGATCCTCGATCGCGCCGGCCCCTGGGGGGCAGCGGCCGCGGTGCTCGCCGCAGCGCCCTGGTCACGGGCGGAAGGTCTGTTCCTGCTCGCGACGCAACCGCCGGCCCGCAGCATCGGCGCCGCTGCCGCAGTCGGCCAGCCCAGCGTCGCGACGGCCCGGATCGCGCTGGGCCTCAGCCTGATTCTCGCGGCGGGGCTTTGCCTTGCCGCGCATCTGCCATTGACCGGCCTGTTGCTCGGCTTCGCTTTGGCGCATGGCGCCGCAGCGGTTCTGGCGCGGCTGGCACAGCGGCTGATCGGCGGGCAGACCGGCGACATCCTCGGCGCGGCCCAGCAACTCGCCGAAATCGCGATCTCTCTCGGCCTTGCGCTTGCCTCGGGATGGATGGGGCGGTGAGCGCCGCCTCCACACCCTGCATCAAGGTTTGCGTCATCGACCCGCAGACCAGGCTTTGCGAAGGCTGCGGCCGCACCCTCGCCGAAATCGCGCAATGGTCTCAACTGAGCGAGGCCGAGCGGTTGGCGATCATGGCCAAGCTGCCGGAGCGGTTGCGCCAGCCGAAGCCCTAGAATGATTGCGGGCCCCTCGGCCCTATTTGGCCTCGGCAGCAGCTTGGAGCGCTTCGCCGGCAAGCCGATAGAACACCTTCTTCGTCTGGGCGGCCGCGCCGAGGCTTTCGTAGAAGCGCAGCAGAGCCGGATCGTCGGCGTCAGCCGTCCAGTCGAGGCGCTTGTGGCCGCGCTCCACCGCCAGTCTCGCCAGCGCGGTCATCAGCGCCCGGCCGAGCCCTTTGCCGCGCGCGGCACCGGCGACGTAGATCTCCTTCAGGAAGAAGCCTGTCTTCAGTCCCGGTCCCGGGTAGAGATTGCAGGCCGAGGCGAAGCCCAGAACGGCCTCGTCCTCCACCGCGAGGAGGATCTCCACGCCGACGGGAAGAGAGGCGAGCCCGGCCCGGATTTCGGCGACCGACGGGCACGGCACGGCGTAATGTCCCTGCATCTCGACCATCAACGCGGCGAGCGCAGCGTGATCGGCCGGCTGCAACAGGCGGATCGCGACCTCGTTCATCGCCCGGGTTCCGCAGCCTTCAGTGCAGCAGAGACCAGACGAAGCGGGCGGCGACGAAGAGCAGGAAGAGGCCGAAAGCCACTTCGAGGCGCCGCTTCGACAGCTTGTGCGCCAGGCTCGCACCGATCGGCGCCGTCCAGATCGAGGTCGGAATGAACAGGATCATGCCGATCAGCGAGACGTAGCCGAGGGAGAGCGGCGGCAGGATGTCCATCTTCGGCCAGCCGGCATAGATGAAACCGAGCGCTCCCGGGATCGAGATCAGCACACCAAGCCCCGAGGACGTCGCGACGGCCTGGTGGATCGGCCGGCCGTAGAACGTCATGAACAGGCTGGAAAGCTGACCGCCGCCGATACCCATCAGGGCCGAGAGCACGCCGATGACTCCGCCATAGGCCACCATCAGCGGCTTGCCCGGCATGTCCTCGCCGAATTTCCAGCGATCGGCGGCGAAGAGCAGGCGGATGGCCGAAATCGTCGCCACCACGACGAAGACGATCTTGAAGAGATCGGCGGGCGCGTAGCGGGCGATATAGCTGCCGACCATGACGCCGAGCACGACCGGCACGGCCCAGACCTTGAGGATCGAAAGATCGACCAGCCCCTTGGCGCGGTGGGCGTTGAAGGAGCGGATCGAGGTCGGGATGATGACGGCGAGCGAGGTGCCGACGCTGAGCGGCATCCTGACCTCTTCCGGCACGCCGATGACGCGGAAGACCTCGTAAAGCACCGGCACGATGACCGCGCCGCCGCCGACGCCGAAGACACCGGCGAGCAGGCCTGTCACGGCCCCCGCCAGCACGAGAGACACGGCGAGGAAGGCGAGGTCGCCGATAGGAATGCCTGCGAGCATGGAAAGGGTTCCGGTGGGCCAGCCCCTACCCTCTCCGCGATTTCGCCAGCCGGGGCAAGGGCTGCCGGGCAGCCCCGCCATGTGTGGCCGGGAGTTCGCCCCGGGCGATCAGGCGTCCAGCAGCGGCGCGAAGCCGGCATGGACCATGCGCTTGCCGTCGAAGGGCATGGATTCGCCCATCGTCTTCATGCGCGGATCGCTCATCATCTTCGCATTGGCCGCGTCGCGCGTCTTGCGGTCCGGATATTCGAACCAGGAGAAGACCACGACCTCGTCGGGCTTCGCCTTCACCGCACCCTTGAAGTCCGTGACCTTGCCGTCCGGCACCTCGTCACCCCAGGTCTCGACCATGCGGGTGACGCCGAACTCCTTGAAGATCGGCAGGGCCTCGCTCGCATGCTTGCGGTAGACCTCCTTGTTCGCGGCGGGGACCGCGACCACGAAACCCTCGACATAAGCCATCTGAATCGTCTCCCGTTCTGGCGGCGCGGCACATGCCGACGCCTATCAAGTTGATATCAACCCATCTCTTCGGCCATTGCGTGACAATGACCCGCTTCAGCCGCAGCAAGAGCTGGTGGCCAGCAACGGCTGGAAGCTCGCGGCCCCCTTCAGCTCATCCTCGTAGCGGTCATGGTGCCGGACCCAATCCATGATCCTGCCCTCGTTGCGCCCCTTCGGAGTCATGTCGAGGAAGTTGTGCGCTCCGATCAGCAGGTCGCCGCCGCGGGCATAGGTCGAATAGGTATGGAATATCTCGCCGGCATCGTTGCGGTAGAAGACGCTGAAGCCGGGCATCTCACCGCCTTCGCCGTCATGCATCTCGTAATTGTATTCGTAGCGGCCGGCCGCCTTCTCCGCCGGGCTGGGCGAGACGTGGAAATCGTAGTTGAAGTCGCTGCCGGCGGAGGACACCCAGGGGAAATCCCAGCCCATGCGGTGCCGGAAGGTCTGGAACTCGGCATAGGGCGCCCGCGAGACCACGACCAGGCTGACGTCATGATGCTTCAGATGCAGGTTGGCGCCGTCGAAATGGTCGGCGAGGAAGGAGCAGCTCGGGCAGCCTTCCCTGGCGTCGGGTCCGAACATGAAGTGATAGACGATCAGCTGGCTCCGGCCGGCGAACAGATCGGCCAGCGACAAGGCGCCGTCCCAACCCTCGAAAACATAGTCCTTCTCGATCCTGACCCAGGGTAGCGCGCGTCGCTCGGCCGAGAGCGCGTCGCGCCGGCGGGTAAGCTCCTTCTCGTCGGCGAGGTGGGTCTTGCGGGCAGCAAGCCACTCCTCACGGGATACGATCCTGTGTTCCATCGTCTCCTCTCCTGTGCTTCCGCCGGCCCATGCCGGCAGCTCATCCCGGCGCTGCCAGACAGGCTGCGCCTCGCTTCGCCTCAGGCGAAATAGGCCTCGAGCTTCTCCATGGTGCCGGTCCAGCCATGGGTGTGGCCGCGGACGGCGGCATCGTCGAACAGCTTCTCGTGCAGCAGGGTCAGGATCGTACCGTCACCATCCGGCTTCAGGGTCACCGTCACCCGAGAAACCCGCTCGGGCGTCGTCACCCAGGACCAGCTGAAGACGAGCCGCTCGTTCTCCACCACTTCGAGATAACGCCCGGACACCTCATGGCGCTCGCCATTGTCCTCCAGCATCACGACGCGATAGGCGCCGTCGACACGGGGATCGAGCTCGGCTTCCTGTGCCACCACATTTTCCGGCCCGAACCAGCGGACCAGCAATTCGGGATCGGTCCAGGCCTGATAGACCTCGGCCGGGCTGGCGTTCAGCCGGCGCTTCATCGTCAGGCTCGGCGTCACCGGCTGATGCATCGTCGCGTCCCTCCCCCGCCTCTCGTCACTCGCGGCCCTGGCGACGCGCATCGAGCAGCGCCGCAAGCGCATCGAGCCGCTGTGTCCAGAAGCGCTGATAGCGTGCGAGCCAACCCATCGCTTCCTCCATCGGCCCGGCATTGAGGTGGCAGGACACGGTGCGTCCTGCCTTCGTTCGTGTCAGCAGCCCGGCCTCCGCGAGGACGTCGAGGTGCTTCATCACCGCCGGCAGCGAGACCGGAAAAGGCTTCGCCAGCTCGCTGACGGAAAGCCCGTCCTCCTGCTCCAGCCGCGCCAGCAGGGCCCGGCGTGTCGGGTCCGCCAGAGCGGAGAAGGTGCGGTCGAGCTGCGCATCCTGAAACTTAACCATTGAGTTAAGTTTAGACACGCAATGAAGCAGCCGTCAAGAGGCGTGCAGCCTGCCGGGTGTCAGTGTGGGGAAAGCCGAAGTTTGCCGAAGTTTATGAAAGCGACCGTGTGCGATACGCCAAGTTTGTCGACTGGAGCAGGTAGTTTGTCGGCAATTGCAACCATGGTTTATCGGCGCCGACCTTTCACGGGCCGCAACCGTCTATCAGCTTGAACCAACCTGCCTCGGCTTAGCCGCGTGATATCGACCCAATCGTCTTGGGTCAGCAAGCGCACATCAAGCTGCACGCTTTCAACCAACGTTCGACACCAGAGCTAAACGGGACGGTCAGCCGAATTTCAGCGGATACGGCGCGAGATCAGCAAACCGGTTCCACATACTATACGATCCGTGTCACTGTGGCTTCCAACGAATTCGGACGCTTGGCACTTCACCGCGTCACGGCTGGAATGCTTGCTGATGTTTTTGTTCAAACTGCAGATCGCACGCCATTCCAATATCTTATAAAGCCATTGACAGACCAGATTGGCAAAACATTCAGGGAACGGTGACAGGCATTCGAATACGGCGTCGGTTTTCTGGGGCGACCTGACGGCTGAGGAACTTCGATCAAAGGCCGAGGCTGATGCCGTCGTGATCTTGCCCGTGACCTCGATCGAACAACATGGCCCCATCTGCCCGTCAGTGTCGACACGCTTCTTTGCGAGCGAATTTGCCGGGCAGCTACAGAGCGGGTGATAGGAAACCAGGTTGTTGTAGCACCCACCGTATGGTGCGGCATGGCCGAGCATCATATGGACTTTGGCGGCACTTTTACCTTCGACGTGCCAATCTATCGCGCGCTCCTGCTATGTCTGCTCAAGAGTTTGGAGCGTAACGGCTTTCGTCGCGTCGTCATTGTCAATGGACATGGCGGCAATCGCCCTGCCTTGCAGGCCTTACTTCCGGACTTCGCCCGAGAAACGAAACTTCGAATCCGGGTCGCCATGTATTACGCCGCGACCGGCAAATCGGTGATCTCGATGCTCGATCGAGCTGCGGGAAAGCATGCAATCGAATTCGAGACATCAATGATGCTGGCACTTACCCCCGAGCTCGTTAAGAACTCGCGATTGCAGGAAGCTTACGGCGGACAAGAACCCGAGCGTGAATACGCACCGATCCTCAGAAGGACAACGCGCCATCGCTCCTATAAGCGTCTCGCTTCAACAGGTGTATATGGGGACGCCCGTCGCGCGAGTGCCGAGAAGGGCATGGCACCCATCAAGGAATGCGCACAGTCTCTAGCGGAGATGCTCAACCACAAGAATATATGGTTGAATTCAGCCGAACTTCGTTCTCATAAATAGAGCAAAATGATCATAAGCTTATGATAATTTTAAATACTTATGAGAGGCAAATAACGATGTATTCCTTCGGCGACTGATCACCCAACATGGGCGAGAGCAGGGACCCTAAGCCGAGCCGCAGCTTTCTTTGTAGATTACATCATCGTGATATTGTTGATCCAGGCTGCGGCAACTCTTCTCCTTGCGCCAACTAGCGGCTTTTTTGCAGGACAGCAGCGCCTTTGCCAAGCGATGCAATCCGGCGACGGAGCGCCCAACTGGGCGCTCTCTTCCTCACTCTGGCTCTCACCATTGCCTGGCTGGTGCGCCGTCTCGAGGTCCGCATGCAGCGTCTCTACGAGCGCTGATCGGGCCTTGCTCTCTCACTCAAGGAAGCAACATGAAAAGCCGAGTTTCGAGCGCGATCGACTTCAACGCGCCAGGCGTGCAAAGCGATTACGCCCGGGTTCCATATTCATCTGATGTATCGGGCTATGGTTGGATTCCGGTTCCGATGGTCTGTTTCAACGGCGGTTAACGAACCAACAAGCACGGCCTCAGCCCACCGAAAGCAGCCAGATGCTCGCCCAGAAATCAGGGCCCTTCGAACTGTCCACCTTGAGGTGCCTCCCATAAGGTCCAGCGAGGGATCTCGGGAAGGCATTCCAGGACGCACGCTGCGTGGTGCTATGATTGAGTCTCACCCGAGCCAGCAGGTGACCAAAGGCACATCGCGACATGACCAAATCATCCAGGATTTGATCCAGTTCAGATAGGCGATACAAAATAAAATGAGAAATTTTTCACTTTTCAGTTTTACAAATAAAAGATATAATCCGGCGCAATCGATCATCAATACTATAAATAGAATATTAAGCTGGAGGACACGTGCCCCCAAAAGCAACTGAAGCAATTGAGCGCCGAAATTTCACCGTCGTTCAAGCCCTACGGGGCTTCGCTGCGATGTGGGTTGTGCTCTTTCACGCAAGGGAAGGCGGCCATCTACCGACCCTTTATGCTTCGCTGCCTTCTTGGTTCAAAATCACGGTTTTCGATCAAGGCCATAACGGGGTTTCCATATTTTTTGCCCTGAGCGGCTTCGTGATTGCCCATAGCGTTCGCGACTTGAGTCCATCTGTCCGAAATTTCGGACGGTTTGCATTAAAGCGCATTATGAGATTGGACCCGCCATACTGGGCCTCCATCGTTTTTGTTCTCGCCATGGGTTTGTTATCCTCCATTGTAAAGCATGAAAGAATTACCTGGCCTTCTTTTGGGGCTATTTCTTCGCACCTCTTCTATCTCCAGGCGTTTCTGAATTATCCTCAGATCAATACTGTTTACTGGACTCTAGCCTATGAAGTGCAATTTTATTTATTTTTTGTAGGCCTAATCACGGTGGCCAGTCTTCTTTGCGGAGAAAAAGCATGGGCGAAAGAGGCCGCATGGTGGATCATGTACGGCGTCGCGATTACCGCTCTTTTTGTCCCTCGTGACAGAATGATGCCAGGACTTTTTGTGAATCTTTGGCCGGCTTTTTTCATCGGCGCCCTTGCCTATCGAGCTGTGGAAGCGAAAACGCGATCGATCGCTTTGCTTACGCTCGCCGGCCTTATGCTTGCTTTCGGCGATGAAGGTATCGAATTCTGGATTTATAGCACCATTACTGCCTTGCTTCTTTTCTTCTTTTTACATACAGGGGCAATTTATACATCCCTAAATTGGAAATGGCTACAATTCTTGGGCACGATTTCGTACAGCCTATACCTGCTTCACAATCCGATCACGGGCGCGGCGGGGTTTGTTGGCCACAAATTTTTGGGAACGGGTGTCATCGCAGATATCGGCATCCTGATAGGTATCGCCATCGCAAGCGTGGTTGGCTCAACCGGCTTCTGGTGGCTTGTTGAGAGAAAGGCACAAGCTTGGTCCAAGCACGTTCGATTGAAAACAGCGAGCAATCCATCAATCTAGCGGATTGACCGAAACAGAAGAGTCAACGCGGGGTTTCCCCGGAGCACGGGCATATGCGCCCCTGCACGATGCGTACTGGGATCTTCATCACGCTCGGCGAGGCTGACCGACGGCTCGAAGCCTTGGTCGCCGACGGGAACACAGCACAGAAGCACGTCTGGCGCTGGCCGGCGCGCTTCATGGAAGAAGGCGTCGACGTTGCGGGACAAGACCAGGCCGCCCGGAAGGCTGCCCGTGGCCTAAGATAAGATCGCGACTGTCGTTACGATGACGCTGAAGCCGCCGCCCCATGAGGCGACACATCGGACGGCGCGCGCCATAGCCAAAGTCGCGGGGCTGGCAATCTCCACGATTCAGAAGATGCGGAAAGCCCACGGCCCCGCCTCGCATCGTTGGCGGCAGTTCAAGCTCTCCACCGACCCCGCTTTCGCAGAGAAGCTGCATGCCGTCGGGGGTTCTACGTCGGGACTGTCCGAGATTTTGTGTTCTGCCGCAAAACTGAAATGTGAGGGCGCAGGCCGGAGATCGGCGCGTTAAAAGCGCAACTCGTTGCGCCTTTTACGCGCCGATATCGGTTCGCGCGTCGCGCATATAAGAAAAGAAACGCAACTCCTGCGAATACGCAGAACCTGCGATACCTACAGACGTTGAGCTTGTGCGGATTCCGAAACTGTCTCGAGCCAATGTCAACGAATTCGATCGCATCCCGCACACGACATCTTTCGGCCGCTGCCGCAGCTCACGGATCCCAGATGTTCTGGACCGTGGCAGTGGTCTCCATCGAGATGATCACGATCGTCGCCTGCACCTATGCTGCATTCCTCGTATATTCGGCGGCCGCCTACGGCGTGGTCTTTTTTCGAAGCGATTATGTTCTGGCCTCGATCGGGGTCGGCGCGCTGTATGTCGCCCTCTGCATCGCCGACAACCAGTACGATCTGCTCGGTCCGGAATGGAACGAGCACAGCCGCTCACGCGGCGGCGCGGCGCTCGCCCTGTCCTTCATCACGCTCCTGACGGCCGGCTACTCGACCAACAGCCTCGGCGGCTATTCGCGCGGCACGTTCCTGGCGCAGCTGCTGGCGACACTGCTCGGCCAGATCGCCGTGAGAGCCGCGCTCAGACAGGTCGCCAACCGCGCCCGCAATCATGGCCACTGGCGTCGCGAAAACATGGCCGTACTGGTCATGCCCGGCGCCCGCGGGATCGGGCATGTGCGGGCGCGCGTGGCTGCCCGGCACGAGCACGTCCTGCGCTGGTACGACTTCCCCTCTGTTGTCAACGAAAATGCCCCCTTGGAGGTACCACTTTGTGAGATTCGACGCGAATGCCGGGCGTTGCCGATCGACGCCGTGCTCATCCTGTTCGGCTCGGACAATATGGAGGTCGTCTCCCACACAGTGGCGGCGCTGTCGGAGCTACCCGTCCGGATCCAGCTGCTGCCGATCGAGCTGGCCGAACCGATGCGGCGCAGCCGCATCGGTAGCTATGGCCATCTGCGAGTCCTCGAACTCTTCTGCGGCCCCTGCTCACTGCGCGACCGCTTCCTGAAACGCACCTTCGACATCGTCAGCTCGGCTGCGCTGCTAACCATTCTGTGGCCGCTGCCTGTCGCCGTCACCGCCCTGCTCAAGCTCGATTCACGCGGCCCGGTCCTCTTCAAGCAGATGCGGCTCGGCTTCAACAACGAGCAGATCCAGGTTCTGAAATTCCGCAGCATGATCTGCATGGAGGATGCGCGCGACGACTTTCGCCAGGCCGTGCTTAACGACCCCCGCGTGACCCGCGTCGGGCGGGTGCTCAGGCGGACCAATATCGACGAGCTGCCGCAATTGCTGAACGGGCTCAGGGGCGAGGCCGATACCTTCGAGAAGATGCAGAAGCGGGTCGCGCACGATCTCTGCTACGTGGACAACTGGTCATTCTTCTTTGACCTGAAAATCCTGGTCAGGACCGTCATCTCGAAGCAGGCGTACAGCAACGCCTATTGAGCGGAAGGGAACGCTCCGATGCGAGACTGTTACTTCGTGTCCGAATATCCCGCCGTCTCGCATACCTTCATCCGGCGGGAGATCACGGAGCTTGAACAAAAGGCCGCTTCTATCTTCGCCGCCCTCGCCTTCCGCCATGGCCGATGGCGCGAGCTGCCGCGCGAGGCGACCGCGCTGGTTGCACCGCGCGTGACGAACTGCATCGGCCAGGCTCGCCCCGCAGCTGCGGTCCCCGCGTCCTGGCGCTGGGAGACAGAACTTTGACTCGAACCGATCCGCGCCGCGAACAAAACGGAATGGCATCGCGCCGAGACCTGGAACGGAACCTTGGAGCAGGAGGCATGAAGACGGCTCCCGACCCCTTCGCCGTCACGCCCGGCGACCAGCTTGCGCCGAAGGCGGATCGCGTCTGGCGGACCCGCTCCGTGCGGGAGGCCAATGCCGAGGCAGTCTGGCGGCTCCTACGAGGTCTCGTCTTCGCCATCCTGCTGATCCGCGCCTCGTCCGATCCGATCTTCAATCTGCTGGGAGGCGATTCGGGCGGAGCCTCGATGGGGGTGGGGGCCCTGTTCAATGTGCTCGCGATCGCGGTCGCCGGGATCCTGCTTCTGCAGGCGCCGCTGAAGGCGCCGTTTCCCGTCATCGCGATCTGGGGGCCGTTCCTGCTGATTGCCTTCAGCTCGGCGTTCCAGGCGCCGGATTTCAACGCCGCGGTGCGGCTGGCCTCCGTCCTGCTGACCTACTGGGCCTTCTTCGCCATCCCATTCTTCATTCTGCGTTCCTCGCGCGACGTCCTCTGCTTCATCGAGGTGGTATTCGCCTCCTCGATTCCGCCTACGCTCTACGCCTTCGTGGATCTCGCGCAAGGATTGTCCGATCTGCACGATTTCCGCTTGGAATCCACCTTCACGCATCCGAACATCTATGCCTTCTATCTCGTGCTGCTGCTCGGGCTCGCGCTCTATGTCCGGGCCTCGGGGATCGTGCGCGCATCGCCCCGCATCCGCATGCTGGTGACACTCTACATCCCGCTGCTCGTGGTCCTGCTGCTGCTGACCAAGACGCGCAGCGCCTGGGGTGCCTGCGCGCTGATGCTCCTGGTCTATGCGGTCCGGATCGACCGCCGGTTCCTCGCCGGCCTGCTGCTGCTGCCGGTGCTATTCATCGCCAATCCGAACCTGATGGACCGTCTGACGGACGTCACCGCCTCACCGGAGATCGACATCTTCTCGCAGCTGAACGCCGAAACGCCGCTGAACTCCTTTAATTGGCGGCAGGCCTTGTGGGAATCCGTGCTTCCGCATGTACTGGAGCAGCCGCTGCTGGGCCATGGTCTCGAAACGCTGAGACCCTCGGTCCCGCGCTTCTTCCCGATCGTCAGCCCGCCGGGCATCGACGGTCACAATCTCTATCTGCAGATGAGCTTCGAACTGGGTCTGCTCGGCCTGCTCGCGCTCCTCTGGCTGTTCGGCTGCGTGGCCTGGTGCCTGGCGCGAGGATGGCGACGTGATCCACCGGGCATCCTGATCATCAGCTGTCTACTGGTCGCGTATATGCTCGAATCCTATTCGGACAACATGCATTTCTACCTGGCGTTCAACTGGTACTTCTGGTTCGTCATGGGCACGCTCTGTGCGGGGATCCGCCACGATGCGCACGCGACCATCGCTCGACGATCGCCAGACGCTCGGCAAGGTCGAGCGCCGGCACCAGACCCTCAAGAACCGCATCCCGCTGGAAAACGACTATCTGCCAGGTTATCTCGAACGGCAGGTCGCAGCCTTCGTCGAGCACTATTATCACGGTCGCTATCACAATAGCATCGATAATCTCATTCCTGCCGATGTCTACTTCGGCCGCGGCCAGGTCATCCTCACCGAACGCGAAAAGATCAAGCACCAAACCATCCAACAAAGACGCTTGCGGCATCAAGAAGCACATCCATACACACTACATGCTCGCCGCGATGATACGGAAGGGCGCAGCGTTCCACTACGGCAAGATGCCGACGTTTCTTCGCGAGACCCTTGAGAGCGCCTTTCGAGAGGGACACGTGAAATTCCTCGTCTGCACGACGACGCTGTTCGAGGGCATCAACCTCCCGGCACGAAACGTCTTCATCGATACGCCACGAGGGGCACGAGGAAGCCGCTAGCTCCTGCCGCGCTGTGGAACTTCACCGGACGCGCCGGACGCATGTCCGCGGACATCGTGGGCAAGGTGTTCCTCGTCGACTACGAGGACTGGCCGGACAAGCCGCTCGACGACTTCGTCGGTTACCAGGTCCAGTCAGCGTTTCTGCGGCCAGCGTCCGAGGTTCCGGACCGCCTGCTCGGGGCCTTGGGAGGTGCGATGCCGACCGAGTCGCCGCACGACGAGGACGCTGGGCGAGTGAGGGCAGCTGCCGGGCTTCTGATCTCCAAGGCCGCAGGGAACGAGGTCCGCGGGTATGTCGACCGCACCCTTGGCAGCCTCGACGAAGGGCTGCGCAACCGCCTGACCGAGGCGAGCTTCGCGGCACACTAGAAGATCCGTCTTCCGGCGACGCTGCTGGCGACCAACTGGACAGTTGATCCGTTCGGGCTGCGCCGGCTCTACGACAACATGCTAGAGAAGGTAGCGGAGGAGAAGACGCTGAGGCTGATACCCATCAGCCCGCTCGGAAAGGGAGCCTCCGATAGGCACGGCCGGATCTTCACCAGGATTCACCGCGAGGTGAATCGCGGTGACGGGGGCTTCGCGGGCCTCGTTTCCGGCATCGCTCTACGGTGGATGCGCGGCGTGCCGTATCCGATCATGCTCACGAAGGCAGTCGATCGTCAGAGACGGTACGACGACAAGAAGCGCGGCGCCCGCTATGGCGTTGAATGAAAGCGAGGGCGGCCGCCCAGGCGCCGGCATTGGCCTCTGCATTCGCAGCCGGCGTGCCACCCATCGTCGTCGCGATGCCGCTGACCGGATGGCGATGGGCAATGCGGGTCGCAGGCGTATAGGGGAAAAGGATGGAGTGGCCGGCAGCCGGCCAGTTCTCCCAGGCGACCTCATGCGGATGACCGGCAGCGAGCAGGCTCGACTGCACGATCAGCGAATAGAGGTCCGAGGGCCAGGCGCCATCGTCGCCGCCCGAGATGAGCAGGACGGGCCCGGCGATCCGCTCGACCGGGATGCGGGCGCGCGCCATGGCGACAGGGTCGCCCAGGGCCGTGCGCATGGCGTCGGCATTGCGCCTGACGGTGGTCGCCTCGTCATAGGGCTTCCAGCTCGCGGTGGCGTTGTCCTGCCATTGATGGACGAGCGGCTTGCCATCAAGCGTCCAGCATGGGCCATCGCGGCCGAGTCCTGGAGCGGGATCGGCGGCGGCCTGGCCGCCATGGGTGAAGGCGCTCGGCACATAGCCCAGCACCGCCGAGACCTTTTCGGGAAAGGTCGCGCCAAGCAGGAGCGCGAGCTCGCCGCCACGCGACTGCCCGGCGACGGCGACGAAATCGTTCCGCGGGCGCACCGCCGCACGCAGCCAGTCGAGACCGCGGGCGAAATATTCGAGCGGCGTGTTCGAGATGTATTTCGGCAGGCCAGGCGCGCCGAAATAGCCGAGCGCCAGCGCCGCGACGCCGCGCGAGGCCCAGAGCGCTGCGCGCGGCTCGTTGATGCCGCCGCCGGAGCCGTTGAGGATCATGATCGCCGGGTGCGGGCCCTCGCCGGCCGGCAGGAACAGCGTGCCGACGAGGCCGCCCTCGGCCAATGGCCGGCGGGTGACGCCGTCGGTCATCAGGATCTGGGTCAAGTCGCCGGAGGCCACGGTCTCGCCGCCGATGGAGGCGGTGAGCGTGGTCTCCAGCGGCTGCGCCATGTCGGCGTGGAAGAGCTCGCCCTCGCCTTCCTGCGCCCAGATCAGGCCCATTGCGGCGACGCCTTCATAGGCTCCACGGATCGGGGCGTCCCGCGTCAGGTCGACCGAGCCGTCGGAGGCGGCGACGAAAACCGCTTCCGCCCGCCAGAGCCGACCATCGCGCGGGGTCTCCGCAGCGATGGCCACCTCCGCGCCCGCCGGCAAGTCGGCCAGCGCGATCCGGCGCGGCACGTCGATCAGATCGACCGCGGGGCTGATCGTGAAGCTGGCGGGCATGGCGGTTCCGTCTCCGTTACGTCCGGGTCAGCCCCGTCACTTCGCCTTGCTGACCTGCATGGCAACGGTGCGGTCGCTGTTCCACGGCACGACCTTGAGGTCCGGCCGGCTCGCCCAGATGTTCTTGTAATGGTAGAGCGGGATGATCCCGACATCGTCCATCACGACCTTGACGGCGTCCTTGATGATCGCCTCGCGCTTGGGATCGTCGAACTCAGCGCCGGCCTTCGCGAGGGCCTCGTCCAGCTTCGGGTTGCTGTAGCGGCCCCAGTTCGAGGCGCCGAGCCCCTTGGCCGGATCGACCGTCGCCAGGATCGAGGTCATCGCATAGGTGCCTTCGCCGGTGCCGTTGCCCCAGCCGATGACGCTCATCGCGTATTCGTTCTTGTTCGCGCCGGTCACATAGACCGAGAAGGGCACGACCTCGACCTGCGTCTCGACACCGATGCGGGTCCAGAACTGGGCGACGGCCTGGGCGGTCTCCGGCGCCAGCGGATAGCGCTCGCCCGGGACATGCATCGTCAGCTTGAAGCCGTTGGGATAGCCGGCCTCCGCGAGCAGCGCCTTGGCCTTGTTCGGATCGACCGCGATCTTGGCGTAGTCAGGATTGTAGCCGAAGGTGTCGGCCGGCATCCACTGGGTGGCGACCGTCACGCCGCCGCGGGCGACACGATCGGCGATGGCCTCGCGGTTGATCGCCATGTTGAGCGCCTGACGGACGCGAACGTCGAGCAGCGGGTTCTTGTCGAGCGGCTTGCCGGCCTTGTCGGTGATGAATTTCGACGGGGCCGGGTTGAAGCTCGGCTGCAGGATGAGCGCGCGCAGGCCGGGATAGGACCAGACCTTGACCTTGGGGTTCTTCTCCAGCTTCTCGATGTCGGAGAACGAGACCTTGTCGATCATGTCGACATCGCCCGAGAGCAGCGCCGCGGTGCGGGCGGCCGGGTTGGCGATGTAGCGATAGCTCACCTTGTCCCACTCGGCCTTCTCGCCCCAGTAGGTGTCGTTCCGCTTCATCTCGACGCGGTCGCCGGGGGTGTAGCTGACGAAGGCGTACGGTCCGTCCGTGACCATCGCCTTGCCGCTGTTGTAGTCGTCGGTGGTCGCCGTCTGGCCGATATGCTTGCTGACGATGTAGATGCTCGAGATGTTGATCGGCAGCAGCGGGTCCGGCGCCTTGGTGGTGATGATCAGCGTGTGCGGATCCTTGACCTCGACCTTGGCGACACTGCGCAGGAAGCTCTTGAAGCTCGCGACCGAGCCCGGCACGTTCTGGGCGCGCTCATAGGAAAAGGCGATGTCGTCTGCCGTCACCGGCTTGCCGTCGGTCCAGACCGCCTTGTCGCGGATCTTGAACTCCCAGGTCGTCGGCGAGGTGTTCTTCCACGACTCGGCAAGGCCCGGGACCATGCCGCCGACGGTCTTCTGCGCGACGATGGCGGGGAAGAAGTGCTGCGCCACCGAATGGTCGCCGGCGTAGTTGTTGAGTTGCGGGTCGATGGCCGAGACCGGATCGGCGAAGCCGATGCGCAGGTCTTCCGCCGAGGCGGTCCCTGCGGCGACGATCAGCGCCGCGGACAGGGCAAGCGTGCTCAGTTTTGTCGTCATCCGATCTCTCCAGTTGGCGCGCGGTGTTCCCCTTCGGGCGCGTCGTTGAGGTGGCAGGCGGAACGATGGCCCGGCGCGATCTCGCGCAGGGCGGGTTTCTCGACGCGGCAGCGGTCGAAGGCGGCCGGGCAACGCGGGTGAAAATGGCAGCCGGGCGGTGGCGCGGCCGGGCTCGGGATCTCGCCCTTGACCGGTGCATAGACCCGCCGCCGCTGCTTCAGGTCCGGGATCTCCGCCAGGAGGCCGCGCGTATAGGGATGGTTGGGGTTGGCGAAGAAAGCCCGTGCCGGCGCGTCCTCGACGATGCGACCCAGATACATGATGACGACGCGGTCGGCGATGTGCTGCACGACCCGCAGATCATGGCTGATGAAGAGATAGGTCAGGTCGAGGTCGCGGCGCAGTTCCATGAACAGGTTCAGGATCTGCGCCTGGATCGAGACATCGAGCGAGGCGACCGACTCGTCGCAGACCAGGAAACGTGGCTGCATCGCAAGCGCCCGGGCAATCGAGATGCGCTGGCGCTGGCCGCCGGAGAACTGATGAGGGAAGCGCTGGCGATAGGCCGGATCGAGCCCTGCCCGGCGCATCTGCGCACAGACATAGTCGTCGAGCTCGGAGCGGCCGACGATGCCATGGACCAGCGGCGCCTCGCCGATCGCTTCGGCGACGCGCATGCGCGGGTTCAGGCTGGCCTGCGGATCCTGGAAGATGAGCTGCACGTCGCGATGGACGGAGCGGTCGCCCTGTGGATCGCGCCCGAAGACACGAACCTCCCCATTGCTGGGCGAAAGCAGCCCGGCAGCGATGCGCCCGAGCGTCGACTTGCCAGAGCCGGATTCGCCGACGAGGCCGACGAATTCACCCGTCGGGATGGTGAGATCGATGCCGTCGAGCGCGTGGATGACAGGCTGCCGCTTGGCGAGATGCAGCCTGACCGCAAGCCCGTCCGCACGACCGAAGCGGCGGCTCAGGCTGCGCGTCTCCAGCGCCGGAGCGGTGGTGGTCGGCTTGGTCGTCATGCCGCCACCTCGGCCGATGAAGCGGGGCCGGACAGGGGATGAAAGCAGCGCAGCCTGTGTGCGCCTGCGGTGAAGCCCGGCTGCAGCACGCAATCCTCGGCGCGGCGCGCGCAACGCGGCCCGAAAGCGCAGCCCGGCGGCGGATCCACCATATCCGGCGTGGTGCCCGGGATCTGGACCAGCATCGAGCCCGGCGCGCTCGCGCCCGGAAGGCTGCCGATCAGCCCGGCCGTATAGGGATGGCTCGGCCGGTCGAGCACCGCATCGACGCTGCCCTGCTCGACGATGCGGCCGGCATACATCACGGCGATCTCGTCAGCGATGCCGGCGATCACCGAGAGGTCGTGCGTGATCCAGAGCAGCGCCGTGCCGGTTTCACGAGTCAGTTGCTGCACCTCGGCCAGGATCTGCGCCTGGATCGAGACGTCGAGAGCGGTGGTCGGCTCGTCGGCGATGATCAGGTCGGGCTTGTTGATCAGGGCGATGGCGATTGCGACGCGCTGGCGCATGCCGCCCGACAGCTGATGTGGATAGGCGTCGAGCCGGGCCTCCGGGCTCGGGATGCCCATCGCCCCGAGCGCATCCCGCGCGCGGTCGCGGGCGGTCCTCTCGTCGACGCTCTCATGGGCGCGGATGGTCTCGATCATCTGCGTGCTGATCCGGAGCACCGGGTTCAGCGTCATCATCGGATCCTGAAAGACCATGGCGATGCGGTTGCCGCGCAATTCGCGCAGGCTCTCCTCGTCGAGCTTCGTCAGATCCTGCCCGCGGAACAGGATCTCGCCGCCGACGATCCGCCCCGGCGGATCGATCAACCCCATGATCGAGAAGCCGGTCACGGATTTGCCGGAGCCGCTCTCGCCGACGAGGCCGAGCGTCTCGCCCGCCCGCAGCGTGAAGGAGACATCGCGCACGGCGTCGAGGTCGCCGCGGTCGGTGCGGAAGCGGGTGCGCAGGTTGCGGAGCTCGAGCAGCGGCGCGGTCATGTCAGCGCCCTCGGGTCGAGCACCTCGCGCAGACGGTCGCCGACGAGGTTGATCGCGACGATGGCGGCGAGCAGCGTCAGGCCGGGGAAGAAGCTGATCCAGTACTCGCCCGACAGCATGAACTGGAAGCCGTTGGCGATCAGCAGGCCCAGCGATGGCTGCGTCACCGGCGCGCCGAGGCCAAGGAAGGAGAGCGTCGCTTCCAGCGTGATGGCGCGGGCGACCTGCAGGGCGGCGATGACGAGCAGCGGCGGCAGGCAGTTGGGCAGGACATGGCGCAGCAGAATGCGATAGGTCGGCAGGCCGAGCCCCCGCGCGGCTTCAAAATAATCGCGCTTGCGCTCGACCAGCGCCTGGCCGCGCGCCGTACGGGCGTAATAGGCCCATTCCAGCAGCACCAGCGTCAGCACGACATTGCCGATGCCCCGGCCGAGCAGCGCCAGCATCAGGAGCGCGACGAGGATCGAGGGCAGCGACATGATCAGGTCGACGAGCCGCATGATCAGCGCATCGAGGAAGCCGCCGCTCCAGGCCGCGATCAGGCCGAGCAGAGTCCCGAGCACGCCCGCCAGCACCGCCGAGCCGACACCGACGGTCAGGCTGGTGCGCAGCCCGTAGAGGATGGCGGAGAACAGGTCGCGACCCTGGCCATCGGTGCCAAGCCAATAGGTGAGATCGCCCCCCATCGAGGCCGAGCCGGGCGGCAACCTGGCATCGAGCACGTCGATGGCGGCGAGGTCGAAGGGGTTCTGCGGGGCGATCTGCGGGGCGAAGACGGCACCGAGGACCAGCAGGGTCATGAGGCCCAGGCCGATCACGGCCGTCGGCGCGCGCAGGAAGCGGCGCAGCGCAGTGACCGCCGGACGGCGGGCGGAGGCGGCGGGAACGCTCGTCATGCCGAAGCCTCCTCGCGGACGCGCGGGTCGAGGATGCGATAGAGGATGTCGACGACGAGGTTGATGATGACGAAGAGCGTCACCACCACGAGCAGGTAGGCCATGACCACCGGCCGGTCGAGCGCGTTGATGCTGTCGAGGATGAGCTTGCCCGAGCCCGGCCAGGCGAAGATGCTCTCCGTCACCACCGCGAAGGCGATGGTCGAGCCGAGCTCGAGCCCGAGCACCGTCACCAGCGGGATCATGATGTTGCGCAGGATATGCATCATCACGATCCGGCCGCGGCGCAGGCCCTTGGCCCGCGCGAAGCGGACATAGTCGAGCGGCAGCACCTCGCGCACGCCCGCCCGCGTCAGGCGGATCACCAGCGAGACCTTGAACAGCGACAGGTTGATCGCCGGCAGCAGCATGTGCCGCCAGCCGTTCAACGTGAGGAACGACCAGTCCGCGCCGAGAAAATGCACCGTTTCGCCGCGACCGCTCGCCGGCAGCCAGCCGAAATAGACGCTGAAGGTCATGATCAGGAGCAGCCCGACCCAGAAGGTCGGCAGCGAGAACCCGAGGATGCTGCCCGTCGTAATCAGCTTCGACAGGCGCCGTTCCGGGTAGAGGCCGGCATAAAGCCCCAGCGGCACGCCCAGGATCACGGAGAAGACCGTGGCGGCGATGGCGAGTTCCAGCGTCGCGGGCAGGCGCTGCAGGATCAGCGTCACGGCTGGAACATTGTAGACGAAGCTGCGGCCGAGATCGCCGCGCAGCGCACTGCCGGCGAAGTTCAGATACTGTTGCCAGAGCGGGCGGTCGAGCCCGAGCTGGGCGATGAGTTCGGCCCGGTCGGCCTGCGTCGCGTCGGGCGCGAGGAGGATATCGGCCGGGTTGCCGATGGCGTGCATGCCCAGGAACACGACGAGCGACATCGCCACGATGACGAGGAGCGCCTGCGCGACGCGCTGGAGCAGCCAACCGAGCATCAGACCGGAACCGCCGTCTCTTCGGGCAGGATGGGCACCCATTCGTCGCCGAAGATCTCCGGCTCCGCATAGGCCTGGCCGCGTGCGAAATGCGTCTCGACGTCTTCGACGAAGAGGCGCCCGGCAATCGCCTGCGACAACCGCTCGGCGCCGTCGCTGATCGCCGGGATATCGCCGGAGACCGTCCCGTGGGACATCATCGCCGGGTAGCAGAAGCAGTGCACCCGCTCGAGACCCGGGCTGGCGTCCGGCACCTTCGGCAGGAACTCGAAGGCGGGGCCGAGATCGGGCATCGCGCCAAGGCTCGGCTCGGCATTGTCCGGCATGCCGCGATCGCTCCAGAAGCGGGCGTTCGCCGCGATCTCGGCGAGGAAGGGGCGATTGTCCCAGTCGACCTTGAAGCCGGTCGAGAAGACGATGAAGTCGAAGCGCATCGTGCCGGCGCTGGTCTCCACCACGATCTCGTCACCCTCCATCCGGGCGGAAAGCAGCGCGGTTCCCTGCCGGAAAAAGGCATTGGGATGCCGCGAGACGCGCAGCACGCTGGCGCGCGGCGGCGGCACCTGCTCGCGGGCGATGTAGCCATTGATCCGCCATTTCCAGTCGTCGGGCAGATAACGATAGCCCGCGACCGAACCCGGATGGCCCATGCCCTTGCCGCGGTTGATGCGAGGGATGTCGCGGCGGCGGATCAACAGGTCAACGCGAGCCGCGCCCGCCTCCAGCGCCGTCCCGGCGCTGTCCATGGCCGAGGCGCCTGCACCAATGACGGCGACGCGCTTGCCGCGCAGCGCCGCGTAATCATTCTCGTCGGAAGAATGCGCCCAGCGCTCGCGCGGCAGGCTCTCGGCGATTGGCGGCACATAGGGCCCGCCGAGCCCGTCGCGGCCGGTCGCCAGCACGACATGGCGAGCCAGCACGCGCTGACGGCCCGCCGGGGCCTCGATCTCCAGCGTCGCGTAGTCCGGGCCGAGATGGATTCCGGCGATATCGTGCTGGTTGCGGACGTCGAGAGCGAGCACGGCGCGGAACCAGCGCAGATAGTCCATCCACATCAGCCGCGGGATCTTGTCGAGCTCGTCCCAGGTCTGCGAACCGAACTGCGCCTCGAACCAGGCGCGGAAGGTCAGCGACGGGATGCCAAGCGCCGGACCGGTCAGGGTTTTCGGCGAGCGCAACGTCTCCATTCGCGCCGTCGTCGCCCAGGGGCCCTCATAGCCCTGCGGCCGGCGGTCGTAGTTCACCACCTTCAGGCCGATATTGCGCATCGCGGCCGCGGCCGCGAGCCCGGCCATGCCGGCGCCGATGATGGCGACGTCGAGCAGCGTCTCGCCTGAAACCGCGCGCTCCGGCACCCAGGGCGCCGCCGGCAGCGTCAACAATTCGAGTTCGCGGGCGACGCGGCGGTTCAGCGCCTCGAGCCCTTCGATATCCGGATCGGCGGTCACAGCCGCGCCTCCTGTTTGGTCAGCGACGCGAGGAGCGATTGATGCTCCTCCGGGGGGATCAGGGTGAAATCGTCGAGCCTGTGCTGCGCCACGACCTGCATGGCCGCGATCAGTTCGCGGGCCTTGTCCGGCACCGGGACGCCGCGCGCCGTCACCGCCCCGAAGCAATAGGGGATCGCCGTGGCCAGCGGCAGGATGCGGATACCCGGCAGAGCCTCGGCGGTCAGCGTCAGCGGCTCGACGATGCCGATGCCGGCGCCGGCGCGGATGAAGGACAGCGCGTTCATGGTCGAGGTGGTGCGGACCTTGACGCGAACATCGACCCCAGCGGCGTCGAGCGTTGCGCGGATGCGGGCCGGGACGCCGCGGCGCAGCGACATGCCGACGAGATTGCGCCCCGACAGCGCCTTGAGCTCGACCGGCCCCTCCGTGCGGGCCAGCGGGTCGTCCTCCGGCACGGCGAGCACACAGGGTGCGGTCCCGAGCCATTCGAGGACGAGGTCGCGATGCAACAGCGGCGCGCTGGTCGCGCCGATCTGCGCCGTGCCGGACATCACGGCGTTCTGCACGCGATCGGGATTCTCGACCTCGACCATGAGCCGCGGCGCGTTCGCCCCCTCGCCTGCCGCCTTCCAGGCATCGGTCAGCAAGCCGAAGGCCAACGCGGAGACCGCCGAGATGCGGATTGGCGGCTCGGCCTCGCCCACGACCTCGCGGGCGCGCTCCCAGAGATTGACGAAGCCGGCCAGCGCACGTTCGACATCGTCGCGCAGCACCATGCCCTTCGGCGTCAGCACCAACCGCTGGCCGACGCGCTCGAACAGCGGCTGGCCGAGATCGCGCTCCAGCTCCTGAATCATGCGGCTCACCGAAGGCTGCGAGACACCGAGATGCTTCGCTGCCGCCGTGACGCTGCCGAGCGAGGCGACCTGCAGATAGGCTTCCAGGATCTTGAGGCGGCTCATCTTGGAGCGTTCGAAAATGCTCTAGTCGTCGTTGCGGACGGGGTCGCCGAGCACGTGCATCAGCCGGTTGGCCCAGCCGAACAGCGCCGTGGAGAGGATGAGATCGACGATCTCCGCCTCGTTCAGTCCGGCTTCGCGCAGGCGGGCTGCGTCCGCCTCGGTTACGGCCGGCGGCGTCTGCGAGAGCTTGACCGAGAAGTCGAAGATCGCCTGCTCGCGCGGCGGCAACGCAGCCTTCTCGCCGCGGGCGAACAGTTCGTCCGTGACGGCGGTGTCCTTGGCGAGCTGGGCGTGGCGGGAGGCATGCACCGCGGCGCAGTAGATGCAACGGTTGACGATGGAAGCGCCGATGGCGCCGAGCTCGCGCTCGGCCCGGCTCATGCCGCCGGGGTCGTACATGATCGCGTTGAACAGCGGCGAGCGGACCGACAGCGTCTCGGGGTCATGCGCCAGCACCAGCACATAGTCGGAGACCTTGGTGTTCGACGGCGTGATCTTGAGGGCTTCGCGCTGTTCCGGCGTGGCCTTGGCGAGATCGACCGGCGTGACCCGCGGCTGCCATTCCGGCACGGTGCGGGTGAAGCGATGCACGACCCGGCTCATGCCGAAGCTCCCTTCAGAATGGCGAGCCCGGCGAGGACGCGCGCCTGATAGCTCATGAAGGCGTTGAGTTCACACAGGCGGACGATGTCGGCTTCCGCAACCCCGGCGGCCTTCAGCGTCTCGATATCCTCGGCCGCGACAGAGCGCGTATCGGCGGCAACCTTGTCCATGAAGGCGAGCACCACCTGCTCGCGGGCGTCCCGGCCCGGCGCAGAGGGCTCCGCGAGCGCACGCAGCGCCGGGTCCGTGACTTTCGCGCGATAATGCTCCGCCAGGCTGGCGAGCCCGTTCAGCGCCGCGATGCGCGCGGCCATGGCAAGGCGCCATTGCGACGGAAAGCCCCCCGGATCATGCGGCGCTGTGACCGCTTCCTCGGCTTTGCGGCTCATCTCGACGATGTCACTGCGCGTCTGCGCCGCGATTGCCGCAAGCGCTCCCTGCCAGGGCGAGGTCTCCAGGCCAGCTTCCGCCATAATAATCCCCTCCGCGTATCAACTCGCTGAGTTGATGCCTAAAGCGAATTAACTAGCGTCGTTGCGCCAAGTCAATGAGCACGACGATTTCGCGCACGTGTGTTCAACACGCACGGCTTGCTGGCGCGGCACGGTGTGCAGGAGGTTTCGCGTCAAGCCATCGCCGATCAGGCGGCGGCGGTTTCCAGCTCGTGCCGAGAGACATGGGCGATGGCCGCGCGCAGGTCGGCAAGGCCAGCTCCCGCCTGGACGCAATGCTCGGCGAGGTGGCGACGGAAGAGACGCGCTCCCGGGCGGCCGGGAAACAGGCCGACGAGGTGGCGCGTGAAGGCGTGCAGGCGCCCGCCCCGCTCCAGATGCGCCGCGATATGAGGCTCAAGCGCTTCGAGCATCGCGAAGGCGTCGGCGACCGGCGCTGCCGCGCCGAAGAGCAGCGGATCGACCTGCAGCAGGATTTCCGGATTCTGATAGGCCTCGCGGCCGACCATGACGCCGTCGAGCTTCTCCAGATGCGGCAGCCATTCGGCCGGCGCCTTGATGCCGCCGTTGATCGCGACCGGCAGGTCGGGGTTGGCAGCCTTGAGGCGATAGGCGCGCTCATAGTCGAGCGGCGGGATCTCGCGGTTCTCCTTGGGCGAGAGGCCCTGCAGCCAGGCCTTGCGGGCATGGACGATCAAGGCGTCGACGCCAGCGGCGCGGACGGACGCCGTCAGCGCATCGAGCGCGGCTTCCGGGTCCTGGTCATCGACGCCGATGCGGCATTTCACCGTCACGGGGATCGCGACCGCAGCCTTCATCGCGGCGACGCAATCGCCCACCAGCGCAGGCTCGCGCATCAGGCATGCACCGAAGGCCCCACCCTGCACGCGGTCAGACGGACAGCCGCAATTCAGGTTGATCTCGCCATAGCCGAAATCGGCGCCGATCCGTGCGGCCTCTGCCAGCAATTTGGGATCGTTGCCACCGAGCTGGAGCGCGACGGGATGCTCCATGGCGTCGAAGCCGATCAGGCGCTCGCGGTTGCCGTGGATGACCGCCTGCGCCGTCACCATCTCCGTGTAGAGCAGCGCATGGCGCGACATCAGGCGGTGGATCGTCCGGCAATGGCGATCCGTCCAATCCATCATCGGCGCGACGGAGAAGCGCATGGTCGGGAGCGGCAGGGTCATGGCCGCTCCCCTATATCATTCGGCCCGGCTTTGCACCTCCGGGCCGAGGCCCTCACTTCTTCGCGCGGGCGACGATCTGCGTCGGGTTGACGAAGCGCAGCGCGATGATCAGCCAGATCAGCGTCGTGATCATGTAGATCACCGCCATGGCGTCGATCGACTGCACAGCGCGCACGCCCGAGGCGAAGACCGCGTAGTAGAGCGCGACGACAAGCGTCTGGCTGGTCGGGCCGGCCGTGAGGAAGGTCAGCTCGAACATGGCGAGCGTCCTGACCAGCACCAGCAGCAGCGCCGCCAGGATGCCCGGCATGAGCAGCGGCAGCAGCACATGCACGAACAGCTTGAAGGTGTTGGCGCCGAAGACGCGCGCGGCCTGCTCGATCTTGGTGTCGATCTGCTCGATGAAGGGGATCATCACCAGGATGACGAAGGGCACCGTCGGCACCAGGTTCGCCAGCACCACGCCCGACATCTGGCCGGCGAAGCCGGTCTGGTAGAGCACCGTCGCCAGCGGAATGCCGAAGGTGATCGGCGGCACCAGCAGCGGCAGCAGGAAGAGCAGCATGACGAGCTTCTTGCCGGGGAAGTCCCGCCGCGCCAGCGCATAGGCCGCCGGCACGCCGATCAGCCCCGAGAGCGCCACCACCAGGAAGACGATCTGGAAGGTGACGAGCAGCACGTCATGGAGCTGGAACTCCGACCAGGCGGCCGAATACCAGCGTGTCGTCCAGCCGGCCGGCAGCCAGGTGCCGAGCCAGCGCGTGGCGAAGGAGGAGGTCACCACCGTCGCGATCATCGCGAGGAGGTTGACGATGAAGAAACCGATCAGCGTCCAGTTGGCGGCCGCCCAGAGCTTCGTCGAGAGACGCGTGTCCTTGACCATGGCTCAGCCCTTTCCGCCGCCAGCCGGGCCGCGATAGAGCAGGCCGCGCGCCGCCAGCACCGCGACGACGATGGCGAGCTGCACCACCGCCATGATCATCGCGACCGCCGAGGCCATCGAGTAGTCGTATTCCTCGAAGGCCGCCTGGTAGGCCGCGATCGAGATGACGCGGGTCGGCCCTGCGGGCGCGCCGAGCAGCACCGCCGAAGGGAAGACCGAAAAGGCCTGCACGAAGCTGAGGCAGAAGGTGATCGCCAGCCCCGGCAGCAGCAGCGGGAAGAGGATGTGCTTGAAGCGCTCCCACGGCCCCGCGCCCAGCGTCGCGCCCGCATTCTCCAGCGCCGGGTCGATGCCGGAGAGATAGGACAGCGTCAGCAGGAAGGTGAAGGGGAAGCCGGTGATGACCAGCGAGAGCATCACGCCCCAGTAGTTGTGGAGCAGCTTCACCGGCGAGGAGATGAGGCCGAGCGTCATCAGGGTCCGGTTGAACCAGCCCTGCGGGCCGAGATAGTTCAACAGGCCCTCGGCGACGAGCACGGTGCCGAGCGTGATCGGGATCACCAGGATCGTCGTCAGCAGGCGCTGGTTGCGCATCAGCCGGACGCGGAAGGCGATCGGGATCGCCAGCGCCAGGGTGACGATCGTCACCGGCAGGGCGAGCCAGAGCGTGGTTCCGATCGTCCCGTAGAGGAAGGAGTCGGAGAAGAAGCGCTGGTAGTTGGCGAAGACGCCGCCCGCCTTCGGCTCGAAGGAGAGGAAGAGCCCGTAGAGGAACGGGTAGATGAACAGCAGCAGCACGAACAGGACGGCCGGCACGACGAGCAGCGTAAGACCATCGAGCCCACGCGCCGCCAGCCGCTGCTTCAGCGGAATGGAGGAAGCGTCCGTGCTCACGCCACGCCTCCACCATAAACCAGGACGCGGTCGGGATCGGCGGCGAGCGTCACCGCCTCGCCCGGCGAGAGCTTGTCATGGGCGAGGAAGGAGAGATCCGTGCCATCGGCCATGCGGGCGAAGCCGACGAATTCGCGGCCGCGGAATTCGGTCGAGACGACCTGCGCCTTGAGGCCGGGCTGACCAGCCGCAACCGGATGCAGATCCTCCGGACGGATGGCGAGCCAGGCGTCGGCGCCGGCGTTGACCGCATTGCGGGCGCGGCCCGCGATCTGCGCATCGCCGACCGCGATCGTGGCGCGACCATCAGCGGCGCTCGCGACCTTGCCCCTCACCTTGTTGCGGAAGCCCATGAACTCGGCGACGTCGAGATGGTCCGGCCGCGAGAACAGATCCTCAGGCGTGCCGACCTGACGGACGACACCGTCCCGCAGCACGACGATGCGGTCGGCGAGCGAGAGCGCCTCTTCCTGGTCGTGGGTGACGTAGATCGTGGTGGCGCCGAGCGTGTTGTGGATGCGGCGGATCTCGGCGCGCATCTCGAGGCGCAGCTTGGCGTCGAGATTCGAGAGCGGCTCGTCCATCAGCACCAGCGGCGGCTCGACGACGATGGCACGCGCAATGGCGACGCGCTGCTGCTGGCCGCCGGAGAGCTGGCCGGGCAGCTTCTCGGTCTGGCCCTGCAGACGCACCAGCGCGGCGGCTTCTGCCACGCGCTTGTCGATCTCGGCCTTGGGAACGCCGCGCATCTTCAGGCCGAAGCCGATATTCTTGTTCACGCTCATATGCGGGAACAGGGCGTAGTTCTGGAACACCATGCCGAAGCCGCGTTCCTCCGGCCGCAGGGGGTCGATGCGCTTGTCATCGAGCCAGATGCCGCCGCCGGTCGCCGGCAGCAGGCCCGCGATCAGGTTCAGCGTCGTCGACTTGCCGCAGCCCGAAGGGCCGAGAAGGGCGATGAATTCGCCCTTGCCGATCGTCAGCGACACGTCCTTGAGGGCGTTGTGGCTGCCGAAGTCGCGGCTCAGGCGGTCGAGCTTGAGCTCGCGGAAAGAGGCTGCGTTGATGGTCATGGCGTCCGGGATTTCGAGAGCTGGAGCAAATGATGGCAGGCGGCGGGCCGCGACCTGGTCGCGAAGCCCGCCGCCGCCCGGTCAATCTTACTTCTTCTTGGCGCCGCCGACCTGCTCGTCCCAGATCCGGAAGGCCGCGACCATCTTGTCGGGGTTCAGCGGGGTTTCCATCGGGTTGTCGGCGATCAGCTTCTCGTATTCCGGCCGGCCGAACTCCTGGATCGCCTTCTGGCTGGAGGCCGGAGCCATCGAGAGCGGCACGTCCTTCACCGCGGGACCCGGATAGAAATAGCCTTCGTCATAGGTGTAGGCCTGCTGCTCGGGCGTGAGCATGTGGCGGATCAGGTCGAGCAGCACGGCGAGCTTCTCGTCCGAGACGCCCTTCGGGATCATCATGTACTGGGCGTCCGTGACCCAGTGGAAACCCTTGAGGGTCTGGATCTTGGCTTCCTTCGGCACGATGCCGAGCACGCGCGGATTGATGTCCCAGCCGGTGGTGCTGATGATGATGTCGCGGGTGCCGTCACCGAGCTCCTTCATCGTCTGCCCGGTGCCGCCGGGATAGTAGTCGATGTTCTCGCCGAGCTCCTTGAGATAGGCCCAGGTCTTATCCCAGCCCTTCTCCGGGTCCTTCGGATCCTTGTCGCCGAGCAGGTAGGGCAGCCCCATGATCCAGGTGCGACCGGGACCGGAATTGGCCGGACGTCCGTAGAAGAAGCGGTTCTTGTTCTGCTTGGTCCAGGCAAGCAGTTCCTCGGCCGAGGTCGGCACCTGCTTGACACGCTCGGGCATGTATTCGAGCAGCGGCCCGGACGGGTAGTAGACCATCGCCATGCCCTGCCCCGAACCGAGATTGTGCATGGCGAGCGCGGGCTTGAGATAAATATCTTCCGGCTTCGGCAGTTGCGAAGCGAACTGGGGCAGCAATTCCACCCAGAGCTTCTGGTCGATGCCGGCCGAAAGAACGTCGAGGCCGCCGATGACGAGATCGATATCGAGGCGGCCGGCACTCTGCTGGGCCTTGATCTTCGAGGGCAGCTCCGGAGCCGGCGCCTTGGTGAAGACCATGCGCGAAGCCATCTTGGGCTTCATCTTGGGGTAGTTTTCCAGCGGGGTCTGCACCAGGGCCAGGGCGCCGCCGACATCGACGACGCTGATCGTGACCGGCGAGGCCGGCTGCTTGGGCTGCTGCGCGAAGACGCCCGGCGCATAGGCTACCGCGCCGAGGCCGGCGACGCCGCCGACAAAGTGGCGCCGGTTGATGCTGTCTTGAACCATGGTTTCTCCTCCAGATGCGGATGCCCGCTTCTTAGCGTTTTTTGTCTTGTGCCGGTCCGGCCGCCGCCATCCGACCCCTGCCCCTCGATCCACGAAAGCTGCCAAGTTGACGCAGCCCCCGGTTGATCGGTATCCTAGTATACTAGTCGTCGAGAGCTTGGCAATGGCCCACCCTGCAGCCCGTCATAGCACGGATCAGATCTACAGCGTGCTCCGCACCGACGTTATCAGCGGCGTGCTGAAGCCGCGCGAATCGATGTCAGAGGCACGGATGGCGCTGCGCTTCGGCGTCAGCCGCACGCCGGTCAGGGAGGCGTTCAAGCGGCTGGTCGACGAAGGCTTTCTGGTCGCGGTGCCGCAGGTCGGCACTTTCGTCGCGCCGATCGACCTCGCCGCCGTCCATGACAGCCAATTCGTCCGCGAGACGCTGGAATGCCGGACCGTGGTCCTCGCCGCCCAGCGCATCGGCGAGGCCGATTGCCGCCGGCTCACAGAGCAGGTCGAGGAACAGGCGGAAGCCGTGCGGCGCCAGGACCGGCCCGAAATCTTCCGTCTGGACGAGGTGTTTCACGCAGAAATCTCGCGCATCGCGGGCCACCGAGCCGTCTGGAGCATGATCGAGGGCGTGAAGGCCCAGATGGACCGGGTGCGTTGCCTTTCGCTCGAAACACCGTCCTGGTCCGAGGTGATCCTGAACGAGCACAGGGTCATCGCAGCCTGCGTCATCAAGCATGACGCGAAAGGCGCGGAGGCGGCGATGCGCGCGCATCTGCGCACGGTCTTCGCGACCATCGACACGATCGCGAAGGACCATGCGGACGCCTTCGACGATTCCAGGCTCGCCCACGACGCCTCCTGACACCCCTTCCCCAAGCAGCGGCTCTTCTCGAAGGACATTAGACAATGGAACAATGCTGGCGCTGGTTCGGGCCGGACGATGTCGTGACTCTGGCGCAAGCCCGACAAGCCGGCGCGACCGGCATCGTCAACTCACTGCACCAGATTCCCTATGGCGTGGTCTGGAGCGTCGAGGAGATCGAGAAGCGCCAGGCGATCATCCGCGGCGACAAGAGCCTCGGCCTCGAATGGAAGGTGGTCGAGAGCCTGCCGATCCATGAGAACGTCAAGATCGGCGAAGGCGATCTCGAGAGCATCTTCGAGAACTACCGCCAGTCGATGCGCAACCTCGCCGCCTGCGGGCTCGAGGTGATCTGCTACAATTTCATGCCGGTGCTGGACTGGACCCGTACCGAGCTCGCCCACAAGCTGCCGGGCGGGGGGACCGCGCTGCGCTTCAACCTGCACGAATATGTCGCGCTCGACCATTTCATGCTGAAGCGCAAGGGCGCCGACGAGGGCCATTCCGCCGCGGTGATGGACAAGGCCAAGGCTTGGTTCGACAAGTCGACGCAGGCCGATCGCGACCGGCTGCTGTCGAGCGTGATGGCCGGCCTGCCCGGCGCCTTCGACCGCTACGACCTCCCCGGCCTCGCCCGCATCCTCGATCGCTATGCCGGCATGACGCACGACAAGCTGCGCGAGAACCTCAAGCGCTTCCTCGAAGCCATCATCCCGACGGCCGAGGAAGTCGGAATCCGGATGTGCATCCATCCGGACGACCCGCCGCGCCCGCTCTTCGGCCTGCCGCGGATCTGCTCGGACGAGGAGGACATCGCCTACATCCTCGGCTCAGTCGATTCCCCGGCGAACGGGCTGACGCTGTGCTCCGGCTCGCTCGGTGCCAACCCGAAGAACGACGTGCCGAAGATCGCGCGCCGCTTCGCCGACAAGATCTGGTTCGCGCATCTGCGCAACGTCGCCAAGGACCCGGACGGCTCCTTCATGGAAGCCGAGCATCTCGGTGGCGACACCGACATGGTCGCCCTGGTCGACGCCCTGCTGGCGGAGGAAAAGCGCCGCAAGGCCGCAGGCCTTACCGCTTGGCGGATTCCGATGCGGCCCGATCACGGCCACGAGCTGCTCGACGATATCGGCAAAGGCAGCTTCCCCGGCTATCCGGCGGTCGGGCGCCTGCGCGGTCTGGCGGAGCTGCGCGGCGTCATGACGGCGCTGGCGCAGGTCAAGGGCTACGATGCCTGAAACGGCAAAGGCGGGCCGATTGGCCCGCCTTTCTCATCATGTCCGGCGTTACGGAACGAGGATCGAAACGATCCCTCAATGATCGTGCGAGTGGCCCTTGTGGCCATGCACAGCGCCATGACCGTGTCCATGATCGTGGTGGCCGTGGCCGTGATGGTCGTGATCATGCCCGCAGCCGCAGCTCTCGCCATGGGCATGATGGTGCTCGTGCGCATGATCGTGATGGCCGTGATGGTGTTCATGACCGTGATCGTGGTGATCATGATCATGGTGGTGGTGGTGGTGGTCATGGCCACAGCCGCAATCATCGCCATGGGCGTGGTGATGCACCTCCGGCTCCGGCTGGAACGGGCGCTCGACCGGCGCCATCGCGCAGCCCTGCCCGCGCACCAGCTCGGCCAGCGCCGGATCGTTCGGAACATAGAGCGCCTCGGCCGTCATTTCGGCCGGGACGTGATGGCCGCCGAGATGCCAGGCGAGGCGCGTCAGCCGCAGCGGATTCTCGGCGCGAACCTCCAGCAGGCTTTCCGGCACGGCCTTGACCTGCACGAGACGGCCGTCCTCCAGCTTGAGAGCATCGCCGTCGTTCAGCACCGCCGGCTTGTCGAGCGCGATCTCGATCTCGAGCCCGCCCGCGGTCGTTGCGGTCACGCCACCACGATTGCGGTCGCGATGGGCGAGACCGAGCGTGTCGGCAACGCGCTCGGGGCGAACGGCGGCCTTGCGAAGGACGGAAGTGGCGCGAAGCATCTGCGGCGATCCCATGGCTGGGGCTCGGGGCAAAGGCTCCGAGCCCGGATCGCAGCTTAGTAGCACAAAGCCGCGGCCGTGCTACCGGGCTCTCGGGATCGTGGTTCGTGTCAGCGCGGCAGCGCCTTGACCTCCGCGTCGAACTTCTTGAGGAGGCGCGAGCGCTCCTCCGGCGCACCCCAGCGCGGCGTGTCGTAGTCGATCAGCTTGATCTCAGAGAATTTCGGCGCATCCGGCGAGAGCAGCGAATTCTTGTTGGACGGGATCGAGTTGATCTTCAGTTTCGCATTGATGTTCTGCGCATCGGGCGAGAGCGTGAAATCGACGAATCTGCGCGCCGTTTCCGGGTTCTTGCCACCCTTGATCACCGAGACCGAGCCGGTCTCGTAACCCGTGCCCTCGCAGGGTGCCACGGTCTCGATCGGTGCGCCCTGCAGCTTCTGCGTCAACATGTCGTGGATGAAGGCGATGCCGACGGCCGTCTCGCCGAGCGCCGTCGCCTTGACCGGTGCGATGCCCGACTTGGTGTACTGGCTGATGTTCTTGTGCAGGCTCTTGAGGAAGTCGAAGCCCTTATCCTCGCCGAGGCGCTGGACCGTCGTCGCCAGGAAGACATAGGCCGTGCCCGACGAGCTCGGATCGGCGATCTGGACTTCGTCGCGGAACTTGGCGTCGAGCAGATCGGCCCAGCATTTCGGCGCCGCGATGCCACGCTTCTTCAGTACCTCGCTGTTGTAGCCGATGCCGAGCGCGCCGAGATAGATCGCGTTGGTGCGGAACTTCGCCTGCTCGGCATGGCGCTGCGCCCAGTCATGCAACTCCGGCAGCTTCGGCGACTTGTATTCGTCGAGCAGGCCTTCCGCCGCAGCCTGCAGGTGCGGCTCGCCCGGGCCGCCCCACCACACGTCGCCACGCGGATTGTTCGCTTCCGCCTTGACCTGCGCATAGACCTCGCCAGTGCTCTTGCGCACCATCGCGACCTTGATGCCCGTCATCTTCTCGAACATCGCCGCGCCTTCGCGGCATTGCTCCTCGAGGATCGAGCAGTAGACGGTGACCTGTCCCTGGGCGAAGGCAGGAGCAGCCGCTCCAGCCAGAATCGAAGCGAAGGCTGCTCCCGCGAGCAGGCGGGGCAGTCGGTGGCGGATCATGGCGTTCTCCCAAGTCAGATCTTTTGCCGACTAGAGAGCTGCTACGTCCCGGGAAGTCAATGGCGGCTGAAGAGCCGCCCCGCTGCGGAGACGCCATCAATCCTTCCGCGTGTCGGACGGAGCGGCCCCGGCGATCGGCCCGTCATCACTCGCAGCGGGTTCGGCCAGCTTCGGCTTGGCCTTCGGCTTCTTCTTCACTTTCTTGACCACGACCTTGGGCCGTGCCGGGCGAGCCTGCTGGTCCTGAAGCATTTCGAGCTGGACCTGCTGGATCTCGGCGAGGCGCTGCCATTGGCGGGTGATCAGATGGTCCATCTTCTCGTGCAGATGCCGGATTTCGAGCTCGGCTTTGAGGTTGACCTGGTAGTCGTTGGCCGACCGCAAGCGGTCCTTCGCCTCCTGACGCTTCTGGCTCATCATGATGATCGGGGCCTGGATCGCGGCGATGCAGGAGAGCACCAGATTGAGCAGGATGAAGGGATAGGGATCGAAGGCATTGACCGCCCCCATCGCCACATTCGCCGCCATCCAGACGAAGAGCACGACCGCGAAACTGATCAGGAAGGCCCAGGAACCGCCGAAGCTCGCGAGATTGTCGGAGAGGCGCTCGCCCAGCGTGCGATGCTCCTCGAAATCGTCCTCGACGTTCTCGGCGATGGTCTCCTGCCGGGCGATGCTTTCGGCGACCTCGCGGTCGAGGTCGGAATATTCGCCGTGCTCCTCGCGCAGGATCTCCTCGACATAACGGGTGCGGTAGCGCGCCAGCTCCTTCAGGCTGATCAGCGCATCGTCGGGCATGTCGGGAAAATCGTTGCGGATGTGCTCGACGAGCGCCGGGCGCAACGTCCCGATTTCGACGAGATTCTTGCGCGCCATCTCCTGCCCGCTGATCGCGCAGACACCGCGCTTGCGGCTGGCGCTGCCCGCGGCGGGCGGCACTTCGAAGGGTTGCGGCACCGGCGGGACGTCGAGCGCCGACATCTCGTGCTTTTCGTCGGACCTATCGCTCACACATGACCTATCGTGTTCTGGCTGACATCGCCGTTCCTGCCGCCATCGGCGCCTGATCCGCCAGAGAGGCGGACGAGGTGCCGACGGCGACCGCGCATTTCGCTATGACACCGGATTTTTGCCGAAAAGTGATCCTCGCTTTTCGGCTATGCCGATCTCAGGACTTGGTCTTTCCGGATTCCTCGGCGTCGTCCTCATCCGATTCGTCCTCGGAATCGTCGTCCTCCGCATCCTCGTCATCGGTCTCCGCCAGCTCGTCCTCATCGTCGTCGAGGTCGAGATATTCATAGCCGAAGACGATCTCGCCGGTTTCCGGATCGAACACGCTGACCGAAGAATCCTCGAAGGCCTCGATCAGCATTTCGGCATCGTCCGGCCCATCGACATCGAAGCGGCGCAGCGCAGCCTCACCTTCGGCCTTGAGCACGAGCTCGATCGACCAACCCCGGCCGGTGGTGTCGTAGATGCACTTCAAACCCTGGATCGGCAGCATGCGTCTCTCCTTAGGTTGACCAGATGCGCGACGGCGCACGTCCGGTCAGATGCCCGAGGAGCGTGACGACCACGCGACGCCCAATTCAGCCTCCCGGTAGGCCGCGCGAGTGGAATCGCGCGGCTCCAGGATCAACGCTGCTCCGAGAGGAAGCGTTCCACCTCCTCCCGTGCCGGCGCACCATCGCGGCCGCCGAACCGGGTACATTTGAGCGCTGCCGCCGCCGAAGCGAACCGGATCGCCCCAACCTCGTCGCGCCCCTCCGCCAGAGCGAGGGCGAAGGCGCCATGCCATACGTCCCCCGCCCCGAGCGTATCGACCGTTTCGATTACGAACGCCGGACTGTGGCGAACCTGGCCATCCCAGTGCAGCACCCCCTCCTTGCCGAGGGTCACCGCGAGCCAGGTCGAGGCGTCGCGAGCGATCTTGGCGAGGCCCCGGCGCGGATCCTCCTCGCCCGAGACC
The DNA here is from genome assembly GCF_002220095.1 of Bosea sp. AS-1. Lineage (GTDB taxonomy): Bacteria > Pseudomonadota > Alphaproteobacteria > Rhizobiales > Beijerinckiaceae > Allobosea. The sequence continues at coordinate 3,944,832 of NZ_CP022372.1, forward strand.
TCGCGCAGAGCCTGCTGGCTAAAGGCGACATGGCTCGCCGTCGCGACGAGATCGGGATGAGGCGGCTTGCGATCGCCGTCCAGCACGCCCGGCACGCCGGCCGCGCGCGCAAGCCGGAGCGCCGCCAGGGCCCCCTCGCCCCAGCGCGTATCGGCAAGAACGGCACCTGCCTCCCCCGGCAGCTCGTGCGGCAGCCAGTCGACATCCTCCGGCATGGCCGGGTCGGAATGCGAGATCACCATGCGCTCGCCCTGCGCGTCGACCAGGATGGCCGAGACCGGCGAGGTCAGGCCCGCGACCCGGCGGGCGAAGCGCGTGTCGACGTCCTCCGCATTCAGGTCCGCGACGATCCGGTCGCCGGTGAAGTCGTCGGCGAGGCGCGTCGCGAGCCAGCAATCGCCGCCCAGCCGGGCGATGGCGACCGATGCATTGCCGGCGCAGCCGCCGCCGACGACGGCGAGGCCGCGCGAGCGGTATTTCTCGCCGCGTGTCGGCATGGTCTCGACGCTGTAGACATAGTCGAGCGTCGCGATGCCGAGGCAGAAGACGCCGGCCAAGTCGTTACCAGCTCCCGGTGTTCTGCATGCTCGCCCACGGCTCCGCCGGCGGCTTCGGGTCGCCCTTCTGCAGGAGCTCGATCGAGATGTTGTCGGGCGAGCGGATGAAGGCCATGTTGCCGTCGCGCGGCGGGCGGTTGATCGTGACGCCAGCCTTCATCAGCTTGTCGCAAGTCGCGTAGATGTCGTCGACCTCATAGGCGAGATGGCCGAAATTGCGGCCACCGGTGTAGGTTTCCGGATCCCAGTTATAGGTCAGCTCCAGGGTCGGGCGGCCGCGCGAAGCGCCGGCCTTGGCTTCGGCCAGATCGTCCGACGCGGCGAGGAAGACCAGGGTGAAGCGGCCCTTCTCGTTCTCGATCCGGCGGGTCTCGACCAGCCCGAACTTGTTGACGTAGAAATCCAGCGCCTGATCCAGGTCGGTCACGCGCACCATGGTGTGGAGATAACGCATCGTCTTTCCTCGTTGAATGGCGGCAGGGTTGATCCGTTTCCTAAATCAGGCAAGAGCATCCCCGTTCCAAGCCATCTGAACAGGACGAGCCATGACGACAACGCAAGACGGGCCGGTTACGGCACCGGCCGTGCGCGCCACGCCCGCCCAGATCGCGCAGATCAAGCAGCGCGCGGCGATTCTCTCCGTAATGGCGACCATCCTGCTGACGGCCGCGAAGATCGTCGGCGCCCTGATCTCCGGTTCGCTCGCCCTGCTCACCGATGCGCTGCAGGGGCTGGTGGATGTCGGCTCGACACTGTTCACCTGGTTCGCGGTACGCGCCTCCGACAAACCTGCCGACGAGGAGCACCATTACGGCCATGGCAAGGTCGAGGCGCTGGCCGCGCTGGTCGAGACTGCGATCCTGTTCACGCTCGCCGGCGCGATCCTGTGGGAGGCCGGGAACCGGCTGTGGAACAACCTGATCGAGCACGTCGCGGTCACGCCGCTCGTCATTGGCGTGATGCTGCTGTCGATGACGGTCGACGCCATCCGCTGGCGCTCGCTGACCAAGGTCGCGAAGGAGACCGGCAGCGAGGCACTGGCCGGCGAAGCCACGCATTTCTCGGCCGACTTCATCGGCTCGGCCCTGGTTCTGATCGGTCTCATCGGCGTCTGGTATGGCGTCGAGCGGGCCGATACGGTCGCCGCCTTCGCCATTGCCGCATACACGGCCTATTCGGCCTACAGGCTGGCCCGGAGGACACTCGACACGCTGATGGATGCGGCGCCGGAAGGTGTCAGCGAGAAGCTGCGCGAAATCGCCCGCAGAGTGCCGGGCGTGGTCGGCATCAACTGGCTGCGCATCAGGCCGGCGGGTGGGCGCGTCCATGGCGAGATCGGCATCAGTGTCTCGCGCACCCTCCCGCTCGAGCGGGTCACCGCCATCAAGGCCCAGCTTGCCGGAGCTCTCGCAGCGGCGGAACCCGGTTCCGAGATCACCATCACGGCCGATCCGGTACAGGTCGACGACGAGACGGCCCTGGAGCGGGTGCTGCTGATCGCGCTCAAGCTCAAGATTCCGGTGCATCACGTCACCGTCCACAGCATTGGCGACAAGCTTTCGGTCAGCCTCGACATGGAGGTCGACCAGAGCCTGCCGCTCGGCGAGGCCCATGAGATCGCGACCCGGCTGGAGAACGCCATTCGGGCCGAGTTCGGTGGCGAGACAGAGGTCGAGACCCATATCGAGCCGATGGAGACCGGCCAACCGGCCGGCCACAACGCCGCCTGGGAGACGGTCGAAGACATCGGCAAGGCGCTGGCGAGCGAGGCTGCCAAGCTTGGCGGGCCGATCCACGACATTCACAGCGTGCGCGTGCGCCAGACCGCCAAGGGGCTGGTGGTGAACTATCACTGCCGCGTCGACCCCGCGCTCGATGTCGCCGCCGTTCATGCCGCCGTCGATGCGATCGAGCGTGCGGTACGGATCGCACGCCCGCAGGTCTGCCGGCTGGTCAGCCATGCGGAGCCGGCGGTCACCTCCTAGCGGGGTTTCGACCGGGCTCCGCAGCCGCTACATACGAATCCTGACCTTTGCCATCAGGGTTGCCATGCGTACCGAAGATGCTCCGCTGATCCGCCTCGAGGATTACCGCCCGTCCGACTGGCTGATCGACACGGTCGATCTCGACATCAACCTGCAGCCGACGAAAACGCGCGTGCGCTCGCTGCTGAGCCTGCGTCCCAATCCGGCCGGGCAGCCCGGCGCTCCACTGGTCCTCGACGGCGACGAACTCTCCCTCAAGGCGATCAGCCTGGACGGGACGCCGCTCGACGCGTCCGCCTATGCGGCAAGCCCGCAGGCGCTGACGATTCACGCGCCGCCGCAGCGCGGCTTCAACCTGACCATCGAGACGGAGATCGACCCCTCGGCGAACACCAAGCTGATGGGGCTCTATCGCTCGTCGAAGGTCTATTGCACGCAGTGCGAGGCGGACGGCTTCCGCCGCATCACCTATTTCCTCGACCGGCCGGACGTGATGAGCGTCTACACGGTGCGCCTGGAGGCAGCGAAGGCCGAGGCACCGGTGCTGCTCTCCAACGGCAATCTTGTCGCCACCGGCGAGGTTCCCGGCAGCGACCGGCATTTCGCCATGTGGCACGACCCGCATCCCAAGCCGGCCTATCTCTTCGCGCTGGTGGGCGGGGCGCTCGACCATGTCCGTCAGGACTATGTCACCGCCGACGGCCACAAGGTCGAGCTTGCCGTCTATGTCGAGCCGGGCAAGGCGGATCGCGCCGGCTGGGCGCTGGATTCTCTGGTGCGCTGCATGCGCTGGGACGAGCAGGTCTTCGGCCGCAATTACGATCTCGACGTGTTCAACGTCGTCGCCGTGTCGGACTTCAACATGGGGGCGATGGAGAACAAGGGCCTCAACATCTTCAACGACAAATACGTCCTCGCCGACCCGCAGACGGCGACCGATGGCGACTACGCCTCGATCGAGGCGATCATCGCGCATGAGTATTTCCACAACTGGACCGGCAACCGCATCACCTGCCGCGACTGGTTCCAGCTCTGCCTGAAGGAAGGCCTGACCGTCTTCCGCGACCAGGAATTCTCCTCCGACGAGCGCTCGCGCCCGGTGAAGCGCATCGCCGATGTCCGCACCCTGCGCTCGACCCAGTTTTCGGAGGATGCCGGCCCCCTCGCCCACCCGGTCCGGCCGCGCGCCTATAAGGAAATCAATAACTTCTACACGCCGACGGTCTACGAGAAGGGTGCGGAGGTCATCCGCATGCTCAAGGTGCTGATCGGCGACGACGCCTTCAAGCGCGGCATGGACCTCTATTTCGAGCGCTGCGACGGCACCGCCGCGACGATCGAGGAATTCCTCGCCTGCTTCGCGGAAAGCTCGGGCAAGGATCTCGCCCATTTCGCACGCTGGTACGAGCAGGCCGGCACGCCGACCATCGTCGCCTCCGGTCGCTACGACGCCGCGACGCAGCGCTACACGCTCGATCTGGCGCAAAGCACGCCCCCGACGCCCGGCCAGATCGAGAAGGAGCCGATGGTTCTGCCCGTCAAGCTCGGCCTCGTCGGCGCTGCGGGCGACCTGCCGCTGAAGACGCGGTCCAATGCCTATGCGGGCGACGGGCTGGTGGTGCTCGACAGCGCCTCGCTTTCCGTCACCTTCGAGGGCGTGTCGGAGGCACCGATCCCGTCGCTGATGCGCGGCTTCTCCGCGCCGGCGCGACTGGAACTCGACCTTTCCGACGCCGATCTCGTTCGGCAGTTCTCGGCCGACAGCGATTCCTTCAACCGCTGGCAGGCCCTGCAGAGCATCGCAACGCGCGCCCTCGTCGCCGCCGGCAAGCCGGGGGCGGACCGCGGCACACTCTCCCGGACTGCAGCGGCCCTCGGCCAGGCGCTTGACGGCTTCCTGCAGGCGGATGCGCTGAACGACCCGGCCTTCGCGGCGCAGGTGCTGCGCCTGCCCGCTCCAGCCGATATCGCCCGCGAGATCGGCCGGGATGTCGATCCGGATGCGATCTTCACCGCCCACCGCACCTTGTCGACCGCGATCGGCACGGCTCTGCTGCCCCGACTGCCAGGCCTGCGGCAGGCGCTGGAGACGAAGGGACCGTACAAGGCGGATGCTGCCTCGGCCGGGCGGCGGGCGTTGCGCAACGAATTGCTCGGCCTTGCCGCACTCGCCGCGCCCGAGGATGGCGCGGCGCTGTGCGAACGGCAATTCGAGACGGGCGACAACCTGACCGACCGGCTGGCGGCGCTGGCGGCCATGACGCTGATCCCTGGCGAACGGCGCGAGCGGCTGATCACGCGCTTCGCGGAGACGTATGCCAGCGAACCCCTCGTGCTCGACAAATGGCTGATGGCGCAGGCCCTCATTGCCGAGCCGGAAACGCTGCAACGGGTCAAGCGGCTGATGCAGCACCCCGCCTTCTCGCTCGGCAACCCGAACCGGGTGCGAGCGCTGATCGGCGGGTTCGCCGCCAATCTGACCCAGTTCAACCGGGCCGACGGCGAGGGCTATGGCTTCGTCGCCGATATCGTCGTCGCGCTCGACAGGACGAACCCGCAGGTCGCCTCGCGCCTGCTCGGCTCGTTCAAGAGCTGGCGGATGCTGGAGCCCGGCCGCAGGCGGCTGGCACAGGAGGCGCTCGGCATGGTGGCGCGCACGCCGAACCTCTCTCGCGACGTCTCGGACATCGCCGAGCGGGCGCTGGCCTGAGTGGTTAACGGCAGCGCGACAAAAAAGTTAACGTTCCATTACCCGCACAGGATTCATTTGAGCGATCCCTACAACCATTAGGCGCATTCTGCATAGTTGACTCAACTCAAGGCTAGACAAACCGAGTCGCCCGGATTCAACTGACGATGATTCGCGGGGATGCGGCACGTCTCCCGATCTTACTGACGGTAAAGTTCCGAAGGGGGACCGGGCATGTCGCGTGCCAACGCGGATTGCGCATCCGTGCGCGCCGATACGATTCTGGGTGTAGCGCGCTCGCTCACCCACCCGTTGTATCAGCGTTTCGAGAGCTTCGAGCCGGCCTTTCGCACAGCGATCCCGGTGCTCGTCGGGCTTTTCATCGTCATCCTGAGCGCCGGCGCGGCGATCCAGACCTCGGCGCTGCGTGACGATGCGCTCCTCGACGCCACTGGCGACATGGAGGTCATCTCCGCTCTGATCGCCCGCGAGCTCGACAGCGGCATCCAGGCCGGCAAGGAGCCGGGCGCCGTTCTCGCGACCGTCGCCTCCAAGCACATCGCCTCCCGCGGCCGCATCGTCCATGTCAGCGGCGCCGACGGCCGTGTCATCGCCAGCGAACCCGCCATCGGCCAGACGCCGCGCACGCTGGTCGACTTCCTCGGCCAGACCCAGCCTCTCACCGTCTTCGGCGACCGTGCCGGCGTGATGCGCATCACCCTGCCCGGAGGCCCGGAAGTCCTCGCCATCGTCCGCAACCTCGCCGGCCCGCTCGGGCAGGTCGCGGTGCTCCAGCCGGTCTCCCGCGCCCTCTCGATCTGGCAGGACCGGCGCACGAGCCTCGGCATCCTGTTCGGCACCGCCGGAGCCGTGCTCGCGATCACGACACTCGCCTTCATGCTGCAATCGAAGCGCGCCAGCGCCGCCGACCAGGATTGCGACTGCGTGCGCGAGCGCATCGACACCGCGCTCAACCGCGGCCATTGCGGGCTGTGGGACTGGGACCTTGCCCGCGGCCGGATCTACTGGTCGGACTCGATGTATGCCCTGCTCGGCTACGACCGCCGCGGCGAATACATGTCCTTCGGCGAGGTGATGAGCTTCATCCACCACGAGGACGTCGATCTCTACGCGCTGGCCGATGCGATCAGCCGGGGCGAGACCAGCCATATCGACCAGGATTTTCGCGTCCGCAACGTCGACGGTGAATGGATCTGGCTGAAGGCCCGCGCCGAGCTCGTCATCGACCGCCGCACCCACTCGCACCATCTCGTCGGCATCGTCGTCGACATCTCCGAGCAGCGCCGCATGGCCGAGCGCACCGCCACCGCCGATGCCCGCCTGCGCGACGCGGTCGAGGCGATCTCGGAAGCCTTCGTGCTCTGGGATTCGGAGAACCGCCTGGTACTCTGCAACGCCAAGTACCAACAGCTTCACCAGATCGCGCCCGAGATGCTGCTGACTGGCACCAGCCATGACGAGATCATGGTGCTGAGCGCCCAGCCCCATATCGACCGCGAGCCCGTGCGCACGCTGCGTGGCTCGGCCTCCTATGAGGCCCGCCTGTCGGATGGGCGCTGGCTGCAGATCAATGGCCGCCGCACCAAGGATGGTGGCTCGGTCTCAGTCGGCACCGACATCACCAAGCTCAAGCAGCAGGAGGAACGGCTGACGCAGTCCGAACATCAGCTCCTGATGCACGTCACCGATCTCAAGGCCTCGCGCCAGAAGCTGGAAGCGCAAGCCCAGCAACTGGCCGACCTCGCCGAGCGCTATCTCGAGCAGAAGGCGGCGGCAGAGAGCGCCAACCGCGCCAAGTCCGAATTCCTCGCCAATATGAGCCATGAGCTGCGCACGCCGCTCAACGCCATCATCGGCTTCTCCGAGATCATGGAAGGCGGGATGTTCGGCCCGCTCGGCGATAAATACACCGACTATGTCCGCGACATCCGCTCCAGCGGCGGGTACCTGCTCGGCATCATCGACGACATCCTCGACATGTCGCGCATCGAATCCGGCAAGATGCGGCTGGAACGCAGCGAGATCGCGCTCGGTCCGGTGCTGGACGAGGCCGTCCGCAAGGTGCAGCCGGAGATGGAGCGCAAGCAGCTTGCCTTCTCCGTCGAGGGGCCGACCGACACCCATATCGAGGCCGATCCGCACGCGCTCTACCAGATCCTCGGCAACCTGCTCGACAACGCTGTCAAGTTCACGCCGGAAGGCGGGCGGATCGCGGTGCGCACGCGCCACGTCCCCGGCGCCATCAACATCTTCATCGAAGATACCGGCATCGGCATCCCGAAGGAGAAGATCGACCGGGTCGGCCGTCCGTTCGAGCAGGTCGAAGGCGACCTGGTGCGCAGCTACAAGGGCTCGGGGCTGGGTCTCGCCATCGCCCGCTCGCTGACGGAGCTGCATGGCGGCTCGCTTCGGCTGCGCTCCGCGATGGGTGCCGGAACCGTCGTCATGGTGCATCTGCCGCTCGACGGTGGCACCGGACGGGTCACCGCCGAGGCGGCGTAGACTTCAACCCGCCCGCGCCTGCCCCAGCACACGCGTGAAGATCGCGCGAACGCCGGCGCGGACTTCGTCGAGCTCCGCCTTCAGCACCTTCACATCCGGGCGGCCCACTGCCGTCGCGATCCGCTGCAGCACGCGGGGCGGCACCGCCTTGGGATCGAAAGCTTCCTCCACCGTGAAGCGCTGCCAGAGCTGAACGTCGCCGATCAGGCGATGCGCCTCCAGCAGGGCTGAGGCGTCCGCCTCCGAAAGCAGCCCGGCGGCGCGCGCCGCCACGAAGACCGAAGCCGTGTCGTTGACGATCAGCGAAGGGTGCGCGCTGGCATGAGCGAGCAGCAGGAACTGGGCAAGGAAGTCGAGATCGGTCAGGCCGCCGGCAGCGAGCTTCAGATCCCAGGGATTCTTCTCGCCCTTCTCCTTCGCAATAAGCGCGCGCATCTCCGCAACGGCCGTCGCGACCTTGGCCGGGTCGCGCTTGCGGGCAAGGATGGCGCGGATTGACGCTTCCGCGCGCTGTGCCAGCCCGGCATCGCCAGCGACGACGCGGGCGCGGGTCAGCGCCATCTCCTCCCAGATCTCGGCCTCGCCGGTGTGATAGGCCTCAAAGCCGGCGAATTGCGTCGCGGCCGGGCTTTTGTTGCCGGTCGGACGCAGGCGCATGTCGACCTGATAGAGCGTGCCGCGCCGCGTCGGCACCGTCAGCGCCGCGACGAGGCGCTGGGTAAAGCGGACATGCCAGGTGACGGGATCGAGGCTCCTGGCGCCGTCGCTGCCGCCGGCCTCCTCGGGCCGGTCGTAGAGCAGGATCAGGTCGAGGTCCGATGAGGGCGTGAGCTCGCCAGCGCCCAGACGACCGAGCCCGAGCACCACCGTTTCCGCCCCCGAAATAACGCCATGCTCTTCCGCGAAGGACCGGCGCGTATCGGCGAAGGCGACGCGCAGGCAGGCCTCAGCGACCGCGCAATAGGCCTGCCCTGCTCCTTGCGCCGGATAGACGCCGGAAAGCAGCCGCGCGCCGACCAGGAAATTCTCCTGTCGTGCCGCATCGCGCAGGCGATCGAGCCCGTCCTCGACGCTCGGCGGCGGCGCGCCGACATAGTTGCGGATGCGACGCTCCAGCGCCTCGACATCCAGCACTGCCTGCCCGAAGGCGGGGTCGATGACGCCGTCGAGCACATGCGGATGAAGCGCCGCGACCTTGGCGAGGCGCGGCGCGCTGCCGAGAATCTCGGCGAAAAGCGTCAACAGGGAATCGTGCGAGCGCAGCAGCGTCAGCAATTCGACCGCAGCCGGCATGCGGACGAAGGCATTGTCGAGATGGGCGAGCGCGCCATCGGGATCGGCCGTACGGCCGAGCGCGACCAGCAATGCCGGCGTCAGCTCGGTCAGCACCTCGCGGGCACGGGCGCTGGTGACGGCGGGCCGGCGGCCGAAATGCCAGCCGCGCACTGTCTCGGCTGCCGTTATACCATCGCGGAAGCCGAGTTTGCCGAGCGTTTCGACCGTCTCTGGATCGGGCTCCGAGCCAGTGAAGCTCAGCGTCCCGGCTTCGGAGGCGAGGCTCGGACCCTCCTCGAACAGCAGGGCATAGTGGCCTTCGATCCGCCTGGCATGGGCGGTCAACTCCTTGCCGAAGGCGGCGGCGTTGGCATAGCCGCAGAAGCGGGCAAAGGCCTCGAGATCGCCAGCGGCCTTGGGCAGGGTCTGGGTCTGCTCGTCATCGCGCATCTGCAGGCGATGCTCGACGGTCCGCAGCCAGCGATAGGATTCGGAGAGCTCGTCGCGCGCCTGCGGCGTGATCCAGCCCTCGTTCGTCAGCTCCTTCAACATGTCGAGCGTGCGCGGGCCCCGCAGGGCCGGGCGCCGACCGCCAAAGACGAGCTGCTGGGTCTGGACGAAGAACTCGATCTCGCGGATGCCGCCGCGGCCGAGCTTCACGTTGTGGCCAGCGACCGCGATCGTCTCATGGCCCTTCACCGTCTGGATCTGCCGCTTCATCGCATGAATGTCGGCGATGGTGGCGAAGTCGAAATACTTGCGCCAGATGAAGGGCGAGAGATCCTTGAGGAAGCGCTGGCCGAGCTCGGCATCGCCCGCGATCGGGCGCGCCTTGATCATGGCAGCCCGTTCCCAGTTCTGGCCGACCGTCTCGTAATAGGAATAGGCGCTGGGCAGCGCGATCGCGACATGGGTCGAGGCCGGGTCGGGCCGCAGGCGCAGATCGACGCGGAAGACATAGCCGTCGCCCGTGCGTTCCTGGATAATGCGCGCGATCTGCTGGGTGAGCTTGACGAAGAAGCTCGACGGCTCGCCGACCCCGGCCGCTTCGGCAGCCTCGGGATCGAAGAAGACGACGATGTCGATGTCGGAGGAATAGTTCAGCTCACCGGCGCCATGCTTGCCCAGTGCCAGCACGACGAGACCCGAGCCCGGGCCTGGATTTGCGGGATCGACGAGGTTGATCCGACCGAGATCGGCGGCCTGGCGCAGGACGTGGTCGGTTGCGAGGCGTACGGCCATGTCCGCGGTCGCGGTCAACGCCGCCGTCACCGTCTCGACGTCCCAGACGCCGCCGATATCGGCGAGTGCGATCAGCAACGCCATGGCACGGCGGAAGCGGCGCAGCTCCCGCATCAGGTCGGTGGTCTCGCAACCGCCCGCGCCGAAAGCGGCAATACCGGCGAGCAGCGTGTCGCGCCGCGCTTCCGGCGCCTCCGTCAGGCTCGCGAGCAGGCCTTCGGGATCGAAGCGCATCACCTGCGTCAGGAAGGGAGAATGGGCAAGCACGCCCGCCACCAGCTCTGCAGAGCGGGAATTCGCGGCGAAATGCGCCTGCAGGGCTTCGGCCGCCGCCTCGTCGTGGAGGCGCTCGATCAGCTCGCGCGTCAGCAACGCGTCGACCCTGGCTTTCGCCGGCAGGACCGGCGCCGCCTCCAGCCTGTCACAGAGCTGCCCCGTCATGTCCGCCACTCCCGTCAGAGGGACGGCACGCCAGCAGGGTTTGGCTCGGCTGTCGAGGTTGCAGGGCCGGGCGGCGGCAGCGTTTCCACAGGCTTGGACTCAACGACCGGCAGAGCGATCACGGTGCGCAGCCCCGGTGCATTGTCCTCCAGCCGAAGCTGGCCGCCATGCAGCCGCACGACGCCGGCCACCATCGACAGCCCCAGCCCGAAACCCGGCTTGCTGCGGCTGGCGTCGAGCCTGACGAAACGATCGAGCACCCGGCCGCGATCGGCCTCGGGAATGCCGGCACCATGATCGGCGACCGAAAGCTCGATTTCACCGTTGATGCGACACGCGGAGACGGTGACGGTCGCCTCTCCGCCATTCTCCGGCTGGCCATATTTCAGGGCGTTGTCGACGAGATTGGCGAGCGCCTGGCCGATCAACTCGCGATTACCGAAAATGTGCAGACCGGGCGCGACGTCGCTGACGAGGGTCAGCCCCGCCTCCTCCGCCAGCGGCTCGTAGAGTTCGGCGACGCTCGAGACGATCTCCGACAGGTCGAGCTCATCCATGTTTTCGCTGATCCGCCCGGCTTCGAGCCGCGCGATCATCAGCAGCGCATTGAAGACGCGGATGAGGTTATCCGCCTCCTCGATCGCACCATCGAGCGCGGTACGCAGCTCATCGGGCGATTTGGCCGTGCGCAATGCCTCCTCGGCCTTGTTGCGCAGGCGCGTCAGCGGGGTCTTGAGGTCGTGGGCGATGTTGTCGGTGACCTGCTGCATACCCGCCATCAGCTCGCCGATGCGGTCGAGCATGGCGTTGAGGTTGAGCGCGAGGCGATCAAGCTCGTCTCCGGTGCCAGCGATCGCGAGCCGCCCCTTGAGATCGCCTTCCATGATGCCGTGGGCGGTCTCGGACATGCCGTCGATCCGGCTGAGCACGCGGCGCGCCACGAACCAGCTCGCGAAGCAACCCAGGATGACGACGAGCGCCAACGACCAGCCGATCGCCCGGCGGATCACCGTGCCGAGCCGCTCACGCTCCTCGACATCACGCCCCACCAGCAGGCGGAATCCGGCCGGCAATACGAAGACGCGCACGATGGCACGGCTCGGGCGGTCGATCGCCTCGCTGGTGCGGGCATATTCGATCTCGCTTTCGCCGGTCTTGTCGAGCGTGCCGGGTGGGATGGCCTCGACATTGCCGGCTACGCGCTCGCCGACCGGCGTCGTCACCAGATAGAGCGAGGCGCCCGGGCCACGCGACCGGCGCTCGACGATGTTGACCAGGCGGCGGATGCCACCCTGGCGCGCCTGTTCCGCCAAACCCTGGATTTCCGCGTCGATGGTCGAGCGGATCTGATCGTTCAGCAGGCGCTGCGCGTTCCAGGCGACATAGCCGAGCACGAAGGCGGCGAAGAGCGCGAAGATGAAGAGGTAGGCCGCGGTCAGCTTGAACGCCGTCGTCCGGAACAGCGTGGGCAGGAATTTCGAGCGTTTGCGCTGCGGGATCTCAGTGCGCGTTGTCACGGACCATGTATCCCGCGCCGCGGATGGTATGGATCATCGGGTGCTCGAAGCCCTTGTCGACCTTCGAGCGCAGGCGGCTGACATGCACGTCGATGACGTTGGTCTGGGGATCGAAGTGATAATCCCAGACATTCTCCAGCAGCATGGTACGGGTCACGACCTGCCCTGCATGCTTCATGAGATATTCAAGCAGACGGAACTCGCGTGGCTGCAGCACGATCTCCTGCCCGTCCCGCGTGACACGATGGGCCAGCCGGTCGAGCAGCAGCCCACCGACGCGATAGGTCGTCGGCTCGGCGGCCGGGGCGCCGCGGCGGCGCGCCAGCACCTCGACCCGGGCAAGCAGCTCGGAGAAGGCATAGGGTTTCGGGAGATAGTCGTCGCCGCCGGCGCGCAAGCCCTTCACGCGGTCGTCGACCTGCGCCAGTGCCGACAGGATCAGAGCCGGCGTCTCGTCCTTCTGCTCGCGCAGGGAGCGGATCAGGGAGAGACCGTCGAGCCGCGGCAACATGCGGTCCACGACCAGCACGTCGTAGCCGCCGCCTTCCGCCATGGCATAACCTTCCAGCCCGTCCACGGCATGATCAGCAACGTGGCCGACCTCGCGGAAAGCCTTGGTCAGATAGGCCGCAGCCTCGGCGTCATCTTCGACGATCAGGAGTCGCATGGGGGAAGCCTAACGCAAGACATGAAAAAACGGCAGGCCGGAGGATACGCATCCGGCCTGCCGCCGCGACGGCTGGTCTCTCGACTGGGGCGACAGGAAACCGAGAGGCCTGCCTGCTACATCAGGCCGCGGGCTGGCGGCCGACCTCGAAAGTCACGTCGCGGGAATGACCTTCGCGGTAGAGGGTGACGGAAACCTTGGAGCCGGGCGCGATGTTCGCGATCTTGCGCGACAGCTCGCGGGCGTCCTTGATCTCCTCGCCGTTCACGGCGGTGATGGTGTCACCGCGCTTGATGCCGGCCTTGGCGGCCGGGCCGTTGCCCTGCGCCTCGGCGACGAGCGCGCCCTTGGCCTCCTTCAGGCCGATCGCATCAGCCATCTCGGTAGTGACCGGCTGGATCTGCACGCCGATGAAGCCGCGCGCCACCTTGCCGTCCTTCTTGAGCTGGTCGACGACCTGCTTGACGGTCGAAGCGGGAATCGCGAAGGCGATGCCGACATTGCCGCCCGACGGCGAGTAGATCGCGGTGTTGACGCCGACGACTTCGCCGTTGCCGTTGAAAGTCGGGCCGCCCGAGTTGCCGCGGTTGATCGGCGCATCGATCTGCAGGAAGTCGTCATAGGGCCCGGAGCCGATGTCGCGCCCCTGCGCCGAGACAATGCCGGCCGTGACCGTGCCGCCGAGGCCGAAGGGGTTGCCGATCGCCAGCACCCAGTCCCCGATGCGCGGCTTGGCTTCGGCGAGCTTCACATAGGGAAAGTTTCCGCCGTCCTTGACCTTGAGGAGCGCGAGATCCGAGCGCGGATCGGTGCCGATGACCTTGGCATCCAGCGTCTTGCCGGAGTCGGTGACGAGCTGGACCTCGACCGCGTGCTCGACGACGTGGTTGTTGGTCACGACGTAGCCGTCCTGGCTGACGAAGAAGCCCGAGCCCTGGGCCATGCCGATCTGCGGCTTCGGCCGACCCTGGCGACCGCCCTCTTCACCGCCGAAATCGCGGAAGAAGCGGCGCAGCTGCGGCGGCAGATCGTCGAGATTCTGCTGGTCGGAAGCGGCAGCGACCTCGGTCTTGACGCGCACCGAAACGACCGCCGGCTTCACCTTGTCGACGAGGTCGGCGAAGGAGGGAAGCTGGGTCTGGGTGCCCGAGAGCTCGATCGGCTGGGCGAAGGCCCGGTCGTTCTGCATGAAAGCGGTGTCGGCGATGCCGGCCGCGAGGCCGATGCCGAGAATGGCGGTGCCGGCGAGAAGGGTGCCGCGCCGCAGGAAGGATTTGCGATTGGTGTTCTGTGTCGTCATGGTGAGAACCTCTTGGAGCGACAGGGTTGTTGTCCCCTGCTCATGAGAAGCACCATGACGGCAGGCGCCTTACGTCGCCTTGGCCTGAAGATGACGATTTCGTAAGGTTGGGCTGGCCCGGCCCTCAGCCCGGATCATCCTGTAGAAGCCGGTCGAGACGCTGCCGCTCCTCTTCGGTCAGGCGCGTATTCCCTTGTGCGGCCGGCAGCAGCTTTCGGCGACGCCAGACGAAGGCGGCGCCCCCGAGCAGGATCAGGAACGGCGCCACCCAGAGCACCACCGTGTGGGCATTGAACGGTGGGCGCAGCAAAACGAAATCGCCATAACGGGCGACGACGAAATCGATCACCGCCTTGTCGCTGTCGCCAGCGGTGAGCCGTTCCCGCACCAGGAGCCGCAGATCGCGCGCCAGTGGCGCATTGGAATCGTCGATCGACTGATTCTGGCAGACGAGGCAGCGCAGGCCGCTGGAGATCTCTCGCGCCCGATGCTCGAGGGCCGGATCCTTGAGAACCTCGTCCGGCTGCACTGCGTGGGCCGCCGGAAGCGCCAGAGCAAGGAAGGCCAGAGCCAGAAGCGCGCGACGCATCCGTCTCACTCCGCAGGCTGCGCGGCTGCAATGGTCGCAGCGCGACGCGGGGCCGCCAGCCGGAAGCGGCGATCGGTCAGCGACAAGGCTCCGCCGAAGGCCATGACGACCGCGCCGATCCAGATCAGCAGGATCAGCGGCTTGTCGTAGAGCCTGACGGCCAGTCCGCCGTCCTGAGCTTCGCCCAGGCTGACATAGGCCTGGTTCAGCCAGTCCGTATGGATGCCGGCTTCGGTCGTCGGCATGGAACGGGCGGTATAGACCCGCTTCGAGGCCTCGACCCGGGCCAGCTCGCGATCGCCGGAGAAGAGCTGGAAGCGCGCCACATCGGCCCGGAAATTCGGGCCGGTCCGCGGCACCACCGATTCGAGGACGACGGTGTAGCGGCCTGCCGTCAGGCGCTCGCCGGGTTTCAGCACCCCGATCGCCTCGCTGCTCCAGGCCGCGGCGGCGATACCGATGATGCTGAGCCCGATGCCGGCATGCGCCAGTGCCGTACCCCAGGCCGAGCGCGGCAGCCCCTTGGCTCGTGACAGCATCGCCGGCCAGCCACTGGCGCGGGCGACGATGCGCTCGCCGAGATCGAAGCCCGCGCCGAGGACCAGGAAAAGTCCAAGACCGACGCCGAGCGGCGCGAGCACCGGGCCGCCGCGCGTGAAGGCGATCAGCGCGAGCGCCGCCACGACGGCGATGCCGAAGGCGGCGGCGTTACGCTGAGCGGCACCGAGGAGGTCGCCCCGCTTCCAGGCGAGCGTCTGTCCGATCGGCAGGAAGAGCAGCAACGGCACCATGACGGGCACGAAGGTGGCGTTGAAGAAGGGAGCACCGACCGAAATCTTGTCGCCGGTCAGCATCTCGAGCGCGAGCGGATAGAGCGTGCCGACGAAGACGGTGGCGCAGGCGGTGGCGAGGAAGATGTTGTTGATGACCAGCGCGCTCTCGCGCGACACCGGCGCGAAGAGGCCGCCCTGGCGCAGGAGCGGCGCACGCCAGGCGAACAGTGCCAGCGAGCCGCCGACGAAGAAGACCAGGATCAGCAGAATGAACAGGCCACGCGATGGATCGCTGGCGAAGGAATGAACCGAGGTCAGCACGCCGGAGCGAACGACGAAGGTGCCGAGCAGGGAGAGGGAGAACGTCAGGATCGCGAGCAGGATCGTCCAGACCTTGAGCGCGTCGCGCTTCTCCATCACCACGGTCGAGTGGATCAGGGCCGTGCCGGCGAGCCAGGGCATGAAGGAAGCGTTCTCGACGGGATCCCAGAACCACCAGCCGCCCCAGCCGAGCTCGTAATAGGCCCAGTAGGAGCCCATCGCGATGCCGAGCGTCAGGAAGGTCCAGGCCAGCAACGTCCAGGGGCGGACGGCGCGCGCCCACATCGCGTCGATCCGTCCGTGGATCAGGGCGGCGACAGCGAAGGCATAGGTCATCGAGAAGCCGACATAGCCGATGTAGAGCAGAGGCGGATGGATCGCGAGGCCAAGATCCTGCAGAATCGGGTTGAGGTCCTGCCCTTCCGCCGGGGCTGGCACGAGCCGCCGGAACGGATTCGACGTGAACAGCGTGAAGGCCAGGAAGGCCGCCGCGATCAACCCCTGCGCCGCCAGCGCCCCTGCCCGCAAGCGCGGCGGCAGCGACCGGTGCGACAGCGCCACCAGCGCGCCGAACAGGGTCAGGATCAGGACCCAGAGAAGCAGCGAGCCCTCGTGGTTGCCCCAGACGGAGGTGAATTTGTAGATCAACGGTTGGGTCGAGTGGGAATTCTCGAAGACGTTGCCGACCGAGAAATCCGAACGGACGTAAGACGCAACCAGCGCCGCGAAAGACAACGCCACCAGCCCAAAGCTGATGAGAGCCGCGCTCGTGCCGACGGCGGCGAGCCCGCGATCCTGCCGCGACAACCCCCAAAGCGGCACCAGCGCCTGGATGACCGAGACGCCCAGTGCCAGGGCCAGCGCGTAATGTCCGATTTCGACGATCATGCCCGGCTCACGGCTTCGCGGGGGCGGCCGCGCCCGCCTCGCCCTGCCAATGCCCCTGCTTCTTGAGGGCGTCGGCGACCTCGCGCGGCATATAGGTCTCGTCGTGCTTCGCCAGCACGGAATCCGCCTTGAAGCGCCCGGCGCCCTCGAAGACGCCTTCCGTCACGACGCCCTGTCCCTCGCGAAACAAATCCGGCAGCAGCCCGTCATAACTGACCTTCACGGCACTCTTGCCGTCAGTCACGGCGAAGGCGACGCGCTGGCCGGGGCCTCGCTGGACCGAGCCGGCCTCGACGAGGCCGCCCAGGCGCATGCGGGTGCCGGGCAGCACGCCCTTCTCCGTGATCTCGGTCGGCCCATAGAAGAAGACGATGGTGTCGCGCATGGCGAAGAGCACCAGCCCGGCGGCGACGGCCAGCATGGCCCCGGCGGCGGCGATGATCGTCAGCCGGCGTTGCTTGCGGGTCATGCGCCGCTTCGCGGGCATCGGCCGCGTCGTCTGGGCAGCCGTCGTCATGGCTTGACCTCCTTCAGGGCCAGCTCCTCGGCCAGGGCATCGATTGCGGCCAGCGCGGAAGCATCCTGCGCCAGTCTCTCGCGGGCCGTCTTCACGGCTTGCAGCGCCTGCGCCTTCTCGCCGAGCACGGAACGGGCTCGGATCAGGCGCGACCATTCCGCCAGCGTTCCGCCGCCGGCGTTCAGGCGATCCGCCAAGCCCTCCACCATGCCCTTGATCGCCTGCTGGCGCTCGGCATCCGGCAAGGCGGCGATGGCATCGCCATTGCCCGCGGCCTGCAGGCGCGCGAGCCGGTCGCGCACAACCACCGCCCAGGCGGCGTCGGGCGGCGAACCGGCCAGGAGCGCGTTCAGGGAAGCGATGGCGCCCTGTACGTCGCCATCCTGCTCCTGAGCCAGCGCAAGGTAGTAGCGCGCCCGCGGATTCTTCGGATCGAGCTTCACCGCTTCGGCAAAGGCCTCGCGCGCCGTGGCGGTGACAACCCCTTCGGCAGCCAGGGTACGGGCCTCGCCCAGGCCGGCGAACTGCTCGGGATCCGGCTTGCCGTAGCGCAGGGCGGAGGCGAAGGCATTGGCCGCATCGTCATAGCGCCCCTGGCGCAGATAGATCGGTGCGATCAGCGACCAGCCCTTCGTATCGGTCGGATTGGCGGCGAGGTGAGCTTCCATGCGCGCGAACACGACGGCGAAGTCCTGCTGCGGCCCGGCCTTGGCGAGGCGTGCAGCCAACGGCTGATCAGGCGTATCGGGCGAGCCGTAGGACCCGTAGACCAGCAGGGCCAGCAGCGGCACGAGCGAAAGCATCAGCGCCGAACTGGCGCGGCGACGGCGCAGCGACGGTTCCGTCTCGCCGGCAGGCGAGACCTCGTCGCCAGCGGCGCGCAGCAGCCGGCGACCGGCCTCGACCCGCGCCGCCTCGGCCTCGTCGGTCGCGATCAGGCCACGGGCCAGATCACGATCGATCTCGCCGAGTTGCGAGCGATAGAGGCTTCTGGCGTCGGCCGTATCGGCGAAGCCCGGAATCGAGGCGCGGCTCAACGGCCAGAGCAAGGCGAAAATCGCCGCTCCCGTCATCACCGCAAAGACCGCCCAAATCATCATTCCGCGTTCTTAATCAATCGGCCGCGCCGGTTCATGGTGACAAAGGGTCACGCGGCCCCACCGCTCATACCGAAGGAAGGGCCAGACGCGCCCGTAAGCCGCCGAGCGGCGAGCGATACAACGCCAGCTCGCCGCCATAAAGTTTGGCGAGGTCTACCACGATCGACAGGCCGAGCCCGGAGCCCGGCGTGGTCTCGTCCAGCCTGCGGCCGCGCTTTAGCACCTCGGCCATGGCGTCCTCCGGCAGGCCGAGGCCATCATCGTCGATGAACAGGGCCAGCGGCTCGCCGGGATTTCCGCTTCCGGCCTCCAGCGACACCTCGACGGTCGAATTCGCCCATTTGAAGGCGTTGTCGAGCAGGTTGCCGAGCATTTCCTCCAGATCCTGTTTCTCGCCGCGAAAGCGCAGGCGGCCGGGCACGGTGTGGCTACCCCGGATGTCCCGGTCCTGCGAGATCTTCATAAAGGTGCGCAGCAGGGCTTCGAGCGAGGGTGCGACCTCGGTCACGCCTCCAAGCGCGCCTGAGAGCGCGGCCGCACGGGCCCTGTCGAGATAATACTGGACCTGATCGCGCATCACTGCCGTCTGCGCTTTGACGGTCTGCGACAAATGCGCCTCGCCCACGCCGCTCTCGGCCTCGTTCATCATCACGCTGAGCGGGGTCTTGAGCGCATGGGCGAGATTCCCGACCTGGGTACGCGCGCGCTCGAGAATCTCCCGGTTGGTATCGATGAGCTGGTTGAGCTCGCCGGCGAGCGGCGCGAGATCGGGCGGGTAGCTGCCGAGGATGCGGTGGTTCTCGCCGGTCCGGACAGTACCGACGGCGGAGCGCAGTCGCACCAGCGGGCGCAGGCCGAAACGGACCTGGACCAGCGTCGACGCCACCAGGATCAGACCCAGCAGCACGAAGGTCATCGTCAGCGCGAAGCGGAAATCCTGGATATCGCCTTCGATCTCGTCGGCGGGGGCCGCGACCGCGACCGTGAAGCGACCGTCCTCGCCGACATCGATCTCGCGCTCCAGTACCCGCAGCGTCCGGTCATCCGGCCCGGAGACGTAGCTCTCGCGCAGCCCGCGGCTGTTCGGCGCGATTTTCTGGTCGAGAAGCTTGGGCAACTGACCGCCGACCAACGAGCGGGAAGCGCGAACGTTCGGACGGTCGCCGTCGAGCCGCGTGATCTGCCAGTACCAGCCTGACAGGGGCAGGTCGAAGCGCGGCTCGCCGAGATCGCCTATCGACTGGCGCTCGGTCTCCGGCGGTGCCGCGAGGTCGGCTACCAGCTCCTTGATGTAGACCGAAAGCCGCTCGTCGAAGCCCCGCTCGGCGGAGCGGCGGTAGAAGGTGGTGAGGCCGAGGCCTGCCAATACCAGGATCAGGACGCAGCAGAATGCCGCCGAGAGGAACAGCCGCGCCCCCAGCGAAAAGCGATGGGATCTGAACGGCATGTCCCGCGATCAGACCTTTTCCGGAGCAGCGGCGATGTAGCCGAGTCCCCGGACGGTCTCGATGATCTCGACGCCGAGCTTCTTGCGGAGCCGGCCGACGAAGACCTCGATGGTGTTCGAATCGCGGTCGAAGTCCTGATCGTAGAGATGCTCGACCAGTTCGGTGCGCGAAACCACCCTGCCCTGATGGTGCATGAGGTAGGAGAGCAGCCGGTATTCATGCGAGGTCAGCTTGACGGGATTGCCGTCGACGACGACGCGGCTGGCCCGCGTATCGAGCCGGACCGGCCCGCAGACGAGCTCAGATGTGGCATGGCCGGCAGCCCGGCGCAGGAGCGCGCGCACCCGCGCCAGCAATTCCTCGACATGGAATGGCTTGACGACATAGTCGTCGGCACCGGCGTCGAAGCCGCCAACCTTGTCGCTCCAGCGATCGCGCGCCGTCAGAATCAGCACCGGCATGGTCTTGCCGGCGCGGCGCCAGCCCTGCAGCACGGCGACGCCGTCGACCTTGGGCAGGCCGAGGTCGAGAATGACGGCGTCATAGGGCTCGGTCTCGCCGAGAAAGAGCCCTTCCTCGCCATCAAAAGCCTTGTCGACGGCGTAGCCCGCATTCTCGAGCGCCGTGACAATCTGGCGGTTGAGGTCCTTGTCGTCCTCGACGACGAGCAGTCTCACGGTCTGTTCGCTCCAGTTTACGAGCCGGGTATCACCGGATGGTAGCGACCTTGCCGGATTGCCCTTCCAGTGTCACGCGCGCAACCTTGCCGTCGCGCTTCAATGTCGTGACGACATACACCAGATCCTCGCCCTGCCGACAGAGCCGGATGCGAACGACCTCGCCGGGAGCGGCGTGACGAGCGTGACGGGAAGCTTCGACCGGCTGGATGACCCGGCCATCCGCAACGACAGCCCGCGTCTCGTCGGAGGAGAGGCAGGACATCGGCGCCGGATCGTCGACGCGAACGATGGGAGCCGGCGACGAAGCCAGAAGCGCAAAGGCAAGAATGGGTTCGACCGGCATCATCATCATGGGTTAGCCCCGCACGCGTGAATGCGCCATGAACATGCTGCCCCTTCCACAACCCAGACTAGATCAGCCGACGGCTATGCGTCCACGCCATTCATGCCCGCCACCGACCGTCGCGCTGAGCTGGCGCAGCGAAATGGCGATTTCGAGCTGCGGGCTGCCGAAATCGAGGATCTCGCGCTCGGCCGGATAAAGCCAGCCCGACTCGTTCACGGTTGCGCTATGAGCAATCGCCTCGCCGTCGAGAATCGCGACCTCGTAGCGTTCGCTCTCCTCGCCGAGCGGCACGTCCAGCAGGTCCCAGGAATCACCGTCGACGCGCGTGCGCCTGAGCCAGCTCAGAGCGATGCCGGCCTCCGTTCGCCTCGCCTTGACGCGAACCGGAGCGAGCGGCAGCAGGGCCGCTCCTGCAACCTCGGTACTGAACTCGGCCATCGTCGGATCGCCGACATCGTGCCGCGCCGGGCCGACCCGGTAGCGGAGCCTGCGGCCGAGGTCGGCAAGATCGCTCGTCAGCGTCACCGCCGAACCGTCGAGCACCACCAGCCGCGCACCGGCCGGCAAGAGCCGCCGCGCCGCCGCCTCCGAGCCGCCGAGCCCGCGAATGAAACCTGAAAGCCGGAAGCGCTGCGGGCCGATCAACTCGACCTGCGCCGCGGTGACGAGTTCGATCTCGCCAGCTTCGTCGATCAGAGCCAGCGCATTGGCCCCGGCCAGGGCGCTTTCGATCGGCACGGATGACAATACGCCGCCGCGCAGCCTGACTTCCAGGACCGCCCGTCGATCGCCGCGCCAAAGCGGACCGGGCGGAAAATCCGTCAAGGTCTCACCGACGATCGAGGGCGCCTCGACGAAACCGGCGAGATCGAACAGACCGACCTCGTCTGCACGCCAGATCGCCAATGCTCCCGGCCAGGGCGCGGCGAAGGCGGCAAGCGAGAGCAACGCGGGCGGTTGCCTTACGGCAATGGGGAGAGCGAGGGGAGCAACGAGCGGCCGGCCGGGCAAAGGCGGCGGCGATCGCGGCGTCCGCTCCGCTCCCTTGATGCCGGTTGTCCGATAGATCGCAGGCTCGACCAGGCGCGCAGAGAGACGTCTGCTCGGCCCGTCGGCAAGGCGCGTGATCCGAAACAGCCGGTCCGCGCCGTTGACGGGAACGGCAACGACGTCGCCCGGCTCGAGGTCGAGGCACCGTGGCGAGATTTCGCATTCGAGCGTTTCGCGCGCAGCCCAGGCCTCCTGCAGGCGCTGGTCGGCAAGGCGTTGCCCTTCGGCCGGACGCGTAACGATCGCTGTCTCCACCGCCACCTCTCGCCGGGCGGCGCCGGCAAGCCGGCGCGAGCGCGCCGCTGCGTTGCGATAGCCGTTCTCGCCATCGCTGAAACCCAGCCGCAGTTCGAGCGGCAGCTCCGTCTCCTGCATGCGCCTGAGGCTGAAGGGCTCGCCGTCTCGATCGAGGATCAGGTCATCCGAGCCGAGGCGACGAGACACCATGCCGCCTCGGTCCTCGAAGCGCAGGGCGCCGGAACTCATCACCGCATCGAAACCGAAGGTCTGGGCGAGCGGCTCCAGCGCCTGTCGGGCCGAAAGCGGCCGGTCGAGCACATAACCGTCGAGGAAGCCATCGACCGCGATACGATCGGCGGGCGGCAAGCCGAAATCGGCGATGAGCTTCGCCACGAGACGATCGACCGGTGTTCCCTCCAGGCGACCATTGAGCCAATGGCCAGTCTCGAAATTGCCCCCGTCGGCCCAGACACCACCGAGATCGGGGAAAGCCGGGAACGGCCGTACGTCCCAATTCCAGACGAAGATGTGCGCCGGATCGACCATGCGGATGCCGGTGACGGGATGGACCGGATTGCGGACCGCCTCGAAGCCAGCGCGGGCCGGGTCGAAGCCGGAGATGATGCCTTCCAGCGCCCGAGCCTGGACGAGATCGTCACGCGCGCCGCTCGAAAAGGGCGGAACGCCCCCTTCCGCCGATTTCATGTCCGGGAAGACGTTCGGTGCGTTGCCTCCCTTGTCGACCGCCGGTACGCCGATCTCGGTCAACCAGATCGGCTTGGCGCCGGGCACGAAGGCGGTAGAGCTCGTCTCGACACCGTCGGCGCGACGGATATGCGGATTGCTCCACCAGCCGACCAGATCCTTCGGCCGGAACAGCCAGGGCTTGCCATAGGCGCCATCGGCGATCGGCAGCCGCTCCTGCGCGACGCGGCCGGCCTCGTCGGCGTAATACCAGTCATAGGCTTCGCCCGATGTCAGGCGGCCGCGCAGATAGGCAAGGTCGGCCGGTCCAGCGGCAATCGCGGCATCGGCATGGGTCGCCGAATCGCGCCAGTCCGAAAGCGGCGGATAATAATCGATGCCAATGGCGCCAATCGCGGGCGAGCTCCAGAGCGGGTCGAGCGGGAAGTCGATATCGTTACCGCCGTTGCGGACATCGGCACCGTATTCGGTCCAGTCGGCCGCATAGGTCAGCGTCGTCGCCGGCAGGATCGCGTGGACGTCGTCGGCAATCGCGACGAGGTGGTCGGCCATCGGATAGCCGCTCGAACCGCGCAATTGAGTCAGGCCGAGCAGTTCCGAGCCGATGACGAAGCCTTCGACGCCGCCAGCGGCCTGCGCCAGCATGGCGCAGTGCATTACCAGTCGGCGGTATGACCACTCCGCGGGCTTGGCGCAGGCCACAGAGCTTCCGGCAGCGCTCATGTCGACGGGAGCGACCGTCCCGACAAAGGCAGCAACCTGCGCCGCCAGGTCGGACGTGCCCTCCGGGCTGCCGTCGCGACCGGGCGCGGGATCGCACGTGATGCGCCCGCGCCAAGGGTAGCGTGGCTGACCGACAGCTCCTGTCACCGGGTCGGGCAAGTCGTTGCCGGCGGGGATATCCATCATCAGGAAAGGGTAGAGCACCACCTCCAGCCCGTAGTCGAACCGCAGCCGGCGGATCAGCGCGATCACGCTCTCGTCGGAGGGCGTGCCACCGAAGGCCGGGCGGCCCTCGATCTGACTGACCGGGCGAGCGGCAGCGCGGCTCAAGCCTGCGACGGACCATTCCGCCCCGACGGTCGGCTTGTGTGGGATCTCGACCCGTGGCGCGACTGTGCAGGAGCCCGCACGCAGATCGTCGCCGAACCAGGTCACGACCAGGGAGACGCGTCTGAGGTTCGGGCAGAGCGAGACCAGATGGCCCAGCGCCGCGTCGACATCCGTGCCGCCGTAAAGCTGATGGCGGGTCAGGCTTTCCGTCACGCCGGGCTCGGGCTCATGGCTGACAGGGCGGGTATCGTAGACGAACTCGCCTGCACCCGGCGTCAGCGCCACGGCACGGATCATGGCGCCCAACCCGTCCACCGCCCGCACCACCTCGAAATCGAATTGCGGGATGCGGTTGCCGTAATCCGCCAGCGGAAAGCGCTCGAAGACCACATAGGCGAGCCCGCGATAGGCCGGCGCCTCGCCCGCTTCCTTGGCGAGGATCAGCGGATCGGGATCCTGCGCTTCGTGGCCGTGATGGACGCGCATCGTGACGGTGTTCACGTCGAACTCGCGGCCATCGACCCAGATGCGGCGGACGAAGGCGATCGACCCCTCGCAGAGTCCGATCGCCAGATTGGCAAAATAGCTATAGGTCGTCTCGTAGGTCTTCTGCGAACGTCCACCCTTGCCGCCGCTCTTGTTGCGGGTGATCGAGAGCTGGATCTCCTCCTCGAAGCGCGTCGCCCAGATGAGCTGGCCGCCGAGCCGGGCCCGGCCGTAAACGCGCGGGATCGCGGCACCTTCGGTGGCGGCGAGGCCATTGACCTCCTTCAGCCGCGGCCCCTCGACAGCTTTGTTGCCGCCGACACCGCCGAGGCAGGTCTGGTCGATGCTCGCTCCAGCGAGGCCTCCGAGCGCCTGCCCGATGGCTCCGCCCACCGCCCCCCCGAGCGCCGTGCCCAGCGCAGCACCCGCCACCTGCAGAAGAAGCGTCGCCATCAGTCGGTTGCTCCAGGGAAGGAAAAGGCATGGCTGAGATGGCGACGCCACCAGCCGGTGAAGGCGACCTCCGCGACCGCGGCACCGTCATGAGCATGGATGATGCGGTCGGGCGCGCTCAGCACGGCGCAGTGCTTCGCCGGAAGATGCTCGCGCCAGCGGAAAAGCAGCACGTCGCCCGGCCGGACCTGCGCCAGAGCGACCGGTACGAGATGACGCAAGGCCGCGAGCGCCAGCGTCTCCTGCCCCAGGCTTTCGGCCCAGTTGGGCGAATAGGGCGGCGGGAGCTCCGGCTCGGGCCCACAAAGCTCGCGCCACAGCCCTCTCACAAGGCCGAGGCAGTCGCAGCCGACGCCACTCAGCGAGGCCCGGTGATGGTAGGGCGTACCGAGCCACTCGCGCGCGGCCGTAACGATCTCCGTGCGCTTCATCGAAACAGGCTCGCGCCATCGAGCGCGCCGTCGCCGGGCCGAACGCCGCCGATGATGAAGTCCGAGGTCGGCATGTGCGGAAAGCCGCGGAAGTTGACACCATTGCCGAACTTCGCGCGACAGGTCGCGAAGCTCTTGTCGCAGCCCGGCGTCACGCTGAAGGCATCGTCGGGCCGGATCGGCGCCGGAGCCGCCTGCCAGAGCTGGAACAGAGTCAAGCCGCCCTCGACGCCATGGCGCTTTACCTCGCTGGCGTAGCCGGCATTCGCTCCGGTGGTGAAAACCAGCCGCCCGCCGGTGAAATGCCCGTCGGCATAACCGCTCAACCCGGCCGCGGAGAGGGAGAGCCGGCCGTCGCTCTCTGCGACGCTGGCCGCCGCCGCGGCTAACGCGACACCGCAGCGGGCATCGCCGAGATCGGCCGAGCAGGAGCGCAGGTAGAGCCGGCCACGCTCTTCGTCGAAAGCCTTGGCGAAGCCCCGAATCTCAGCCGTGAAGCCGTTCTCGCCGCGCCGAATCTCGCCGACGAACCCCTCGTCGAGCAGGACGCGCTGCCCTGTCTCGGCCCAGTTCACGAGCCAGATCCGCAGGCGCGCGTCATCGTAGAGGCCATGCGACAGATCGGCCTCGTTCAGCCCGGTCGCGGCGAACGCACCGGCGACATCCCCGCCGCCGATAGCGAAGCCGAGTTCGGCCGTCGTCTCGGCTGCTTCCAGCGCGGTTGCGGCGGCAAAGGCGATGCCTTCGAAATTCAGAGGCCGGTCATGATCGGTGAAGCCAAGGACGAGGCCGTCGCGCCGCGTCAGGCTCCAGCAGCGGCACATGGTCGTCGCGCCGCCGTCAAGATGGGCGGTAAGGTCGGAAAGGATCTCACGCATGGCGGCCTCAGGGCAGAATCTCGACGACCGGGATGCGCGGAATCTCGCCGGCCTCGAAGGCGGAGAGATCGACCTCGATCGCATCGGTGTCGAAACGCACAGGGACGTCGAAGGCGAAGCCGGCCGTAATCACCGCGCCGGCCGGCGGGGCATGACCGGGGGGGAAGGCCACGAGCCCGGTCACCGGATCGCAAGAGAAGGCCTCCGGCGCCTGCACGACACCATCGACAGCCACCAGCACGCTCCCAGCCTGAGGCTTGGCGATGACGCGGCGATAAGCCAATGCGCCTGTTCCGTAGCTCTTCCAAAGCTGGAATTCCGCCGCCAGCCCGTCGCCCGCGCCGATGGCCTGGTCGGTCGCAGCCGGCGCCTGCGACGGTGCACAGCTCTTCCAATCGAGCTGGTCGCGCCAGCGGAAGCCGTAGAGCCTCCCGCGCCGCTCCTCGAAGAAGCTGATCACCTGTGCCAGAGCGTCGAAGGAGCGTACGCCGAGCCCGGCATCGTAGCGCCGGCGCGAATGCGCCCAGCGGCTGTTGCGGACCTCGCGCCCGGAGGCAAGCGTCACGATCTGAGTCTGGCGTTCCGGCCCGCCACGCGCCCCGCGCGCGACATCGATCGGAAAACGGACCTCGTGGAAATCGGTCATGGGTGAACCCGTCAGAGTGCGCGGCTGCCGCGAGCGACAGCCCGCGCGATCGCCGCCGAGACCTGCGCCTCAGAGCGGCGGAAGCTGTCGGCATCGGGGGTCGAAACCTGGACCGTGACGTTGAGCGGCCGCATCGACCTGCCGGCCGCCCGCACGCCGAGCCTGCCGTCCGGTCCACGCGAGAGCGGCATGATCGCCTCGGCTCCGCTCTCGCCCATCAGGCCGAGCCCTCGCCCCGTCGGAAAATAGGATGGCGAGGCGACGACGCCGCCCTCGGCAAAGGGGGCGACGGACACCGAACCGCCGCCACCCAATGCGCCGAAGCCGCCGGTGAACAAGCCAGTCAGGTTTTTGATACCAGTTCCAAGCAGACTGGAGATGCCGGTCTGCAGTGGCTTCAGCGCCGTCTTGAGCAAACTGTCCGTCATGGACCGGCCGACGCTGCGCAGAACGTCCTCGAAACGCTTGCCCTCGACGACGCCGCGAGAGAAGGCGTTTACGATCGATTTACCAAAGCTTTCAGAGGAACGGCTGAGAGATTGAGTCAGGGAATCGATCGCTCGCAGGTCGGAAAGACGGGCGGAATCGAAAGCGTTCTCATCGGCCATGGCTGTCCTCTTCAGAAACAGATTCAAGTTTCGACGTCAGGTGTCGGGAAAAGCGGCCATCAGGCCTTCGAGAGTCGCGCGCGCGGGCACTTCCCGTCGGGCGTCGTGCCGCCAGGCCCGCATCGCCGCGGCGAGCTCGCGTGGCGTCGCCGCCCAGAAGCGATCCGGCGGCCAGCCGAGCCGACCGAGGCCGAACGCCATCGCCTCCCCCCAGGGGAAAGCCGCCGGCGGGCTCAGGCCTCCGGCGGCGGCTGAGGGCGGGCCGGCTCGCTTTCGCCGAACGTCGCCTCCAGCAAGGCGATGGCGGCCTTGATCGCCCCGGCGAGCCCGCCGTCGAAGGAGAGGCCTGCGACCTCCTCGTCATGGATCACTTTGCCCGCACCGCGCAGGCCCGCGGCGATGATACGAATGATGTCGCGGGCCGAGAGGTGGCCGGTAACGAAGCGCTGGCCGAGCGCCGGCAGGCTGTCGACGGCGAAGGCGTGCTCGAGCTCGGCCAGGGCGCCGAGTGTGAGCCGCATGGGCAGGGCTTCCCCCGCAACCATGAGCGCGGTCTCGCCGCGATGACGATTGACCATCCCGATCTCCTCAGAGCGAAGCGAAGGCGAGCGCGCCGGCCGATTCCAGCGAGAGGTCGAAGGTCACCTCCGCCGCATGGTCGCCGCGATATTCGAGGCTGGTGAGCTGGAATGGCCCGACGACGGTGCCAAAATCCGGCACGACGACCTGCCAGTCGCGGATCGCGCCGTCGAAGAAGGTCTCCCGTACCAATGCATCAGAGGCCGCATCCTTGAAGATGCCCGAGCCGCTGATGCTGGCGCGGCGGACACCGGCGCCTTCCAGCAATTCGCGCCAACGCCCGACGGATTCCGCATGGGTCACGTCCACCGTCTCGGCGTTGAACGCGATCTGGCGGGCACGCAGCCCCGCGACGGTGGTGAAACCGCCTTCGCCATCCGCGACCTTCAACAGCAGGTCCCTGCCCTTCTGTGCCGACATGCGGCGCCTCCTTCGATTATCGGAATGGTTTGGGTGCTAAAGCGGCTCGGTCACCGCACGGAAGCGGACCGTCACGCTCGGAAGTCCGTTGCGCGGCTCGCGGGCGAGCCGGCTCGACAGCCAGCGCAGATTGACGAGGTTGTGGCCCTCGGGGGCGAGATCAACCTCGTCGAGTGCTGCTACGATTAGCCTTGCTGCTTCCAGTGCCTGCCGCGCGGAACTGCTTTGCGCCGCCCAGATGACGAGCGCGAGCTCCTGCTCGCAGCCGCGTTCGGTTCCTGCCGACCAGTCGCGCGCCTCGACCTCGCCATGGACGACGTAGAGGCCACGCATGGCACGCGGCGCCTCGTCGAAGATGCGATCGGCGCCGATCAGGGCGGTCAGGGCGGCGTCGGCCTCCAGTCGCGCCTGGATCGCGGCGCGCAGGGCCAGGATGGCCTCGCTCATGGCTTGACCTCCTCGACCAGGCAGACCAGTCGGCGGCGCGACCCGTCCGGATCGGCCGCGGCCCGGATATCGAAGATGCGCTCGCCGTCGCGCAGGCGCCTTCCGGAATCGACATCGCCGCGCCAACGCATGGTCATGCGATAGCGCGCGACCTGCTCAGGCCGCCCCTCGCGCCATTGCTCGATGCCGGACAGATACTCGATCTGCGCCCAGAGCGCGCCGACGGCCGTAAAGTCCTGTGTCACGCCCCCGAAACCGTCCGGCGTCGCAACCGGCGCTTCCAGCACGAGCCGGCGTCGCATCCGCCCGATGGCGGAGTTCGTCGCCTCGGCCATGGTCAGAGCCTCATCCGACGATAGGGCGCAATCAGCGCCACGATCTCGGCCGGCAAGCCTTGTGCGTCGCGGCTGGCGACATCACCGCGCTGCTCGAACCAGCGCGCGGCGAGCCGCAGCACCGCCTGACGCAGAGGCGCCGGAACCTGGTCCGCCGCTGCTCCGTAGCCGGCCACGATGTCGATCTCGATGGCCCCGCGGTCGCGTCCGGCCTCCGGCACCTCGCCGGCAAGGCGGATCAACGGCGGATCGGCCAGCGGATCGAGCGCCAGCGCCGTTCCGGCGACAGGCTGTGGCGCTCCGAGCAGGTCATAGACCCGCGCGGCGGTGATCGTGCCGACAGGCGACAGCGGCAGGCGGATCTCGCCGCCGGACGGCCAACGGTCGAGCACGATCCGCCACGGCTGGTTGATGAGACAGCGGCCCGAAGCTGCCTCGATCATGAGGCGTGCGGCCGTGATGAGCGTTGCCAGCAGGTCGTCCTCATCGGCTTGGTCGAGGCGCAGGAACAGTCGGGCTTCGACCAGCGAAACCGGCTCGGTGGCCGGCGGCTCCAGGGCAAGCGGCGTCATGATCGGTTCCTTCGAGGGTTCAATTGCGGGAGGCGACGCGCTATCAGCGCCCCTCGAAGAGGAGCGCCCGATGCGGATCGCGAACTGGATTCTCGGCCTTGGCTTGGCCTATGGGCTCGGTCTTGCCCCGGCACAGGCCGTCGTCGGCGGACGCGAAGGCGGCCCGGCCGAAGCTGCAACGCTGATGGTGCTGAATGCGCGCGGCGGCGTCTGCACAGGGATCGTGCTTTCGTCCCGCGCCATCCTCACGGCAGCTCATTGCGCGGCTGGCGGCACGGAGCTGCGCATCCACTGGCGCGCCGGAAGCGAGCCCGTGCTGATCACCCCGGCCACCGTCAGCCTCCATCCGGAATTCAATGCGAAAGCGGTCAGCAACCGTCGCCGCTCGATCGACCTCGCCCTGATCCGGCTGGCCGAGTCCCTGCCGGCACGCTTCGCCGCGGCGACGCTCGACGATGGTGCCCAGCCGCGGGCCGGCAGCCCGGTCACGCTCGCCGGCTACGGCGTCTCGCAGGAAGGCGAGGCCCGGACGACCGGCAGCTATCGCTCAGCCGCCCTCTCCGTCGTCGAGCCCTATGGCCCTGGCCATGTCCTGCTCTGGGCCGCAGATCCGGCCGGCGCGGGCAAGCGGCCCGGCGCAGGCGCCTGTCAGGGCGATTCGGGCGGCCCGGTGTTCAACGGGGCCGGCGTCGTCGCCGTGAGCAGCTGGTCGACCGGCCCGGCCAAGCGCAACTGCGGCCTGCTGAGCCAGGGCGTCCTCGTCGGTCCCCAACGCGGCTGGATCGACGCGACGCTGGCGCAGTGGGGCGAGAATGCGCGCTGGACGAATGCCCGCTGACGGAAATGCTGGACTGCGGCTGCGCAGCTTCTAGATTATCCTGCCGTTCCCGTTGATGTGTTCCATGCTCGCGCGCACCCTCGCCATCCTCTCCCTCACCTGCGGCCTTGCTCTGGCGACGCAGCCCGCTTCCGCCGTCGTCGGAGGCGTCAACTCGCGCGATGCCGGGGGGGCCCGCGCCTCGACCGTCAGAATCGAGACCAGCCGGGGCGAATTGTGCTCGGGCGCCGTCATCGCGCCCGAGATCGTCCTGACCGCGGCACATTGCCTGGCCGATGGCGGCTCGATCAGCGTCGTCAGTCTCGACCCACGTTTCCGGGCGCGGCGCCAGACCGTCATTGCCTTGCTGCCACATCCGAGCTTCGTGCCCGGCACCACGCCACGCACCCAACCCGGCACGGATCTCGCGCTTCTGCGGCTGGCGCAGCCGCTGCCTTCCGACATCGAGCCGCTGAACCTCGGCGGCCAGCTCTCGCAGGGTGAAACCGTCACCATGGCTGGCTACGGGCTGTCTGCCGAGAACAACAACAAGACCGCACGGCGCCTGCGCGAGACGCGGCTCGTCAACGCCGGCAACTACACCACGCAGAACACGGTCAAGGTCGCCGTCGATGTCGAATCGCGCGGCGAGACCCCGGGTGCCGGCGCCTGCCGCGGGGATTCGGGTGGACCGGTGCTGCGCGGCACGGCCCGCTCGCGCGATCTCGTCGGCATCGTGAGCTGGTCGAGTGGCCCCCTGAAGACGCGGGCACGCCGCATCTGTGGCGGGTTCACCGCCATCACGCCGGTGAGCGAATACCGGAACTGGATCGCCGCCGGCAGTGCCAAGCTCCTGGCGCTGGGTGGGGCCCAGCGTCAGGATGAAGCTGTCCAGCCGCAGATGAACGCCGGCTGGAGTTGGTGGTTCACGCGCTAACCCAACCGGGCACCCCACGCTTGTTCGGGCGTGGGGCGCGCGTAGCCATCACACCGCGAATTTGAGGCCCTTGATGGCGGCGAAGTCCTGGACGCCACCACCGACGCGCTTGGTCGTGTAGAACAGGACGTAAGGCTTGGCGGAATACGGATCCCGCAGGATGCGCACGCCGGCCCGGTCGACGACGAGATAACCGCGGCGGAAATCGCCGAAGGCGATCGAGACCGCGTTGTTGGCGAGGTTCGGCATGTCCTCCGCCTCCACCAGCGGGAAGCCAAGCAGGGTCGCCGGCGCGCCGGCCGAAGCCGGAGGCTGCCAGAGATAGTTGCCATTGGCATCCTTGAACTTGCGGATCGCTCCCTGCGTCTTGCGGTTCATCACGAAGGAGCCGTTCTGGCGGTAGCCGGCCTTCAGCGCATAGACCAGGTCGACCAGCACGTCGGCGGGGTTCGAAGCGGCGAAGGCACCGGCGACGCCGGTGTTGAGCACACCGATATTGCCCCAGCTCCAGCTTCCCTCGGCAACGGTCGGATAAGCGAGGAAGCCCTTGGGCTTGTCGACGCCATCACCATTGACGAAGGCCGCGCCCTCCTGCTCCGCGAAGGCGCTTTCGACCTCCTCCGCGATCCACTGGTCGATGTTGACGATGGCGTCGTCGAGCAGGGTCTGCGTCGCAGCCGGCATGGCGTAGAGCTCCATCGCCGGGAAGGAGAGCTCGGCCAAGGTCGGAGAGCCAGCCTGCGGGCGCGCCGCGGTCTCGGCCACCCAGCCGGAGGCGGGGCCGGTGGTGGAGAAGGCCTTCTTGTAGGTGCCGGACGAGATGGTGCGGACGGTGGCGAGCGAACGGATCGGCGAAACGGCCGTCAAGCGGCGCAGGATCTCGCCCTCGACAGTCGAGGGCGCGAGATAGCCGCCATCCGGACCGGAGCCGGCCGAGAGCGCCTTGGCCTCCAGCCGTTTCAGCCCGCCGGCTTCGCCGCTGCGGACATAGGCGGCGAAGGCTGCCTTGTGCTCGGCGACGAGCGGATCGCGGCGATGGATGCCCTCCCCGTCCTGGCCAAGCGGCGGCCGGGCACGATCGAGCGTCAGCCGGTCGATGCGGCGCATGGTGTCGTCGAGCGCGGCATCCATGCGGGCAAGCTTCTCCTCGGTCAACGGATCGGCACCGTTGCGGGCCTCGATCCCAATGAGACGCTCGTCATTCGTGGCACGGTAGCTCTCCAGCGTGTAACGCAGGTCCTCGAAGGCGAGCGCGAGATCGGCGCCGGCCGCCTTGGTCTCCGGGGCGGTGTCGAGATGGATCATGGGTTCTCCTTGCAGGATTTTCCTGGGGTGAAGGTCAGGCGAAAGCGGGATTGCGGAAGGCCGTCTTGACGGCGCTGACCCGGGCCTGGGGCAGCATCGGGAAAGTTACGATCGAGACCTCCCAGAGATCGACGCGCTCGAGCCTGCGCAGGCCCGTGCGCGGCTCGTTGCGGGCGCGTTCAGAGCGAAAGCCGATCGAGAGGCCGTCGATTGCCCCTTCCCGCATCAAAGCGAGGATTTCGCGAGCGCGGGCGACGGCGAGCGAAAGCCTGCCGCGCACGAAGAGGCCGCGGCTGTCCTCGCTCAGGCTGAGCCAGCGACCGAGGGGCTCGGCCGGATCATGCTGCCAGAGCAGCTTGACCCCAGACGGCCCGCGCCTTGCGAGGCTGTCACGGAAGGCGCCGGGCTCGACCACGTCCTTGCCGAGATCGGGGATGCGGAAGAGGCTGGCATAGCCCTCGAACACGCCATCCGGCAGGATTCGAGAAGGCTGCAGCGGCAGGAGCTTCGCTTCGATCGGGAGACGGCAGGATGCGTTCATCGGCTGCTCTCCCCGCCTTTGCCGCCCTGCGGGCGCCCGCTCTCCAGCTTGGCCAGGTTGCGGACGAAATTGCTGAAGGTATCCGCTGTCACGCCGCCAGGCCGTGCCTTGGCCGGCTGCGCCCGGGCTGAGCCCGGCCGGACCGACGGCGGTTTCGCATCGCGCGTACCCTTCATGATTGATCCCCCTCATGGCGTGCGTTGAAGCGGTTGAGCTCACGGACGAAGTCGTCGAAGCGGCGGTTCGCAGCCGTCAGTTCGCGGAAGACGAGCCAGGCGAGGCCCGATGCGCTCGCCGCCCAGAGCAGCAGGCCGAGATGGCCGACATCGGCCCGGCCGATGAAGGCCGTGACGATCTGGTCGAGCATGTTCATGGCTGTTCCTTCCCGGAGGCACGCCGGCCATAGCCGACCGCCTCGCGTTTCTCGTCGTCATCGAGGAAATTCGCCGCGCCGAGGCGCCGCCAGAGCGATTCCCGCTCATCGGCCAGCGCCTCGACGGCATCGAGATCGGGTTCCAGCGTGATGTCGTCGCCGAAGGCGGGGCCGAGCCATTGCGCAAGCGACTGTGCAGTGCGCCTGACCAACGGGATCACGGTCTGGCGCCAGAGCGCGCGGTTGGCCTCGGCGAAATTGGCGTGGGTGTTGTCCCCCGGCAGACCCAGCAGCAGCGGCGGTACGCCAAAGGCCAGCGCAATCTCGCGCGCCGCCACACCCTTGGCCGCGACGAAATCGAGCTCGGCCGGCGTCAGCGACAGTGGCTTCCAGTCAAGCCCGCCTTCGAGGAGAAGCGGGCGCCCGGCATTGCGGGCTCCCTGGAAGGAATCCTCCAGCTCCTGCTTCAGTCGGTCGAACTGCGCTTCGGTCAGCGTCGCGCCATCAGGCCCATCATAGACCAGCGCACCGGAAGGCCGTGCGGCGTTGTCGAGCAGCGCCTTGTGCCAATTGCTGGCGGCGTTGTGGATGTCGAGAGCGATCGCCGCCGGCTCGACCGGCGAGAGGCCATAATGGTCGTCGACCGGGTGGAACAGCGTCAGATGCAGGATCGGCGGCGGGTCGCCCTCGTCCTGTCGGAACCGCACCGTGTCGCTACCGACCGTATAGTCATAGGCCTCCGGCCAGCCATCGCGGCCAGGCACGACACGCATGCGGTCGGGCCTTAACGCATAAAGCTCGCGCGGCTCACGGCCGGCGCTCACGGCCTCGACATAGGCGTTTCCGGCGACGAGGAGGTGCCCGAACAGCATCTCGCGGAAGGCGATGCCGCCCTGGCGTGGATTGGGCCGCTCGATGAGTGCCAGCGCCGGATGCTCCGGCACCTCGCGGTCTCCGATCTTGGCGACGAGCGGCGTCTGCGCGGCAGCCTCCGCGATGAGGCGGACACAGCGGTGCACCACGGGATTGCGCTCATAGCCCTCGCGCGACAGGGCGACATAGTCGCGCGGAGTCCAGACCGCCCGCCCGGCCTCATGCAGGGCGATCAGCGGCCCGACGCGCGAGCGCTTCTGGTCCGGCGCGGCACGGCCGCGCAGGCTACGAAGGAAATCGAACATGGAGATCTCGCTGTTGGAGCGTGAATGAAGCGCCGGGGGCTATATCCCCCTCACCCGCGGCCGGCCCTTGGCTGCGAGCATCAGATGGGTTAGCGCCCAGACGAGCGCATCGAGCCGATCGGGCGAGCGACCGCCTTCGAGACCGCCGGGGCCGAAGGAACACATCTCGTCCTCCAGCTCCGGAAAGGTTCCGGCATGGCGGACCCTCCCCTGCGCATAGAGCGCAGCGACGGGCTCGGCGCGCAGATATTTGCCGCGCGTCGCCCTGACCGAGACGACCGGCACGCCGGAATCCACCTCGCGGATGATGCTGTCGACCATCTCCCCGCCCTGGTTGACCTCGACGACCAGCGCATCGGCCTCGTGGCGGCGATAGAGTGAAACCGCCTTCTCGGCCCATTCCTGCGGCCTGGCGCCGGCGATCGTCGCATCTTCCAGCACATGGCCGAAGCCATCGCCATCGATGCCAGCCACGACCAGCCCACAACGATCGGCCCGTTGCGAAGATGAGGCGGGCGGGTCGACGGCAACGGCAATGCGGGCGAGCGATGGGGGCAGCCGTTCGCGGGCCTGCTCGATCATCGCTCTCGTCCAGAGCGCGTCCTGACTCTCCTCGACGATCTCGCCGCCGAGCTCCTGGCGGCCGAGCCGCGTGCCGCCATAGGTTTCGGTGACGGTGCGGACGAACTCCGCCGCGAGGTTGTAATGGTTGTCCTGTGTCTTCGCCCGGCTGACAGCGACATGCGGCTCGACCAGCAGGCGCTTGAGCAGCGGAACCGGCCGCGGCGTCGTCGTGACGACCTGCCGCGGATGGTCACCGAGCCGGAGCCCGAATTGCAGCATGTCCCAGCACTCCTGGAGGTTCGGCCATTTCGCCAGCTCGTCGCACCAGGCCGCGCCGAATTGCGGACCGCGCAGCCCTTCCGGGTCTTCGGCGGAGAAGACCTGTGCGATCGCGCCGTTTGGCCATTGCAGCCGGCGCAATGAAGGCTGCCAGACCGGCCGCTCCCAGCGCGTATGGATCGAAAGCAGCCCAGAGACGCCCTCGACCATCACATCGCGCACCTGCCCCTGTGTCTCGCCAACGAGGGCGATGCGATCCGTCCGCCTGTTGGCGAAAGGCGGGTGGCCCAGCGCCATACCCTTGACCCATTCGGCCCCCGTGCGAGTCTTGCCCGCCCCGCGTCCGCCGAGAACCAGCCAGATCGGCTTCGGCGGTTCCACTGGCCGCTGATCCCCTCTCGACCAGAGCCACCATAGCTCCTGAAGAACCTCGGCCTCTCCGAGCGGAAGCTCAGGGAGCATCTCCGGGATCAGCTTCGCCCAGCTCCCGACGGGCAAGCGCTTCAAGATGTCGAGCAAGATCCTGACGGAGCTGTGCGACATGTCGCAGACCGTCG
Organism: Bosea sp. AS-1; assembly: GCF_002220095.1. Lineage (GTDB taxonomy): Bacteria > Pseudomonadota > Alphaproteobacteria > Rhizobiales > Beijerinckiaceae > Allobosea. Next base: position 3,981,144 of record NZ_CP022372.1, read on the forward strand.
GCGGCAGAGAGTTCATCCGTGTGTTTGTCCCTCTTGCCGCCCTGCGGTTCCTCGATCGCGACCAGCTCCCGCACGGTGCGCGCGAGCGTCGCCAGCGCCTTGGCGTCGGCCTCGCTCGCCGCGGCTCCTTTCGGCAGATCGGCGAGATGCTCCTCGTGGGAGTCGAGCTGGCGCTTGGCAGCACGCCAGAGCTGCCTCACCACCCGCTTGCGCGAGAGCACCGGCTGTTTCGGCTTGGTCGCAAAGGTCGTCGGCTGCGGCGTATCGCTGTCGTCGTCTTCGGCCATGGTTTCCGTCTCCGGATGGCAGCCACGAAAAAGCCGCCGGCTGGAGAGCGCGGCGGCTTCGTTCAAGGCATATTTCGTGAGCGTTCCTGATCTCTACCGGATCAGCGTCACGATGTCAAGATAATATTCCTACAACCTGAAGGGGCAATTCCGAGGATAAGTCAGACATCTTCCTTCTCGACCCATTTGTAGGTCGCGGCCGGAACATAGGCTTCCATCCGGTCGAGCAGTGTTGCGGGCTCCGTATCGGTCATCGCCATGGCGCGGTGGCTCTGCTTGAGGAACCCCGCCTCGACCGTCTGGTCGAGGAAAACCGCCAGCGCGTCGTAGAAGCCGGCGATATTGAGCAGGCCGAGCGGCTTGGCGTGGATGCCAAGCTGGCCCCAGGTCCAGATCTCGAACAGTTCCTCGAACGTGCCGATGCCGCCGGGCATGGCGATGAAGCCATCCGACAGTTCGGCCATACGCGCCTTGCGCGTGTGCATGGTGTCGACGACCTCGAGCCGGGTCAGCCCGACATGGCCGACCTCGCGGTCGCGCAATGCCTGGGGGATGACGCCGTGCACCTCTCCGCCGGCCTCCATCGCGGCATTGGCGACGACGCCCATCAACCCGACGGCACCGCCGCCATAGACCAGCGTCAGGCCACGCCGGGCGATTTCAGCGCCCATGGCGCGGGCGCCGGCTGCATAGACCGGATCATTGCCGGGATTGGAACCACAGAAAACACAGACTGATTTCATGAACCGAGAGCTTGCAAAATGCGGGCCCAGGAGCGCTGGCCCTTATGGAAGGAAGAGAGGTCGTACTTCTCGTTCGGCGAATGGACGCGGTCATCGTCGAGGCCGAAACCAACGAAGAGCGTGTCGATGCCGAGCGTGCGTTTGAAATCGCCGCCGACGGGGATCGAGCCGCCGCTACCGATCGAGACGACGCGCCCGCCCCATTCGTCGGCGAGCGCCTTGCGCGCCTTCTGGAGCACGGGCGAATCCGGCGGCACGGCCAGCGCCGGCGAGCCGGAATGGCTGATGAACTCGGCCGTCACGTCGTCAGGCAGGCGGTCGCGGACGAACTGGTGGAATGCGGCAGCAATTTTTGCAGGATCCTGGTCACCAACGAGACGGAAGGAGACCTTTGCCGAAGCTTGGCCCGGAATGACCGTCTTGCTGCCCTCGCCCGTATAACCGCCCCAGATGCCGTTGACGTCGCAGGTCGGGCGGGACTGGATCTGCTCGATCAGCATGCGCCCCTTTTCGCCGATCGAATGCTTCAGCCCGATCTGGCCGAGGAAATCCTTCTCGGTGAGATTGAGATCGGCCCACTCCGCCTTCTGGGCGTTGGTCGGCTCATGCACGCCGTCATAGAAGCCGGGAACGGTGATGCGCCCGGTCTCGTCATGAAGTTCGCCGAGGATTTTCGCGAGGATATGGATCGGGTTTGCCGCGGCGCCACCGAAGAGACCCGAATGCAGGTCGCGATCGGCCGCGGTCAGCGTCACCTCCTGATAGACCATGCCGCGCAAGGTCGAGGTGATCAGCGGCGTCTCGCGGTCCCACATGCCGGTGTCGCAAATCAGCGCGTAGTCGGCCTTCAACTCGGCGGCGTTGGCCCTGATATAGGCCGGCAGGTTGACCGAGCCCGACTCCTCCTCGCCCTCGACCAAGATCGTCAGACCGATCGGCAGGTCGCCGGTCTCGGCCAGCGTCGCACGCACGGCCTCGATGAAGGTCATCACCTGGCCCTTGTCGTCGCAGGCGCCGCGAGCCGAAATGACCTTGCGGCCCGGCTCGATCTCACGGACGACCGGCTTGAACGGCTCGGTGTCCCAGAGGTTCAGCGGATCGACCGGCTGCACATCGTAATGCCCGTAGAACAGCGCGTGGGGCGCGCCGGGTTTCGGCCGATGCGCCAGGACGACGGGATGGCCGCCGGTCTCGCGCAGTTCGGCCTTGAATCCGAGGTTTTCGAGATCGGCGCGGAGCCATTCGGCGGCGGCCCGCGTTTGGGTGTTGAAAGCCGGATCGGTGCCGACCGACGGGATCTCGAGCCAGGAGGACAGGCGATCGAGCGACGCGTCGAGCCCGGCATCGAGACGGGCGAGAATAGCGGGAAGCTGGGACATGGCGGCCATCGGATGCGATTCAGATGACGGCATCATGGCAAGGCTCGCGCCGGGCGTCAGCCCACAATCGCGCATTGCCGCCCGGCCACTTCGCAAATCTTAATTGAAAACGCTTCGCAACTGCATTGACACGCAGCCGGAGCGCCTTTACGTCTTATTGCAAACAAGTTGCAGCAAGGTCGGATCATGTCGCAAAGCGCCCCGGAATCCTCCTCGATCTGGCTCCGATCGCGCGGCGAGCCCTCGCTCGCCGATGTCTTCCGCTCGGTTTCGGTCGCGCCCTCCTCCTCGTCCTGGCGGAAATTCCTGACCTTCCTCGGACCAGGCTACCTCGTGGCCGTCGGCTATATGGATCCGGGCAACTGGGCGACCTCGCTCGCGGGCGGTGCCCAGTTCGGTTACACGCTCCTGGTCGTCGCGCTCGTCTCCAACATCATGGCCGTCGTCCTGCAGTCGCTCTGCGCTAGGCTCGCGGTCGCCACGGGTCGCGACCTCGCACAGGCCTGCCGCGACGCCTATCCGCCCTATATGGCCTGGCCGCTGTGGCTGCTGGCGGAGCTGGCGATCTGCGCCACCGACCTCGCGGAGGTGATCGGCACCGCCATCGGTCTCAATCTGCTCTTCGGCATTCCGCTCGAAATCGGCGTGCTGATCACCGGCCTGGACGTCTTCATCATTCTCTGGCTGCAGACGAAGGGTTTCCGCTGGGTCGAGGCCTTCATCATCACCCTGCTCGGCGTGATCGCGCTCTGCTTTGCGGTCCAGATCGCAATGGCCGATCCCAACTGGGGCGAGGTCATCCGCGGCTTCGCGCCGACCACGGAGATCGTGACCAATCCCAACATGCTCTACATCGCGCTCGGCATCATCGGCGCCACAGTGATGCCGCATAATCTCTACCTGCACTCCGGCATCGTGCAGACCCGCGCCTATGGCCACACCCTGCCGGAGAAGCGCGAGGCGCTGAAATACGCGACGCTCGACTCGACCGTCGCGCTGACCTTCGCGCTGCTGATCAACGCCTCGATCCTGATCCTCGCCGCCGCCACCTTCCATAAGGCCGGGCATCATGACGTCGCCGAGCTCGGCAAGGCGCAGGAACTGCTCCAGCCCCTGCTGGGTGCCTCGATCGCGCCCTCGCTCTTCGCGATCGCCCTGCTCTGCTGCGGCCTGAACTCCACAGTGACGGCGACGATGGCCGGCCAGATCGTGATGGAAGGCTTCCTGCGCCTGCGTCTCGCCGCCTGGCTGAGGCGGCTCGTGACCCGCCTCGTCGCCATCGTGCCGGCGATCGCCGTGACGCTGATCTATGGCGAGGGGCAGACGGCGAAGCTGCTGATCCTGAGTCAGGTGGTGCTCAGCCTGCAGCTTCCGTTCGCGGTGGTGCCGCTGGTCATGCTCACCGCCTCGAAGGCCAAGATGGGCGAGCTGGTGGCGCCGCGCTGGCTGACGGTGGTCGCCGCCGTGATCGCGGCGATCATCATCGTGCTGAACCTGAAGCTGATCTTCGACGTCGCGACGGGGGCGTGAGCCCCTGCCGCGTGACCGAACTCAGCGCTTCCCGGACATCGAACCGAGAATGCCGCGCAGGATCGCGTTGCCGACCTGCCGGCCAATCGAGGTGGCAGCCGAGCGGGCCGCCGAGGTGATGACCTTCTCCGCCATGCTCTGCGGCAGCGGGCCGCCGCGCGATCCCGGGCCGGTCTTCGGCCGCTGCTGCGGCGCTCCGCCACCAAGCCAGCCGCCGATGGTATCGAGGATGCCGCCGCCTCCCTCCGCCGAGGCCTCGACCGCCGAGCCGTCGGCATTCAACCCCTTGCGCTTCATCAGCACCTCATAGGCCGACTCGCGGTCGACCATCGTCTCGTACTTGCCCTTTTCAGGAGACGCGTTGATCGCCTGCTGGCGCTCCTGCGGCGTGCAGGGGCCAACCTGCGCCATCGGCGGAGCGATCAGGGTCCGCTCCACCATCTCGGGCGAGCCCTTGCCTTCCAGCATCGAGACCAGTGCCTCGCCGACCGCAAGCTGGGTAATCGCCTGCTCGGTGTTGATCTTGGGGTTCTGGCGGAAGGTCTCGGCGGCGGCGCGCACGGCCTTCTGGTCACGCGGCGTGAAGGCGCGCAGCGCGTGCTGGACGCGGTTGCCGAGCTGGGCGAGGACCGTGTCGGGAATATCGAGTGGGTTCTGCGTGACGAAGTAGACGCCGACGCCCTTCGAACGGATCAGGCGCACCACTTGCTCGACCGCCGTCAGCAGCGCCTTGGGCGCGCCGTTGAAGAGCAGATGCGCCTCGTCGAAGAAGAAGACGAGCTTGGGCTTGTCGAGGTCGCCGACCTCGGGAAGCTGCTCGAACAGCTCCGAGAGAAGCCAGAGCAGGAAGGTCGCGTAGAGCCGCGGATTGTTCATCAGCTTGTCGGCGGCGAGGATGTTGACGACGCCGCGGCCGTCGCGATCCGTCTTCATCAGATCGGCGATCTCGAGCGCCGGCTCGCCGAAGAACAGGTCGCCCTTCTGGTTTTCCAGCACCAGCAGCGCGCGCTGGATCGTGCCGACGGTCGCCGCGCTGACGTTGCCGTATTTCGTCGTCAGATCGGAGGCATTCTCGGCGATGAAGGTCAGGATCGCGCGCAGATCCTTGAGATCGAGCAGCAGAAGCTTCTGCTCATCCGCGATGCGGAACGCGATGTTGAGCACGCCCTCGGCCGTATCGTTGAGGTCGAGCAGCCGCGACAGCAGGAGCGGCCCCATCTCGGAGATGGTGGCGCGAACCGGATGGCCCTGCTCGCCGAACACGTCCCAGAACACGGTGGTGAACTGGTCGGGCTCGTATTTGAGGCCGAGTTCCTTGGCCCGGTTGACGAAGGCGGGCTTGCCGTCGCCCGGCGCGACGATACCGGAGAGGTCGCCCTTGATGTCGGCGGCGAAGACCGGCACGCCATTCCGGGCAAAACCTTCCGCCATGACCTGCAGGGTCACGGTCTTGCCGGTGCCGGTCGCGCCCGTCACCAGCCCGTGGCGGTTGGCCAGTTTCAGCAGGAGATTCTCCGGCTTGCCGCTCTTGCCGATCAGAATCGTACCGTCATCCGCCATCGCATCCGCCTATCGGGTTCTGAATTGTCACAGCTAGGATGTAACCAAACGCCGCAGAGGGCGGAAGCCCGGATCATCGGGCCAAATCGTCCCGATGATCCGGGCCTCTGGTTTTGCATCGGGTTTTTCCGAAAACCGCGCTCCACGTTTCGGCCCCGATGCCGGGACGGTTGGAAAGAGATCGTAAATATGTAAACTATTTTTCGGAAGGCTTCGTGACGAAGCCGTTGGCGAGGGGTTCGAGACCATGGAAGAATTGCTTACGCGCGTCGCTGCGGCGGCCGGCATCGACGAGGGCCTTGCCCGCAAGGCGGTCGGCATCATCCTCGCCTTCCTGCAGAAGGAAGGCCCGGCCACTGAGATCAGCCAGCTCATGGCAGCGCTGCCGGGCGCGCAGGAGCTTGCCGATGCCGAGGGCGGCGCCAAGGGCGGCATGCTCGGCGCGATCGGCGGCCTGATGGGTGGTGGCGGCGGCGTCATGGCGCTCGGCGGCCAGCTGATGGGGGCCGGCCTCTCGATGCCGCAGATCCAATCCGTCTCGAAGGAAATGTTCGCCGTCGGCCGCGAAAAGGCCGGAGAGGACGCGATGGGCGCGATCGTCGGCGCGATTCCGGGCCTCGGACAGTTCGTCTGAGCCAGCGACGGCACCATCAGAGCTTCTGAAACACCGCCTCCGGGCGGTGTTTTTGTTTTTTGGCCAAGCCAATCCCGCGTTTGCGCACCGGGCGTGCGACAAAGTAGGGATGGTCGTGCGCGTGCGCTCATGGCAATCAGCCTGTCGTCGCGGCACATTGTGCGGAAAGGAGCCTCGGTGCGCATGAACACGGCTGCCCCATCCGACCTTCCCTATCTCGACGCCTTTCCGGCGCCGTCGCACGAAGCGTGGCGTGCCGCCGTCGACAAGGTATTGAAGGGCGCCGATTTCGAGAAGAAGCTGGTCGGGCGCAGCGTCGACGGCATCCGCATCGAGCCGCTCTACGATGCGGCTTCTGGCGCGCGCGCCTTCCGGGCGCAGGCCGGACGATGGCATGTCGCGTCGCGCCTCGACCATCCGCAGGCGGACGAAGCCCAGGCTCTCGCCATGGCCGACCTCGAAGGCGGTGCCGAGATGCTGACGCTCGCCTTCGCCGGTGCCCGCGCCGCGCGCAGCTACGGTCTCGTCGCCGATGACGTCGCGACGCTCGATCGCGCACTCGACGGCGTGATGCTCGACCTGATCCGGCTGCGTCTCGATCCCGCGCCGCAAGGCCGCGTCAATGCGCTCATGGTCGCCGCCCTCGTCGAAAAGCGCGGCCATGCACCGAGCGAACTCTCGATCGAATTCGGGCTCGATCCGATCGGCGTTCTCGCCAGCCACGGCTCGCTCGCCGCGCCCTGGCCGGAGCTCGGCCGCCGCCTGGCAGCCGTGATCGCGGCGCTGAAGCAGCGCGGCTTCAAGGGGCCCTTCATCACGGTCGACACCCGGCCCTATCATGAGGCCGGCGCCAGCGAGGCCCAGGAACTCGGTGCCGCGCTGGCGACGGCCGTCGCCTATCTGCGCGCCCTGGAGGCCCAGGGGCTGTCGCTGGCCGAGGCGCGCGACGCCATCGCCTTCACGCTCGTCGCCGACACCGACGAGTTCCTGACCGTGGCGAAGCTGCGCGCCGCCCGCCTGCTCTGGAACCGGGTGCAGCAGGCCTGCGGGCTGACACCGAAGCCCGCGACGATCCATGTCGAGACCGCCTGGCGCGGCCTGACCAGGCGCGACCCTCACGTCAATCTGCTGCGCGGCACCATCGCCGCCTTCTCCGCAGGGGTCGGCGGGGCCGATTCGCTGACCGTCCTGCCCTTCACCGCGGCGCTCGGCCTGCCCGATGCCTTTGCACGGCGCGTCGCGCGCAACACCCAGCTCATCCTGCTAGAAGAATCCAATCTCTGGCGTGTCGCCGATCCGGCCGCCGGCGCCGGCGGTTTCGAGGCGTTGACGCAGGCGCTGTGCGAACAGGGCTGGAGCCGCTTCCAGGATCTGGAGCGCGAGCGTACTGACGATCAGCAAGGCATGCTCGCCGGCCTCATCAATGGGCATGTCCAGCAGGGGCTCGCGCGTGAGCGCGTGGCCAGCGCCAAGGCGGTCGCGACCCGACGCATCCCGATCACGGGTACGAGCGAGTTCCCGAATATTCGCGAGAATGCGGTTTCCGTGCTGGAGGTCGCGCCGGTGCGGAAAAGCCCCGGTCAACTGGGCAGCACGGTCGCGCGCAATCCTGGCGAGATCGTCAAAGCCCTTCTCGGCGGCTTGAACCGCTCCGAGGCACTGATTCCGCCGCATGACGGCCTTGCCATCGACGCCCTGCCCTCGCACCGGCTCGCGGAACCGTTCGAAGCCCTCCGCGACAAGGCTGACGCCTTGCCGCAACGCCCGACCGTCTTCCTGGCGACGCTCGGCAATATCGCCGATTTCACGGCGCGCGCCGGCTTTGCACGCAATCTGTTCGAGGCTGGCGGCCTGGCCGCACCCAGCGGCGACGGCTTCGCCCAGAACGGAGCCACCGATCTCGACGCGCTGGTCGGCGCTTTTCGGCAATCAGGCGCGAAGCTCGCTTGCCTGTGCGGCTCCGACACCGCCTATGTCGATGAAGGCGCGGCGGCAGCCGAGGCGTTGACCAAGGCCGGTGCGACCGTCTGGCTCGCTGGGCGGCCTGGCGAGATCGAGGCGACATTGAACAAGGCAGGCGTCTCCTCGTTCATCTTCGTGGGCTGCGACGTCGTCGAAACGCTCGAGCGCGCGCAGGCCATTGTGAGCGCCTGACCGGAGACATGCAGTGACCGCCATCGCCCTCACCATTGCCGGCTCGGATTCCAGCGGCGGCGCCGGCATCCAGGCCGATCTCAAGACCTTCGCGGCGCATCAGGTCTACGGTGCGAGCGTCATCGTCGCGCTGACGGCGCAGAACACGCAAGGCGTCAGCGCGATCCATGCCGTGCCGCGCGATTTCGTCGCCAAGCAGATGAATGCCGTGTTCGAGGATCTCGACGTCGGCGCGGTCAAGATCGGCATGCTGGCGACCGCGGAGCTGATCGAGACAGTTGCGGCAGGCCTCAAGAAGCATGGTGCGAAGAATGTCGTCCTCGATCCAGTGATGATCGCCGCGTCCGGAGCGCGCCTCCTCGAAGCCTCTGCGGTGGAAGCGATCCGCAAGCATCTGTTCCCGCTTGCCACGCTGATCACGCCGAACCTGCCGGAAGCTGCCGCCCTGCTCGGCTCCAGCGTCGCCGAGACCGACGAGGCGGTCGAGGAGCAGGCGGACAGGCTTACGGCACTCGGCGCCGCCAATGTCCTGATCAAGGGTGGCCATGGCGGCGGCGATGTCAGCAGCGACCTGCTGCGGTTGGTCGGCGGCACGCGCCAGCGCTTCAACGCGCCGCGCATCGAGACCCGCAACACCCACGGCACCGGCTGCACCCTGTCCTCGGCGATCGCGGCGAACCTCGCCAAGGGGCAGCCCCTGCCGGAGGCGATCGGCAACGCCAAGAGCTATATTTCGGCCGCTATCGCCGCAGCCGATCAGGTTGCGGTTGGCCATGGCCACGGACCGGTGCATCATTTCCACCATTGGTGGGGCAAGGATTTGCGCCCATGACCGACGGGAGACAGCCATGACCGCGATCCCGGATTTCACGAAGCTCGCCTTCTCCGGCGGCAAGGCGCCTGCTCAGGCATTGCCGGCCAGTGAGACCTGGCTGACGCCGGAGGATATCCCGGTGAAGCCGGCCTATGGGCCGGAAGACCGCGCCGGCCTGCCCTTCGTCGGGACGCTGCCCGGCATCGCGCCCTATCTGCGTGGCCCCTATCCGACGATGTACGTCAACCAGCCCTGGACGATCCGGCAATATGCCGGCTTCTCCACGGCCGAGGATTCCAACGCCTTCTACCGGCGCAATCTTGCCGCCGGTCAGAAGGGGCTCTCGGTCGCCTTCGATCTCGCCACCCATCGCGGCTACGATTCCGACCATCCGCGCGTCGCCGGCGATGTCGGCATGGCCGGCGTCGCGATCGACTCGATCTACGACATGCGCACGCTGTTCTCCGGCATCCCGCTCGACCAGATGAGCGTGTCGATGACGATGAACGGCGCCGTTCTGCCGGTGCTGGCGCTCTACATCGTCGCAGCGGAAGAACAGGGCGTGCCACAGGCGAAGCTCTCGGGGACCATCCAGAACGACATCCTCAAGGAGTTCATGGTCCGCAATACCTATATCTACCCGCCCTCGCCCTCGATGCGGATCATCGGCGACATCTTCGCCTTCACCTCGGCGAACATGCCGAAGTTCAATTCGATCTCGATCTCCGGCTATCACATGCAGGAGGCCGGAGCGACGCAGGACCTCGAGCTCGGCTACACGCTCGCCGACGGCGTCGAATACATCCGCGCCGGCCAGCAGGCGGGCCTCAGCGTCGACGTCTTCGCGCCGCGGCTCTCCTTCTTCTGGGCGATCGGCATGAACTTCTTCATGGAAGTCGCCAAGATGCGCGCCGCCCGGCTGCTCTGGGCCAAGCTCGTCAAGGATTTCGGTGCGCAGAACGAAAAGTCCCTGCCGTTGCGTACCCACAGCCAGACCTCGGGCTGGTCGCTGACGGCGCAGGACGTGTTCAGCAACGTGCCGCGTACGATGATCGAGGCGATGGCGGCGACGCAGGGGCACACCCAGTCGCTGCACACCAACGCCCTCGACGAGGCGCTGGCGCTGCCGACCGACTTCTCCGCCCGCATCGCCCGCAACACCCAGATCCTGCTGCAGCAGGAGAGCGGCACGACCCGGATCATCGACCCCTGGGGCGGCTCCTACTATGTCGAGCGCCTGACGGCGGAATTGGCCGAAAAGGCCTGGGGCCATATCCAGGAGGTCGAGAAGCTCGGCGGCATGGCCAAGGCGATCGAGGCCGGCATCCCGAAGCTGCGCATCGAGGAGGCCGCGGCGAAGACGCAGGCGCGGATCGACGCGGGCCAGCAGGCGATCATCGGCGTCAATTGCTACAAGCCCGACAATGAAGCGGCCATCGAGGTGCTGAAGGTCGACAACGCCGCCGTGCGCGCCCAGCAGCTCGACAAGCTGAAGCGCCTCAAGGCCGAGCGGAACGAGACCGAGGTCGAGGCCGCGCTGACAGCGCTCACCAACGGTGCCGCCGGCAACGGCAACCTGCTCGACCTCGCGGTGAAGGCCGCGCGTGCCAAGGCCACGGTCGGCGAGATCTCGATGGCGATGGAGAAGGTCTTCGGGCGTCACAGGGCCGAGATCAAGGCGATCTCGGGGGTGTACAAGCGGGAGGTCGGCGAGATGAACCCAGCCGTCACGCGCGTCCAGATCATGTGCCAGGACTTCGAGGAGGCGGATGGACGCCGCCCGCGCATCCTCGTCGCCAAGATGGGGCAGGACGGGCACGACCGCGGCCAGAAGGTCATCGCCTCGGCCTTCGCCGATCTCGGCTTCGACGTCGATATCGGGCCGCTTTTCGCGACGCCGGACGAGGCGGCGCGGCAGGCGGTCGAGAACGACGTCCATATCGTCGGCGTCTCGTCGCTCGCGGCAGGCCATCTGACGCTGGTGCCGGAGCTGAAGGCTGCGCTCGCCAGGGCCGGCCGGCCTGACATCATGATCGTGGTCGGCGGCGTCATTCCACCGCAGGATTTCGACACGCTAATCGCAGCCGGCGCCTCGGCGATCTTCCCGCCCGGCACCGTCATCGCCGATGCGGCCGAGAAACTGCTGCAGGAGCTCAACGAGCGCCTCGGCTACGTCCAGCGTACGGCGGCCGAATAGAGGCTAATTCAAAAAGAAAGGCGGGCGCTGCCCGAAGGCCGCGCCCGCCCCATGATTACGACCAGCGTGGCGACACTTACCGCCAGCCGTAACCATAGCCGTAGCGCGGCGGGGGCGGCCGCATGCCAAAACCGTCAGAATAGCGATGCCAGCGGCGCTGCCCCCAGAAGCCGTGGACGGCCGGCGGTGCCGGGCGCCAGCCATAATCGTAGACCGGGCGCTCATAGCTGTTCTCGTAACGGCCGCCGAAGGCCTGAGCATCGCCCGCCCCCGCGAGGGTCGAGACAGCCAATGCGACGCCGCCGAGAGCAAGGGCGGCAAAACCGATCCGGGCGCGATTGCCAAACATCGTCGTTGTCCTGTTCCGGGCGGGAAACCTCCCCGCCACGGATCGGACATTCGCAGGTCGTGGCTGAACGGGTTTTGAGGGCGCCGTTCAGCCCGCGTTTAACTAGCGGAGAGCTGTTCGCGCTTGAGCAGGAGCGAGGCCGCGATCACCACGACGGCCACGGCGGCGATCATGATGGTGCAGGCAGCATTGATTTCTGGGGAGACGCCGAGCTTTACCGCCGAATAGAGCCGCATCGGCAACGTGGTCGCGCCGGGGCCGGTGGTGAAGCTCGCCACGACCAGATCGTCGAGCGAGAGCGTGAAGGCGAGCATCCAGGCCGCCGCCACCGCTGGCCAGATCAGCGGCAGGGTCACCGTCCAGAAGGTGACGAAGGGCGTGGCGCCGAGATCCTGTGCCGCCTCCTCCAGCGAGCGATCGAAGCCGGCGAGCCGCGACTGCACGACGATACAGGCAAAGCCGAGGCTGAAGGTCGCGTGAGCGATGGTCACGGTCCAGAAGCCGCGCTCGACATCCGCCGCCACGAAGAGCAACAGCAGCGACAGGCCCGTCACCACCTCGGGCATGACCAACGGCGCCAATACCATGCCGGAGAACAGTGTCCGGCCGAGAAAACGGCCATGGCGGGCGAGCGCCAGCGCCGCCAGTGTGCCGAGCGCGGTCGCCAGCGTCGCCGAAACCACGCCGAGGCGGATCGAAAGCCAGGCGGCGTCGAGCAGCGGCTCATTCGCCATCAGGGCACCGTACCAATGCGTCGAGAAGCCGCCCCAGACCGTGACGAGGCGCGAGGCGTTGAAGGAATAGGCGATCAGCGTGACGATCGGCAGATAGAGGAAGGCGAAGCCGAGGATCAGCGCCAGGATGAGGCCGGGACCGAGGCGCTTCATGCCGCCAGCTCCCGCTTCAACCGGGCGCGCTGCAGCAGCACCAGCGGCAGGACCAGCACGACGAGCAGAACGACCGCCACGGCGGAGGCCAAAGGCCAGTCGCGGTTCGAGAAGAACTCGCTCCAGAGCACCTTGCCGATCATCACCGTATCGGGACCACCGAGCAGGTCGGGAATAACGAACTCGCCCACGGCCGGGACGAAGACGAGCGCCGAGCCGGCGAGAATGCCGGGCAGCGACAACGGCAACGTCACCGTGAAGAAGGCCGTCAGCGGCGTCGCACCGAGATCGGCCGCCGCTTCGAGCAACCCGCGATCGAGCTTTTCCAGCGTCGCGAAGAGCGGCAGCACCATGAAGGGCAGGTAGGAATAGACCATGCCGATCAGCACCGCCGTCTCGGTGTTGAGCAGGCGCAGCGGCTCTCCTTCCAAGCCGAGCAGGCCAAGCGCCGCATCGAGCAGTCCTTCGGGCCTCAGGATGCCGATCCAGGCGTAGACGCGGATCAGGAAGGAGGTCCAGAACGGCAGGATGACGAGGACGAGCAGCACGCCGCGCCAGCGCGCCGGTGCCGAGGCCATGGCGTAGGCGAGCGGATAGCCGATCGCGAGCGCGACGAGCGTCGTCGTCGCCGCCAGCCGCAGCGAGTAGAGATAGCTCTGCCAGTAGAGCGGGTCGTCTCCGAGCAGGCTGAAATTCGCCAGATCGAGCTGCGACAGGAAATCGCCGAGCTGGGCAATGCCTTCCCAATGCGGCGCATAGGGCGGCAGCGCCGTCGCCGCCTGCGAGAACGCCATGCGCAGCACGATGGCGAAGGGCACCAGGAAGAACAGCGCAAGCCAGAGATAGGGCACGGCCACGACGAGCCGGCCAAGCCGTCGCGGGGAACCGCCTGCGCTCATGGCGGCAGCACCACGCCGGCCTCGACGTCCCAGGAGAGCCAGACCCTGTCATCCCAGGCGAAGGGCCGCGCAAGGCGGCGGGTACGGTTGGCGAGCGCGACCTTGATGAGCTGGCCGCCCTCCCCTTCGTCGCCCTGCCCGCCGACCATCACCTGGATCATGGTGAAATCGCCGAGATAGCCGATGTCCCAGATCTCGCCCGCGACCTTGTTGACCGCCTGCGGCGGCTCGTCATGGGCGATCTCGATCTTCTCGGGCCGGATGCCGATCAGCAGCGGATCGCCCGGCTTCAGCGCCGGCGCCTCCTCGTCGAGATCGACCGTGCCGACACGAGGCACAGAGGCCCGGACGAGCTCGCCGTCGATGGCTTTCACCCGGCTTTCGAAGATGTTGATGTCGCCGACGAACTCGGCGACATGGCGGTTCGCCGGCGCCTCGTAGATCACGTCGGGCGGACCGATCTGGACGAGCTTGCCGTGATCCATCACCGCCATGCGGTCGGCCATGGTCATCGCCTCGTCCTGGTCGTGGGTGACGACCATGAAGGTCAGGCCGAGCTCGCTCTGCAGGTCCATCAGCTCGAACTGGGTCTGCTCACGCAGCTTGCGGTCGAGCGCCGCCATCGGCTCGTCGAGCAGAAGCAGCTTCGGCCGCTTGGCGAGCGAGCGTGCGAGCGCGACGCGCTGGCGCTGGCCGCCGGAGAGCTGATGTGGCTTGCGCCCGCCGAAACCGGTGAGCTTCACCAGCTCCAGCATTTCCTCGACCCGGCGGGCGATCTCGGCTCGCGGCAGCCCCTCGCGCTTCAAACCGTAGGCGATGTTGCTTGCCACGCTGAGATGCGGGAACAGCGCATAGGACTGGAACATCATGTTGACCGGGCGCAGATGCGGCGGCACGGCGGTGATATCCTGCCCATCGAGCAGGATCGTCCCCTCGTCCGGCGTCTCGAAACCGGCGAGCATGCGCATCAGCGTGGTCTTGCCGCAGCCGGACGGTCCCAGCAGCGCGAAGAATTCGCGCGGATAGAGCAAGAGAGAGAGATCGCCGACGGCGGTGACGTTACCGAAGCGCTTGGTCACGCCCCGGAACTCGACCAACGGCTTTGCAGCCGGGTCGTTCCAGGGCTGAAAGGCCCGGCGCACGCTGCCGGGCGAGGTCTTCTTCATGGTGGCCGCGCCCTGCCCGAACGCGCTCACTTGCCCGTCTTCACGCGGGTCCAGAGCCGATTGACCAGGCGCTGCGACTTCTGGTCGTAGGGCGTGATCGTGTAGAGTCGTCCCATCACATCCTCCGGCGGGTAGACACCGGGGTTGTCGCGCAGTGCTGCTGACAGAAACGGCTTCGAGGTGATGTTGCCGTTGGCGTACTGGATGAAGTCCGAGTTCTTCGCCGCCATCTCGGGCTTGTTGACGAAGTCGATGAACTTCAACGCCGCGTCGACATTGGCCGCGTCCTTCGGGATGACGAAGGAATCGAACCACATCAGCGCGCCCTCCTTCGGAATCGAATAACCGATCTGGACGCCGTTCTTGGCCTCCTCGGCCCGCTTCTTGGCCTGGAGGATGTCGCCCGAATAGCCGACAGCCAGGCAGATATCGCCGTTGGCCAGCGCGTTGATGTATTCGGAGGAATGGAACTTCTGAATATAGGGCCGGATCTTGCGCAAGAGCTCGCCGGCCTTGTTGAGATCCGCTTCCTTCTTCGAATCCGGATCGAGACCGAGATAGCGCAGAGCTGCCGGGAACATCTCCTCGGTCGCATCGAGGACATGGACGCCGCAATTGGAAAGCTTCTTGAGCTGCTCCGGCTCGAAAACGATCTTCCAACTGTCGACCACCGCATCGGGGCCGAGGCGTTCCTTGACCTTGGCGGTGTTGTAGCCGATCCCCGTGGTGCCCCACATGTAGTTCACGGCGTATTTGTTGTCGGGGTCGTATTTGGCGAGCCGCGTCTGGATCTCGGGCCAGATGTTCTTGAGATTGGGCACCCTGGCCTTGTCGATCGGCTGGTAGATGCCGAGCGGAATATGCCGAGGCAGGAAGGAAGCCGTCACGACGATCAGGTCGTAGCCGGTCTTGCCGGCGAGAAGCTTGGTCTCGACCGTCTCCATCTGGTCGAAGGTGTCGTAGACGACGGTGATCCCGGTCTCTTTCTTGAACGCGTCGAGCACCTCGGGATCGACATAGTCGGACCAGTTGAAGATCCGGAGTTGCTTGTCCTGCGCCGCGGCCGGCGCGGCGAGAAGTCCCAGTCCGATCGCGCAGGCCGCAATGGCCTCGGTCAAACGCTTCGTCGTCTTACCCAATCTGCCCCTCCATCAAGCTCAGGCGCGCGCACGCTACCAGCTTTCCCCCCGGCATCAACCGCCATCGGGCGCGGCCTGATGCCTGCACACAGGCAAGCGGTGCTGAAAGCCCCGGCAGGCTGACGCAAGCGTGATCGCTCCCGTCCTTGCCGGTCTGCACGACCTTGCACATACCGTGCCTGATGCGCTTTCTCCGCCGTTTCCTGCTGTTCTTCACCCTCGCCTTTCTGCTTCCGGTCGCGAGCCATGCCGGCTGGTGGATCTGGCAGACCCATGCGCCCGACTGGCGCCGAGCCGATTGGGCGAGTGCCAAGCTCCTGCCCGCCGCCTCGATCGAGCCCGAAGCGACCGTGCACATCTTCGCGGCCCGCGTCGGCCGCTGGCGCGGCATCTTCGCGCACCATTCATGGATCGTGGTGAAGGAGGCTAATGCCTCCGCCTATACGCGCTTCGATGTCGTCGGCTGGGGCACGCCGGTGCGCGTCAACCATCGCGAGGCGGACGGCCGCTGGTTCGGCAACACACCGGAGCTTGTCGCAGAGATCCGAGGCGGGGACGCCGAGCGCCTGATTCCACGCATCCGTGCTGCAGTAGCCAGCTATGCCTATTCGCAACCCGGCAGCTACCTCGCCTGGCCAGGTCCGAACTCCAACAGCTTCGTCCAGCATGTGCTGACCGACGTGCCGGAGCTGCGTCAGGCCCTGCCGCCGACCGCCATCGGCAAGGACTGGCGCGAGAGCGGCCTCTTCGCCGGATTCACAGCGAGCCGGACCGGACTTCAGGCCTCGCTCTACGGGTTGGCCGGCATCACGATCGGCTGGGTCGAAGGCGTCGAGATCAATATCCTCGGCCTCGTCGCCGGGCTCGACCTGCGCAGCCCGGCGTTGAAGCTGCCGGGCTGGGGACGGGTCGGAGTCTGAGCGGCCTCAGACCGCCTCGAAGGCCTGTGCCAGGTCCGAGATCAGATCCTCGATGTTCTCGATGCCGACCGAGATGCGGATCAGCGCGTCAGTCAGCCCGATCTCCTCGCGCAGCTCCCTGGCGACGCCGGAGTGGGTCATCGCGGCGGGGTGAGAGACCAGCGTCTCGGTGCCGCCGAGGCTGACCGCGAGCTTCATGATCTGCAGATTGTCGAGCAGCGCGAAGGCCTCCCTCTCCCCGCCCTTGACGTCGAAGGCGAAGGTCGAGCCCGCCGCCGTGCACTGCCGGTCGAAGACCGCCTTGCGCGGATCGCCGTCCTTGAGATTGCCGAGATAGTGGACTTTCGCCACCTTCGGATGGCTCTCGAGGTATTCGGCGACGAGCTTCGCGTTCTCGTTGGCGCGGCTCATGCGGATGTCGAGCGTCTCGAGCGAGCGCATCAGCATCCAGCAGGAATTCGGATCGAGCTGCGTGCCGAGCGAGCCACGCCAGCTCTTCACCTGCCGGACCAGCGCCTCGGAACCGCTGATCGAGCCACCGACGAGGTCGGAGTGGCCGCCGACATATTTGGTCAGCGAGAGCAGGGTCAGGTCCGCGCCGAGCGCGAGCGGCTTCTGGTATTTCGGACCGAGCAGGGTGTTGTCGACGACGACGGGCGGGCGATGGCCCTGCGACGCCTCAAGCTCGTCGGCGATCGCCTTGCAGGCGGCGAGGTCGACGAGGCCGTTGGTCGGATTGGCCGGGGTCTCGACCAGGATCATCGCGACGCGGCCCTTGGCGGCCGCCGCCTTGGCGACACTGCGCATCTGCGCGACATCGAGCCCGTCGGTGAAGCCGAAGGGCGTGACGCCGAAAGCGCCCATCTGGTTCTTCAGCAGGGTCTCGGTGCCGCCATAGAGCGGGCGCGAATGGATGATGGTGTCGCCGGGGCGCAGGAAGGCGAAGCAGGTCGTCGCGATCGCGGCCATGCCCGAGGCGAAGACGGCGCATTTCTCGGCTTCGTCCCAGATCGCCAGGCGATCCTCGAGGATCTCCATGTTGGGGTGGTTGAAGCGCGAATAGACGAGGCCGGATTTCTCGCCGGGCTTGAGCTGGCGGCGACCGGCGGTGAGATCGAAGAAGTCCTTGCCCTGCTGGGCGTTCTCGAAGACGAAGGTCGAGGTCAGGAAGACCGGCGGCTTCAGCGAGCCTTCCGACATGGCCGGCGAATAGCCGAAGCCCATCATCAGCGTCTCGGGATGGAGCTTGCGGTTGGCTATCCGGTCCTTGTGATAGCTGTCGTTGCTCATGGTTGTTCTCCCTCGGTCCGGCGCGCGTTGCCCTGCGGTCAGGATATTCCTGCACCGACGCGATTGCTTGGTCGATCGCACTCGCGTTATGGCTTCATCTGCATGTTTCTGCTCATCATGAGCCAAGATGGAGCATATGATGCTCGATACGATCGATCGCCGCATTCTCGCCCTGCTCCGGGAGGACGGGCGGATCACCAACCAGGAACTCTCACAGAAGGTTGGTCTTTCCCCGACGCCGTGCCTGCGCCGCCTGAAGCGGCTGGAAGAGACCGGCGTCATCCAGGGCTATACGGCCGTGGTCGACCCGAAGGCCTATGGGCTGCCGTTCAGCGTCTTCGTCTCGGTGCGCCTCATCCAGCAGAACCAGGAACACATCGCCGAATTCGAGAAGGCGATCGAGAGCTGGAGCGAGGTGGCGGAATGCTACCTGATGACCGGCTCGCAGGATTATCTGCTGCGTGTCGTCACCGACGGCATCGAAGGCTATGAGCGCTTCCTGAAGCAGAAGGTGACGCGGCTGAAATGCATCCAGTCGGTCGAATCCAATTTCGCGCTGGCGACGATCAAGAAGCGCTCCGGCCTGCCGCCGATCTGAATTCAGGGGCCGAGGAGTTCGGGGGCCGCGGCCTGTGCCATCCGCTTCTGCTGGTGCGCCACGCCCGGCACGACGACCTCGCGCCATTGCAGGGGAACGCCGAGGCGAACGGCTGTCGCCCGGATGTCGGCCATGAAACGCTGGCCGCGCGCGAACCGGGTCGCTCCCTGATCCTCAGCGCCGGGCGACCTGTTGAGCTCCCGGTGAGCCGCATCCGTATCGCGGTCACCCAGCATGACCGTGACCTGCTTGCCGAGCGCGACGCGCAATGTGGTGTCGGTCGCAGGCGTGCCGCCCAACGAATAGGGATAGGCGAAGCCGCCCGCCGCGGCGGCATCGACAGGTCGCGTATAGTAGCCGGCATTCGCCACGACCGCCTTGGAGAAGCGGGCCTCGGGCATCAGCAGCGCCATCCGGTGCACGAACTGCCCGCCGGCCGAATGCCCGAAAAGCCTGTAGCTCGACCCGGCGGCGCGACCGGCCGCACGCGCCGCGTCGAACAATCTTTCGACGACACCGAAGGTCCACCTTGAGTGGTCCGGCTCTCCCCGCACGTTGCCCTGCTGGAATAGCCTGCTCGAAAACCGCTCCTTCTCGAAGCGCGGCGCAGCGATGAGCACGCCATAACGGTCAGCAGCCTCGACCCAGTAGTCCCGCGAATTCGCGGCATTGCGCCCGGCGCCGTGGATCACGATCACCAGAGGGCATGGCCTGGCCGCGCAAGCCTCGGGCGTATAGGTCGCGACATCGATCGCTTTCCAGACCGGATCGTCGAAGGTCCATGCGCTGCGGCCCGGGCTCGCGAAAGGCGCCGGCGTCTGCGCCATTGCAGCCGGCAGCCCGATCCCGACGACGAAGCCGAACAGGACCGAGCCGAGGCGCAAGGCGATCGTCATTCAGTTCTCGCCGCGGTCCATGGCGCGGCGCACGACCTGCGTGACTTCGCTGTCCGACAGGAAGAGGTCGTGCCTGAGCAGGCTCCAGCCGCGCCCGGCCGTATCGGCAACACGGATGCCGAGCGCATCGAGGCGCGCACGGTCAGCGGCACCTGCACGCGCCACGCCACCGGCGATGCGGGCCGAGACGGCGAGCGCCCGGTCGCCCGGATCGATGATGACCGTCATGCGCTTGGCCAGCGGGCCGAGCCGCTTCACCGTCTGCTCGAAGGCGTCGATGTCGACGTCGGGCGAGGCCAGGACGACCGAGCCGATGCGTGCATAGACGTCTGGCGAATCCCGCAGCTCGCGCAACCCTTCCAGGGTCAGGAAGGTCCCCATCGAATGAGCGACGATATGGATGCGGCCGATGGTCGGGTTGGCGACCAGCGCCCGCAGGCTCTCGACGAAGCCGTCGCGGGACCAGAGCGCGCTCTCGCGATCATAGGCATAGTCGAGCAGCTTGCCGCCCGAGGGCCAGGTGAAGAGAGCGGTGCGCCCCTGGAAGGCGAGCGAGTGCGACAGCTGGCCGGCGCTGCGGACGGCGGATTCGAAGCTCTCATTGTAACCGTGGACGTAGAGCAGCACGTCGCGGCCGTTCGCGGCGTTTGAGAACACGCGCGCCGCATCGGTGGCGGTTTCGCGCTCGATGCCGACGATCGCCCAGTCGCCGGCGACGGCCGACGAGACCCGCCCGGCAATGCCGCGTCCGGGCGGCGACAGCCTGACCTCCGCAAAGGTCAGCGGGCCTCGGTCGGTGCCGAAATAGGGTGCGGTATTGCCGACCGATTGGCGCGTGGTCATCACCAGGAGCCGCGGATCCTTGCCGAGGGCCGACAGATCGGCCCGCTCGGGCACGGAAAAGGGCGAGACCGTCGCCTCGCTCTGCGCGCAAGCGGTTAGTCCAAGCGGCAGCAGGGATGCAAGGGCCAGCGAGAAGCGTGAAAAATCGCGCCTTGTAACAGGCATGGGAGCGGCTATCCGGATCAAGCGAAAGGGTGGGTCTGGGTGACCGGGACTTAAGGGCAGGCTAACGCGGCCAGAATGGGGCGAAGCCGTCGGAGCGCGTCGAATGCGCTGCCCCGTGGCCGGGACGTCACATCAACGGCCACCCGAGAGAATCGTGATCGGGGTCGTGACCACCAGCCCGACCGTCGAGCCGACCGTGCCGACCACGCCGCCGGCGATATCGCCGATCCGGTCGCCGAGCTGCGGGCCGGCAAAGCCGATGCCACCATCCGCTCGGAGACGAGTGCCGATGAGCTGGACGACCCTGGGCGACGACGCGAATTTGTCATGGTTGAGGCCACCGCCCGAGATCTGCGACAGATCGATGAGCGTGACGCCAAGCTTCTCGAGTTCGGCGACGGCCTTGGTGTCCTGCGCGGACACGGCGCCGAGCCGCATCTTGTCGCCGCTGAAACGGCGCGAGAATGCGAGCGCTCGATCATCCGCCGAGACGAAAACGGTGATCGGACGCCGGATCTGGGCCATCTGCGTCTTGAAGACGTCGAGATCGACATCCGGCGACGCCAGCATCACGTCGCGCAACCGCCCGCCGAAGGTGCCGTCGCCACGGATGGCGGCCTGGCGCAGCGTCTCGAGCGTGAGAAACGTTCCCATCGAATGGGCGAGAATGTCCATGCGGTTGGCGCCAAGATCGCGTGCGATGGCGCGCAGGTTCTTCTCGAGGAAATCTCGCGAGTAGAGCGTGCTTTCGCGATCATAGGGATAAGCCAGCAGTTCGCCGCGCGAAGGCCAGGAAAACAGCACCGGCACGCCCTTGAAACCGGAATCGTAGACGATCTGGGCAAAGCGGAAGACCGCATCGGCGAAGTTGGTATTGTAGCCGTGGACGAAGACCAGCACGTCGCGCTGGCCCGGCGGGCGGCGCAACAGTTCCTTGCGCACATCCGAGACGATCGGTGCCAGGTCGAGCCGCTGCAGGTAGGTCGCCGTGAAGTATTTGGCGGGATCACCCGGCCCGGAACCGGTGTCGGGCAGTTCGAGCTGGCCCGGCTTGTGGTCCCGCGGAACGGTGACGTCGAGCCGTGCGAAGGAGAGCTTCGGCCCTCTCTCGCCGCTGAACCAGACCGGTTGGGCCGAGGGTTCGCGCGTGGTGGCGACATAAAGCTCGACGGTGCCGGCAATGTCCTGCTTCGGCGCCTGTGTCAGCTCGAGGACGCGCGGCGTGCCGCACGCGGCCAGCAGCAAGGGCGCGAGCAACACCAGAACAAGCACCCGAAGCCGCATCGCCACGCCGATCATTATCCTGTCGTCTCATCGAAACGGCGAATGTTCAAGATGCCGTTATGACAGGGGCACGACAGGCACCGCCGGCCGGGCGCCTTGCCGCCTGCTCCGTCCGCTTGCTAACTGACGTCATGGTCGACACCGCCTTCCGCCACGAAACGCTGGCCGACGCCATCCTGGCCGGCGAACGCGCCGCGCTGGCACGGGCGATCACGCTGGCCGAATCGCGCCGGGCCGATCATCGCGAACAGGCCCGGACGCTGATCCAGCAATTGCTGCCCCGGACGGGCGGCGCGATCAGGGTCGGCATCACCGGCGTGCCCGGCGTCGGCAAATCGACGACCATCGACGCGCTCGGCAGCCATCTGACGGCGAAGGGGCACAAGGTCGCCGTGCTGGCGGTCGACCCCTCCTCGACCCGCACCGGCGGCTCGATCCTCGGCGACAAGACGCGGATGGCGCGGCTCGCCGTCGATCCGCAAGCCTATATCCGCCCTTCTCCCTCCTCCGGCACCCTGGGTGGCGTCGCCGCCAAGACGCGCGAGACGATGCTGCTCTGCGAGGCCGCCGGCTTCGACGTCATCCTGGTCGAGACGGTCGGCGTCGGCCAGTCGGAGACGGCGGTGGCCGATCTCACCGACTTCTTCCTCGTGCTGATGCTGCCCAATGCCGGAGACGAATTGCAGGGCATCAAGAAGGGCATCATCGAGCTTGCCGACATGATCGCGGTCAACAAGGCCGACGGCGCCGGAGCGACCGCCGCGCGCGCGGCAGCGGCGCAATACCGGGCGGCCTTGCGGATCCTCGCCCCGACCGATTCGCTATGGTCGACGCCGGTCGTCACAGTTTCCGGCCTGACGGGTGACGGGCTCGATGCGCTCTGGAACAAGGTCGAAGAGCACCACCGCCGTTTCGAAGCCAAAGGGCTGATCACGCAGAAGCGCCGCCAGCAGGATGTGAAATGGATGTGGGCGATGGTGCAGGACCGGTTGCAGGCAAAGCTCCGGAACGATCCGGGCCTGAAGGCGCGGACGCCAGCGCTCGAAGCCGCGGTGGCGGCCGGCTCGTTGGCGCCGACGCTCGCCGCCGACGAGATTGCCCAGGCCCTAGGCCTGTGAGCGTCGCGGGAGCGACGGATTATCCCGATCATGGACAATCGGGTTGGCCCGCAGCTTGATGGTGCCGGTGCAGGAGGCGCCATGAACCTGTCCCGCCGTCACATCCTGACCACCGGCCTTCTCGGTGCGGTTTCGCTGCGCCTGCCGGTGCAGGCGCAATCACGCACGGCTGCGCCGCTCGGCCAGCTCGGCCTCGATGCGACGCAGCTCGGTTTGCGCCCCGGTGCCAGCGAGGACCAGTCGCAGCGTCTCCAGACCGCGCTTGGAGAGGCGGCCAAGCGCTCGGCGCCGCTGCTGTTGCCGCCCGGGCGCTACCGGATCGGCAAGGTCTCCCTGCCGGATGGCGCGCGCCTCATCGGCGTGCCGGGGGCAACCCGGCTGGTGACGGCCGATGGCGGGCCGATCCTGATCGCGCGCAATCTCGGGCGAGCCAGCCTGTCAGGCCTCGTTCTGGATGGGCTCGACATCCCCTCGCCGCAGCGCTCCGCCTTGCTCGAAGCCGATGCCGTCGGCGAGATCGCCATCGCCGACCTCGTCTTCGCCAATGCCGGCTCAGTCGGGCTAACGCTGAACCGCTGCGGCGGACGCATCGTGACGAGCAGCTTTCGCAAGATGCGGGACGCGGCGCTGTTCTCGCTGGATTCGCGCGAGCTAACGATCGAGCAGAACGCCGTCGAGGATTGCGGCAATAACGGCATCCAGGTCTGGCGCAGCGAGGCCGGGGACGACCGTTCGATCATCCGCGGCAACCGCGTCGACCGCATCCGCGCCGATGCCGGCGGCGACGGGCAGAACGGCAACGGCATCAGCCTCTACCGGGCGGGCGGCGTCATCATCGAAGGCAATCAGCTGCGCGACTGCGCCATGACCTTCATCCGCAACAACTCCGGCTCCGGCGCGCAGATCCTCGGCAATCAGGGCCGCCGCTGCGGCGAGGCCGGCCTCTATGCGGAATTCGCCTTCGAGGGCACGATCATGGCCAACAACGTGATCGAGGACTGCGCGCAAGGCGCCAACATCACCAATCTCGACCATGGCGGGCGGCTCGCCGTCTTCGCCAACAACATCATCCGCAACGCGCGCAAGGCCGTCGCCCCCAACGGCAAGGCCCCTGTCGGCGGCATCGGCGTGCATGTCGAGGCGGAAGCCGCCGTCACCGGCAACGTCATCGAGAACGCCAGCGAGATCGGCATCTCGCTGGGTTGGTCCTGGGGCATGCGCAACCTCGCCGCCACTGGCAACATCGTGCGTAAGGCGGGCATCGGCATTGCGGTCTCGCTGGTGCCGAAGGAACGCAACGCCCTGATCGCCAACAACGTCATTGCCGAGGCACGCGGTGGCGCCGTGGTCGGCACCGAATACGGCAAGCTCGTCACCGGCGACCTGACGAAAGGCCCGGACGCGCGTGCAGCCGGCGTCCGGGTCGAGAACAACGCGGTCAGCTAGCGGCCGGCGCCCGGACCCGCCCGACCTCGATGCCGTTCCAGTTCTTCAGCACGGCCTCGCGCAGCGGCGCGAAAGCGGCCTCGGTCGGCTCGTCCATCGGCAGGAAGCGGCCGACCAGCGCCGCCAATGCGACCTCGGAAGCGCGCCCGGCACCGTCGTCGCATTTGAGCGCGAGGCCGTAGCCCAGCTCCGGCAAGGCGGCACAATAGACGCCTTCGGCACCGGTCTTGGTGAAGGCGCGGGCGCCGAGCAGGCTCATCAACCGGGTATCGAACCGGCCGGTGCCGGCCACCATGAAGGGGTGCGCGGCCGCTGCAGCGCGGATGCGGGCCGCGGCCTTGGCGCGCTCGGGACCGAAGCCATGGCCGGTTCCGAGCCGGGCGAAACCGAGCGCCAGTGCCTTCAACGGCACCGCATAGGAGGGGATCGAGCAGCCGTCGATGCCCATGCGATCGCTGGAATGTGCAGCGCCTGTCACCGATTCGAGCGCGCCACGCACCGCCTGCTGGACGGCATGGTCCGGCTTGACGTAGCCGGTCGGATCCACGTCGAGCGAACAGGAGAGGCAGACGAAGCCGGCATGCTTGCCGGAGCAGTTGTTGTTGAGCGCGGTCGGTTCCGCCCCGGAGCGCGCCAGCGCCCGCGCCGCCGCCTCGTTCGACGGCCAATGCGCGCCGCATTCGAGGCAGCCGCCATCGCGCCCGGCCTTGCGCAGCATGCCGAGCGAGGTCTCGGCGTGAAGCGGCTCACCGGAATGCGAGGAGACGGCGAGCGCGATCTCGGCCTCGGTCAGCCCATAGCGGTCGGCGGCACCGCTCTCGAGGAGCGGCAGGGCCTGGATCGCCTTCACGGCCGAGCGCGGGAAGACCGGGCGCTCGACATCGCCGACGGAGATGACCACCCCGCCATCGGCGTCGACGACGATCGCCGCGCCGCGATGGCGCGACTCGACGGTGTTGCCGCGCGTGACTTCGGCAAGGACAGGATTTTCCATGGTGGCCTCCACTGCCCGGTCGATGGGCGCATCGCTTTTGCTGCCGGGCGCCGGGGTTGTCAAAAGCACTGGCGGAAAACCTTCGTGGCTGCCACGGTGCGCCGCCATGGACCAGATCGCGATGCCGCCGGACTACGAAGCCGAATACAACAACCGCGCCCGCGTGCCGGAGCATCCCGGCATCATCGCCGGCTGGCAGGCCGATGCCGCCGCCTATCGCGCAACCGCGCTGTGCGAGCTCGGCCTTTCCTATGGTGAGGGCGAGCGCCAGCGCTACGACCTGTTCAAGCCCGAGACGGCGCAGGGCAACGCGCTCGTCATGTTCATCCACGGCGGCTACTGGCAGGCGCTCGACCGCAGCTTTTTCTCGCATATGGCGCGCGGACTGAACCGGCTCGGCCTCCCCGTCGCCGTGGTCGGCTACGATCTCAGCCCGCAAGTCCATCTCGGCCATATCGTCTGGGAACTGCAGCAGGCGGCGGCGGCGCTGTGGCGACGCTACGGCTTGCCAGTCGTGGCGACGGGACACTCCGCCGGCGGGCACCTCTCGGCCTGCACGCTGGCGACCAACTGGCACAATGTCGATCCCGACCTGCCCGACCGGCTCGTGCCGGCGGCCTATGGCATCTCGGGCCTCTACAATCTCAAGCCCCTGACCGAGACGAGCATCAACAAGGCGCTCGGGCTCAGCCTGGAGGCCGCCGAGCGGGAGAGCCCGCTGTTCTGGCCGGCGCCGTCACGACTCATCATGGATGCGGTCGTGGGCGGGGCGGAAAGCGAGGAATACCATCGGCAGAGCCGCCGCCTCGTCGATGTCTGGGGGCTGGAAGGCGTGCAGACGCGCTATGAGGAGATCGCGGACGCCAACCATTTCACCGTGATCGCCGGCCTGACCGACCCCGACAATCCGATGACGCGACGGATTGCGGCACTCGCCGGTGCTTGATCTTCGGGCACCGGGGATTCTATCCAGACTTCAGAGCCGGATCCGGCAAGGCTGAACGGCCTGGCCGGTGAATCCGTCTCCCATGCTCGAGAGAGTTTCGGAGCGCGCGATGCAGACCTTCTTCGTCGAGATCAAATGCAAGCTCGGCAAGACCTACGAGGTCGCCAGCGAACTGGCCGATCGCGAGATCGCCTCCGAGATCTATTCGACAGCCGGCAACTACGACATCCTGGCCAAGTTCCACGTCGCGGCCGATGTCGATATCGGCCATTTCGTCGCGCAGAAGGTGCAGTCGATCCCCGAGATCGCCGATACGCATACGATCATCACCTTCAAGGCATTCTGAGCGGCCGCCATTGGTTCAGCGGCGGCAGGCTCTGATTCAGCAAAGCGTTCGCTGAATCACTTCAGCAGCTTGCGCGCCGTTCTTCGCGCAGCGATTCAACCACTTGCCAAACTGATTCAAGAATCTGTTGCTCGCGTTCGAGCGGCCTTCCCACTGACAGATCGACGCGGCAACCTTCTTTCCGCCGCGGCAAAACTGCCAACGACATCCCGACGGCTTGACGGCATGGGGGCTTTCGCGCGACCAGCATCCTTCGGACTGCAGGGACCATCGCGCCATGAAAAGCACGCTCTCCACCGATCTGCGCTCGGGCGCCCTCGTCTATCATCGGCAGCCCCGGCCCGGTAAGCTCGAGATCCAGGCGACCAAGCCACTCGGCAACCAGCGCGACCTGGCGCTGGCCTATTCGCCCGGCGTCGCTGCCGCCTGCGAGGCGATCGTCGACGACCCCGCGGAAGCGGCCGAGCTCACCTCGCGGCAGAACCTCGTCGCCGTCGTCACCAACGGCACGGCCGTGCTCGGCCTCGGCGATATCGGCCCGCTGGCCTCGAAGCCGGTGATGGAAGGCAAGGCCGTCCTCTTCAAGAAATTCGCCGGCATCGACTGCTTCGACATCGAGGTCGAGCAGAAGAACATCGAGAAGTTCGTCGACGTGGTCGCTGCGCTGGAGCCGACCTTCGGCGGCATCAATCTCGAGGACATCAAGGGCCCGGAATGCTTCGAGATCGAGGAGCAACTCAAGGCCCGGATGAAGATCCCGGTCTTCCATGACGACCAGCACGGCACGGCGATCATCGTCGGCGCGGCCGTCCTGAACGGCCTCGACCTCGCGGGCAAGAAGATCGCCGACGTCAAAATCGTCGTCTCTGGCGCCGGCGCGGCTGCCATCGCCTGCATCAACCTGCTGGTCGAGCTCGGCGCCCAGCGCAAGAACATCTGGGTCTCGGACATCGACGGCGTGGTCTACAAGGGCCGCAACACGCTGATGGACCGCTGGAAGGAGGTCTATGCGCAGGAGACCGAGGCCCGCACGCTGAACGACATCATCGGCGATGCCGACATCTTTCTCGGCGTCTCCGCGGCCGGCGTGCTGAAGCCGGAGATGGCCAAGCGCATGGCGCCGAAGCCCCTGATCCTGGCGCTCGCCAATCCGAGCCCGGAGATCACGCCCGAGGATGCGCTCGCCGTCCGCCCCGACGCGATGATCTGCACCGGCCGCTCGGACTATCCGAACCAGGTCAACAACGTCCTGTGCTTCCCCTACATCTTCCGCGGCGCGCTCGACGTGCAGGCGACCACGATCAACGAGGCGATGAAGCTCGCCGCCGTGCGTGCCATCGCGTCGCTCGCCCGCGAAGCGACCTCGGACGTCGCCGCCCGCGCCTATGGCGGCGAAGCCTCGACCTTCGGCGCGACCTCGCTGATCCCGAATCCCTTCGACCCGCGCCTGATCATGCGTATCGCGCCGGCCGTGGCCGAGGCTGCCATGGTGACGGGCGTCGCCCGCAAACCGCTGGTCGACGTCGAAGCCTATCGCGAGCAGCTCTCGCGCTTCGTCTTCCGCTCCGGCTTCATCATGAAGCCGCTGTTCCAGCAGGCGAAGGCCGATCCCAAGCGCGTGATCTACGCCGAGGGCGAGGATGAGCGCGTGCTGCGCGCCGCCCAGGTCGCGCTGGAGGAAGGCCTCGCCATCCCGATCCTGATCGGCCGTCCAAGCGTGATCGAGACCCGTATCCAGCGCTTCGGCCTCACGCTCAAGCCCGGCATCGACTTCCAGGTGGTCAATCCCGAGGACGATCCGCGCTATCGCGACTACGTCCAGACCTATCTCGACATCGCCGGCCGGCGCGGCATCACGCCCGAGGCGGCACGCGCGCTGGTGCGCACCAACAACACCGTGATCGCGGCGCTCGCCGTGGCGCGCGGCGAGGCGGATGCGATGATCTCCGGGCTCGAAGGCCGCTTCATGTCGCGCCTGCGGCACATCAAGGACATCATCGGCCTGGCGCCCGGCGTCTGCGACCTCGCGGCAATGACCCTGATCATCACCAACAAGGGCGCGTTCTTCCTCTCGGACACGCATGTGAAGGCGGATCCGACGGCAGAAGAGATCGCGGACATGACGGTGCTGGCCGCGAGCCATGTCCAGCGCTTCGGCCTCGAGCCGAAGATCGCGCTGCTTTCGCACTCCGATTTCGGCGCCGCCGATACGCCGAGCTCGCTGAAGATGCGCAAGGCGCTGAAGCTGATCCGCGAACGCGCGCCCAACCTCGAATGCGACGGCGAGATGGAGGCCGACACCGCCCTCGTGCCGATGATCCGCGAGCGCGTGCTGCCCTCCTCGACGCTGAAGGACATGGCGAACGTCCTGATCTTCCCCAATCTCGACGCCGCCAACATCTCCTATCAGTTCGCCAAGGTGATGGCCGATGCGCTCCCCGTCGGGCCGATCCTGATCGGCACGGCGAAGCCCGCCCATATCCTGACCGGTTCGGTCACGGCGCGCGGCGTGGTCAACATGACGGCGGTCGCGGTGGTCGAGGCGCAGGAGAGCGCAGCCGTGGCGGCGGGCAAATAGGCCTGCCGCCAGCTGCTGACAGTGCCGCCTCCGAAACCTTAGTTGGCACAGGCTTTTTCCGGCTTGGCAGACTCAATCTGCCGGGTTCTACTTCCTTGAGTCGGGCAACGCTCGCGCCGGTGCCCGGCGCAAGGAGTGGTTGCCATGCTCGACGTTACCCGCCGCTGCGCACCCCTGGCATTCGCTGCCCTGCTCGCGACGTTCCGAGGTGCTGCGGCGCAAGGTGCAGCCATCTTCCACCGGGGCAATGACGGCGAGCCGGAAACGCTCGACCCGCACCGAACCTCCACCGTCGCGGAGGCCCATCTCCTGCGCGACCTGCGCGAGGGCCTCGTCATCCACAACATGAAGGGCGAGGTCGTTCCGGGCGTCGCGGAAAGCTGGACGACGAGCGACGACGGTAAGCTCTGGCGCTTCCGGCTGCGCAGCGATGCCAAATGGTCGAACGGGGAACCGTTCAGAGCGAGCGACTTCGTCTATTCCTTCAGGCGGATCATCAATCCGGAAACCGGAGCGAAATACGCGAATCTGCTGTTTCCGATCCGTGGGGCCGAAGCGATCCACAAGGCTACCACCGGTTCCTCGCTCGACCATCTCGGCGTGCAAGCGCCGGACGAACGAACACTCGAGATCGCGCTTGAGCGGCCGACGCCCTACCTGCTGGAGCTGCTGACCCATCAGAGCGCGCTGCCGGTCCACCCCGCGAGCGCGGCGAAAGCGCGCCTCGACCCGGGCAGCACCGAAAGCTGGATCACCAACGGGGCCTACAAGCTCAAGGAATTCGTACCGAACTCGCATATCCGGCTCGACCGGAACCCGCATTTCCATGCTGCGCCCGCCGTGAAGATCGATACCGTGATCTTCTATCCGACGCCTGACCTCGCTGCCGCGGCACGTCGCTTCCAGGCCGGCGAGCTACAGCTGACGACCGACATTCCGGCCGATCAGTTCAAGGAACTGCAGCGCAAGCTTGGCGACCAAGTGCGGATCGGTCCTTATCTCGCGACCTATTTCCTGATCATCAACACGGCCAAGCAGCCTTTCGACGATCCGCGCGTGCGGCGCGCGCTCTCCCTCCAGATCGACCGGGACTTCATCGCCGATTCGATCTGGGGCGGCACGATGCTGCCGGCCTATGGCGTCATCCCGCCCCATATCGGCAATTACGGCGAGCGGGCGGAAATGGATTTCCGCTACGAGTCGGTGCTGGAGCGCGAGGACGAGGCGCAGCAGCTCCTGGCCTCGGCCGGTTTCGGCAACGGCGTGCCGCTCAACATCGAGTTCCGCTTCAACACCACCGACAACAACCGGAACACCGCCGTCGCCATCGCCGAGCAGTGGCGGGCGATCGGGGTCGAGACGCGCTTCGTCGAGACGGATTTCCGCACGCATTTCGCCTATCTGCGCGATGGCGGCGACTTCGACGTCGCCCGCTACGGCTGGATCGGCGACTATTCCGACCCGCAGAACTTCCTGTTCCTGTTCGAGAGCGACAATCCTGGCTTCAACATCGGCAAATATGCCAATCCGCGCTTCGACGCGCTGATGAAGCTCGCCGATGACGAGCTCGACATCGCCAAGCGCGCCGCGATCCTGCGCGAGGCCGACAGCATCGTCACGACGGAGCAACCCTGGATCCCCGTGCTGCACTACTCGACCAAGAACCTCGTCTCGCAGAAGCTTGTCGGCTTCGAGCAGAATCTGCGCGGCGCCATTCCGACCCGATTCCTGAGCTTGACGGCCTGATCGGCGGACCGCAGGACGACGAGGCAGCCAGCTTCATAGCTCTGCGCCAGACGCCGGGCCGATTTCCCGGCTTGGCGCTCGCAAGCAGAGCCAAGCTTCGCTAGGAAGGAGGCGGTCTTCCTTCTCACAGCAGAGTCCGCATCCATGAGCCGCATCGTCTATGTCAACGGCGCCTACCTCCCGGAGGAAGAGGCGAAGATTTCCGTCTTCGATCGCGGCTTCATCTTCGGCGACGGCATCTACGAGGTTTCGGCGGTGATCGGCGGCAAGCTCGTCGACTGCGAAGCGCATCTTGCCCGCCTCGAGCGCTCCTGCGGCGAGATCCGGCTGAACCTTCCCTGGTCGAAAGCCGAGCTGGTCGCGATCCATCAGGAGCTGATCAAGTGCAACAACCTCGACGAGGGCGGCATCTACCTGCAGGTCTCGCGCGGTGCCGCCGATCGCGACTTCCCCTTCCCGAAGGATATCGCTCCCACCCTGGTGATGTTCACCCAGGCCCGCAACTTCGTAAACGCGCCCGCGGCCAAGACCGGCATCAAAGTCGTGTCGACGCCGGACCTGCGCTGGGCTCGCCGCGACATCAAGAGCGTCAACCTGCTTGCCCCCGTACTCGCCAAGCAGTTCGCGCTCGAAAGCGGTGCGCAGGAGGCCTGGCTGGTCGAGGACGGCGTGGTGACGGAGGGCGCCTCCTCCACCGCGTGGATCGTCAAGGGCAAGACGCTGATCTCGCGCCCGCTCTCGCACAAGGTGCTGCCCGGCATCACTCGCAAGGCGGTGCTCGCCTATCTCGCGGAATCCGGCTTCACCTTCGAGGAGCGCGAGTTCACGCTGGAAGAGGCGCTCGACGCCGAGGAGGCTTTCATCACCTCCGCGACCAGCCTCGTCATGCCGGTGACCACGATCGACGGCCACACGATCCACAACGGCGCGCCTGGCCCGACCGCGCAGCGCCTGCGCGAGATCTATATCGACTACGCCCGCAAGGGTGGCGTGCTGGGCTGATCTCGACGCGGGTCATCCCGGACAAGCGGCGAAACCGCGCTGATCCGGGATCCATGCCTGAGCCGTTCCGGCATGGATCCCGGGTCTCTGCTTCGCTGCCCCCGGGATGACGGCGTAACGAAAAGGTCGTTACGGCCCGGCCCGCTCCCCCATCACATAGGTCGCGGCGACATTGCGCTCGTCGCCGAGCGTGACGAGCACGAACAGCTCCTCCGCCAGATCGCGCACCGTCTCCATGCGGTGCGCCATCGCCCGGGTCGCGCCCGTATCGAGCACGATGACGTCCGCCTCGCGGCCCGGTTCGAAGCTCCCGACCCATTGATCGAGGCCGAGCGCCATTGCGTTGCCGCGCGTGATCGCATGCAGCGCCGAGAAGGCCGAGAGCGACTGCCCCTGCAACTGCAGCACCTTGTAGGCCTCGGCCATCGTGCGGAGCATCGAATAGGAGGTGCCGCCGCCGATATCGGTGGCGACAGCGACCTTCACGCCGCGCTGCCGGGCGTGGGCCCAGTCGAACAGACCTGAGCCGAGGAAGAGGTTCGAGGTCGGGCAAAAGACCGCGACCGCCCCTGTCTCGGCGAAGGCCTGCCATTCATTATGGGTCATGTGGATGCAGTGGCCCATCAGACTCCTCGCCCCGAGCAGGCCGTAGCGCCGATAGATGTCGGCATAGTCGGCCGCTTCCGGGTAGAGTTCGCAGGCAAATGCGATCTCGGCCCGGTTTTCGTCGATGTGGGTCTGCACATGGCAGCCGGGATGTTCGGCCGCGAGGCGTCCAGCCGCCGCCATCTGCTCTGGCGTCGAGGTGATCGCGAAGCGCGGCGTGATGGCGTAGAGCTGCCGGCCCTTGCCGTGCCAGCGTGCGATCAGCGCCTTCGAATCGCGATAGCCGCTCTCGGCCGTATCGGTCAGAGCTTGCGGCGCATTGCGGTCCATCATCACCTTGCCGGCGATCATGCGCGTATTGCGCCGTTGCGATTCAGCAAAGAAGGCCTCGGCCGATTGCGGATGGACCGAGCAATAGACCGCCGCGGTGGTGGTGCCGTTGGCCAGAAGCTCGTCGAGGAAGAAGCGCGAAAGCTTTTCCGCATGGCCCTGTTGGGACAGCTTCTGCTCCTCGACGAAGGTGTATTTGTTCAGCCATTCCATGAGCTGTGCGCCATAGGAGGCGACGACCTGGGTCTGCGGCATGTGGATATGGGCATCGATGAAGCCCGGCATGATCAGATGCGGGCGATGGTCGACGATGTCGGCGTCCGCCGGCAGCGTCCGCAGCAGGTCCCGCGCCTCGCCGGCCGCCCTGACCAGCCCGTTCTCGATGACGAGCAGGCCGTCCTCGACATAGCGGTGAGCCGCATCGCCCGCGGCGTCCGGATCACCCACGAACCAGAGCAAGCGGCCGCGCAAGGCACGAATGGCGGAAGATGCGGTCACGATCAGCGGCTCCGGCACAAATCCACATCACATCTGCACCAAATCAAAGCTTCCGGCCAAGCGCGGATCATGCCTAATCTGCGGGCATGACTGGGATTGCGAGCGGAACAGGGGGAATGCGGAAACGGCTGCGCTTCCTCCTGGGCGACGAGTTCATCGAGATCGACCGCTGCGAGCCGACGCTGACAGTGCTCGACTGGCTGCGTCTCGAGAAGCGCATGACGGGCAGCAAGGAAGGTTGTGCCGAGGGCGATTGCGGCGCCTGCACCGTCGTCGTTGGCCGGCTCGACCGCGAGCGGCTGCGCTATGAGGCGATCAACGCCTGTATCCGCTTCCTGCCGACACTCGACGGTTGCCAGCTTCTCACCGTCGAGCACCTGAAAGGCGCAGACGGCAGCCTGCATCCGGTCCAGCAGGCGATGGTGGATTGCCACGGCTCGCAATGCGGCTTCTGCACGCCGGGGTTCGTGATGTCCCTTTTCGCGCTCCGGCTGAACGAAGCTGAGCCGGACATCGCACGCATCGAGGATGCGCTCGCGGGCAATCTCTGCCGCTGCACCGGCTACGAGCCGATCATCGCCGCGGGCCATCGCATGGATGAAGTCGCGCCGCGGGAGGCCGACCGATTTTTCCGCGCACGGGACACCGTAGCAGCTCGGCTTGCCGCCTTGAACGATGCCGAAACTCTGGCGCTGGAGGGCAATCGCGGCCGCTTCTATGCCCCAGCGAACCTCGAAGCGCTGGCAGATCTCGTCGCGGCGCATCCGCAGGCAACGCTGGTGGCGGGCGCGACCGATGTCGGGCTCTGGGTCACCAAGGCGATGAGACAGCTCGATCCGGTGGTTTACCTCGGGCGGGTCGAGGCGCTGCGCGCCATTGTAGATGCAGGCGACCATCTGCGCTTGGGCGCCATGGCGAGCCATGTCGATGTGCGCGATGCGCTTGCCGCCTTGTCGCCGCAGCTCGACGAGCTGATGCGGCGCTTCGGTGGCGAGCAGGTCCGCAATGCTGGCACGATCGGCGGCAACATCGCCAACGGCTCGCCGATCGGCGATTTGCCTCCGGCCCTGATCGCGCTCGATGCGACGTTGGTGCTGGCACGCCACTCCGGCACGAGGCTCGAACGCCGGAGCATCCCGCTCGAAAGCTTCTTCATCGAATACCGCAAGCAGGACCGACACCCCGGCGAATTTGTCGAGGCCGTGCTGGTGCCGAAGCTCGCGGATGGCATGCTGTTTCACGCATCCAAGGTCTCGAAGCGCTTCGATGAGGACATCTCGGCTATTTGCGGCGCCTTCCGGCTGACGCTCGCCGATGATGGACGCATCAGCGAAGCCCGCCTCGCCTATGGCGGCATGGCCGGCATCCCGAAGCGCGCGGCGACGGCCGAAGCTGCACTGATCGGACGTCCCTGGAATGACGAGGCGGTCTCAGCCGCCATCGCGGCGCTGTCGCAGGATTTCAAGCCGCTCGACGATATGCGCGCCTCGGCGCATTATCGGCTCAAGGTCGCCGGCAACCTGCTGCGCCGTTTCCTGATCGAGACCACACAGTCCGATACAAGAACACGGGTTGCCGGCCTGCTGGCGGAGGCGGCCCATGGCTGACGCACGGCGCAAGCTCGATATCGTCGCCGAGACCGGACCGGCCGGCTCCGCCCGCGCCCATGATTCCGCGCCCAAGCATGTCGCCGGCGAAGCGCTCTACATCGACGACATCGCCGCGCCTGAAGGCCTGCTGCACGCCTATCTCGGCACGAGTGACATCGCCCGTGGCCGGCTGACCTCGCTCGATCTCGAAGCGGTCCGCGCGGCGCCGGGCGTCGTTATCGTGCTGACCGCTGACGATATTCCCGGCGCCAACGACATCTCCTCGACGCATCTGCATGACGAGCCGGTCTTCGCGACCGAGAGCATCCTGTTCCATGGCCAGCCGCTCTTCGCCGTCGTCGCCGAGACGCGCGAGCAGGCGCGGCATGCCGCGGCTCTGGCGAAGGCCGATTATGCCGAGGAAGCACCGCTGATCGACATCGCCGCGTCCCGCGACGCCGGCGGCAGGCTCGTCACCGAACCGCTGAAGCTGGAGCGCGGCGATATCGCGGCTGCGCTGGCCGGGAGCCCGCACCGGCTGAAGGGCTCGATGACGATCGGCGGGCAGGAGCATTTCTACCTCGAAAGCCAGATTGCATTGGCGATACCTGGCGAGGACGAGGATATGGCCGTGCTGGTCTCGACCCAGCATCCGAGCGAGGTTCAGCATATGGTCGCGGCCGTGCTCGGCGTCGGCTCGCATGCGGTGACCGTCGAAGTGCGGCGCATGGGCGGCGGCTTCGGCGGCAAGGAGACGCAGGCCAATCTCTTCGCCTGCGTCGCCGCGCTCTGCGCCCGCAAGCTGAGGCGGCCGGTGAAGCTCCGGCCCGACCGTGACGACGACATGGCGATCACCGGAAAGCGCCACGATTTCGTCTGCGACTACGAGATCGGTTTCGACGACGAGGGCCGCATCCATGCGGTCGATGCCGTCTATGCGGCGCGCTGCGGCTGGAACGCCGACCTCTCGGGGCCGGTGACGGACCGCGCGCTCTTCCACATGGACAATTGCTATTTCTACCCGGCGGTGCGCGCCCGCTCGGAGCCGCTCTTCACCAACACCTGTTCGAACACGGCCTTCCGCGGCTTCGGCGGACCGCAGGGCATGGTCGGGGCCGAGCGCTTCATCGAGGAGGTCGCCTACGCCGCCGGGCTCGATCCGCTGGAGGTGCGTCGGCGCAATCTCTACGGCGGGGCCGAGCGCTGCGTGACGCCCTATCACCAGACGGTCGAGGACAATATCGCGGCCGAAGTGATCGCCGAGCTGGAACGACGCTCGGATTATCAGGCGCGCAAGGCCGCGATCCGCGAGGCCAACAGGACGAGCCCCATCGTCAAGCGCGGCATCGCGCTGACGCCGGTGAAGTTCGGCATCTCCTTCACCGCGACCTGGTTCAACCAGGCCGGCGCGCTGGTGCATGTCTATACCGACGGCACGGTCGCGTTGAATCATGGCGGCACCGAGATGGGGCAAGGGCTCTACATCAAGGTGGCGCAGGTCGTGGCACATGCCTTCGGCATCGGGCTCGATCAGGTCAAGATCACCGCGACGACGACCGGCAAGGTGCCGAACACCTCGGCCACCGCCGCCTCCTCCGGCTCCGATCTCAACGGCATGGCCGCGCTCGATGCCTGCGAGGCGATCAAGCGGCGGCTCACCGAATTCGCGGCGAAGCACTGGCAGGAGCGGCCGGAGGACATCGCCTTCCTGCCCGGCCGCGTGAAAGTCGGCGCGCGCGAAATCCCCTTCAAGGAACTGATCGCGGCGGCCTATATGGCTCGCGTCCAGCTCTCGGCGACGGGCTTTTACGCCACGCCCAAGATCCATTGGGACCGCAAGGCCGGGCGGGGCCATCCGTTCTATTATTTCGCCTACGGCGCGGCGGCGGCCGAAGTCGCGATCGATACGCTGACCGGCGAATACAAGGTCGAGCGCGTCGATATCCTGCACGATTGCGGGCAGTCACTGAACCCAGCGATCGACAAGGGCCAGATCGAGGGCGGCTTCGTGCAGGGCATGGGCTGGCTGACGACCGAGGAACTGGTCTGGGACAAAAAAGGGCGGCTCTGGACCCATGCGCCCTCGACCTACAAGATCCCCGTCGCCTCGGACCGCCCGCGCATCTTCAATGTGCACCTGCTGGAAAATGCGCCGAACCGCGAGCTGACGATCCATCGCTCCAAAGCAGTAGGCGAGCCGCCGCTGATGCTCGCCATCTCGGTGCTGCATGCGCTGTCAGATGCCGTGGCGAGTGTCGGTGATTACCGGATCTGTCCACGCCTCGACGCGCCGGCGACGCCGGAGCGGGTGCTGGATGCGGTCGAGCGCGTCAGGGTGGAGGCAGGCCGATGAGCCTCGCCGCCTTCCTGACAGCGCATCGGCACGACGGCATCGTGCTGGTGCGGATCGAGGGCACTACAGGCTCGACGCCACGCGAGGCGGGCGCCAGCATGGCGGTGACGGCCTATGCCATCGCCGGCACCATTGGCGGCGGCCAGCTCGAATTCCATTGCATCGATCTCGCCCGGCACATGCTGAGCGAGGGAGCGCCCGACCAGATCCTCGACATCCCGCTCGGGCCGCAAATGGGCCAGTGTTGCGGCGGACGCGTGCGCGTTTCGCTCAAGCATTGCTCCGCTCCGGAGGCGGCCATCTTGGCCGCGCGCGAGAAGGCGGAGACGGCCGCCCGTCCCTCGATCCTCGTTTTCGGGGCCGGCCATACCGGCCGAGCCCTGGCGAAAGCGCTCGCTGCCCTGCCCTTCACCGTCACGCTGATAGACGATCGCGACGACGTCATGAGCGGGCTGCCGCCGGCCGTCACCTGCATCCGCATGGCCGATCCCGTCGACGCTGTCGCGCATGCGCCTGCAAAAGCGGCCTTTGTGGTGCTGTCGCACAGCCATGCGCTCGACTATCGGCTCGCGGAAACGGCTTTGGCGCGCGGCGATGCAGCTTATGTCGGCATGATCGGCTCGGCCACCAAGCGCGCCCGCTTCGAAGCGAGCTTCCTGCGCAGCGGCGGGCGGCGCGAAACGCTTGCGCGCCTGACCTGTCCCATCGGCGGTTCGGATGTGGACGACAAGCGTCCCGAGGTGATCGCGGCCTTGACGACAGCCGAGCTGGTGCGTTGCTTGCTTGGCCGCCGAGAGCCGGCGCGAAGGAGAAAAGCGAGACATGAATCAGCCGCGTGAGCAGGAAGTGCCGCCGCGGCTGGCGCTCGCCCATATCTCCAAGAACTTTCCGGGCGTGAAGGCCAATGACGACATCAGCCTGAGCGTCAAACCAGGCGAAATCCACGCTCTGCTCGGCGAGAATGGTGCCGGCAAGTCGACACTGGTCAAGATCATCTACGGCGTGCAGCAGGCCGACGAGGGCACGATCTCCTGGAACGGCGAGGCCGTCGCGATCCCCTCTCCCAAGGCGGCGCGTAAGCTCGGCATCGGCATGGTCTTCCAGCACTTCTCGCTGTTCGACGCGATGACCGTGATCGAAAACATCGCGCTGGGTCTCGACGAGGCCGTCGATCGCGAGGAGCTGAAGCAGCGCGTCGCGGCGATCCTGCAATCCTACTCGCTGCCGCTCGATCCGGAGCGCGAGGTGCATACGCTCTCGGTCGGAGAGCGCCAGCGCATCGAGATTGTGCGCTGCCTGCTGCAGAAGCCCAAGCTCCTGATCATGGACGAGCCGACCTCGGTGCTGACGCCGCAGGAGGTCGAACGCCTGTTCGCGACGCTGCGCCAGGTTGCGGCGGAGGGCTGCTCGATCCTCTACATTTCGCACAAGCTCTCCGAGATCAAAGCACTCTGCGACAGCGCCACCATCCTGCGCGGCGGCCGCGTCGTCGCCACATGCGATCCGAAAATCGAGACGACCAAGCGCATGGCCGAGCTGATGATCGGCGCGGAGCTGCGCAAGATCGAGCATGGCCGCGCGAGCGAGGCCGGCGCGGTCAGGCTTGCTGTCAGCGGGCTTTCGTTGCCGGGGACGCCGCCTTTCGGGACGGATCTCAAGCAGATCTCCTTCGAGGCACGGGCCGGCGAGATCCTCGGTATCGCCGGTGTCGCCGGCAACGGGCAGGCCGAACTTCTGACCGCCCTGTCGGGCGAGCAGCTCGCTGCAGCACCTGAAGCCATCAGGCTTGACGGCAAAGCGGTCGGTCTCGAAGGCGCGGGAGCGCGCCGGGCGCTCGGCCTCTCCTGCGTGCCGGAAGAGCGCAACGGCCATGCCGCCGTCCCGGATTTTTCCCTGGCCGAGAATGGCGTCCTGACCGCGCGCCATCGCCTGCCGCTGGCGCCGCATGGCATCATCAGCCGCGGCGCCGTCCGGCGCTTTGCCGACGGCGTCATCAAGCTTTTCGACGTGCGCACCACCGGCAACGGTGCGCTCGCCCGCTCGCTCTCGGGCGGCAACCTGCAGAAGTTCATCATGGGCCGCGAGATCGGCCAGCAGCCTGCCGTGCTCGTCGTCTCGCAGCCGACCTGGGGCGTCGATGCCGGCGCTGCCGCCGCGATCCGACAGGAGCTCGTAGACCTCGCCGCCAAGGGCTCGGCGGTGGTCGTGATCTCGCAGGACCTCGACGAACTGCTCGAGCTCGCCGACCGGCTCTGCGTCATCAACGAAGGCCGGTTGTCGACGCCGCGCCCGGTCGCGAGCCTCGGCATCGACGAGATCGGCCTGATGATGGGCGGGGTCCACGGCGCGGAGGCAATCCATGCTTGAATGGCGCCGCCGCCGCGAGCCGAGCATGCTGATGCTGTGGCTCAGTCCCCTGGTCGCGATCGGGCTGACCATGCTCACCGGCATGCTCCTCTTCACGGCCATGGGCTATGACGGCTTCCACGCCGTCGGCAGCATCTTCCTCACGCCTTTCATCGAGCCGCAGCGCTGGGCCGATATCGGCGTCAAGGCGGCGCCGCTGGTGATGATCGCGCTCGGGCTCGCCATCGGGTTCCGCGCCAATGTCTGGAACATTGGTGCTGAAGGACAGTACGTCATGGGTGCCATCGCCGGAACCGGCGTTGCGCTCGCGACCTACGACATGACCGGCTGGTGGATTCTGCCCGCCATGGCCCTCGCCGGCATTCTCGGCGGCATGGCCTGGGCCGCGATCCCCGCCCTGCTGCGCGTAAAGCTGCAGGTCAGCGAAATCCTGACAAGCCTGATGCTGACCTATGTCGCGGTGCAGTTGCTCTATTACCTCGTGCGCGGGCCGTGGAAGGACCCGGGCGGCTTCAATTTCCCGCAGACGCGGATGTTCACTGCCGATCAGACGCTGCCGACCGTCATGGAGGGCTCGCTCGTCCACATCGGCATTCCCGCGGCCCTGCTACTCGCCATCGTCGCCTGGCTATTGATGGAAAAGACCACGGCCGGCTATGCGGTGAAGGTGGTGGGCCTTGCGCCCGCCGCTGCCCGCCATGGCGGCTTCAGCGCGGCGCGCACGACCTGGGCGACGATGCTGCTCAGCGGCGGGCTCGCAGGCCTCGCCGGGCTGTTCGAGGCAGCCGGCCCCTTTGGCCAGCTCACCCCGCAATTCCCCGTCGGCTACGGCTTCACCGCGATCATCGTCGCCTTTCTCGGGCGGCTCAGCCCGCTCGGCATCATCTTCGGCGGCATCGTGTTGGCGGGAACCTATGTCGGCGGCGAGATCGCGCAGTCGACGGTCCGGCTGCCGCAGGCCGCGACCGGCCTGTTCCAGGCGATGCTGCTGTTCATGCTGCTGGCGACCGACGTGCTGGTGCGCTGGCGCATCGTCTGGAAGCGGAGGGCGGCATGAGCAGCGCGATGGCCGTTTCCATCCTCATGACGCTGATCGCGGCCTCGACGCCGCTTCTGCTCGCGGCGCTGGGCGAGCTCGTCGCCGAGAAGGCCGGCGTGCTCAATCTCGGCGTCGAGGGCATGATGCTCTGCGGCGCAGTCGCCGGTTTCGCCGTCGCCTTCGCGAGCGGCAGCACGACTCTGGGACTCGTCGCCGCCATGCTCGCCGGTGTCGCCGCCGCTATGATCTTCGCCGTGCTCGCACTCTCGCTCGGCGCCAACCAGGTGGCGACCGGCCTGGCACTCACCATCTTCGGCACCGGCGCCTCATCCCTGATCGGTGCCGGCTTCGTGGGTCGCACGGTGGAGCGGCTCGGTCCGGTCTTCCCCGCCGCGCTCTCGGAGCATCCCGTCCTGCGGATCGTCTTCGGGCAGGACATCCTGGTCTATCTCTCGCTCGTGCTGGTGGCGGCCGTCGGCTACTTCCTGCGCCGGACGCGGGCAGGACTGATCCTGCGTGCGGTCGGCGAGAACGATGCCTCGGCGCACGCTATCGGTTATCGCGTGATCGCGATCCGCTATGCGGCCGTCGCGTTCGGCGGCGCCCTCGCGGGACTCGGCGGCGCCTATTTCTCGCTGGCGCTGACACCGATGTGGGCCGACCGCCTCACCGCCGGGCGCGGCTGGATCGCGCTCGCGCTCGTCGTCTTCTCGGCCTGGAAACCGGGGCGCCTCCTGCTCGGTGCCTATCTCTTCGGCGCCGTGATGACGCTGGAGCTGCAGGCCAAGGCAGCCGGCGTCAACTGGCTCGCGCCGGAGGTTCTGGCGATGGCCCCCTACCTTGCGACCATTGCGGTTCTGACCATGATGTCGTTAGGACGAAAGACCGGCCGGCTCGACGCGCCAGCCTGCCTCGGCAAACCTTTCTCGGCGTCCTGACGCCGCAACCGACAACGGGGAGTTTCGCAGACATGACCAGCATCATCACCCGCCGCAGGCTGACCTTCGGCGCGGCCGCCGCCTCGACGCTGCCAATCCTCGGCCGCGGCGCCTCGGCGCAGTCGCCGCTCGGCGTCGGCTTCATCTATGTCGGGCCGATCGGCGACCATGGCTATAGCTGGACGCACGACCAGGGCCGCCTCGCGCTGGAAAAGGAATACGGTGCGAAGGTCAAGACCAGCTTCATCGAGAACGTCGCGGAAGGCCCCGACACGGCGCGCGCGCTGCGCCAGCTCGCCCAGGCCGGAAACCAGCTGATCTTCGCGACTTCCTTCGGCTTCATGAACCCGACGATCCAGGTCGCCAAGCAGTTCCCGAAGATCAAGTTCGAGCACGCCACCGGCTATATGCGCGCCGAGAACGTCGCCACCTACGATGCACGCTTCTACGAGGGCCGCGCGGTAATCGGCACCATCGCCGGCCATATGTCGAAGACCGGGCAGGCCGGCTATGTCGCCTCCTTCCCGATCCCCGAAGTGGTAATGGGCATCAACGCCTTCCACCTCGCTGCCCGCAAGGTGAACCCGAACTTCAAGACCAAGGTCATCTGGTGCTCGACCTGGTATGACCCCGCCAAGGAAGCCGATGCGGCCAAGGCGCTGATCGACCAGGGCGCCGACATGATCACGCAGCACACCGACTCCGCCGCTCCCCTGCAGGCGGCCGAGCAGCGCGGCGTCTTCGCGTTCGGCCAGGCTTCCGACATGAAGGCCTTTGCGCCGAAAGCCCATCTCACCGCGATCGTGGACGACTGGTCTGGCTACTACATCAAGCGCGTCAAGGACGTCATGGACGGCACCTGGAAGAGCGGCGCGGTCTGGGGCGGGCTCAAGGAGGGCATGGTCAAGATCGCGCCCTACAATGAAGCCGTCACGCCCGCGGCCCGTGCTGCCGCCGACGAGGTGATCAAGGGCATCAAG
The DNA here is from genome assembly GCF_002220095.1 of Bosea sp. AS-1. Classification (GTDB taxonomy): domain Bacteria; phylum Pseudomonadota; class Alphaproteobacteria; order Rhizobiales; family Beijerinckiaceae; genus Allobosea. The sequence continues at coordinate 4,023,754 of NZ_CP022372.1, forward strand.
GAAGGCAAGCTCCACCCCTTCACCGGCGAGCTCAAGGACCAGAAGGGCGAAGTGCGCGTCAAGGCAGGCGAGCACGCCACCGACGAGATGCTCTCGAAGATGGACTGGTATGTCGACGGCGTACAGGCCTGAGACGGATTTTTCGCGGCGGCTGGCGCGGTTTCGCGCCCCGCCGCGCTGGCCGAATCAGTGCGCGTTTTGTGAGCGCGCGCGCCCCTCTCGGCTCCCGCACCTGCGAAAACGCGCAAAAATCCGGCGTTTTCCGACGGAACGAAGCCGTTTCCTGTGCGTATCTAGCGCCGTGGGCATCGTCTTTCCGCAATAACCATGGCAACTGCCTGAGTTGCGCGCCGCGAATGTGTCTCCCACGGTCGCTCGTGACGGCAACGGACATGAACGACCACAGTCCAGTACGCGACGCCTACCACACCTTCTCAAGGAGGATTTCATGACCAAGAACGAACTGATCGCCGCCATCGCGGAAGAGACCGGGAAGACCAAGGCCGACGTCTCGGCCATCCTGGCCTCTCTCGGCGCGACCGTCGCCAAGACCCTGAAGAAGGGCGACGACGTCACGCTCGGCGGCATCGGCAAGCTCTCCGCTGCCAAGCGCGAGGCCCGCGAGGCCCGCAACCCTTCGACCGGCGCCACCATCAAGGTCCCGGCCAAGACCGTCGTGAAGTTCAAGGTCACCAAGGACCTCGCCGACGCGGTGGCGTAAAGCCAACCATCGGGATCAGGCGGTGTTCGCGCAGCTTCGCGGACATCGCTTGACCTCCGACCCCATGCCCTCACATTAGCGGCATGTTCCTTCGCCTCTTCACCGATCTGCGCGCCGCCAAGGTCCCGGTGACCCTGCGGGAATATCTGACGCTGCTCGAAGGGGTGGAAGCCGATCTCGCCGAACACAGGGTCGACGAATTCTATTACCTCGCCCGCGCCACGCTGGTGAAGGACGAGCGCCATCTCGACAGGTTCGACCAGGTCTTCGCCCAGGTGTTCAAGGGCATGGAGACGCTGCAGCAGGCGATCGAGGAAGCCGGCATTCCCGAGGAATGGCTGCGCAAGCTCGCCGAGAAGTTCCTGACCGACGAAGAAAAGGCCCAGATCGAGGCGATGGGCTGGGACAAGCTCTGGGAGACGCTGAAACAGCGGCTCGAGGAGCAGAAGGGCCGCCACCAGGGCGGCAACAAATGGATCGGCACCGCCGGCACCTCGCCTTATGGCGCCTATGGCTACAATCCCGAAGGCGTCCGCATCGGCCAGGACAAGAACCGCAACTTCCGGGCCGTGAAGGTCTGGGACAAGCGCGACTTCAAGGATTTCGACGACACGCGCGAGCTCGGCGTGCGCAATCTACGCGTCGCGCTGAGGCGTCTGCGCCGCTTCGCCCGCACCGGCGCCGCCGAAGAACTCGACCTCGACAATACGATCACCGAGACCGCCAAACATGGCTATCTCGACGTGAAGCTCAGGCCCGAGCGCCGCAACGCGGTGAAGGTGCTGCTCTTCCTCGACGTCGGCGGCTCGATGGACTGGCATGTCGAGCTGGCCGAGGAGCTCTTCTCGGCGGCGCGAGCCGAGTTCAAGCATTTCGAGCATTTCTACTTCCACAACTGCCCCTATGAGCGCGTCTGGAAGGAGAATCGTCGCCGCCACGAGCAGCAGATCCCGACCTGGGAGGTGCTGCGGACCTATCCCGCCGATTACCGGCTGGTTTTCGTCGGCGACGCGTCGATGAGCCCCTACGAGATCGCCATGCCAGGCGGCTCTGTCGAGCACTGGAACGAGGAAGCGGGGCAGGTCTGGATGGAGCGGATGACGACGAAGTTCCCGAAATCGGTCTGGCTCAACCCCGTGCAGAAGCATCTGTGGGGCTATACCCAGTCGATCCTGCAGATCGGCGGACTGATGGGCGGGCGCATGTTCCCGCTGACGCTGGACGGGCTCGACGGTGCGATGAAGGTCCTGGCGCGGTGAGCCGAGACGATCGGCCAGCTTTCCTTGAGCGGCCGGATTGCTCTAACTGCCGCCCATGATCGACGACCACGACGACACCCCTGCCCCAAGCTGGCGCCAGCGCCCGAAGCCCGTCGGCTTCGAGATTGCCTACAAGCTGGACGGCGACGTGCTGGAGATCGATCGCACCCGCGCCGTCGACCGTGTCCGGCTGAGCGGCATCGAGCAGGTCCGGTTCGTCTTCGCGCCGGGCAACATCTCCGCGAAGGGCTACCGGACGCAGTTGCGCCTCAAGGACGGCAAGACCGTCACCTTCGGCAACCTCTCCTGGCGCTCGCTGACCGATCTCGATCGCGACGATGCGCGCTATCACCGCTTCGTCACGGCGCTGGCGCAAGCGATCGCGCGGGCCAACCCGCAGGCCCGCTTCATCGGCGGCCGGCCACGGCCGATCTGGCTCGGCATGGCCCTGGTAGGCGGGTTCTCGCTGGCAATGATCGTGTTCTTCGCGCTGCGCGCCTTCCAGCAGGGCCAGACCAATGCCGGCCTGCTCGCCATGCTCCTGCTCGCGGCCTCCTGGTGGCAGGTCTGGCCGCTGATCTCGCTCAACCGGCCGCGCGAACTCGCGACCGGCGAGGTGCCTGACGATCTCGTGCCGGGGCGTGCGACAAGCCGCTGACCCCTGCCCCCATTCAGGCGTGGCGCAGCACCATCACCGAGCATTTGGCGCGACGAACGATCGCCGAAGCGTTGGAGCCGATGACGTAAGCCAGCATGCCGGGCTCATGCGAGCCGATGACGATGAGGTCGGTACCGCTGGCATCGGCCTCGGCCAGCACCTCGCCATGCACGGACCCGATCAGAACCTTGGCGGAAACCTGCTCGGGCGGAAGATCGACCTTGGCGGCGATCTCGGCGAGCTTGGCCTCCGCGTCCTGCTGCTGCTCCGCGTCGAAATCGGCCGGCACGAACTCCATGTAGGTGACCGGTACGAGCGAGCGGACATAAACCAGCCGTACCGTGCCGCCGGAAACCTTGGCGAAGGAGACCGCATTGGCGATGGCCGGCTGGGCGAGCTCAGCCTCGGCCAGATCGACGGGAACCATGATCGACTTGAACATCACGACCTCCTCAAGGCTGGTTGCGACACCATCTTGAACTCTGCCCGACAAGACGCATTGATCCAACGCAAATCGTGCATGCGATGCCGCGCCAGACGTGCGAACCGAAAGATCGCCTCAGGTCGAGAGCGATTTCAGCCCTGCCGCTCGGGCGTGCGGACCACGAGGCCGTCGAGATCCTCGCGGATGCGGATCTGGCAGGAGAGGCGCGAATTCGGCCGGACATCGAAGGCGAAGTCCAGCATGTCCTCCTCCATCGGCTCGGGCTGGCCTACCTTCTCCATCCAGGCCTCATCGACATAGACATGGCATGTCGCGCAGGCGCAGGCGCCGCCGCACTCGGCCTCGATGCCCGGAACCGCGTTGCGGATCGCCGTTTCCATCACGGTGGCGCCGACTTCGCCCTCGGCCGTGCGGCTCTCTCCATGGGCATCGATATAGGTGATATTCGGCATTGCGGACTCCGGCGACGCGCTCGCACGCGGTTGCCCCGCGCGCAGGGTTTGCGGCTTCGCTTAGAGCATTTCCAGGCGGGGTGAAATGGCCGTGGTGCGCCGGCGGGTTGCGCAGGCGCGCTCAAGCCGCGCAGTCGGAGCGACAGATCACGGCGCGCGCCTCGGCGGCCGCGAGCGCCAGAGCATCCATCGCCGCTTCGGTCCGGTGCTGATCCGCCTCGGCCAGGCCATGCTCGACGGCGTCGGCAGCCTCGGCCACCTGCCAGGCGCCGATGGCCCGGGCCGCGCCCTTCAGACTGTGAGCCGCATCGAGCCGCGCCTGCGTGTCGGCGCCGGCGTGGATGGTGCGCAGATGCTTGACGCATTGCTGGGCGAAGAGCGTGAGCAGCTCACGCTCGAGCGCATGGTCGCCGCCAGTCTGGCGGGAGAGATGCGCGGTATCGATAGCCGTCTGGGGCATGGGGCGAACTCGGATAACGCTTGAACGCATGATATCGAGGGACCGCGGGAGCGGCCCGACCCACTCCAAGAAGCGCCTTGATGGTGAACGAGGCGTTAACGACGTTTGTGAATCAGGCACTCAAATGGGTTTCCAAGAGTCCGGTGCTTCAGTACCCTTCCAATTGGTAAATGATGGGCGCAGTGTCCCGTTTACCCGGCCAGAGGCGGCCGGGACAGCGGCGCATGTGTTCGCGACCATCTTCAGTAGCGTGGCGAGGCGGCAACCATGAATCGACCCAAGAAGCTCCAGGACCCCACTGAAGCTGCGATGTCGGCGATCGAGGAGGCGCTTCGCCTCGAACAGCCGCAGGGCGAGACGGAGACGCCGGTCGCGGCCGAACCCCGCCTGCCTGCCACCAGCGAAAACGATCTGAAGCTCGAGCTGCCGCGCGTCGAGTCCGTCGCTGCGCCGGCGGCAGCCGCGCAGACCCAGCAGGCGCCGCAGCCTCCGCGTCCCGCGATCGCGCCCGACACCAGCCGCGTCGCCAATGACGACCGCCGCGATTCCAGCTCGCTCGTCCAGGCGTTTGCCGTGCGCCCGTCACGCAAGCCCTACTGGTTCGCTGCGCTGGCTTCGATAGCCTGGCTCGGCGGCGCTGCCTTCGTGCTGCTTCATCGCTTCGGTTCCTTCAGCAACGGTCTGCCCGAGCCCGTCGCCTCCTTCGGCATCGGCGAATGGACCCTGCTCGCTCTCTCGATCGGTGCGCCGGTCGTGTTCTTCTTCGTGCTCGCAGCACTCTATCGCCGCACGCAGGAAATGCGCCTGATCTCGCGCGCCATGACCGATGTCGCGCTGCGCCTGGCCGAGCCCGAGGTCGCCGGCGCCGATTCGGTGCTCTCGCTCAGCCAGACCATTCGCCGTGAAGTCGCCGCCATGGGCGACGGCATCGAACGCGCCGTAGCGCGCGCCGGCGAACTCGAAACCATCGTCCGCGGCGAGATCTCGACGCTGGAACGCGCCTATGCCGACAATGAAATCCGCCTGCGCTCGCTGATCGACGAACTCGTCACCCAGCGCGAGGCGGTGGTCGGCAATGCCGAGCGCGTCAAGCTCGCCATCAGCGGCGCGCATGAAGGCATCGCCAAGGATCTCGACGGGGCCAGCCGCACCATCGCCGAGGCGATCGCACAAGCGGGCGACCGCGTCACCGGTTCGCTCGGCGCCAAGGGCGACCAGATCACCCAGGCGCTCGGCCGCGCCGGAGAAAAGATGATCGAGGAGATCAGCGGCCGCAGCCATGACCTCGTCGAGCGGCTGCAGGTCACCTCGGGTGAGGTCTCCGAGCGACTAGCCGGCGCCAGCGACAACCTTTCGACCATGCTCGACGGCCGCGCCAAGGAGATCGCCGGCTCGCTGGAGAAGACCGGCATCGCGCTGACCGAAGGCCTCACCACCGAGGCGCAGAACGTCACCCGCGCCATCAGCGACACCGGCATGCAGGTCGCGGAGACACTGACTGCCCGCGTCGAGACCGTCAACGAGACGCTGAAGACCACCGGCGAGACGCTGGCGAAGGACATCTCCGCCCGCGGCGTCGAGGCGGCTGAACGCTTCGAGGTCAGCAGCCGCAGCATGGTCTCGCTGATCGAAAGCCAGAGCGAGGCCTTGCAGCAGCGCCTGGCGGAATCCGGCGAGGCGCTGCGCAACGCCCTCTCCAGCGAGGGCGAGAGCGTCACCGTCCGCCTCACCGAAGTCGGACGCGGCGTCAACAACCTGCTCACCCGCCAGAACGAAGCCATCGCAGCGCGCCTCAACGAGGTCGGCGAGAACGTTCACAGCCTCATCGGCTCGCATGGCGACACACTGGTCAGCCGCCTCAACGAAACGGTCCAGTCCGTCGACGACGTGCTGCGCGAGCGCGGCGAGTCGATCGTCCTGCGGGTCAGCGATGCCGGCCAGACGCTCGGCTCGGCCGTCGACAAGCATGGCGAGACGCTGACCCACCGCATCACCGAGGTCGCCGACCGGGTGAACGGGCTCTTCAACGAGCATGGCGGCAAGCTCGTCATGCGCCTCAACGAGACCGGCGAGACCGTCCATGCCCTGCTCGACCAGCAGGCCAGCGCACTCGTCGGCCGCGTTTCCGGCGCCGGCCGCGATCTTGCGCAGCTCGTCGGCGAGCAGAGCGACAGCGTTGTCACCCGTGTCTCGGGCGCCGGCGCCGATGTCGCTCGCCTGCTCGAGGAGCGCAGCGAGGCACTGGTCTCCAGCGTCTCGGGTGCGGTCAATGCCGTCGAGACCCGCCTGCGCGACGAGAGCGAGGTCCTGGTCAGCCGCCTGACCCAGGCCGGCCACGACGTCAGCCGCGTCGTCGGCCATGAGAGCGAGCGCATGATCTCCGGCCTCTCGGAGACCGGCGAGCGCGTCAGCGCCCTGCTCGAGGAGCAGGCCGGCGCCATGACCGTGAAGGTTTCGCAGGCCGGGCTCGAGATCAAGGACCTGCTCGGCAACGAGAGCCAGGCCGTGGCCAGCCGCATCGCCGATGTCGGTCGCTCCGTGCACGGCATCCTGTCGGAGCGCAGCGGCGCCCTGATCAGCCGCCTCGCCGAAACCGGCGAGAGCATTGACCAGAAGCTCGATGAGCGCGGCCTGGCGCTCGCCTCCCGCATCACCGATGCGGTCGAGGGCGCGCGCGCGGCGCTGGAACAGCAGCAGACCGGCTTCCTCGCCAGCGTCGGCGAGACCGGCGAGAAGGTCGGCCAGCTGCTGGGCGAGCATCGCGAGACGATGGTCCGCGATCTCGTCAACACCGGCCGCGAGGTCCACACCCTGCTCGGCGAGCAGAGCGAAGACCTGGCGCGCCGCATGACGGAGGCGACCCGCACCCTCACCGAGACGATCAATGTCGACGGCCGCCATGTCGCCGACCGCGTCGTCGAAGCGACCCAGGGCCTGCGCGACACCTTCACCGTCCATGCCGAGGACGCGCGCACCATGCTCGCCGGCACCGGCCGCGAGATCGTGCTGGCACTGACTCAGCAGGGTGGCCGCGTCAACGAGGCGCTCACTGCCAATGCCCAGTCGATGCTGCGCTCGGTCGAGGACCGCGCCCAGGCGCTGACGGAGGCGCTGGCGACCCGCCACGACGCCCTGACCAAGCTCTTCGACGAGCGCGGCAACGAGCTCGTGCTCGCGCTGAGCGACCAGAGCGGCCGCGTCGGCCAGGTGCTGTCCGCCAATGCCGACACCATGCTCCGCTCGGTCGAGGATCGCGCCCAGGCGCTCACCGATGCCCTCGCCAGCCGCCACGACGCGCTCAGCCGCCTCTTCGACGAGCGCGGCCACGAGATCGAGTCCGCGATCGGCATGCGCCTCGGGGCCCTGTCGCATCTGTTCGACAGCCAAGGCCGCCAGGTCGAGGAAAGCCTCGCTGCACGCCTCAACGCCTTCGAGGACCTCATCGTCCATCAGGGCGGCTCGCTCACGGCCAAGATCTCGGGCGATGCGCGCGAGCTCACCGAAGCGCTCAATGCCGGCATCGCGCAGGTCGAGAAGCTGATCTCGCAGGATGGCGTTTCGCTGGCCGACAAGGTCGGCACCCGCGCGCTGGAAGCGGCCGAGTTGCTCGCCGACCGCACCCGCGAGGCCGCCGATGCGATGGAAGGCCAGATCAAGCTGTTCGAGGAGCGCTCCGGCGCCAAGAGCGCCGAGATCGCCGGCTCGCTCGACAGCCTGATCGCCCGCATCGACGGCAGCCTGGGCTCGCGCGCTACCGCCCTCAACGAGGCGCTGGTGGAGCGCACGGTCGATATCGCCCGCGTGCTGGCGGAAGGCGGGCGCGAGGTCACGCGCGCCCTTGCCGCCAAGGCGGACGAGATCGGCGAGGTCGTCACCTCCAAGAGCGAGTCGCTCACCCGCACGCTCAGCGACAAGGCCGACAATATCAATGCGACGCTCGGCGGCCGCGCCCTGCAGATCGCGGACACGCTCGACCAGAGCGTGGCGCGCTTCGAGGAGCGCGTCGTCGGCAGGCTCGACACGGTCTCGCACACGCTCGACACCCGGGGCGAAGAGATCGCGACGACCCTGCAGGGCCGCTCCGAAGCCATCGCTGCTGCCCTCAGCGAGCGGGCACAGGAGCTGCGCGCCCTGTTCGAGCACAATGGCAGCGGCATGGTCTCGACGCTGGCCCAGCAGAGCGAAGCCATTGCCGCCGCGCTCAACGAGCGCGCCGAGCAGCTGCGCACCCTGTTCGACGACCGAGGTCTCGGCATCGTGGCGGCCCTCGGCCGCCGGGGCGACGCCATCTCGACCGCCCTCGACGCCCGGACCGAACAGCTGCGTACCCTGTTCGAGGACAAGGGCGGCGACATGGTCGCGGCCCTCGGCCAGCAGGGAACGGCCATCTCCAGCGCCTTCGACGAGCGCACCGAGCAGCTGCGCAACCTCTTCGAAGGCAAGGGTGGCGTGATCGCCGAGGAGCTCGGCCGGCAGGGCAGCGTCATCTCCAGCGCGCTCGACGCGCAGGCCGACACGCTGCGGGCGATCTTCGATAGCAAGGGCGCCATCATCGTCGATGCGCTCGAGCGCCACGGCGAGACGGTCTCCGCCTCGCTCGACGAGCGGACCGAAGCGCTGCGCTCGCTCTTCGACGCCAAGGGCAGCGGCATGCTCGACGCGCTCGGAGACCGTGGCGAAGCTCTTTCCGCCGCCTTCGCCGCTGCAGGCGAGGCCGTGGTGCGGGCTCTGGAAGCCCGTGGCAATGCCGTCGTCGCCGGGCTGCGCGACCGCGGTGCTGCGATCGCCAACGCAGTCGAGACCTCCTCGAACGCACTGCGCGAGACGCTGGAATCCGGTTCCCGCCAGTCGATCGAGGCGCTGGTCGGCACCAACGAGCAGCTGCGCGAGGAGCTGGGCGGCATGCTCGGCCGCCTCGGCGAAGCCAACAAGCTCATGCAGCAGATCGTCAACGGCGCGAACAAGAACCTCGCCGCCGTCGAGAACAGCCTGTCGACCCGCGTCGGCGAGCTGCAGACGGTGATCGGCACGGTGATGGCGGAGGCCAACAACGCCTCGCAGCAGGTCACGGCGCAGATCGCCGATCTCAAGGGCTTCTCGGAAGGCACGCTGCGCGACGCCGCGGCCCTCATCGCCCAACTCGACGACAAGGGCACCTCGCTCAGCGAGGTCTCGCAGGCCAGCAGCGCGGCGCTCAACGCCGTGGTCGGCCGGCTGGAGCAGGTCGAGGCCCGCGTCGGCAAGGCGTTGGCCGAGCGGCGCGACTCGCTGGAGGAGCTGCATGGCCTCATCGCCAGCCGCACCGAGGATGTCGAGGCGATCACCCGCTCCTTCTCCTCGCTGATCGACGAATCGCTCGGCACGGCGGAAGCGCGTGCCCGGCAGATCGGCGCCGTGCTCTCCGACTCGGCGGAGGCGACCACCAGCGCCATCGCCCAGCAGTTCGAGACGATCCGCGCCACGACCGGCAAGGAGCGCGAGCGCACGGCGGAAGCCCTGCGCGCGGCCTATGCCGAGGTCACGGCCGAGATCGGCGGCGAGCTCTCGAAGGTCACCGAGCGCTTCCAGAAGGCCGCGCAGGACATGCGCGGCGTTACCGGCGACATCCAGCGCGAGCTGGAAGTCACACGCGCCGAGCTGAAGCGCGGCGTGCTGGAACTGCCGCAGGAGACGCAGGAATCGACTTCGGCCATGCGCCGGGTCGTGGCCGAGCAGATCAAGGCGCTGAATGATCTCACAGAGATCGTCACCCGCGCCGGCCGTCGCGGCGACGTCTCCCTGCCGATCGATCAGGGTGGCGCTCGCCGGACGACCGTCGCCGCCAGCGCGGCCCCGGCCGCGGCGCAGCCGGCTCCTGTCTATGCGCCGGCGCCGCAGCAGCCCAAGCCCGCTGCAGCCGAAAGCCCAGCCCTGCGCCCTTCGCTTGACGCGGCGTCCGAGCCTGCTCGCAGCGAGCCGACGGCGCGGACCGAGACGAAGCCAGCGCCCCGCCCTGCCCCGGCCCAGGAAGCTCCGCGACGGACGTCCGAGCCGCAGCAGCCGGCGAAGTCCGGCTGGCTCTCGGACCTGCTGGTGCGCGCCTCGCGCGACGACAAGGCGCCGGAGGCGAGCAAACCGACGACGCATTCGATCGAGAAGCTCGACTCACTCTCGGTCGACATCGCGCGGATGATCGACCATGACGCCGCCGTCGAGCTGTGGGATCGCTACAAGCGCGGCGAGCGGAACGTCTTCACCCGCCGGCTCTACACGCTGCAGGGCCAGCAGACCTTCGACGAGATCCGCCGCAAGTACCGGCGCGACAACGAGTTCCGCGAGACCGTCGATCGCTATATCGACGAGTTCGAGCGGTTGCTCGGCGAGGCGTCGAAGGACGATCGCGACTCGATGGTGGCGAAGACCTACCTCACCTCGGAGACCGGCAAGGTCTATACGATGCTGGCCCACGCCAGCGGGCGCTTCGAGTAAGCGCCGCGCATCTCGCGAGAACATCGAAGGCCGCCTTTGGGCGGCCTTCTCTTTTTGATCCTGCAGGTCAGGCCGCGATCTCGAACCGGATATCGCCGCCGTTCAGGAAGCACATCTTGTCGAAAAGCCGCAGATCGACAGGGTTGGGCAAGCGGATATCCGTCCTGTCCGGAAACGGTTCGGCGGCGGGATCGTAGGAGCGGTCGACCTGCGAGAGCAGGACGATGATCAATCCACGTTCACGGGCCAGCGCCTTGAGGTCACGTACCTGCCGCGACAATTCCGGCGTGTCGCGGCGCTGGTCGAGCAGTTGCAGATAGTCGATCACGGCGAGCGTACCGGTGGAAGCGGTCGCCAGCGCGGTTCCGATATAATCGGCGTTGATCGCATCGGAGCAATCGAGATCGAAGAAGCCTTCCAGCTCGCCCTTATCGAAACCGAGGGCGCGCAGACGCTCGACCACGTCGCCAGGCGTGTATTCCAGCGAGAAGTAGGCGCTTCGCCCCCCTGCCCTGGCCGCCTCGGCGGCGAGCGCGAGGCTGACAAGCGTCTTGCCCTGTCCGGGGCGCCCTGCGACGAGCACCAGATCGCCCGGTTCGAGCCGGCGATAGAGAGCCATCGCCGCGCTGGCTACGGGTTGCCTCGCCGCAAGCAGATTCCAGCTGCGATAACCTTCGGCCGCGGCGATGCGGTCGAGCGCGGCGTGGAGCGGGATCCGTTCGCGACGATGCAGGAGCTTGGCCCTGCGCTTGAGATGATGGATCGGCACCGAGAGCTTCATGCGGAGACCTCCTATTGCGGGCCGACGGCGCAATCCCTCCTCATGCGTGTGCCCGAACAGTCGGTCGGAACGTCTCGAAAGCCCCACATGCTGATGCTTCCCCGCGGGAGGGGGGCGGGCTCGGGCCAAGCCGGGCCCGCAGCCTAGATCGATTCGCCGCGCCGGAACATCGCTGGTCGAGCCGGCGGACCGCCGGTCAGCGTGCCCAGCGAACGATCTCGATCAGCACTTGCGACAGGGCGCGGTCGAGCGCCTGCGCCGCACCCGGCCCATCCACCGCAGCAGCCGGCACCCGGGCCGAGAACAGCCTGGCGCGCTGAATCTTGCCGCTGGTGTCGCCGACGATCTTGGCGGTGATCTCAACCACGGCCGCACCGGAAGCGGCATCGATATTGAAGCTGCGGATATCGGTCACGAGCTGGAGGCTCGGCGTGATGCCCTGCCCCGGCGCCGAGACCGAGCCGATGCGGCTGGCGTTCTCGAAGGTCTGGATCAGCCGGGTCTGCACCAGCGCCGGCACCTGATCCGCCCACTGCGCCCCACCGAGGAAGGAGAGCGCACCACTCGAATCCTTGACGATGACACGGTCGGAATCGAGCGTCTGCACGGCGGTCGGACGGGCCACGACCATCGTGGCGCGCGAGCCGCCGACGCGCCCGAAGCCGCTCGGGGCCGTCAGGTCGAAGGTCGTCGGCGTCGGGCCGCCGCCGCACCCGGCCAGAGCGAACCCGGCTGACAGCACCAGCGCGCGAAGGCCACGACGGACCATGACAGTCTGGGGGGCTTCGATCGTCATCGGTTAGCGGGATCCGTTGTATTGCGGGAGCGGCGGCTTGCCGCCGAAGATGAATTGCTGCGGGTTGCGTTCGAAATTCCGGAGCGTGCGATTCAGTTCCGTCAGCACCCGTTTCGCCTCCGAGACGGTGGAATCGACATTGCGCAGCCCCGAGCCGGTAAAGCGGTTGATCCCGATGCTGATCTCGGCCGTGCGCTTGTCGAGATTGTCGGCCAGGACGCGGATCGACTTCGCCGCGTCGGCGACCTCGGTCAGAGCCGTGCGGCCATCGGGGCCGGAGGCCGTGTTCAGGAAAGCCTGCGCGCCCTTCAACACGCCTTCGACCTGATCGGCCGCGCGGTTGAGCTTCTCGGTGATCGAGGCGACGTCCTTGACCGCCTTGCTGACATCCTGGCTGGAACCGCCGAGCGCGCCGGTGAACTTGTCGACATTCTCGACGATGTTGCTGACCTTCTGCCGGTCGACCGACTTGACCACGGCCGTCAATTCTTCGCTCAACCCTTGCAGCTTCTGCGAGAGCGGCTGGATCGTATCGGCGATGTTGCCGAAGCCAGCCATCAGCTTGTCGAGCCCGTCGGAGTTCTTGCCGAGAGCCTCGGAGAATTTCTCGACGTTGCGGACGGTGTTGTTGATCGGCTCGCGGTTCTGCTTGATCAGCCCGTCGAGGGAGCCCAGCACCGTGTCGGCCCGCTGCGCGACGTTGCGGACGGTCTCGATGATGTCCTGCAGCTCGGAACGCTCGGCGATGATCGTCGGCATCGGCTCACCGGGCTTGGCCGTCAGCACCGGCGCGTCGGGCGCGCCGCCGATAAGCTGGAGGGCGACGACGCCGGCCAGGCCCTGCGCCTCGATGCGCGCGCGGGTGTCTTCGCGGATCGGCGTGGTCGAGGCGACCTGGATGACGGCGTAGATGCGGCGCGGATCGTCCGGCTGGAGCTCGATGCTCGTCACTTCGCCGACGCGCAGGCCGTTGAACAGCACGCTCGAACCGCGGCCGAGGCCGGTCACCGAGCCGGTGAAGATGACGCGGATGTTGTCCCTGCGTCCGGCGGCGCCGCTGTTGAACCAGTAGACGAAGCCGAAGGCGGCTGCGAGCACCGCCAGGGTAAACAGGCCGACGAGAGCGTAATTGGCACGCGATTCCATGGTCTAGCCGTTCTGCTCCCGCTTCCCGGCCGGCTGCCGGGCCATGGCGCGCTCTCCGCCGAAATAGGCTTTCAACCACGGATGGTCGGATGCCAGCATCGTTGCCAGCGGACCGACGGCGATGACTTTCTTGTCCGCCAATGCGGCGATTCGGTCGCAGGCATCATACAGGCTGTCGAGATCGTGGGTCACCATGAACACGGTCAGCCCCAGCGTCTCCTTGAGCGTGACGATGAGATCGTCGAACTCGGCCGCGCCAATCGGGTCCAGCCCCGAGGTCGGCTCGTCGAGGAAGACGATCTCCGGGTCGAGCGCCAGCGCGCGTGCCAGCGCCGCACGCTTGATCATGCCGCCTGACAGTTCGGAGGGAGCCTTGTCCGCCGCGTCCTGGGGCAGGCCGACGAGATCGAGCTTCACCATTGCCAGCTCATCGAGCAGGTCCGGCGGCAGGTTGAGATATTCCCGCATCGGTACCTGGATGTTCTGCTTCACGGTCAGCGCCGAGAACAGCGCGCCCTGCTGGAACATCACGCCGATGCGCCGCTCCAGTCGGCGTCGCTGCTGAGGATTGAGCCTGTCGACATCCTCACCGAAGATCTCGATCGTGCCGCGCTGCTTGCGCACCAGCCCGAGGATCGTCCGGGTCAGCACCGACTTGCCCTGCCCGGAGCCGCCGACGAAACCGAGGATCTCGCCGCGCAGCACGTCGAGGTTCAGGCCATCCATGATGACCTTGTCGCCGAAGGCGACCTTGAGGTTGCGTACGCGGATGATGGCGTCGGGCTCGCCCTCGCCCCTGTGTCGTGCCGCCTCCGCGAGCCGGTTGTCATGCTCGCCCATCGTCAGAACTCGATCGACGCGAAGAACATGGCGAAGAGGCCGTCGACGACGATGACCATGAAGATCGCCTTCACCACCGAGGCTGTGACCTGACGGCCGAGCGATTCGGCCGAGCCCTTGACCGCAAGACCCTCGATCGAGGCGATCAGCCCGATCACGAAGGCCATGAACGGCGCCTTGATCAGGCCGACGGCGAAGTGCTTCCAGGTGATGACCGATTGCAGCCGGGCGAGGAAGGTGTCGACGCCGATACCACCATAGAGCCAGGCGACGAGGCCGGCGCCGGTCAATCCGGCCATCGAGGAGATGAAGGTCAGGATCGGCAGCGAGATGATCAGCGCGAGGATGCGCGGCACCACCAGAACCTCGATCGGGTCGAGGCCCATCACCCGCAGCGCGTCGATCTCCTCGCGCATCTTCATCGAGCCGATCTCGGCGGTGAAGGCCGAGCCCGAGCGACCGGCGATCATGATCGAGGTCAGCAGCACGGAAAGCTCGCGCAGGACGAGGATGCCGACGAGGTTCACCACGAAGGCGGACGCGCCGAACTGCTGGAGCTGGAAGATGCCCTGCTGGGCGACGATGCAGCCGACCAGGAAGGAGATCAGCATGATGATCGGCGCGCCGTTGAAGGCGATCAGCTCGATCTGGTTGACGAGGGACGGCCCGCGGAACTTGCGGGGACCGAGCACGACCGCGGCGGAGCCCACCACGACCTCGCCGAGGAACATCGCGCCCCCGACCATGTCGCGGCCGAAGCGCACGACAGCCTCGCCGATATTGGCGAGCACACTGACCACGCTGAAATGATCGGGCGAGCGAGGCTTGTCCTCATCGTGGACCTTGACCTCGGCGAGCAGGATGCCGTGCTCCGGCCGGCGGCTGACGATCTCGACCGAAGTCCCGTCCCTCTCCTGCCGTGCCTTGAGCCGGTTGAGGACATAGGCGCCGAGCGTATCCAGCCGCGTGACGTCCGAGAGATCGAGGCGCGCGCGCGCGCCGTTCCGCAGGCGTCCGGTGATCTCGCCGACCAGCTTCTCGAGCCGCGGCGCGCGGTCCGCGCTCCAGGAGCCCGCCAGCGTGACGGCCAAGGTTCCTGCATCGTCGCGGAAGATCGCCTGAGGTTCGGCGGTGTCAACGCTCGGCATCTGCCCGTGATGTCCCTCACCTGGCCGAACGGCATCTGCGGCCGCCTCGGCACCACCCAGCGCCGGAATCCACCCCTGTTCCCTGTATTGCCGTGAGAATGCCGCTTGGCAAGCCGAGTGGCGCCTCCGGCGGCCTCCTGCACACCGACCGTTGCCGAAGCGCCATAGAAGACGGGAGAACCGCAGAGGTTGCCCCTGGGGCAGCAGCAGCAATTCCTTAAGCAATCGTCGCGCAGGCTTTCCGAACCGTCATCTTCGGCCGTCATTGATTCGGCCCATCTGATCGAAGGCAGACCGGTCATGAGCGACGCCCGCTCCCTGACACCGCTGAGCCAGGCCGATTACGACGCCATCGAAGCGGCCGTCATGGAAACCGCCCGCGGGCGCTGGTTCATGGCCGAATACGCCAAGCGCAACCGGCAGGCCGATACGCTCCAGTTGCTCGGCGCCATCGGACGGATCGAGCGCGTCGTCGGGCTGGGCGTCCAGGAAACCAGCCGGGACAGCAGTCTGATCGAAGCCGCCGCGTTGATCAGCGACCTGCGCGTCGATCTCGAACGGATCAGCGGCAAGACGCAGGAACGCTCCTCCGGCCTCGCAGCCCAGATCGAACGGGCAGCGGGCTCCATCCTCGGCGCAACGGAAAGCATCCAGGAGGTCGCCTGGAACCTGCGCGAGAGCGGCTCCGACACGACGCTCTGCGATCGGCTCGATCGGCACGCGGCCGAAGCCTCGCAGGCCGTAGGCCTCGTCGACAGTGTCGTCCAGCGCATCGACAAGATCGCGGACACGATCGCCATGCTCGATTCGAGCCTACGCGCCTTCGGCGAGATCGCGCGCGATCCGAGCCCGCACTACCTCACGGCGACGGAGCTCGCCGGATTGACCCCGCGTGCGGCGCCCGCGACGGACAGCGATTTCGCGGAGAACGGCTTCGACAATCCGGCCGCCCCAGCCACCCGCGAAGCGCAGCAGGCGCATCGGCTCGACGATCTGCCGAATGGCGAGCCACGGATCGGAACGATCGAACTGCTCGATGACGACCTCGTCTTCAGCGAGCCGGCCGCCCTGGCGACGGCACAGGCAGCAACCATCCCCAGCTCGTCTGAAATCGGCTTGCGCGAGATCGATGCGCTGCCGGCCGAGCGCAAACTCGCCTTTTTCGCCTGAGCCTTTCGCCCGAAAGGCCCGGACGTTCGCCGGATCAGTTCTCCCGCCGGATCGCGCTTTCGTGCCAGCGGCGCAGCAGCAGGTGCGAGACCAGGCTCGTCGCCAGGAAGATCGCGACCCCGGAAAGCGAGATCATCGCCAAGGCCGCAAAGACGCGCGGAATCTTGAGCTGGTAGCCGGCCTCCAGGATGCGATAGGCCAGCCCGGAGGCGTTGCCGCCGGTTCCAGCGACGAATTCGGCTACCACCGCGCCGATCAGCGCCAATCCGCCGGAGACCTTCAGCCCCGCCAGGAAATAGGGCAGTGCCGCCGGCAATCTGAGATAGCGCAGGGTCTGCCAGCGGCTCGCGCCATAGAGCTCGAACAGGTTGACGAGGTTGTGGTCCGCGGCGCTCAAGCCGAGGATCGTGTTCGACAGGATCGGAAAGAAGGCGACGATCCAGGCACAGATCAGCAACGACAGGTCGATGTCGTTGGCCCAGATGATGATCAGCGGGGCGATCGCGACGATCGGCGTCACCTGCAACACGATGGCATAGGGCAGCAGCGCCATTTCCAACCATTTCGACTGGCTGAACAGCACCGCCAGCGCCACGCCGACGACCACCGCCGCCGCCAGCGCCAGGAAGGTGATGCGCAGCGTCACCCAGAGCGAACCGGACAGCGTCGCCCAGTCCGCGACCAGGGTCTGGCCGACTAGCACCGGTCCAGGCAGCACATAGGAGGGGATCTCGTTCCAGCGGACCGCGAACTCCCAGAGCGCCAGGACCAGCGCGCCGATGACGAGCGGCGCGAAGATGCGCGGCCAAACGCTGGCAGGCAGGCCAAGAAACCGGGGCTCGACCGGAACAGGCAAGGCTTCGGCCGCGGCGGAGGCGCGCGCCATGGTATCCTCGGGCGCGCTCATGAGCCAATCGCTTCCTCGAGCTTGCCCGAAGCGATCCGGCAGAGATGGGCGTATTCTCCGGAGGTGCGGAAAAGCTCGTTGCGCGGATAGGGCGCGTCGACCGGCAGATCGGCCATGACGCGGCCAGGGCGCGCCGCCATCACCACGATGCGCTGCGAGAGATAGACCGACTCGAAGACCGAATGGGTGACGAAGACGGCGGTGAAGCGCTCATGCGTCCACAGCTCCAGCAGATCGTTGTTCAGGCGATGGCGCGTGATCTCGTCGAGCGCGGCGAAAGGCTCGTCCATCAGCAGGATGCGCGGCCGCATCACCAGCGCCCGCGCAATCGAAACGCGCATCTTCATGCCGCCCGACAGTTCGCGCGGATAGGATTTCTCAAAGCCGGCAAGGCCGACGAGGGCCAGCATCTCCGCCGCCCGCGCCTCGGCCTCGCTCCGGGAGACCTTCTTCAGCGTCAGCGGCAGCATGACGTTGGACAAGGCACTCGCCCAGGGCATCAGCGTCGGATCCTGAAAGACGAAGCCGAGCTCGCGCCCCTGCCCCGCCGCGCCTTCGTCACGGCCAGGCCAGGCGATCATGCCCGCCGAGGGAGCGCCGAGGCCTGCGATCATGCGCAGCAAGGTCGATTTCCCGCAGCCGGAGGGACCGAGCAGGCTGACGAACTCGCCCGCCGCGAGGTCGAGATCGACATCGCGAACCGCGAGCGTGCCGTTGCCGAAGCGCTTCGAGACGCCGCGCAGGGCGACAAGCGGTGTAGCGTCGGGCGACACGGGGTCGCCCCCGCCCGGAACTGTAACAGCCGTGTTCAAAACTGGTCGATCCGTCAGGCCTTGCCCACGCCCTTGTTCACGAAATCGAGCGTGTAGGCCTTCTTCACGTCGACGCCCGCCGGGAAGACCCCGACCTCGCTCATGGTCTTGTAGAAATTCGCCCAACGCGCATCGCTCATGGTGCCGATGCCGAGCGTCAGTGCGTCGCCCGAGCGCACGATGCCATTCTCGTTCATGACCTTGATGGCGTAGTCGATCTTCTCCTGATCCATGTCGGGGTTGTCCTTCAGGATCAGGGCGTTGGCGGCAGCAGCCTCGGGGCCGGCCTTCATGTATTGGTCCCAGCCTTCCAGCGTGGCGGTGATGAAGCGCTGGATGAGGTCCTTCTTCGCGTCCATCAGCTTGCGCGAGACATTGATCGTCGTGTTGTAGGCGTCGAAGCCGTTATCGGCGAGGAGATGCACGACCGGGTTCACGCCCGCCTTCTGGATGGCGAAGGGCTCGGAGGAGAGGAAGCCCTGCTGGGAGAGCTTCTTGTCCGCCAGGAAGGGCGCCATGTTGTAGGTATAGGGCCGGATCTGCTCGTCGGTGTAGCCGAACTTGGCGCGCAGGAAGGGCCAAAAGGCGGTGCGGGCCTCGGCGCCGATCAGGATCGGCTTGCCCTTCAGAGCGGCAAGCGAATCATTGCCCTGGTTCGGATGAGAGATGATGACCTGCGGATCCTTCTGGAAGATGGAGGCGATCGCCAGAAAGGGGATGTTCTCCTGCGCGAAACGGATCGCCTCGAAGCTCGTCGACATCGTCATGTCGACGCGTCCGCCGAGCAGGAGCTGGGACGGATTCTGCTGCGGGCCGCCCGGCCGGATCTCCGCGTCGATGCCGTATTTCTTGTAGATGCCGTTGGCGAGGGCGAGGTAGAAGCCGCCATGTTCGGCCTGCGCGCGCCAATTGGTCTGGAAGCTCAGCTTGTCCAGTGTCTGCGCATTCACCCGCGCGCCGGGCATCGGCACGAGCGCGGAGGCGGCAGTGCCACCGAGAAGGCCGAGCGCGGCGCGGCGGTTCAGGCGATATTTCATCATCGTCATGTCAGACTCTCCCCCGCATCAGGACCGGCGACCACTGGCCTTATATCCTTATGCCATGCGATAGCGTGGCATAAATCGCAACGCCGACCTGCCGCATGCACAGCTGCGACAGTCGCAACCCGCCATCGACAGGCCCGATCATGACCGCACGCTTCTGGGGCGACCTCAAGAGCTCCGATTTCGCGGCCCTTCCGCGCGAAACCACCGTCGCCGTCCTGCCGCTGGCCGCGATCGAGCAGCATGGTCCTCATCTGCCCGTTTCGACCGACACCACCATCATGAACGGCATGCTGGCCGAGGCGATGCCGTTGGTCAGCGCCGATCTCGACGTGCTGGTGCTGCCGACGCTGGCCGTCTGCAAATCGAACGAGCACCTGCATTCGCCGGGCACGCTGACGATCGGCTGGGAGAGCGCGATCCGCTCCTGGATCGAGATCGGCCAAAGCGTGAAGCGCGCCGGCTTCCGCAAGCTCGTGCTGCTGACCTCGCATGGCGGCAATGTCGATCCGATGAAGATCGCTGCGCGCGAACTGCGCGTCGACCATGGCATGCTCGCGGTGACGAGCGCCTGGATGTCCTTCGGCCTGCCGGACGGGCTCTATGCCGATCTCGACATCCGCCACGGCATCCATGGCGGCGATGTCGAGACGGCGTTGATGCTGCATTTCCGCCCCGACCTCGTCGATATGGGCCAGGCCGAGCGCTTCGAGCCGCTGATGCTGCCGATGGCTGACGAAGGCTATCGCTGGCTGAGGCCCACGGGCCCGCATGCCTTCGCCTGGATGGCGCAGGACGTGCACCCGGCCGGCGTCGCCGGCGATGCCGGCCTCGCCACGGCCGAGAAGGGCAAGGCGACCGCCGCGCTGCAGGCGAAGGGCTTTGCAGAGCTGATGACCGATGTCGCCCGCTTCCCACTGACGAAGCTGCACAAGGCCGGCTGACTCAGTCGGGGTCGAGCAGGCGCGCGCCGGTCCCCTCCTCCGCCAGCCGATCCCAGGGGTTGCGCAGCGGGCAGTCTCTCACCGACAGGCAGCCGCAACCGATGCAGCCTGTCAGGTGGTCGCGCAGATGCGTCAGCCGCTCGATGCGGCGGTCAAGCTCCAGCTTCCAGGCCGAGGACAGGCGCGTCCAGTCGGCCACCGTCGGCGTGCGCTCCTGCGGCAGCGCCTTGAAGGCCTCGCGGATCGTCTTCAGCGGGATGCCGGCGCGTTGCGCCACCTTGATGATCGCGACCCGGCGCAGCACCTCGCGCGCATAGCGACGCTGGTTGCCTGCCGTGCGATGGCTGCGGATCAGTCCCTCCGCCTCGTAGAAATGCAAGGCGGAGACCGCGATCCCGCTGCGGCGCGCAACATCGCCGACGCTCAGTTCCATGGGCAAGCGCTGCGCGACGGCCATGCCGGATCCTTCCGCTTTTCGGCTCTTGACCTTAACCTTACTTGAGGTTCTATAAGCCCAGCTCCCGTGATGCAAACCGGAGCGTTTTCATGCTCAAGAAGCTCGACACCCGGATCAAGCTGGCGCTGATCTACGGCAGCGGCCGCGAAGGCCGCTTCTGCGACAAGGTCGCCGGCTGGGCGATCTCGCAGATCGAGGGCGACGGCCCGTTCGAGCTTGCGATCATCGATCCCGGCGAGCTGGAATTGCCACCGCGTCATGTCGGCAGTGGCCACCCGGCGATCGAGGAAGTCCGGCAGGTCATCGACTGGGCCGACGGCTTCATCGTGGTGACGCCGGAATACAACCGCGCCTATCCGGCGATCCTGAAGTTCCTGATCGACTCGATCGGCCCTGAATGGCGCGGCAAGCCGGTCGGCTTCGTTTCCTATGGCGGCATCTCTGGGGGACTGCGCGCGGTCGAGCAGCTCCGGCTCGTCTTCGGCGAGTTGCATGCCGCGGCGATCCGCGACGGCGTCGCCTTCTCCGATGTCTGGAGCCGCTTCGATTCCGAAGGCAGGCTGCTGGATGCCGACCGGGCCGAACAGGCGATGGCGACGATGCTGGCGCAACTCCATTGGTGGGCGAGCGCACTGCGAAGCGCCCGCCAGAGCGTGCCCTACGGCCAGTTCGCGCCGGCCTGATACCTCACGCGAACGTGGGGGAGTGCTTCACAAATCCGAACTGGAGTCCGTGCTTGCGGGGCTGAACAATGCCCTGCCAAGCAAAGGAGCCGGAACGGATATGAAGCTCACACTTCTCCGCAACGCGACGCTGAAACTCGAATACGGCGGCAGGACCTTCCTGATCGACCCGGATTTCGGGGTGCCGCTCACTCGCCGCTCCTTCACCGGCCGTTCGCAGAATCCGATGGTGCCGCTGCCCGAACCCATCGAGGACATCGTCGCCGGCGTGGATACGGTGATCGTCTCCCATCTCCATGCCGATCATTTCGACGACATCGCCAAGGCCCGCGTGCCGAAGACCCTGCCGGTGATCTGCCAGCCCGGCCAGGAGCAGGCGATCGCCGAGGCCGGCTTCGCCGCCGTCACGGCGGTCGATTGCTATGTCAGGCTCGGCCCGATCGTGCTCAAGCGTCACCCGGCCCAGCACGGTACCGGCGCCGTGGTCGAGACGATGGGACCGGTGATGGGGCTGAGCTTCGAGGCACCGGGCGAGCCGACGCTCTACTGGTGCGGGGACAGCGTGCTCTACCCGCCGCTGCGCGACGCCGTCACCGCGACCGGCCCGGACGTCATCGTCAGCCATTCTGGCGGAGCGATGTGGGACGGCACGCCGATCATCATGGACGCCGCGCAGACACTCGCCCTCGCCGAGGCCTTCCCGCACGCCACGGTGATCGCGACCCATATGGAGGCGCTGGACCACTGCACCGTGAGCCGTGCCGCCCTGCGCAAGGCGGCAAAGGAACGCGGCATCGACAGCGAGCGGCTGCGCATTCCGGCCGATGGCGAAACGCTGGTCATCCCCGCGCCGGCAATGGCGTGAACGCGCAGGTCATCCCGGACCTGCACCTCATATCGCCGGATATACGCACCAGCCCCGGTCAGGGATTGGCCGGGCGCAGCAGCTTGCGCACCGCCGAGGAGGCCACCACCGTATTGCGCGTGGCGAAGGCCTCATGGTTGATCTCGATATCGTCGAGATCGTAGCGGTAATTCACCATCACGCCATGCGACTCACGCAGGCCCCGGGCCGAGAGGTTACCGCCGACATTGATGCGCTCCAGCCGCGCGCCGTTGCCGAGATGGAAGCGCGCGACCGGGTCGATAACGCGGCCCGAGGCAGCGCGCGCCCTGAGGAGGTATTGCGCCATCATCTGACCGAGCAGCTTATCGCGCGCCGCCCGTGTGACATCATCAAGCGAAATCGTCTCGCCGGCCGGGCGGGCGAGTTCCGAGCGCTCCTCGTTGGTCAGGTGGAAATCGCCCGGCTCAGCCGAGACGGCGGTGAGCCAACGGGCAAAACCCGGGACCGGTGAAAGCGTGACGAAGGTATCGAGGCCCGGCAATTCGCGCTTCAGATCCTCCGCGACTTGCTTGATCAGGAAATTGCCGAAGGAGATGCCGCGCAGCCCCTCCTGGCAGTTCGAGATCGAATAGAACACCGCCGTCGATGCCTGCTGTGCCGGCAGAACCTCGCGCTCGGGCTCCAGCAGCTCATCGATGGAGCGTGGAATCCCGGTGGTCAGCGCCACCTCGACGAAGATCAGCGGCTCGTCGACGAGTTGCGGATGGAAGAAGGCGAAGCAGCGCCGATCGGCCGGCTCGAGCCGGCGGCGCAGATCGTCCCAGCCCTGGATCTCGTGCACCGCCTCGTAGCGGATGATCTTCTCCAGCACGTTGGCCGGGGTGCGCCAGTCGATGCGGCGCAGCACGAGGAAGCCGCGATTGAACCAGGAACCGAAGAGATGCCGGAAATCGACATCGACAGCCTTGAGCTCGGGTTCGGCCTCGATCGCCTCGAACAGGGCCTCGCGCATCTGGACCAGCACATGCGTGCCCTCGGGGGCGAGGTTGAGACGACGCAGCAATTCTTGTCGGCGCGGCTCCGAGGCCAGGTGCAGCGCCGCAATGGCAGCGGCATCCGGCGCCTCGCGGTAGCGCTCGATCGCCTTGTCGAGCGCCTCCGGGTTCGGCCCGAAGCGCTCCTTCAGCAGATTGAAGAAGGCGAGCCGCCCCGGCTTGTCGAGGTGCTGCCAGGCTTCGAGCACCGCCTGGGCCAGCGCCATGCCGGAAGCCTCGCCCCGCCCCGAGAGCAGATCCTCGCAGAGCCGGTCGATCGGCCGGGCGCCCTTGCCAAGGAAGCGCTCGAAACCGATCAGCGCGCGGCCGCGATCGGCGACATTCGTGAGGAGTTCGCCGAGAAACGCCATGTCCATGCGGGCTCCTTTGTTGCACCGCAACCTTACACGAGTTCCGTCAGCGACAAACCGCGTCTCAGCGCAGCAGGTTCCAGGCCTTCAGGAAGAAATCGGGCGCACCGAAATTGCCGGATTTGAGGGCGACGACCATGTCCGGACCGTCGACGACGCGCGTCCAGGGCACGCCGGGATCGATCTCGGGGCCGATTTCCAGCGTGCGGACGCCGAGGCCGAGCACGGTCGCGCCCGACGTCTCGCCGCCGGCGACCAGCAGCCGCGTGACGCCGCCCTCCGAGAGTCGCCGCGCCACCTCGGCGAAGGCGTGCTCGACGATGCTGCCCGCCTTCTCGCGGCCGAGCTTGTCCTGAACTGCCGCGACCTCGGCCGGATCGTCGCTCGAATAGAGCAGGAACGGCTTGTCCGCCGGCTGCGCCAACGCCCAGGCTGCGAGCCCTGCCGCATCCTGCCGCCCCTCGACCAAGGCGAAGGGATCGACTTTGAGCGCCGGATACCCCGCCTCCAGCGCCGCCTTGATCTGCCCGCGCGTCGCGGTCGAGCAGCTGCCGGAGATGATGCCGGCGCGGCCAGAAGGGGCCTTGATGTCCTGCGGCCCCGGGCGCTCCGGCAGCAAGCCGGCGCGGCGGAAATTCTGCGGCAGCCCCATCGCGATGCCCGACCCGCCGGTCAGCAGGACATGTTCGGACACCGCATGGCCGAGCGTCATCAGATCTTCGTTGGTCAGGGCGTCGGTCACCGCGTAGCGGACGCCGTCGACCTCGAGTTTGGCAAGGCGGGCCTTCACCGCGCTGGGGCCGGCAAGCACGGTGGCATAGTCGACGAGGCCGACATCCGTCCTCGCCTGTGCCGCCATCAGCCGCATCAGGTTCGAATCCCGCATCGGCGTCAGCGGGTGATCTTTCATCGAGCTTTCGTGCAGCGGCACCGCGCCGACGAAGAGATAGCCCTGATAGATCGAACGGCCATTCGCCGGGAAAGCCGGGCAGACGATGGCTAGCTTCGCGCCGAGCCGCTGCATCAGCGCATTCGCGACGGGACCGATATTGCCTTCGGCGGTGGAATCGAAGGTCGAGCAGTATTTGAACAGGATCTGGCGCGCGCCGGCCGCCAGCAGCGCCTCGCAAGCGGCGAGCGAATCGGCGACCGCCTCGGCCACCGGATTCGTCCGCGATTTCAGTGCGACGACCACGGCATCGGCTTCCGGCAGGGCCACGCCCTGAGCCGGCACACCAATAACCTGCACCGTGCGCATCCCGGCCCGGTTCAGCATCAGTGCCACATCCGTCGCGCCGGTCATGTCGTCGGCGATCACACCCAGAAGCACGGACTACCCTCCCTTTGAATTCCCTTGAGCTGTTCTAGCCGCCGTCCGCGAGCGGCGCGAGCGCCATCGCCGCATCGCCTGTCCGCCTGCCCGACATGCCGGCAGCCTCCGCCCAAGAATCGGGCGGCAGCGCCCACGAATTGATGCGCCGCAGCGTCGACGGCGCCGCAGTTCTGAGTCAACTTGGTCCCGGAAGGAACAAGTTCGCGAATATGGAGCCGGTCGGGGGCGCTGGGCGACCTTTCGAAACGCTCCGAAACACGACGTCCTCGGAGGGGAAAAGCATGAAGCTTCTGAACAGCCTGGTCGCCGCTTCCGCCCTCGTATTGGCCGCCTGGCCCAGCCTGCAACCGGCATCGGCGCAAGCGCCCTCGATATTGCGGATCGGGCTTCAGGAAGACCCGGACATGCTCGATCCGCACAAGGCGCGCACCTTCGTCGGGCGCATCGTCTTCATGGGCCTGTGCGACCGCCTGCTCGACATCACGCCGGACCTGAAGTTGGTGCCGCGCCTCGCGACATCGTGGGAATTCTCCGCCGACGGGCTGACGCTGACGATGAAGCTGCGCAGCGACGCCAAGTTCCACGATGGCGAAGCCTTCAACGCCGCCGCCGCGAAAGCCAATCTCGAACGGGCAATGACCCTGCCCGAATCGCTGCGCAAATCGGAACTAGCCTCGGTGGCCTCGGTCGAGGCGCCCGATCCCGCGACGCTGGTCCTCAAGCTCAAGCGGCCCGACGCGACGCTCCTCTCCCAGCTCACCGACCGCGCCGGCATGATGCTGGCGCCGAAGAGCCTCTCCGGCGATGTCGCGGCCAAGCCGATCTGCTCCGGCCCCTATAAATTCGTCGAGCGCGTCCAGAACGACCGCATCGTGCTGGAGAAATTCAAGGAGCACTGGGAGGCGGAGAAGTACAGTTTCGACCGCATCATCTATCGCGCGATCCCCGATACCACCGTCAGGCTCGCCAATCTGCGCGCCGGCGAACTCGACATGCTGGAGCGGCTGGCGCCGACCGACGTGAAATCCGCCAAGGCCGACACCGCGCTCAAGGTGATGAGCATCGCCAATCTCGGCTACCAGGGCATCACCATCAACACAAGCAACGGCGACGCCGCCAAGCAGCCGATGGGGCAGGACAAGCGCGTGCGCCAGGCGCTCTCGCTCGCCATCGACCGGAAAGTCCTGAGCCAGGTGGTGTTCGAAGGGCTCTATGAGCCGATGAACCAGCCCTTCAACCCGGGCAATTTCTATCTCAGCAGCGATTTTCCGGTGCCGGAGCGTGACGTCGCGAAGGCAAAGGCGCTCCTCAAGGAAGCAGGCCAGCCTAAGGTCACAGCCGAACTCTTCGTCACCAACAATCCGGTCGACACCCAGCTCGGCCAGGTGATCCAGGCGATGGCTCAGGAGGCCGGCATCGACGTCCAGCTGCGCGCGACCGAATTCGCCAGCCAGTTGCGCGACCAGCAGCAGGGCAAGTTCCAGATGAGCCGGATCGGCTGGTCCGGGCGGATCGACCCCGACGGCAACATCCACCCCTTCGTGACGACGGGCGGCGGCCAGAACGACGGCAAATATTCCAACCCGGAGGTCGATCGCCTGCTCAACGAGGCCCGCACGATCTACGATCCGGCCGAGCGCAAGAAGCGTTACGACGCGGCGCAGAAGATCCTGCAGGACGAGCTGCCGATCGTCTATCTCTACAACCAGACGGTGTTCTTCGCGCTGCGCAAGAATATCGAGGGCTTCGTGATCAACCCGGACGGCATGATCCGGCTGGCGGGGCTGAAGCGCTCGTGACCACACCGGCGATGTGACGGCCGATGGTCACGCTCATCCTCCGGCGGGTCCTGATCGCGATCCCGACGCTGTTCCTGGTGTCGCTCTTCGTCTTCGCCCTGCAGCGCGCGCTGCCGGGCGATCCCTTCCTCGTCCTCGCTGGCGAGGAGCGCGATCCCGAGGCGATCGCCCGGCTGCGCGAAATCTACCGGATGAACGATCCGGTCTTCGTGCAGTTCTTTGCCTGGCTCGGACAGGTGATACAGGGGGATTTCGGCCGGTCGCTACGCACCGGCGAGCCGGTTCTGGGGCTCATCCTGCAGAAACTGCCGGTGACGCTCCAGCTCGCCGTCGCCTCGATGCTGGTCGCGGTCGCGATCGGCATCCCCATCGGCATCCTGGCGGCGCGACGCAAGGGCACGGTGGCCGACTATTCGGCCAGCGCGGTCGCGCTCTCCGGCCTGTCGATCCCGAACTTCTGGCTCGGCATCATGCTGATCCTGCTGGTCTCGGTGCATCTCAAATGGCTGCCCGCCTCGGGCTACGAATCGATTTTCGTCGATCCCAAGGCCGCGATCGAGCGCCTGATCATGCCGGCCTTCGTGCTCGGAAACGGGCTTGCCGCCTTTCTGATGCGCCATACCCGCTCGGCCATGCTGGAGGTGCTGCGCTCCGACTATGTCCGCACCGCCCGGGCCAAGGGGCTGGACGAGGACACCGTCGTGCACCGCCATGCCCTGCGCAACGCGCTGGTGCCGATCATCACGCTGACGACACTCCTCTTCGGCGAATTGCTGGCCGGCGCGGTGCTGACAGAGCAGGTCTTCACAATCCCCGGCTTCGGCAAGCTCATCGTCGATGCCGTGTTCAACCGCGACTACGGCGTGGTGCAGGGTGTGGTGCTGTGTACCGCGATCGGCTTCATCCTGATGAACCTGCTGGCCGACATCCTCTACATCCTCGTCAACCCGCGGTTGAGGGCGGCCTGATGGCCTCGATGGATTCGCTTTCCGCGGGCACCGGCGCGGCTAACGGGATGACGACGCGGCCCGGCGTGCTGGCCCGCCTGCTGCGCAACCCCTCGGCACTGATCGGCGGGGGGCTCGTGCTGCTCTTCGTGCTGATGGCGGTGCTGGCACCGATCCTGCCGCTGGCGGACCCGTTCAAGTCGAATTTCCTGGCCATCCGCAAGCCGCCTTCGGAGCTCTACTGGTTCGGCACCGACGAGCTCGGACGCGACCAGGTCTCGCGGCTGTTCTTCGGCGCGCAGGCCTCGCTGCTCGCCGGAATCGTGTCGGTGCTGATTGCGGTCGCCATCGGCCTGCCCTTCGGGCTGCTGGCCGGCTGGTATGGCGGCTGGGTCGACATCGTGATCTCGCGGATCACCGAGGCCCTGCTCGCCTGCCCCTTCCTGATCCTCGCCATCGCCTTCGCGGCAGTGCTCGGCCCGTCGTTGACCAATGCGATGATCGCGATCGGCCTCTCGGCCGTGCCGATCTTCATCCGGCTGGTGCGGGGCCAGGTGATGAGCGTCAAGGTCGAGGATTTCGTCGAAGGTGCGCGGGCGGTCGGGGCGCGGGACCTGCGTTTGATGTTCCGACATGTGCTGCCGAACACGCTCTCGCCGATCATCGTGCAGTCGACATTGTTCATGGCGCGGGCGATCATCCTGGAAGCCGCCCTGTCCTTCCTCGGGCTGGGCCAGCAGCCGCCGGCGCCGTCCTGGGGCCAGATGCTCAACGTCGCCAAGAACTTCATGGAGCAGGCACCCTGGATGTCGGTGGCGCCGGGCATCTGCATCTTCCTGGCCGTGCTCGGTTTCAACCTGCTGGGCGACGGCTTGCGCGATGCGCTCGATCCCAGGGAGACTTAGATGACACCGGCCGCTTTCGACCTTCACCGCTGACACCGTTTCGACCCTTTTCCACGACTGGATAGGCCCATGTTCACCACCCGCCCCGAAATCCTCGGCACCTTCGGCGTCGTCACCTCGACCCACTGGCTCGCCACCGCCTCCGGCATGGCGATGCTGGAAAAGGGCGGCAACGCCTTCGACGCCTGCGCCGCCGCCGCCCTCGTGCTGCAGGTGGTGGAGCCGCATCTCGTCGGCCCGGCCGGCGACATGCCGGCGGTGTTTTATTCCACCGAGACGAAGAAGGTCGAAGTGCTCTGCGCCCAGGGCAGCGCCCCGCAGGCCGCGACCATCGCCGCCTACAAGGCACTCGGCCTCGACATGATTCCGGGCTCGGGCCTGCTGGCGACCGTGGTGCCGGGCGCTTTCGGTGGCTGGATGACGCTGCTGCGCGATCATGGCCGCCTCAAGCTTCGCGATGTTCTGGAGCCGGCGATCGGCTATTTCGAGAACGGCCACCCGATGCTGCCGCGCGTCTCCGATTCGATCCGGGAGCTGACCGACCTCTTCACCCATGAATGGCCGACTTCGGGCGCAGTCTATCTGCCGGGCGGCAACGTGCCGGAAGCGCGCAAGCTCTTTGCCAACAAGGCGGCGGCGGCCACCTACAAGCGCATCCTCTCCGAGGCGGAAGCCGCCGGCTCGGACCGGCAGGAGCAGATCCAGGCCGCTTACGACGCCTGGTACAAGGGCTTCGTCGCGGAGGCGATGGACCGGTTCTGCCGCGCCACCGAGGTCATGGATTCCTCGGGCCGGCGCAACAAGGGCCTGCTCACTGCCGACGACATGGCGCGCTGGCAACCCACCTATGAGACACCGGCCTCGGCGACCTATCACGACTGGGAGGTCTTCAAGATCGGCCCCTGGGGCCAGGGCCCGGTCTTCCTGCAGACGCTGAAGATCCTCGAAGGCATCGACCTTGCCGGAATGGGCCCGGCAAGCCCGGAGTTCGTGCACCATGTCGTCGAGGCGATGAAGCTCGCCTTCGCCGACCGCGAGGCCTATTACGGCGACCCGGACTTCGTGAAGGTGCCGCTCGCCACGCTGCTTTCCGAGGACTATGCCGCCGGGCGGCGCAACCTGATCGGCGAGCGCGCCTCGCTGGAGCTGCGTCCCGGCGTCGTGCCCGGCTTCGAGGACCAGGTCGCGCATGCATTGAGGGCGCTCGGCGACATTGCCCAGCCGGGCTCGACCAGCGCCGCCGTCGGTGAGCCGACCATGGCCTCGATGGTCGCTGCCGGGCGCAAGGGCGACACCGTCCATATCGACGTCATCGACAAGTGGGGCAACATGATCGCGGCGACGCCTTCGGGCGGCTGGCTGCAATCCTCGCCCGTCATCCCGGAACTCGGCTTCCCGCTCAACTCGCGGGCGCAGATGTTCTGGCTGGAGGAAGGCTTGCCGTCCTCGCTCGCGCCCGGCAAACGGCCGCGCACGACGCTGACGCCGTCGCTCGCCTTCGAGCGGGGCCAGCCGCGCCTCGCCTTCGGCACGCCGGGCGGCGACCAGCAGGAGCAGTGGCAACTCGGCCTGTTCCTGCGCCGGGTCCATCACGGGCTCAACCTGCAGGAGGCGATCGACCTGCCGCTGTTCCACACCCAGCACTTCCCCTCCTCCTTCTACCCGCGCGCCTCGCGGCCGGGCCACATGATGATCGAGGAGAGCATCGGCGCCGCCGCCCTGGCGGAGTTGGCGCGGCGCGGCCATGTCATCGAGAAGGCCCCGGCCTGGACCGTCGGGCGGCTCACCGCGGCGGAACGCAGCAGCGACGGGCTCTTGCGCGCCGCCGCGACGCCGCGTCTGATGCAGGCCTATGCCGCCGGCCGCTAAGCATCGGACCAACAATGAGATAGATCATCGTTATCGCGTCCGAATGGACGCGCGATGATCTAGGGAGCTGACCGCATGACCTGGTCCATCGTCGCCCGTGACGCCGCGACTGGCGCCTATGGCGTCGCCGTCTCGACCTGCGCCTTCGCCGTCGGCGCGCGCGTGCCTTATGGCGGCGGGCGCACCGGCGCCATCGCAACCCAGGCCTTCGTCAACCCGCTCTACGGGATCGACGGCCTACGCCTCCTGCAGGAAGGGCGTTCCGCCGTCGAGATCGTCGCGACCCTGACCGCCGCCGATGAAGGCCGCGCCCACCGGCAGCTCCACGTCATCGACCGCGACGGCAAGATCGCCGCCCATACGGGCGCGGCCTGCATCGACTGGTGCGGGGCGGTGGACGGCCCGCAGGTCTCGGTCGCCGGGAACATGCTGGCAGGGCCCGAGGTCGTGCAGGAAACGCTCAAGGCCTATATCGCCGCCTCGGCACTCGATTTCGACGAGCGCCTGCTGGTCGCGCTCGAGGCCGGCGAGAAGGCTGGCGGCGACAAGCGCGGCAAGCAATCCGCCGCGATCCGGATCTGGAGCAGCGAGCCGATGCCGAGCCTCGACATCCGCGTCGACGATCATGCCGATCCACTCAAGGAGCTGCGCCGTCTCTGGCGCGTCGCGCATCAGCGCTCGGTGCCATTCCAGCAGGCCTCGCCGTCGCGCAGCCGCCCCGCCGGCGTCACCGACCGGGCCGAGCTCGACCGGCTCTGCACGGAATACGCCGCGAACTGGAACGCGCGGCATCCGGAGTGAGCGGAGAACCCTCTCCCGGAGGGTTCTCCGAACACTTCAGGACAGTTTGCCGCGCGCCGCGACCGGCAATTCGCCGATGAGCTTGTCGCCGCGCACGGTGATGAGCCGGTCGACCATGTTGACGACGACGCAGACATGGTTCGGCACGATGCGAACCACCTCGCCCACCACCGGTCGCTCGTTCGTGCCCGACAGGTCGAGGAAGCCGTGCTCCTCGGCGAACTGCGCGATCCGCGCCTGCGGGTATTCGAGGATCAGCCCGTGGCCGTCGAGATTGCCCTTGTCACTGGTCAGCGTCTTGGAGCCGGAATCGAGGATGCCCCGCTCGGGCGCCGCCCGGCTCACCACGGTGGCGTAGACATTGAGCGCGCAATCATCGAGCGTGGCGACACCGGCCGCCATCTGCATGCGATCATTGAAGATCGAGGTGCCGGAGCGGTGCTCGGTCGAGCCCTTCAGCTTGCCGATATGGGGGAGATTGGGAGAGCCGCCGGTGGAGACGATATCGGCCTTGAGACCGGCATCGTGCAGGCCGGCATTGGCGGTGTCGAGGAACACCTGTGTCCGCTCCCAGCCATCCTCCGGCGGGTACATCAGGAAGCCGGCGAAGCGCAGGCCGGGCGAAGCGGCAACCATCTTCGCAAGCTCGACCGCCTCGCCGGGCGTCTCGACGCCGGCGCGCTTGCGCCCGGTATCGCATTCGATCACCACCTCAAGATCACGGCCTGCAATCTCGCCGGCGCGGGGCAGTCCGGAGATCGTGACGGGATTGTCGGCGGCGACGATCATCCGGACGCGACGCTGGAGTGCGCCGAGGCGGCCCAGCTTTTCCTCGCCGAGGATGTTGTAGCTGATCATGATGTCGTCGATGCCGCCATCGGCCATGACCTCGGCTTCGCCGAGCTTCTGGCAGGTGATGCCGCGCGCGCCGGCCTCGATCTGGAGGCGGGCCAGCACCGGCGACTTATGCGTCTTGATATGCGGGCGGTTGGCGAGGCCGGCTGCGTCGCAGGTCGCCTGGAGACGGGCGATGTTGGCATCGACCTTGTCGAGATCGATCACCACCGCCGGCGTGCCGTAGATACGGGCGATCTCGGCGGCGAGCGAGGTCGCGGCCGGCTGGTTGAGCGACGCGGAGGTGGTAGCGGTCACGCTCATGGCAGCACCTTCACGATCACCTCGATCTCGACGGTCATACGGTTCGGCAGCGAGCCCATGCCGACAGCCGAGCGGGCATGGCGACCGCGATCCCCCAGCACGGCGACGAAGAGGTCTGAGCAGCCGTTGATGACCTTGGGATGATCGGAGAAGTCCGGCGCGGCATTGACCATGCCGAGCAGCTTGACGATCTCGATCTTGTCGAGCGAGCCGGCAGCCTTCTTCATCGCGGCGAGCAGGCCGAGGCCGGTCTGCTTCGCGTGCTCATAAGCCTGCTCGATGGTGACGTCGGCGCCGACCTTACCGGTCGGATAGGTGCCGTCGGCGCGCTTGGGCCCCTGCCCCGAGAGATAGATCATGTCACCGACTTGCTTGAAGCTGACATAGGTCGCGACCGGGCTCGGCACCTCCGGCAAGGTCAACCCCAGTTCCTTCAGCTTGTCATCGGCACTCATGGTCTTCTCCTCGAACGCTCTCGATGCAAGGTCGTCTCAACCTTGCAAATCACGGCGCATGTAGCGGGCGGCATCGTCGTAGCTTGCGAGCTTGCGATCAAGCGCGGGGTCATGCACCGCGTGAAAACCCTGCCGCTGCCAGAAGCCGGTCGAATCGTTGACCGCAACCAGCGCCAGGCTGGAACAACCTCTCCGCACAGCCTCGCCGGCAATCCAGGCAATGATGTGCCCGGCTGAACCTGTGCCCCTGCCCTGCGGCAGCAGCGCGAGGTCATGGATGTACCAGTTCACGGTGCCGGGCGGGATGGCGCCGAGCAGCGAATTCAGGGCCGGGACCGCTCCCGCCGGCCAGGGATGGCTGACGAGATAGCCGAGCAGCGCGCCCGCCAGATCTGCCAGCACATGGCAGCCGGCTGGCGCGAGGCGCAGCCTTTCGGCGAAGACGGCCTCGTCTTCCGGGTAGTCGGGATGCACGACGGCCGCGATCTCCATCACGGCCGGAAGATCGGCCGGCGCCATCCGGCGCCAGGCCATTTCACGCGTCATGAAGCGCTCAAGCCGCGACCTTCGGGAACTTGCTGGTCCGCTTCGGATGCCACCACTTGCCCTTGAGCACGACGCCCTCGGAGACGAACTTCCTGTCGCCGATCAGATGCTCGCCGACGACGTCGACATAGTCGAACTTGCCTTCCTTGACCGTCAGGATCGTCGCGTCGCCGAGCGAACCGACCTTGAGCGAGCCGTATTCCGGACGCTTCAGCGCCATGGCGGCGTTCACCGTCGAGGCGGCGATGACGTTGTTCAGGCTCATGCCCATGCACAGGAACTTCGACATGGTGGTGACCTGATCGAAGGCGGGGCCGTCGATGCAGAGCTTGTGCACGTCCGAGGAGATCACGTCCGGCTCGAAGCCGTTGGCCAGCATGGCGCGGGTGGTCTTGAAGGAGAACGAGCCCTTGCCGTGGCCGATGTCGAAGATCACGCCCCGCTTGCGGGCGGCGAGCACCTCCGGCTTCACCGTGCCCTGCGCGGTCGCCGGCGCATTCGGGAAGGGGCGGAAGGCGTGCGTCAGCACGTCGCCCGGCCGCAGCATGCCGATGACTTCCTCATAGGACGGTGGCGGGTGGTCGATATGGCACATCAGAGGCATGCCGACCTCGTCGGCGACCTGCAGCGCGATGTTGAGCGGCTTGGTGCCCTGATCGCCCGAGGCGTGCAGGCCGACGCGGACCTTGATGCCGACGATGTAATCGCGGTTCTTGTCGGCGACCTCGGCGCAGTCGATCGGGTTCATCATGCGCATATCGCCGCTCTCGCCGACCATGACGCGATGATCGAAGCCATAGATGCCGGCATGCGAGACATGGAGATAGGCGAGGATGCGTGCCTGGCTCGGCTCGATGACGTGCTTGCGGAAGCCCGCCCAGTTGCCGGGGCCGGCCGAGCCGGTATCGACCGAGGTGGTGACGCCGGAGAGCCGGCAGAACTCGTCGGCGTCGATGCCGAGCGAGGTGCCGCCCCAGTAGACATGGGTGTGCAGGTCGATCAGGCCGGGCGTGACGATATAGCCGGAGACATCCCGGATCTCCTTGGCGCCCTTCAGGTCCTTGCCGAAGCCGGAGACCTTGCCGTCGGTAAAGGCGACATCGATGACGCCGTCGTGCTTCTGGGACGGGTCGATGACGCGTCCGCCTTTGAGGATGATGTCGTGGGTCATCGAAAACTACTCCGCAGGCCAATCAGCAAGACGACGGCGGCGCCGCTCAGTCAGAAGGAGGAAGCCGGCCCCTGTCGCACGATAGAGAAGGCGCGCCCGAAATACAGATGCAATTCGGGAATGAAGAGTTGCGAAATCGTCGGGTCCTGGATCGGCGTGTATTTCGCGCTGCCGTCGCGATCGTCATGCTTCTTGTTCTTGAGATAGGCCGTCAGCCCGCGCCCGCGGAAGGCGTCGAGCCGGTCGATGAGCTGGGCGACCACGACCACGCCGCAATCGCCCCATTCATAAGGGATCGCGAGATAGAGCTTGGCCGCATAGCTTAGCGGCGCCTCGCCGATGTTGCGTGCATAGCGCGTCATGGTCGCCGAGGCGCTGGCGGTCGTCCGAACCTTGGTGAAAACCTCGTGATCCGTCCACCAGCCGCCGGCGGAGGCGCGCTGCGGATCCTGGGCGAAGCGGTTCGAATCGCAGAATCGATAATAGTTCTGGCCGACGCTGAGATGCACCCGCTGGACATGAGACATCCCGCCGTTCTGCCCACGCGCGGAGAAGCCGCGGGCCTCCTGCTCGCAGGCCGTAAGCTTCGGCGGGAAAAAGCAATTCACATTCAACGGATCGGGCGACACGGGCTTATCCTTCCAAGAGTGGCCCTGCCCCCTTGCGCTCGACGATCAGCCCATAGGCCTGCGGCTCGCGATGTTTCGCGAAGTTGAAGGTCGAGGCCTTGTAGCTCTTGCCGAGGTCCATGTCGCAACGGGCGATGATGAGTTCATCGCCTTCCGTCACAGCCTGCGCCACGACCTCGCCGGTCGGGGCGATGATGCAGGAGCCGCCGATCTGGTCGACCCCGGCCTCCGGCCCCGCCTTGGCGACGCCGACGACCCAGGTGGCGTTCTGATAGGCGCCGGCCTGCATCACGAGCTGATTATGGAAGTTTCCGAGGCGGTCATGGTCGGGCGCGGGCGGGTTGTGCTTCGGCGTGTTGTAGCCAAGCACGATCAGCTCCACGTCCTGCAAACCCATGACGCGGTAACTTTCGGGCCAGCGCCGGTCATTGCAGATCATCATGCCGATATTGGCGTCCATCGTACGCCAGACCGGCCAGCCGAGATTGCCAGTCTCGAAATAGCGCTTCTCGAGATTCTGGAACGGTGCGTCGGGCCGGTGCTCGGGATGGCCGGGCAGATGGATCTTGCGATACTTGCCGACGATCGTGCCGCTCTTGTCCACCAGGATCGCGGTGTTGAAGCGGCGCTTGCGCCCCTCCTCATGGGCGAGTTCGCAAAAGCCCAGATGAAAGCCGATGCCGAGGCGCCTGCTCTCCTCGAAAAGCGGCGCTGTCTCGTTCGAGGGCATCGCAGCCTCGAAGTAGGAGTCGATCTCGGCCTCGTCGTCGATCCACCAATGCGGGAAGAAGGCGGTCAGCGCCGCCTCCGGATAGACCACGAGATCGACGCCGTGCTCCTTGGCCTGTCGCATCAGCGCGATCATCCGCGCCACGGCCGAAGCCCGGTTCTCGCTGCGCTGGATCGGACCGAGCTGGGCGGCGGCGACGGTCAGGATTCGGCTCACGGCGGGATGCTCCGGGGAAGATTCGAGATGGAAGGACGGGCCGGCACCTCAGACGCCGGCCCGGATGTGCGAGCGCTGGCGTCAGAGCCGCTTGGCGACGCGCGGGTCGAGCGAGTCGCGCAGGCCGTCGCCGAGCAGGTTCACCGCCAGGACGGTGATCGAGAGGAACACCGCCGGGAACAGGATGATGTGCGGCTTCACCTGCCAGAGCGCCCGCCCCTCGGCCATGATGTTGCCCCAGGACGGAGTCGCAGGCGGCACACCGGCGCCGATGAAGGAGAGGATCGCCTCGACGATCATGGCGCTGGCGCAGATGTAGGTCGCCTGCACGCTCATCGGTGCAAAAGTGTTGGGCAGGATATGCCGCCAGATGATGCGCGGCGCCTTTGCGCCATTGGCCACCGCCGCCTCGACATAGGGCTGCTCGCGCAGGGACAGCACGACACCGCGGACGAGCCGCGCGACGCGGGGGATTTCGGCGATGGTGATGGCGACGATGACGTTGCCGATCGAGCCGCGGGTCAGCGCCATCAGGGCGATGGCGAGCAGGATCGGCGGAATCGACATCCATCCGTCGATGATGCGCATGATAATCCCGTCGGCCCAGCGCATGAAGCCGGCGAACAGGCCGATGGCGAGCCCGATGGCCGAGGACAGGATCGCCACGCTGAAGCCGACGAGCAGCGAGACGCGCGCGCCGTAGATCACACGCGAATAGACGTCACGGCCGAGCATGTCGGTGCCGAACCAGTAGAGCTCGGAGGGCACCCGCGTGCGCCGTGCCGGCGAGATCGCCGTCGGGTCGACCGTGCCGAGGAACCCGGCGAAGACCGCGATCAGCCCCATGAGGACGAGCAGGCCGCCGCCGATCGCGACGGAGGGGTGGCGGCGCAGATAGCGGCCGAAGCGGACGAGCCGGCTGGCTTCGACGGCCTGTGCGGAAGCGGCTGGGGCGGCAGCCGCCGCGATGGAGGGTTGAGCGGTCAATAGCGGATCCTCGGGTCGACGAGCGTGTAGGTCAGGTCGATCAGCAGGTTCACCAGCACGTAGACCAGGCTGAACATCAGCACGACGCCCTGGATGACGGGGTAGTCGCGCCGCAGGATGGCATCGACGGTGAGCCGGCCGAGGCCGGGAATCGCGAAGACGCTCTCGGTGACGACGGCGCCGCCGATCAGCAGTGCGATGCCGATGCCGATGATAGTAACGATCGGCACGGCCGCGTTCTTGAGCGAATGCAGGAAGAGCACGTCCTTCTGCGTCACGCCCTTGGCATTGGCGGTGCGAACGTAATCCTGCTGCAGCACCTCGAGCATGGTGGCGCGGGTGATGCGCGCGATCAGCGCGACATAGACCAGCCCCAGCGTCACTGTCGGCAGGATCAGGTTCCTGAACCAGGGCCAGATGCCGTCTGCGAGCGGCGTGTAGCCCTGGACCGGCAGCCAGTCGAGCTTCAGCGCGAAGATCCAGGCGAGGAGGTAGCCGACGACGAAGACCGGCACGGAAAAGCCGAGCACGGCGAAGGCCATCGCGCTCTTGTCGACCCAGGTGCCGGCCTTCCAGGCTGCGATCACGCCCATGGGCACGGCGATCACCACCGCGAAGATCAGAGTCAGCACCATCAGCGACACGGTCGGCTCGATGCGTTGGGCGATGAGCTGCGTCACCGGCAGGTTGGTGAAGATCGAGGTTCCGAGGTCACCCTGCAGGATCCGCCACGACCATTCGCCGAAGCGGATGAGGTAGGGCCGGTCGAGCCCCAGGCTCTCGCGAATACGCAGCACATCGGCCGGCGAGGCCTGGTCGCCGGCGATGATCGCCGCCGGGTCGCCCGGGGCGATGTAGAGCAGGGAGAACACGAACAGCGCAACGAGCGCCATCACCGGGATGGTCGCGACGATGCGTCTGACGATGAATGCAAGCATGGAGCCGTCCGAACCTCGTTCAAATCTGAGCGGGTGCCGCGGCCGAAGCAGATATTCCGGTCGCGGCAATGCGAAGTGCCGGAGCCAATGGCTCCGCGGGCGCGGGAGCAGCCGAGCCGCCCCGTGCAATCATCGGTCAGGCTTTCGAAACTCCCCAGAAGAACGGCAACGGGCCGGACACCACGCCGGTGACGTTCTTCCGCCAGGCCTGATAGTTGAGATAGAAGCCGGTCGGCGCATAGACGACGTTCTCGACCGCAGCCTTGTTGAGCCGCCCGAGCGCGGCCTTTTCCTCGGCAAGGTCCTTGGCGGCGAACCAGTTCGTCACCTCGGTCTCGACCGCCGGCACGTCCGGCCAGCCGAACCACGCCTTGTCGCCATTGGCGCGGATCGCGGTGTAGGCGGCCGGATTGATGCAGTCGGCACCGGCGTGCCAGGTGTGGAACATGCTCCAGCCCCCCTGCCCCGGCGGGGTCTTCTGGGCGCGGCGCGCGCCGACCGTGCCCCAGTCGGTGGCGACGAAATCGACATTCATGCCGATGCTCTTCAGCAATTCGGCGGTGACGTCGCCCATCGACTTGGTCGCCGCCATGTCCTGCGCCACCACGCAGACGACCGGCTCGCCCTTGTAGCCGGATTCGGCGAGGAGCTTCTTGGCGGCGGCGACGTTGTGCGCCTTCATCATGGCGCCGCCCTCTTCCGTGTAGAGCGGGGTGCCGGGAGTGAAGAAGCCACCGAGCTGCTTCCAGAGCTTGTCGTCGTCGCCGACGACGGCGCGCATGTAGTCCTCCTGGTTCAGCGCGGTCATCACCGCCTGACGCACCTTCACATTGTTGAAGGGCGGGAAGAGGTGGTTCATGCGGAAGGCGCCGATATTGCCGAGCGGATCGCCGATATCGACGTTGATACTGGCATTGCCCTTGAGCACGGGAATGAGGTCGGCGAGCGGCGTCTCCCACCAGTCGACCTCGCCGTTCTGCAAGGCCGCCGCCGCCGTCGCGGGATCGGGCATGATCACCCATTCGACCCGGTCGAGCAGGATGTTCTTGCCGCCGGCGAGCCAGTCCGCCTTCTCCGAGCGCGGAACATAGTCGGCGAACTTCTCGAACACCGCCTTGGCGCCGGGCACCCATTCGCTCTTGGCGAATTTCATCGGGCCGGAGCCGACATATTCGGTGATCTGCTGGAAGGGATCGGTCTTGGCGATGCGCTCCGGCATGATGAAGGAGCAGGGCGCGTTGTTCTTGGCGAGCGCCAGCAGCATCTTCGGGAAGGGCTGCTTGAGCTGCCATTTCCAGCTGCGATCGTCGATCGCCGAGAGCTCGTTCTCGATCGCCTTGATCATCAGGCCCATCGGGTCGCGGGCCTGCCAGCGCTTCAGGCTCTGGACCACGTCCTTGGCGAGCACCGGGGTGCCGTCATGGAATTTCAGGCCCTGCCGCAGCTTGAAGGTCCAGGTCAAACCGTCGGCGGAGACCTCCTCGGCCTCGACCATCTGGCGCTGCGGCTGGAACTTCGAGTCGATCCCGTAAAGCGTGTCCCAGACCAGCGCCGCGGCATTGCGGACAACATATTGCGTGCCCCAGATGGGGTCGAAATTGGCGAGATTGGCTTGCGGCACGAAGCGCAAGGTCTTGGCCGAGCCCTGCGCAATGGCCGGCATCGCCAGCCCCCCGGCCGCGGCGACGACGCCGGCACCGGTCGCGGATTTCAAAAACGTCCTGCGATCCATCATTCACTCCCCTGAAGCGGCAGCCTCTGACGTGCGGCCTTGGCGCGAGTTTGGGCAGAAAAACCGTCCCTGACAACACGCCGAAACCGAGGATCCGAGGCGGCACAGAGGCCTGCAGAGTTCGTGCCAGTTCGCGCCGAAGCAAAAAAGGGCCGGAATATCCGACCCTTGGCAGATCCCAACGCAACGGATGGGCCAGCGCTTAAAAAATCGGCGGCTAAATCGGTTTGACTGGCTGGTCGACACGCGCGAACGGTCTCGCCTGCTCGAAGGCGGCAGCGGCCCGCAACACCAGCGCGTCGCGTCCGAAGGCTCCGACGATCTGCAGCCCTGCCGGCAAGCCGGCAGCGGTCAGCCCGCAGGGCACGGAGACGGCCGGCTGCTGGGTGATGTTGAAGGGGTAGGTGAACGGCGTCCAGCGGGTCCAATCCTCACCGTAGGCGCCATGCTCGGGCGTGTTGCGGCCAACCGAAAACGCCGGCAACGGCAGGGCCGGCGTCAACAACAGGTCGTACCGGGCATGAAAGCGCGCCATCCGCAGCGCCAGCGCATTGCGCTGGTTGAGCAGCGCGTCGACATAGGTCGAAGCGGGAATGCGCTCGCCCTGCTCCGCCACCGCGACGAGGCCAGGGTCCATCCGCGCGCGACCGGCGGCATCGACATCACGCAAGGCCAGTGCCGCCCCCGACGACCACAGCGTCATCAGCGTCTCGATCGGATCGGCGAAGCCGGGTTCGGCTTCCTCGACCGTCGCGCCGAGTTCGGCGAAGACCTGCGCCGCCGCGCTCGTCAATGCGGCAATCTCCGGATCGACAGGCACGTCGAGCCCGAGCTTCGGCGACCAGGCGACACGCAGCCCCTTCACGCCCCCTTTCAGGCCGTCGACATAATCGGGCGGCCGGCTCGTCATCGCGGTCATGTCACGCTCATCGGGCTGGCCGATCACCTGCATCGCCAGCGCCGTATCGGTCACGGTGCGGGTCAGCGGGCCGAGATGGGCGAGGAAGCCCATGGTCGAGATCGGCCAGGCCGGCACGCGGCCATAGCTCGGCTTCAAGCCCACGACGCCGGTGAAGGCAGCCGGAATGCGGACCGAGCCGGCGCCGTCCGTGCCGATGTGAATGCAGCCGAGGTTGAGCGCAGCGCAGGACGCCGCACCCGACGACGAGCCCCCCGGCCCGGTGCCGATGTTCCAGGGGTTGCGGGTGATGCCGCTGAGCGGCGAGTCGCCGACGCCCTTCCAGCCATATTCCGGCATGGCGGTCTTGCCGAGGAAGACGGTCCCGGCCTCGCGCAGGCGTGCTGTGGCCGGCGCATCGTCGGGAAAGGGCTCGTCGGAGGCGAGAGAGGTTCCGCGCCGCATCGGCCAGCCGGCGACGGCGATGTTGTCCTTGATCGTGACCGGCACACCGTCGAGCGGGCCGGTCGCTTCTCCCTTCAGCCAGCGTGCCTGCGAGGCCTCGGCCATGGCGAGCGTCGCCGCCTCGTCGCGATGGACGAAGGCGTTGATCTCGGGCTCGAAGCGTTCAATGCGAGCGAGCGCATCCTTCGTGACCTCGACGGGGGACAACGCCTTGCTGGCGTAGAGCGGGCCGAGTTCGGCGGCCGAGAGCGAAGCGATGGTCGTCATGGCAGGTCCTCAGGCGTTGGCGACGCGCCAGGCGGTGGCGAGCAGCACGTTGGCGCCGGCGACCATGTCCTCGTCGGTGCTGAATTCGGCAGGGTTGTGGGAGAGGCCGCCGATGGAGGGAATGAACACCATGGCCGTCGGACAGAGCCGCGCCATCATCTGGGCGTCGTGGCCGGCGCCCGAGATCATGCGCCGGATCGGCAGATCGAACTCCCGCGCGCTGCGCTCGACCTCGACGATCAGTTCCTCCGCGAAAGGCGTCGCCGGGAAGCGAGCAAGGTCCCGGAAGGCGATGTGGATGTCGTCGCGCGCGGAGAGCTCGGCGCAGAAGCGGCGTACGGCTTCCTCGGCCTGGGCGAGCGGCGCGTCCTGCGGATTGCGCAGGTCGAGCGTCATCACCACCGTTTCCGGCACAACATTGACGTTGGCGGGCGTCACCCGGATGACGCCCATATTGGCGAGTTGATGCGGAATGGTCTTGGTCAGCTCGTTGGCAAAGATGTTGACGCGCGCCGCAGCAAGTCCCGGGTCCTTGCGATAGGCCATCGGCGTCGTGCCGGCATGGCTCGGCCTGCCCTTCAGCGTCAGTTCCAGCCAGGTGATCGCCTGGATGCCGGTGACAGCACCGAGCCCGCCGCCCTCGTTCTCGAGCACCGGCCCCTGCTCGATATGCATCTCCAGGTAGGCGTGCGCCGGCAGGAAGCCCGGCTTCTCGACGCCCTCATAGCCGATGCGCTTCAGCTCGGCACCGAGGCCCACGCCTTCGGCATCGACCTCCGCATGGGCAGCTTCGACGCTCATCCCGCCCGCCCAGACATAGGAGCCGAGCATGTCGGGATGGAAGCGCGCGCCCTCCTCGTTGGTGAAGGCGATGACGGCCATGTCGCGCTTCGGCGTCAGTCCGGCATCGCGCAGCGCCGCCAGCACCTCGACCCCGGCAACGACGCCGAGCGCGCCGTCGAAACGCCCGCCCGTACCGACCGTATCGATATGCGAGCCCATGACGAGGGCCGGGCCGTCCTCCAGCCCCTTGAGAATGCCGACGATGTTGCCGATCGCGTCGACGCGGACGTCGAGCCCGAGCGCCTTGAGCTGGCCGACGAGCCAGTCGCGCCCCTGCTTGTCCTCGTCGCTCAAGGCAAGTCGACGGCAGCCGCCTTCGGGCGTCGCGCCGATGCGCGCCAGCTCCGCCAGCCGCGACGTCAGCCGCGCGCCATCGATCCGCAGATTGGTGCTCATGGTCGGCAGCCCTCCTCGTTCGGCCGAGGCAAGATGCAGGCCGCGTTGCGGCTTGTCGACCCGCCCGGCATGCATCCGCCCCCCTTCAGCGAGTGGCTGTCTGTGCCCTGCAATCGCGGGTAGAAGCGGGATCCCATGTCCACAGCTGCCGTGATCCCCGCCTCGCCCCATTCCTGGCTCGCCGAAGCCCGGGCCATGCTCGCCCTGAGCTGGCCGATGGTGCTGACCAATGTCGCGCAGACGGCGATGACGGCGACCGACGTGGTGATGATGGGCCATCTCGGCCCGCAGGCGCTGGCGGCAGGTGCGCTCGGCGGCAATCTCTATACCGCCTTCCTGATCTTCGGCATCGGCGTGATGAGCGCCGTCTCGCCGATGATCGCGATCGAGCTCGGACGCAACCGCCATGCGGTACGCGATCTGCGCCGGACCGTGCGGCAGGGCTTCTGGGCGGCGGCGACCATGGCGGGGCCGATGTGGCTGATCCTCTGGCAGGCCGAGACCATCCTGAACGCGATGGGACAGGACCCGGCGCTGGCGAAGGCCGCCGCCTCCTACGTTCACACGCTGCAATGGGGGCTCCTGCCCTTCTTCCTCTATCTGTGCCTGCGCGGCTTCGTGGCGGCGCTGCAGCGGCCGCGCTGGGCCTTCATCGTCGTGCTCTTCGCCGTGCCTTTCAACGCCTTCGCCAACTGGTGCCTGATGTTCGGCAATCTCGGCTTCCCGGCATTCGGCCTGCCCGGTTCCGGTTTCGCGACGGCGCTATCCTCGGCGCTGATGTTCGGGGGGCTCGCCCTCGTCGTCTCGCTCGACCGGCGCTTCCGTCGCTACCATCTTCTCGGGCGCTTCTGGGTGCCGGACTGGGCGCGCTATCGGAGCTATTGGCGGATCGGCTTCCCTATCGGGCTGACGGTCGCCTTCGAGGTGGTGATCTTCAACGGCGCGGCCTTCATGATGGGGCTGATCGGCGCAACGCCGCTCGCGGCGCACGCCATCGCCATCCAGATCGCCTCGCTGACCTTCATGGTGCCGCTCGGCATCGGGCAGGCGGGGACGGTCAGAGTGGGACGAGCCTTCGGAGCCGGCGAGCCCGAGGGCGTCCGGCGCGCTGGTGCCGTGGCACTGACCCTCGCGCTCGGATTCATGGCCTTCACCGCGTTGCTGATGGCGCTCGCCCCGCAATGGCTCGTCGCGCCTTTCCTCGACCGCTCCAAGCCTGGGGCCGAGGAGGTTGCGGCGCTGGCGATGACCTTCCTGTCCTATGCGGCGATCTTCCAGCTCGCCGACGGAGCGCAGGTCGTCGGCTCCGCAATCCTGCGCGGGCTCGGCGATACCCGACTGCCGATGATCTTCGCGGGGCTCGGCTATTGGGGCATCGGGCTGCCGCTCTCGGCGGCACTCGGCTTCCTGACGCCGCTTGCCGGCCGCGGCATCTGGATCGGCCTCGCGATCGGCCTGGCCGTCGTGTCGGTGATGATGCTTGGGCGCTGGATGG
Organism: Bosea sp. AS-1; assembly: GCF_002220095.1. Classification (GTDB taxonomy): domain Bacteria; phylum Pseudomonadota; class Alphaproteobacteria; order Rhizobiales; family Beijerinckiaceae; genus Allobosea. Next base: position 4,067,776 of record NZ_CP022372.1, read on the forward strand.
CGCGGGAAAGGCTCGGCCTGGTCACCACAGCACGCGCCGCGACCTTTTGAAGCGCCATCCAGGCACGGTCGAGGCCACCTGATTCTCCATGCCTGCAACGCATGCCTCTCCGATCTGTGAAGAGCAGGCAGGCTCAGGAAACAATCCAGACGACGCGGCGTCACTTTTTGTTAACGTTGAACGGCTTTCCTGAAACGGTGGAGAATCGCATTCTTCGCCTTGGAATCGCGTTCTTTTCGGCGAGCGAGGCCTATGCCGAGGGTACTTGTGGCGGCACGGAAACAATGTTGCCGATTCGCAACATTCATTGCCTGCCACAATTTCGCCACACGGTATTCACCCCGCAGCCATCTCCGGCTCCTTGAACCGGAACAGCGGCAGCGCAGGTCCCTGTGCGGTCGCCCGCCGTTCGCCTTTGCCCGCCGCCCAGCCAGAGTTTCAGTCTGATGTCCTCCCGCCTCGATGCCTCTCCCCTCGCACGGCCGACCCGCCGCGTCTTCGCTGCCATGACCCCGCTGTTCCTGGCGGCCTGCGTCAGCCAGCGCCAGCAGCCCTACGAGGTGCCGAATCCGCGGGCGCGCTACGTCAGCCCCGAATATCTCGAGATGTATGGCGAGCGGCCGAACGAGAGGTTCCCGCTGCCGGCCACGGATATCTCCGAAGTCGATCCGCGTTTCCTGCGCCAGATCGTTTCGTACCAGACCGCCGAGCACCCCGGCACGATCGTCGTCGATACCGACAACCACTTCCTCTACCTCGTCCAGGCCGGTGGCAAGGCAGTCCGCTACGGCATCGGCGTCGGCAAGCAGGGCATGTCCTGGCGCGGCCGCGCCCGGGTACAGCGCAAGGCCGAGTGGCCGCGCTGGACTCCGACGCCGGACATGATCCGCCGCGACCCGAAGAAGAACGGCCCGTGGGCCAGCGGCATGAAGGGCGGCCTCGACAACCCGCTCGGCGCCCGCGCGCTCTATCTCTACCAGGGCGACCGCGACACGCTGTACCGCATCCACGGCACCTCGGAGCCCTGGTCGATCGGCAAGTCGATGTCGTCGGGCTGCATCCGCCTGTTCAACCAGGACATCATCGACCTCTACAGCCGCGTTCCGCCCGGCACCAACGTGCTCGTCCTCAATCGCGGTCGCCTGTCGGCGCCGGAAGCGACCGACGAGGCACCGCCGCCGGACGACGATTTCCTTCCCCCGGAAGGCGACTTCTGAGACGGCGCGACGCACCGTCGCGCGCCGCCTTGATACCGTCACAGCCTGATCCCAACTCTTGAGGGCGGCGCAATAGCGCCGCCCAACCAGAGGAGATGACGATGACGCCGCAAGAACGCGACGTGATCGCCGGGATTTTTGATCGGCTCAGGCAGGCCGCCAATCAGCCCCGCGACCCGGAGGCAGAGGCCTTCATTGCCGAGCGGCTCCGCGAGCAGCCCTACGCGCCCTACGCCATGGCGCAGGCCGTCTATGTGCAGGAGCAGGCGCTGGCCAACCTGCATCAGCAGGTCGAGAGCCTGCAGGCGCAGGTCCGCGAGCTCCAGAACCGGGCCAGCGAGGCGCCGCCGGCATCGGGCGGCTTCCTGTCAGGCATCTTCGGTGGCAGCGCCCAACCGCGGGCCGGCTCGGTTCCGCCGGTTCCGCCCCGCGCCGACGGCGCTCCATCCGCGGCCTGGACGAACACCCAAGGTGGTGGCCAGCCCATGCAGGCTCCTCCTCCGCCCCAGCCCGGCCCCTGGAGCAATCAGCCTCCGCAGCAAGCCGGAGGCGGAGGCGGCTTCATGGCAAGCGCGCTCACCACCGCGGCGGGCGTCGCCGGCGGCATGATGCTCGGCAATGTCCTGTCCCGCGCCTTCACCGGCGGCAGCGGCGCGAGCAGCGCCACGAACAGTCTCGCGAGTTCGGTGGACAGTTTCGGGTCGGGCGCGAATTCGCAGCAGGCGGCTTACGACAAGGGTGCGTCCGACCAGGCGGCCTACGATCGCGGCGCCGACGACCAGGCCCGCACCGACAAGGCGTCCGACAACCGGGACGACGACCAGAACAGCTACGACCAGGCCAACTACGACGACTCCGACTATGACGATGGCGGGTCCGACGACGACAGCTGGGTCTGACGACGCCCTCATCCCATTCCAAGGCCCGCCTCTCCAGAGGCGGGCCTTTTTCATCTCAGGCGCCGAGCGCCGGCGCGGGCCTGCCTCCGGCGGGAAGCGGGCTTGCAGGCATGGCGTCAGTCTCGGTCGATCGGCGGGCCTGGAAGACCTCTTTCGCAGCGAACAGACCGTTGAGCGCGGCAGGAAAGCCGGCATAGACCGCCATCTGAATGATGGTTTCGACGATCTCCTTCTCATCGAGCCCGACATTCAAGCCGGCCTCGATATGAACCTTGAGCTGCGGAGCCGCGTTGCCCATCGCCGTCAGTGCCGCGATCGTCGCGATCTCCCGCTCGCGCAATCCGAGGCCGCCGCGCGAATAGATGTCGCCGAACGAGAACTCGAACACATAGGTCGCGAAGTCGGGAGCAATGTCCGCCAGCGCGGAAATCACGTTCTGCCCGGCCTTGCCGTCGATTTCAGCCAGCCTGCGCTTTCCGCGCTCCAGCCGGCTCTCGTTGACGTCGTTGATCTGCATCATCTGTCTCGATCCTCTTCTCGGTCTCGACGTAGCCGTCGATCTTGGCATCGAGGACGAGAAGGCAGGCGTTGAGTTCGGCAACGTGAGCACGGACCTGCTCGCGGTGCCTCTTCAACAAATCCCGACGCTGGCCTTCGGTGCCGGCTCCTTCCGCGCGCAGCGCCGCATAGCGCAGCATTTCGCGGATCGGCATTCCGGTGGTCTTCAGCCGGTCGAGAAACTCGATCCAGACAAGGATCGAGGCATCGTAGTCACGGTGCCTGGACTGATTGCGGTCGGCATAGGGCAACAGACCGATCTGCTCGTAATAGCGGATCGTATGGGTCGAGAGACCCGAACGCCGCGCCAACTCGCCAATCTTCATAGCGCCTGCTTCTCATCACGATGCAAGAGAACTACTTCTTAGAGCGCACTCTAAGTCAAGCGTCCGTTTTCCACGTCCTCCACAGCGCGTGCGGCGCTCGCAGTCGATCTCTGGCGCGCCTGCTTCCGGGTCTTTTCGACAAGAGGGGGCTTCACAAGCGCGTGCGCTCAACATAGATTAGAATTATTCCAATCTATGGACATCCCATGAAGCGCCTCGACGATCTCGGCGAAGCCGAACTCCTCGCCCTCGCCATCGCCAGCGAGGAGGAGGATGCACGGATCTACCTGACCTTCGCGCAGAAGCTGCGCGCGAACTATCCGCATTCCGCCCGGATGTTCGAGGAGATGGCGGCGGAGGAAAGCGGCCATCGCCACCAGCTCCTGGCACAATATGAGAGCCGGTTCGGCACCGAACTGCCGCTGATCACACGCCAGGACGTCAAAGGCTTCCTCAAGCGCAATCCCGTCTGGCTGCATGAGGACCTGCAGCTCGAGGCGGCGCGCCGCCATGCCGCCGTGATGGAGGTCGAATCCAGCCAATTCTATGCGCGCGCCGCCGAGCGAGCCCATGACACCGCCACCCGCAAGCTGTTGGCCGATCTGGCCGAAGCGGAGCGCGGCCATGAGAAGCTGGCGGAGCAGCTCGACGACGAACTCAAGAGCTCGGGCGCGGCCGACGAGGAGGAGGAGACGCGCAAGCGTCTTTTCGTGCTGCAGATCGTGCAGCCGGCACTGGCCGGGCTGATCGACGGCTCGGTCTCGACGCTGGCACCGATCTTCGCCGCCGCCTTCGCCACGCATGATTCCTGGAACGCCTTCGTCGTCGGCCTCGCCGCCTCGATCGGCGCCGGCATCAGCATGGGACTGACCGAAGCGCTCTCGGATGACGGCGTGGTGACGGGGCGCGGCCACCCCTGGGTGCGCGGCGCCGCCTGCGGCATCGCCACCGCCATCGGCGGGCTCGGCCACACCCTGCCCTATCTCATCCCCGATTTCTGGGTGGCGACGGCCATCGCAGGCTTCATCGTCGCCTGCGAACTGGTGGTCATCGCCTGGGTCCGCTACCGCTACATGGAAACGCCGTTCACCTCGGCGATCGTGCAGATCATCCTGGGTGGCCTCGCCGTGCTGGCCGTCGGCATCCTGATCGGCAGTTCCTGAGAGCCGTCGCCCTCAGATCACCACGACCTTCGCGCCGACACCGACCTTGCCGTAGAGGTCGATGACGTCGTCATTGGTCATGCGGATGCAGCCCGAGGAGACTTCGCGGCCGATCGTGTTCGGCTCGTTGGTGCCGTGAATGCGATAGAGCGTCGAGCCGAGATAGAGCGCGCGCGCGCCCAGCGGGTTCTCGGGGCCGCCGGCCATGAAGCGCGGCAGATCGGGCCGGCGCTTCAGCATCTCGGCCGGCGGCGTCCAGCTCGGCCATTCGGCCTTGCGCGTCACGGTCTTGGTTCCGGCCCAGGAGAAACCCGGACGGCCGACGCCAATGCCGTAGCGCAGCGCACGACCGCCGGGCTGCACGAGGAAGAGAAAGCGGTTCGGCGTGTCGACGATGACGGTGCCGGGCTTGTGCGGGCCGTCATAGGCGACCTCCTGCTTCCGGAAGCGCGGCTCGATGACATAGGGAATTCCGGCCTGCGGCTCGGCCGGCTGGCCCAAAGCCGCGACCCGCCGGCCCGGCTGCGGCACGCCTTGCGGCTGGCGCTCCTCCGCGAAGGGATCGGGGCTGTAGCGGGTGGGTCCGCGTACCGCCTGGCCGTAGGCATAGCCGCCCGGGCGGTTATAGACCGCGCCGCCACGGCCATAGGGCGTCGGGTCGCGCCCGGTCATCAGCATCTCGATGAAGCCGCCGCCATAGTTCGCGCCGCCGCGCCGCGCCTGCAGCATCGGATCGTTCGGATAGCCGTAGCCCTGCGCAGCGGCCGGGCCGATCGCGGCGAGGCTGCCTGCGACAGCCAGCAACGGAAGGATGGACGCACAACGCATGACGCAACTCTCTCGCCGGAAAGACTGCCGGAAAGCCTGCGGGGCGGCGTCAAAGGAATGGTGAATCGTTGACTCTTCCGCCGCGAAACCAGCGCCAGAAGCATCAATTCGCGGAATTAACCTTAGCATCCTGCAAAAAGACAGGGTGAAGAAAGGCTTTCCGCGCCGGCCTCACACGGATTTTCGAGGCCCTGACGCCTTTCGTGCGAGCCAGCGGAGCCTGAGCCCGGTCCGCCAGCGGGCGACATCGCAAGCGAGGATGACGGCGCCGTAGACCAGGCCGCCCAGCCCGACCTGCAGCACGAGCTCCAGCAATGGTGGCAGGCGTCCCTGCAGCGGCCAGATCGCCAGCGCCATCGCAAGCCCCGCCAGCAGCACGCAGGCTATGTCGCGCAGCGAGGGCGCTTTCGACAATGTGTGCAGGGCGACGAAGCCGGTCATCAGCAGCACGGCGAGGAAACCTGCGCTCTGAGCGGCGGCGAAACGCAAGGGCGTGGCCGTCCCCGATAACACACACAGCCAGGCCAGGTTCACGCCAAGCCCCGCAACGGCAACGATGGCCGCGATCAAGGTACGCTTCTCGAGCAGGAAGACCGGATAGATCGCCGCCTGGAAGAGCGCGATGGCGGCGAAGCCCGGCAGCAGTGGCACCATGAAGAGCGCGAAGTGGCCGCGAAACGCCGGCGGCACAACGAGCGCCTCGAAGGCCGGCAGAACGAGCCAGAAGCCGAGCGCCGCTGGCAGGACCACGGCCAGGACGAGCACCATGTTGTTGGCGATGCGCTTGCGCGCCGCCTTGCGCCCGCGGGTTTCGTCGAGGCGGATGACCTCGCGCAGCAGCACGATCTCGAGCATCGTCGCCAACATCGGGAAGAGACGCAGCCCGATATCGGAGGCGAGCGAGAAATAGCCGGATTCGGCGAAGCCATGCGCCTCGGCGAGCAGGCTGCGATTGAGCAGCGGGATCAGCGAATAGACGGCATTGCCGGCGACGAGCGGCAAGGCATAGCGCAGGAAATCGCCCGCCAGTTCCTTGCGCGCGCCGGCGAAGGCGAGTGGCCCGTCGGAGAGCCGTCTGCGCACGCTCAGGACCGAGGCGATGGTGCCGACAAGACCTGCCAGCAGCACCGTCGCCGGGTCACGCATCAGCCAGGCGCCGCCGACCATCAGGACAAGGACGATCACGGCCCTGACGAAGATCAGCCGGGCATAGGCGGCATCGAGGAAGCGAGCCCGCGCGATGGAGCCATGATAGTCGAACCAGCCGGCGCCGATCGCCGCGAGCACGGCGGCGGCGAGCAGGGACGCCGGCAGGCCGCCATCGAAGCCGGCGAGCAGCGCCACAGCGAGCAGCACGCACAGCAGCAGCGCGACCGCCGCGAAGAGCAGGTCCAGCGTCGCGCGGATGCCGGGATCGCGCTCCCGCGTCTCGGCGGTATAGAAGCGCACGGCCGAGAGCTTCAGCCAGTCGAGCGCCGCCGTGTTGACCAGCACGACCAGCGCCGCGCCGATCGCGTAGAGGCCGAAAGCCTCGGGACCGAGGAACAGGGCGATCAGCAGCCCCAGTACGAAGTTCAGCGCCGCGTTGACGAGGAAGGGCAGGAGGACGGTCATCTCGTCTCGGTCATCTCGTCCCCGCCGCGGTGCGCCCGACCGGCGCCCTCGCGACTCGTTGCCAGCCGGCAGACGCGGCACGATATGGCGTAGCGGGGTGCAAAGGGTTTTCCAAGCGGAAGGTCCAGCAGGCCCTCGGATGCGGCAGCGGCATGGCGGCCGCACGAGCAATGCCACAGCTCCACTAGGCGCGCGTAAAGTTTGTGCCTAGAGGCGTTGTCATGACCGCGCTTCCGCCGATCCGCCCCGCCCGCGACACCGATTCCGAGCCGCTCGCCGCGCTGATCGCTGCGAGCTTCGCCGAATATCCGAACTGCCATTTCGCCTGGGAGGAATTCCCGGAGCTGAGGCAGCCGGCGACAGCCTTTGCCGCCAAGGGCGGCAAGCTCTGGATCGTCGACGCGCCGGGCGGCGGCATTGCCGGTTCGCTGGGCATCGCGCCACTGGCCGAGCAGAATGCCGTCGAGCTCACCAAGGTCTATGCCGATCCGGCCTTTCGCGGCACCGGTTTGGCGCAGGCGCTGTTCGCGGAGGCGCTGGCCTTCGCCGAAGCAGGCGGCTTCGCGGAGATGATGCTGTGGTCGGACACGCGCTTCGCGCGTGGCCATCGCTTCTACGAGAAACTCGGGTTCCAGCGCTGGCCGGGCGAGCGCTATCTCGCCGACGTCTCCGCGACCTGGGAATACCATTTCCGCAAGCCGCTGCACGGCCCGGCATGACCTGGTCGACAGCGCTGCGCGCTGCGCTCGGCATCGCGCTCCTCACCGGCATGGATGCCGTGCTGAAGGGGCAGATGCAGAAGCACCCCTTCGCGCTGGCGCTGTTCATGCGCTTCGCCATGGGCGGACTCTGCGCGCTCGTCGTCCTCGCGATCGCGCGCCCGGCCTGGCCGACGCGGGACAGCCTGATCGGCAATCTCGCCCGCATCCCGCTCGTCGTACTGACTGCCGGCAGCTTCTTCTACTCGATCTCCGTCCTGCCTCTGGCGGAGGCTTTGACTCTGTCCTTCCTCGCGCCGGTCTTCGTCGCGCTGTTGGGCGGGCTGCTACTGCGGGAAAAGATCGACAAGCGCGTCCTGCAGGCGCTCGGCTTCGGGCTCGCCGGCATGCTGGTCATGGTCTGGCCTCGGCTGCAGGGCCATGTCAGCGGTGCCGGGCTCGGCGTGGCAGCCGCGCTGTTCTCCGCCGTCAGCTACGCCTTCAACCTCGTCCTGCTCCGCCGCATCGCGATGCGCGAGCATCCGACCGTCATCGTCGCCTTCCAGAATATCGGGCCGGCGCTGTGCCTGGCCGTGCCGGCCATGAGCGTCCTCGTACCGATCAGTATGGCCGATCTCGCGATCTATCTCGGCGCGGGCGCCCTCGGCGTCGCCGGCCACCTGACTCTCACCTCGGCCTATGCACGGGCAGCCGCCTCGAAGCTCGCAGCGATCGAATACACCGCGCTGATCTGGGCGAGCCTGCTCGGCTTTCACCTGTTTGGCGAAGTCCCGCTCTACACGACCTATGTCGGCGCCCTGCTGATCATCGCGGGCGCGGTCGCCGTCAGCCGGCGATAAGCCTGCACTCAGGTGCTCGCCTTCTTCGCTCCGAACACCAGGCAGGTCTCGGTGCCATGCGCGAGCAGCTTGCCGCGTGCGTCGACGAGGCTGCCCTCGGTGGTGATGACCGAGCCGCCGCGATGGATCAGCCGGCCTTCGCAGCGCACCGTGCCGGAATCCGGCATGACCGGGCGGACATAGTTCAGCTTCATCTCCAGCGTGGTGTAGCCCTCGCCCGGCTTCAACGTGGCGTGGGCGGCGCAGGCCATGGCGGAATCGAGGATCGTCGCGGTCCAGCCGCCATGGATGGTGCCGAGTGGATTGAAGAAGCGCGGCGAGGGCCGGCCTTCGAAGACGACACGGCCTTCGTCCGCCTCGACGAGATCGAAGTCCATGGCTCCGGCGAAAGGCGGCGCCGGGTGCGAGCCAGCGATGATGCCGCGCAGGAAACTCAGGCCATCGCCGGCGACCAGCACCTCGCGCGACACCACTCCGAACGTCCGGTCCATGACGGCTCCTCAAATCGTGTATCTGCACGATAGAGAGCCTTCCGTGGCACCGTCAACCGTCCCCGGAGAGGAACGGCGCAGACCTTTCAGCGTGCCTCGCGGGCCGCGCGACGCAGCGCCTTCAGCCCGTCGCGGGTCTCGCGCCAGCGCTCCTCGCCGAAACCACCCTCGATCTTGTCCTGCGCCGCCCGCCAGAACGGGATCGCTGCCTCGATCGCCGCCCTGCCCTTCTGCGTCACCGCATAGACCGCGGCGCGACCGCGGCACTCGACAGGTTCGACCATGCCCTCGGCCGCCAGGAGCTGGAGGTTGCGCGTCAACGAGGTGCGCTCCAGCGCGAAACGCTCGGCCAGCTCCGTGATCGACTTCCACTGCCCGGTGCTCAGGGCCGAGAGCAGCACGAACTGGGTGATCTTGAGCCCGCTTGGGCGCATCGCCTCGTCATAGGCGCGGGTGACAGCGCGGGCCGTCATCCGGACATGCAGCGCCACGCAGGAGCGGGCGATGTCGTCGAGACGCGGGTCGGGCACGGGGATCGTCGCGGATGTCGTCATATGGCCATCTTAGCGTGTTCTGGCCTTTCCGGCAGCCGGCAGGCGAAGGGCTGCGACGTCACGTACGAGTCCATTCACTTTATCGCTCGTCGCTTCCTTGACTCTCCGTAGACCCACGCCTATCTGCGCTGGCATCTGTTAGCACTCTCAAGGGAGGACTGCTAACAGCCTCACCCCGGGGCCCTTCAGCGGCACCGCACCGAATGAGACCCAAGAGGAAGACAGAACCATGAAGTTCCGTCCTTTGCATGACCGCGTCGTGGTCCGCCGCCTCGACAGCGAGGAAAAGACCAAGGGTGGCATCATCATCCCCGAGACCGCCAAGGAAAAGCCCCAGGAGGGCGAGATCGTCGCCGTGGGCCCTGGCGCCCGTGACGAGGCCGGCAAGCTCGTCGCTCTCGACGTCAAGAAGGGCGACCGCGTCCTGTTCGGCAAGTGGTCGGGCACCGAGGTCAAGATCGATGGTCAGGACCTCCTGATCATGAAGGAATCCGACATCATGGGCGTCGTCGGCTGATAGCCGCCTGACCGCCTCCTCACCTTTCCAGTTCCAGTCCAAGGAGTAGCTCTCATGGCTGCCAAAGACGTCAAGTTCGGCACCGACGCCCGCGACAAGATGCTGCGCGGCGTGGATGTCCTCGCCAACGCGGTGAAGGTCACGCTCGGCCCGAAGGGCCGCAACGTCGTGATCGAGAAGTCGTTCGGCGCTCCCCGCATCACCAAGGACGGCGTCACCGTCGCCAAGGAAATCGAGCTTTCCGACAAGTTCGAGAACATGGGCGCCCAGATGGTCCGCGAAGTCGCTTCGCGCCAGAACGACCACGCCGGCGACGGCACCACCACCGCCACGGTTCTCGCCCAGGCGATCGTCCGTGAAGGCGCCAAGTCGGTTGCGGCCGGCATGAACCCGATGGACCTGAAGCGCGGCATCGACCTGGCGGTCGAGGCGATCGTTTCGGACCTCAAGAAGAACTCGAAGAAGGTCACCTCGAACGCGGAAGTCGCGCAGGTCGGCACCATCTCGGCCAACGGCGACTCGTCGGTCGGCGAGATGATCTCGAAGGCCATGCAGAAGGTCGGCAACGAGGGTGTCATCACCGTCGAGGAAGCCAAGACCGCCGAGACCGAGCTCGACGTCGTCGAGGGCATGCAGTTCGACCGCGGCTATCTCTCGCCGTACTTCATCACCAACTCCGAGAAGATGGTTGCGGAGCTGGACGACCCCTACATCCTCATCTTCGAGAAGAAGCTCTCCTCGCTGCAGGCGATGCTGCCGATCCTCGAAGCCGTCGTTCAGACCGGCAAGCCGCTCCTCATCATCGCCGAGGACGTCGAGGGCGAGGCTCTCGCCACGCTCGTCGTCAACAAGCTCCGTGGCGGCCTGAAGGTCGCGGCCGTCAAGGCTCCGGGCTTCGGTGACCGCCGCAAGGCCATGCTCGAGGACATCTCGATCCTGACCGCCGGTCAGATGATCTCGGAAGATCTCGGCATCAAGCTCGAGACCGTGACGCTCAACATGCTCGGCCGCGCCAAGCGCGTGCGCATCGAGAAGGAGAACACCACGATCATCGACGGCGCCGGCAAGAAGAAGGACATCGAGGCTCGCGTCGGCCAGATCAAGGCCCAGATCGAGGAAACCACCTCGGACTACGACCGTGAGAAGCTCCAGGAGCGTCTCGCCAAGCTCGCTGGCGGCGTCGCGGTGATCCGCGTCGGCGGCGCGACCGAGGTCGAGGTCAAGGAGAAGAAGGACCGCGTGGACGATGCCCTGAACGCGACCCGCGCTGCGGTCGAAGAAGGCATCCTGCCGGGCGGCGGCGTCGCCCTGCTGCGCGCGCTTTCCTCGGTCAAGGGCATCAAGACCCAGAACGACGACCAGAAGACCGGCGTCGAGATCGTCCGCAAGGCGATCGCCGCTCCGGCCCGCCAGATCGTCGACAACGCCGGCGATGACGGCGCAGTCGTGGTCGGCAAGCTGCTGGAGTCGAAGGACTACTCCTACGGCTACAACGCCCAGACCGGCGAGTACGGCGATCTGGTCAAGGCCGGCATCATCGACCCGACCAAGGTCGTGCGCACGGCGATCCAGGACGCGGCTTCGATCGCGGGCCTGCTGATCACCACCGAGGCGATGGTTGCCGACGTGCCGAAGAAGGACGCCCCGATGCCCCCGATGGGCGGCGGCGGCATGGGCGGCATGGACTTCTGAGGAAGTCCAGACGCCCAAAGCGTCTGAATTCCGAAACCGGGCAAGCCCGGTTTCGGGGGCGGCATGGACTTCTGATCCATCGCTCCCAGCGAGAAGACCAGGAAGGCCCGGCGCAAGCCGGGCCTTCTTTCGTTTGGCGTGCGGCCATGCGTCACAAGCGGCCCGCTCGGGAGACGATGAGATGTCCTCGTCACCGCTCCTCGCCTATAAATGCGGCAAGCGCCTCCACAAGGAGCGCGCGGACACGTCAAAAACTGATCGGGAGAGGCCCATGAAGACCTCCAAACTCCTTACCGGCGTCGCGTTCGCCGCGACCCTGCTCGCTTCGCAGGTCGCCCGCGCCGATATCGTGATCGGCCTGATCGCGCCGCTGACCGGCCCGGTCGCGGCCTATGGCGAGCAGGTCAAGAACGGCGCCCAGACTGCCGTCGACGTCATCAACAAGAACGGCGGCGTGCTCGGCGAGAAGCTCGTCCTGAAGCTGGCCGACGATGCCGGCGACCCGAAGCAGGGCGTCTCGTCCGCCAACTTGCTCGTCGGCGACAAGGTGAAGTTCGTCGTGGGCCCGGTGACCTCCGGCGTCGCCATGGCGACCTCGGATGCGCTCGCGGAGAGCGGCGTGCTGATGGTGACCCCGACCGCGACCTCGCCGGCGCTGACCACGCGCGGCCTCACCAACGTGTTCCGCACCTGCGGCCGCGACGATCAGCAGGCCGAGGTCGCCGCCGCCTACGCGGTGAAGAACCTGAAGGGCAAGAAGATCGCGATCGTCCATGACAAGGGCACCTACGGCAAGGGCCTCGCCGACAACTTCCAGAAGGGCATCAATGCCGGCGGGATCAAGGAAGTGGCCTATCTGTCGCTGACGCCCGGCGAGAAGGACCTTTCGGCCGTCATCACCCGCCTGAAGTCCGCTGGCGCCGAGGTGATCTATTTCGGCGGCTATCATCCGGAGGGCGGCCTGCTCGCCCGCCAGCTCGCGGATGCCGGCGTCAAGGCGACGATCATCGGCGGCGAAGGCCTGTCCAACACGGAGTTCGCGGCAATCGGCGGCGACAGCGCCACGGGCACGCTCTTCACCAACGCGACCGACGCGCTGAAGAACCCGGATTCCGCCGCCGCCGTGGCGGCGCTGAAGGAGAAGGGCATTCCGCCCGAGGCCTTCACGCTCAACGCCTACGCCGCCGTCGAGGTGCTGAAGGCCGGCATCGAGAAGGCCGGCAAGGCGGGCGATCCGTCGGGCACCGCCAAGGCGCTGCATGGCGGCCTGCCGGTCAAGACCGCTATCGGCACTCTGACCTATGGCAAGACCGGCGATCTGACCTCGCCGAGCTTCTCGCTCTACAAGTGGGAAGCCGGCAAGATCGTCGCGGCGGAGTAACCCTCCAGGCAGGGCGCGGAGCGACATCTCTCCGCGCCCTGCCTCATCGCCTTTTGCCTGCCTCTCCGGCAGATGACAATTTGCTCATCTCGGCGCGGTGCCATTGAAAGGCCATCCGCGCTGGGACATGGTCCGAATCGTGGCACCGACCCTTTCCCGCCAGGATTTCAGCCCATGCGTCTGTTGAGCATTCTCGTCGCCCTGATGGCGGCCGCCGCACTGGCCGTCGGCCAGCAGGCCGGCGCGGGCGCCATCATAGGCATGGGCGTCATCGGCCTTCTGCTGGCGGCCGTGACCTTCCGCTCTCCGAGCCTGCCGTTCTTCCTGCGCATCTTCTCCAGCGTCTTCGCCATCGAATACGTGGTGTTCGGTGCGGCATCGCTACTCGCCCAGCTCGGCTGGTGGCCGCCCGAGCTGCGCATTCCAGTGGTGCCGACCAGCCTGCCGACCACGGTCGGCGTCTTCGGCATCCTGATCTACGCGATCTCCTTCGTGCCGGTGATCGCCCGCATCGGCCGGCTCGCCTCGCCCTTCTTCGAATCCGACGAGATCACCACGGCCAATCTCTGGCCGATCGGCCCCTACAAGATCCGGCTCGGCCGGCTCGGCGTCGCGCTCTTCGTCTTCCTGATCGTGCTGAACCAGGCGCAGGTCGGCATCACGCTCAGGCTCTCCTTCTTCAACCGCGACATGTACGACGCGCTGCAGAACAAGGATGCGGCGGCGTTCTGGTACCAGCTCTTCTGGGTGTTCTGCCTGTGGGCGGGAATCTGGGTAGTCTCGGGCCTGATCGAGGTTTTCGCCAACTACACCATCCTGATCCGCTGGCGGCAGTTCATGGCGCTGGAATACACGGAGCGCTGGCTGAGCCACGCGACGCACTACCGGATCGCACTGGCCGGCAGCGTCGATAACCCCGACCAGCGTATCGCCGAGGACACGCGCTCCTTCGTCAACCAGACCTATAATTTTGCGCTGCCCCTGCTCTCGCAGGTTTCGACGCTGGTCTCGTTCTCGATCATCCTCTGGAATATCCCGGTCGCCTTCAGCTTTCCGGGCACCTCGGTCGCCATTCCCGGCTACATCTTCTGGGTCGCCTTCCTCTATGCGGCAGTCGCGACTTGGCTGACGCACCTGATCGGCCGCCCCTTGATCAACCTCGAATTCGAGCAGGAGAAGCGCGAAGCGAATTTCCGCTTCTCGCTGGCACGCCTGCGCGAATATTCGGAACAGATTGCGCTGATGGTCGGCGAGCCGACCGAGCGAGCCCATCTGGCCGAGCGCTTCCGCGCCATCGTCGAGAACTTCTACCGGCTGGTCTGGCGCCGGCTGAAGCTCAACACCTTCACGCTGTCCTACAACCAGATCAGCGTGGTGATGCCCTACATGATCCTGGCGCCCTACTATTTCGCGGGCACGATCACGCTCGGCGTCATGATGCAGGTCGCCGGGGCCTTCGACCGGGTGCAGACGGCGCTCTCCTTCATCATCAACAGCTATTCCTCGATCGCCCAATATCTCGCCGCCATCGGCCGTCTGACGACATTCGAGAAGGCCGTGGCCGAGGCGCAGCACGGTCCGATCAGCGAGGATGCGCTGAGCCGCGAGAACTCGCGCGACGGCGGCCTGCATGTCGGCAAGGCGGTGCTGGCGCTCCCCAATGGCCAGCCGATCGTCCGGCTCGACCGGCTCGACCTCGGCAAGGAGCGCTCGACGCTGCTGATCGGCCCCTCGGGCTCGGGCAAGTCGACGCTGTTTCGCGCCATCGCGGGCATCTGGCCGTTCGGTGACGGCAAGGTCGGCATTCCGGCGGATGCCAAGATCATGCTGCTGCCGCAACGGCCTTATCTGCCACAAGGCACGCTGCGCGCCGCCCTCGCCTATCCGGAGCGCGAGGAAGCCTATGACGACGCCGCGATCCGCGAGGCCATGGCCAAGGTCAAGCTCGGCCACCTCGCCGACAAGCTCGACGAGACCGATCTCTGGGGCCAGCGCCTCTCGGGCGGCGAACAGCAGAGGCTCGCCGTCGCACGCGCCCTGCTGAGCAAGCCGGATTGGCTTTTCCTCGACGAGGCGACCGCCTCACTCGACGAAAAGCTCGAAGGCGAGATCTACGCGACGATCGACCGGGAGCTGCCGCAGACGCGCATCGTCTCGATCGGCCATCGGGCGACGCTGCGCGAGATGCACGACACGATCGTCACGATGGAGCCGAATGCGGACGGCACCTTCACCCCGACGCCGACAGCAAAAGCGCCGGCTGCCTGAGGCAACCGGCGCAAAAACTGTTCCCGACGGAGCGGCTCAGAGCGAGCGGCTGAGCACCAGCTCGCCGGCGCCGCCCTTCAGGACGAGCCGGCCGTTGACCAGATCCCATTTCTGGGTGGCCCGCAGGGTGGTGAGGAAAGAGCGCTCGAAATCGAGCGTACCCTTGTCGCAGCTGCGCTTGGTGATCGCGATCGGCCCAACCGCGAAGCTCTGCTGACGCAGCGGATAGGCAGCCGCCGAAAACGTGTTGCAGCCACCGAAGCCGGTGCCGCGCAAATTCTGGTCGATCGACAGCGTGACGCGGCGGTCATAGACCGGCTTGCCGTTGAACTGGACGAGGCTCCAGCTCGCGCCGAGCGGGAAGGTCTTCTCCTGCGGCGGAGGTGGGGTCGGAGTGCTGCTCTGGTCCGGGCGTGTGAGCGCTTTCTGGCGCTGCGCTGCGGCTTCTCCCGGAACCAGCATCGGCGCGACCAACGCGGCGAGGACGGCCGCAAAGCCAAGGCGTGGAGTCATCGTCATCTTACCTGCATTCACGCGCGCGAAAGCGCCACGGGCCCCTTCATGGTTAAACGCCTAGAGGCCAATTGGTTCGGGATCAAGGCTGCCAGACGCAAAAGCATGGGGTCCAGCGCAGCCCGGGACATCAGATGCGGGCGTCGAGCCGTTCCAGCAGCCGGTTCGCACGACGGAAGACATAAGTCGGCGCCGTGACGGTGATATCGTCGGCCCCCTTGCGCTCGAGCTCCTCGACCAGCGCAAAGACGGCCTTGTCCGGGCAATGCAGCGTCAGGGGCGCGCCGACGATCGGCGCCCCGAACGGCAGCCGCGCTCCGAAACGCTCCGTCAATGCCGCCAGCGAAGCCGCGTCGAGATCGAGCCTGGCGCGAATCTCGCGGATGGTGCGCGCTTCTTCTTCCGCGGCGATGCGCGAGAGGATGGTGCGGACCGCAGCCCGGGCGCGATTGCCCCAGGGCGCGCGCGTGGAGGCGACGAGATTGGCCTCCGACGCCAGCATGACGCCGTCGTCGAGCACCTTGAGCGCATTGGCGGCGAGCGTCGCACCGGTGGTGGTGATGTCGACGACAATCTCGGCCGTGCCGGCTGCGGGAGCACCTTCCGTTGCGCCGAGGCTCTCGACGATGCGGTAATCCGCCAGCCCGTGCTCGGCGAAGAAGCGGCGGGTCAGGTTCACATATTTGGTGGCGACGCGCAGCTTGCGGCCATGGCGGGCACGCATGCTCGAAGCGACGTCCTCGAGATCGGCCATGGTGCGAACGTCGATCCAGGCCTGCGGCACGGCGACGACGACATTGGCGTGGCCGAAACCGAGCGGGGTCAGCATCTCGACCGCCGCATCGGCATCGGAGAGCTGCTCGCGCACCAGATCCTCGCCGGTAACGCCGAGATGGGCTGCGCCCGAGGCAAGCTGCGCCACGATCTCCGAAGCCGACAGGAAGGCGACCTCCGCCCCCTCCACGCCCGCTATCGTGCCGCGATAGCCGCGCTCGCCGCTGGCCTTGACGAATTTCAAGCCAGCGCGGCCGAAGAAGGCGGTCGCGTTCTCCTGGAGCCTTCCCTTGGAGGGAACGGCGAGGACGAGAGGGGCGTCAGTCATGGGGCCTCTCCCACCAGACGGTCGAGCCAGAGGGAGGCACCGACCGCAGGAATCGCGCGCTTGGCGCCGAGGCGGCCGAGCAGATTGTCGTAACGTCCGCCACCCGCTACCGGCTTGCCGTCGTCGCGCGAAGGATCGTGCAATTCGAAGATGAAGCCTGTGTAGTAGTCGAGATTGCGGGCGAAGCCGGCGGAGAACTGGATCGCGCCGACATCGACCCCGCGTGCGGCGAGGAAGCCGGTGCGCTCGTCGAAAGCGTCGAGCTCGCGATTCAGATCGAGCGAAGCCTGATCGGCCAGTGCCCTGAGGGCGGCGGAAGCGTTGTCGGGGTCGCCGGAAACCGCGAGCACCTGACCGAGCAACGCCTTGACGTCGTCGTTGACCGGGTTCTCGCGCTCAGCGGCGCGGGCTAGAAAGCGCTCGGCGATGTCCGCCGCGCTGCGCCCGCCGACCGTCGAGATGCCGGCGATCGAAAGGACATCCTCGACGAAGGCGCGGGCAGCCTTGGGGTCCTGCCCCTCCAGCGCCTTGAGCAGGCCGGCATGGGCCGCCTCGCCGTCCGGTGCCGGGGGATCGAGCGCGGCGACGGCATCCGTGCCCTTGCCCTGCACGATGGCGCGCACGAGCCGGCGCCGCGCGCCCTGCGACACGGCAAGCCGGTCGAGCAAGGCACCCAGCAACGCGACATCGCCCATGACAACGCGCGGCGTCTTCAGCCCCAGCGCCGCGGCAGCCTCGATGGCGAGCGCCATGATCTCGGCATCGGTCGCGGTGAAATCCTCGCGGCCGAAGGATTCGAGCCCGGCCTGGCGGAATTCGCCCGGCTCGCCGGCGCGCATGCGGAAGACCGGGCCGGCATAGGCGTAAGCCGCCGGCTCGGTCGACCCCGAAGCGATATGATCGAGCGCGACGGGGATGGTGTATTCGGGGCGCAGGCACCAGTCGCGGCCATCGGCATCCTGCGTCATGAAGATGCGGCGGCGAATATCCTCGCCCGAGAGATCGAGGAAGACATCGGCGGGCTGGAGGATGGCGGGTTCGGCCCGCGCATAGCCCTCGCCCGCGAGGAGCGCGATCACGGTGTCGATGCTGGCGCGGCTTGCGGGCACGGGTCGTCCTGTCCTGTTGCGAGCGTCGTCCTAGCAGCGATACCCGGGGTTTTCGACAGATTTGAGCGAATTGGGTGAACGGTCTTTCCTCTCCCCTCGGGGAGAGGAGCTCACGCGTGCCGCACGAGCACCTTCTTCACGCCCGCGACCAGCTCGGCCAGCGGCACCGCAAACTGCGCCTCGGCCTGCTTGGCCTTGTGCTCGGCCGAATCCTTGACATCGCGACTGGCGGCGGCGAGCTCGGCGCCGAGGATCAGGTCCTTGATGACGACCGTTCCGGCCTCGCGCTCCGACGAGCCCTGAATCACGGCGCAGACGGCGCCGCGCCGGTCGGCATATTTCATCTGGGCGTTGAAGCCGGAGCTACCCAGATAGAGATCGGCGCGCAGCAGCGGCTTGCCGTCGGTATCCTTCGCCTGGCGCAGCGCCGAGACCATTGCCTGATAGCCCGGCATGAATTCCGGGGACTTGTTGTCCATCGCGGTGACGACGACGAGCGGCAGCTCGTTGCGGCTATCGACGATGGGCGATTTCACCGCCTTCAGCGCCGAAAACAGCCGCGAGACGCCGATCGAGAAGCCGGCAGCCGGCACGGGCTCGGGTCGGAAGCGGCCGACGAGGCCATCATAGCGCCCACCGCCGGCGACCGAACCAAAGCGCACGACCTGCCCGTCGTCATTGGTGACCGGGAAGGTCAATTCCACCTCGTAGACCGGGCCGGTGTAGTATTCGAGGCCGCGAACGACGGACGGGTCGATGATGATGCGGCCGAGATAGCCGGCCGCCGTGATCAGTTCGCGGATCTGCTCCAGTTCCGCGATGCCGGCCTGACCGATCTCGGCGCCCTCGACGAGGCCGCTGAGATCGGTGAGCGCTGCGGCCGAGAGCCGGGCGGAGCCTTCGCTGTCCTGAGCGTTCGTCTTGCCCAGCTCGGCGAGCTTCTGGCCCAGTTCGAGATAGCGCAGGATGCGACCGGACTGCGCATCGGTGAGGCCTGCGCCCTTGGTGAAGTCGCCGCTCTCGTCCTTGCGGCCCTCGCCGAGGAGCTTGCGGACCTCTTCCAACGGGAACTTGTCGGCCTTGTCGATCGCACGCAGCACGGTGAGGCGCGCAGCGGGGTCGATCCCGGCCGCATCCATCACGCCGTCGAGAACCTTGCGGTTGTTGACCTTCACGACATAGTCGCCGCGCTTGATGCCAAGCTTTTCCATCGTGTCGGCGGCGAGCATGCAGATCTCGGCATCGGCCGCGACGGAGCCGCTACCCACGATATCGGCATCGAACTGCATGAACTGGCGGAATCGGCCCGGCCCCGGCTTCTCGTTGCGGAAGACGTAGCCCACTTGATAGCCGCGATAGGGCTTCGGCAGCGCGTCGAAATTCTCGGCGACATGGCGGGCGAGCGGCGCCGTCAGGTCGTAGCGCAGCGAGAGCCACTGCTCGTCATCGTCCCGGAAGGAGAAGACGCCCTCGTTCGGCCGATCCTGATCGGGCAGGAACTTGCCAAGCGCGTCGGTGTACTCGACGAAGGGCGTCTCGTGCGGATCGAAGCCATAGACGGAGAAGCTCTCGCGGATGACGGAGAGCATGCGCTCGGTGGCGGCGACATCGGCTGGGCCACGATCGACGAAGCCGCGCGGCTGGCGGGCCTTCAGCTTGGCAGGGGCGGTCTTGTCGGCGGACATGGGGCGAACTCGGGCAATCAACAGAAAGTTGACTGCGGGTTAGACCGTACGGGCGCGAGGGGCAAGCGCGACTACTCCGCGGCCGCCAGCGCCTGTGCCCGTAAAGGCCGATCCTCGATCCCCGCCCGCGCCAGCTTCTCCGGCAAAGGCCCGCCGGTCGCCCAGTCCAGCAGCTCGGCCGTATGCACCACCGGGGTCGTCGCGCCTTTATCCGCAAAGCCTTTCGCGAGCTGGGTCATGCAGCCAATATTGCCGGTCGCGACCAGCATCGGCTTCGTTCGCTCGATATTGCCGATCTTGCGCTCGCGCAGCTTCCCCGCGATCTCGGGCTGGAGGATGTTGTAGACGCCGGCCGAGCCGCAGCAGATATGGCCCTCCGGTACCTCCCTGACCTTGAAGCCGGCGCCCGACAGCAGGCGCTTCGGCCCGTCCTTGAGCTGCTGGCCGTGCTGCATCGAGCAGGCCGAGTGATAGGCGATAGGCATGGCGACATCGCGCACGGCCGAAAGCTCCAGCGTCTCCAGGAACTCGGTGACGTCCTTCGCCAGCGCCGAAACCGCCGCCGCCTTCTCGGCATAGGCCGGCTCGTTGCGGAACATGAAGCCGTAATCCTTGATCGTCGTGCCGCAGCCCGAAGCCGTGATCAGGATGGCGTCGAGCCCTTCGCCGTCGATCTCCGCGGTCCAGGCGTCGATGTTCTTCCGGGCGAAGGCGAGCGCATCGTGCTCCTGCCCCATATGGTGGACGAGCGCGCCGCAGCAGCCCTCCCCCTTCGGCAGCACGACCTCGACGCCGTGGCGGTTGAGCAGGCGGATCGTCGCTTCGTTGATCGCCGGATCGAGCACGGGCTGGGCGCAGCCAGAGAGCAGTGCGACACGCTTCCTGCGTTCAGCCGGCGGCGGAAAGCTCTGAGGCCCCTCCATCGCCGAACGCGTCGGCAGGCGAGCGGGCGCCAGGGCCAGCATCGCTTTCAGGCGCGGCCCGAAGACGGGCAGCACGCCGAGAACGGGAGCGAGCGGCTTCACCGGCAGTGCTGCCAGCATCGCCGCGCGGAAACGGCCTGGATAAGGCAGGATTGCCGCCAGCACCTTGCGCAGCAGCCGGTCATGCCAGGAGCGCGTGTAGGTTTCCTCGATATGGGCGCGGGCATGGTCGACGAGGTGCATGTAATGCACGCCCGACGGACAGGTCGTCATGCAGGAAAGGCAGGAGAGGCAACGGTCGACATGCTTCACCACCTCTTCGGTGGCAGGCTTACCGTTCTCCAGCATGTCCTTGATCAGGTAGATGCGCCCGCGCGGGGAATCGAGTTCATCGCCGAGCAGGAGATAGGTCGGGCAGGTCGCGGTGCAGAAGCCGCAATGCACGCAGGTGCGCAGGATCTTCTCCGAGGCCGGCATGCGCGGATCGGAGGCAAGACGCTCGGGGGTGAAATTGGTCTGCATGGCGCGTCAGGCTCCACCCTGCCAGGCTTTGATCCAGTCCATCGGCCAGAGCAGCATGATGACGTTGAGGGTCAGGTTGTCACGGATCAGCCAGCCGACGATCAGCTCCATCGCAAGCGCGCTCGAAACCGTCAGCCAGACCGGTGCCAGACGGGCGATTACAAAGCCGAGCACCATCGAGAGAATGTCGCAGACTGAATTCAGGACGCTGTCGCCGTAATAGTCGAGCGAGATCGTCGCCGAGCGGTAATGGTCGATCACGGCCGGCGAGTTCTCGGTGATCTCCCAGGCGCTCTCAACCACAATGGAAAGCAGGAGGGCTACGCCGAAGCTGATCGGCAGGCCGGTGACGCGACGGATCAGCCAGAACAGCCCGTAGAACAGAAAGCCGTGGATGATGTGCGAGAAGGTGTACCAGTCGGCGATATGCTGGGAATTCTCGGAGGAGAAGACCTGTCCCTGCCAGAACTTCACATAACCGCATTTGCAGATCGGCTCGCGCCCCATGGCGAGCAGGATCGCTGCGGCAACAGCCACCAGCAGCAGCGCCAGCCCGGCAATGGCAAGCGGCCTGAGACGCCCCTGCGCCCAGCTCGCGTGCGGCGCGGCGAAGTCAGTGGAAACCGGTTCGGTCAGCGCCATCAAACCCCCGCATACATCCGGCCGGGCTCCAAGATGCCGGCCGGATCGAAGCTCTTCTTGATACCGGCCGTCACGCGCATCAGCGGCTCGGATAGCTGCTGGAAGACGTCGACCGAGGCTCGCACGGCATCCGGCGCCCGCACCAGCGTCGCATAGCCGCCGAGCGGCTTCAGCGCAGCGCGGATGGCCGAAGCGCCAGCATCACCATCGGCCGGAACCGCCAGCCAGACCAGCCCGCCACCCCAGTCGTAGAACCAGCGCGCACCCGGCAGCATGCGTGCGATCGCGCTTGCGGCTTTCGGGCCGTCGGTCGGCTTGAGCGACAGGCGCCAGACCGCCTCTTGCGTCCCGGCGAAGAAGTTCGCGTCGCGGATATGGCGCCAGAGCGCGGCCATGGGCTCGCCTTCGAGCTTGTCGGGCACCCCATATTCGCCGAGCAGCAGCGAAAGCTCGCCAGAGCGGTACTCGATCGAATCCGGAAAGTTCTCCAGCCGCAGGAGCGTCAGCGCCTCCTCGCCGGCGAGGCCGGCGGGCAGATGCGCCGCCGCCATCGGCTCGAAGGGCGAGCCCAGCGCCTTGGACAAGAGCGCGACGCCCTGTCCGTCCGAGAGGCCGCGCCATTGCAGGGTCGCGATTGCGGCAGGCTTCGGCAGCACGCGGAAGGTGACTTCGGTCAGAAAGCCGAGCGTGCCGTAGCTGCCGCAGACGAGCTTCACGAGGTCGAGGCCGGTGACGTTCTTCATCACCCGCCCGCCCGACTTCACCATCTCGCCGCGGCCATTGACCATGCGGATGCCGATCAGGGAATCGCGCGCCGCGCCGGCATTGATGCGGCGCGGGCCGGAGATGTTGCAGGCGGCGACGGCGCCGATCGTCGGCGTGCCGTCAGAGCCGAGGAGCGGGCGGTGATCCATCGGCTCGAAGGGCAGCATCTGGCCACGTTCGGCCAGCGTTTCCTGCACCAGTTGCAGCGGCGTGCCGGCGCGGGCGGCGATGACCATCTCGGCCGGCTCGTAGAGGGTGATGCCGGTGAGGCCACCGCTGGAAAGCGTGCTCGCGACCTGGGCCGGGCGCCCCAGATCTGCGCGGGTGCCGCCACCACGCAGGACCAGCGGCACGCGGTTGTCGACGACGGATTTCACGACGGCGCAGGCCTGCGCCTCGGTAGTGGGAGTGTGGACGATCACGCCGCGATCCGTCCTTCCAGCGGGAAGACCTTTGCCGGGTTGAGCAGCCACCCCGTGTCGAACACCGCCCTCACCCGCATCTGCTGGGCGAGATCGGCCTCGTTGAACTGGAAGGTCATCAGGTCGCGCTTCTCGATACCGACGCCGTGCTCGCCGGTCAGGCAGCCGCCGACCTCGACGCAGAGCTTGAGGATGTCCATGCCGGCGTCCTCCGCCTTCTGCGCCTCGACCGGGTCGTTGCAATTGTAGAGGATCAGTGGATGGAGATTGCCGTCGCCGGCGTGGAAGACGTTGGCGACGCGCAGGCCATAGCTCTTCACGATCTCGTCCATGCGGCGCAGCACGAGCGGCAGCTGACCGGTCGGAATGGTGCCGTCCATGCAGATGTAGTCGGCGATGCGCCCGGTGGCGCCGAAGGCCGATTTGCGGCCTTTCCAGATCGCCGCCGCCTCCATCGCCGATTTCGATTCCTTGACGGTGGTGACGCCGTGCTCGCGGGCGATCGCGACAATGCGGGCAAGCTGGGCGTCCATCTCCGCATCGGAGCCCTCGACCTCGATGATCAGCAGTGCGCCGCAATCCATCGGATAGCCGGCCTTGGCGAAGGCCTCGCAGATCTCGACGGCCGGCTTGTCCATGAACTCCATCGCGACCGGAATGATCCCGGCGCCGATGATGGCGGCAACCGCCGCTCCCGCCTGCTCGCTGCTCGGGAAGCCGAAGAGCACGGGTCGCGCGCCTTCCGCCGAGCGCAGGATGCGCACCGTCGCCTCGGTGACGATGCCGAGCTGGCCTTCCGAGCCGTTGATCAGGCCAAGCAGATCGTAACCCGGCGAATCGAGATGGCCGCCGCCGATCTCGACGACGCTGCCATCGAGCATCACCATGGTGACGCCGAGGACGTTGTTGGTCGTGACGCCGTATTTCAGGCAATGCGCTCCGCCCGAGTTCATGCCGATATTGCCGCCGATCGAGCAGGCGAGCTGGGAGGACGGGTCCGGCGCATAAAAGAAGCCCTCAGCCGAGACCGCGCCCGTCACGGCAAGGTTGGTGACGCCGGCCTGCACCCTGGCGACGCGGTTGGCGTAGTCGATCTCGAGGATGCGATTCATCTTCGAGACGCCGATCACCACCGCGTCCTCCTGCGGGATCGCCCCGCCGGACAACGACGTGCCGGAGCCTCGCGGAACCACCGGCACGCCCTGCTCCAGGCAGTAGCGCAGGACGGCGGCGACCTCCTGAGTCGTCGAGGGCAGGACCACCGCCAGCGGCAGGCGCCGGTAGGCGGTGAGCGCATCGGTCTCGTAGGGGCGACGCTCGTCGTCGCTGGTGATCAGGGCCTGCGGCGGGACCAGCCGCGCGAGGCCTGCGACGATCGATTCACGGCGGGCGAGAATGCCGGCATCCGGCGCCGGAAAAGCAATCGCGCTCATCTCTTTCCCTCCTCGACCTGGACAACCGACACACTGATTGCGCTGCAGACTAGACCAATTCAAGGCCCCTTGCAGCGGATGTGGAAAGCCAGCCATTATTTCCAAAATGGAAAAGGTGGCTCCGTCATGGATCGATTCGGCGACCTCGACGTCTTCGCCCATGTCGTCACCGCCCGCAGCATGTCGGCGGCGGGCCGGCAGCTCAACCTGTCGCCGGCGGTCGTCTCGAAGCGCATCCGCCGGCTCGAGGAGCGGCTGGGGGTCAGGTTGCTCCAGCGCACGACGCGGCAGCTCGCGCTGACCGAGGCCGGACAGGGCTTCTACGAGCGCGTTGTCTCGATCCTTGCCTCGATCGAGGAGGCGGAGGCCTGGGTGGCGAGCGGCGCGGGCCAGGTGCGCGGCACCTTGCGCGTCTCGGCGCCGACCTCTTTCGGGCGGCTGCATATCGCGCCGCATCTCAAAGCCTTCCTCGACGCCAATCCGCTGGTCACGGTCGAACTCGTCCTGACGGACGCCTTCGTCGACGTGGTGGGCGAGGGCTTCGACCTCGCGGTCCGTATCGCCGACCTGCAGGATTCGAGCCTGGTGGCGAAGCGCCTCGCCCCGAATCACCGCGTTCTCTGCGCGACGCCGGGTTATCTCGCCGCCCACGGCACACCGACCGACATCGCCGAACTCTCGCGGCATACGCTGATCGCGCATAATGCCGACCACTGGCGGCTGGATGGGCCGGAGGGGCCGGTCTCGGTACGCGTCAACGGCCCGTTGCGAACCAATTCGAGCGAGGTGGTGCGCGAGGCGCTGCTCGCCGGCGTCGGCATCGCCCTGCGCTCGACCTGGGATGTCGGGCCGGAACTGAAATCCGGCGCCCTGCAGCGGGTCCTGCCGGCCTATGCGGTCGGCTCGCGCGTCGCGGTCTATGCCGTCTATCCCAGTCGCCGGCACATGGAGCAGAAGGTCCGCGCCTTCGTCGACTATCTCGGCGATCTCTACGGCGCCACGCCCTATTGGGATGCGGGGCTTGCGCTATAGGCCATTGCCGCCAGCCGCTCCGCCGGAGATGCTCCGCGAAAGGCTTCTGGGAGGACAGACATGTTCGGCGTGCTCGACGGCACAAGCGTCGCGGTTCTCGATCCGCGCTTTCATCGCATCGTCCCTGGCTCCGCACGGGTCGAGCGGCTCTGGACCGGGGCGCGCTGGTCGGAAGGGCCGGCCTGGTTCCCGGCTCACAACACGCTGGTCTGGTCCGACATCCCGAATGACCGGATGCTGCGCTTCGACGCCCTGACGGGGCAGGTCGGCGTCTTCCGACAGCCCGCGCGCAATTCCAACGGCAATACGGTCGACGGCGAAGGGCGGCTGGTCACCTGCGAGCATGGCGGGCGGCAGGTGACGCGCACCGAGCATGACGGCTCGGTCACGGTTCTGGCGAGCCACTACGGCGGCAAGCGGCTGAACTCACCCAATGATGTCGTGGTGAAATCCGACGGCTCGATCTGGTTCACCGATCCCGATTACGGCATCCTCAGCGATTATGAGGGCAACAAGTCGGAGAGCGAGATCGGCGCCTGCAATGTCTACAGGATCGACGGTCAAAGCGGCGAGATCGCCATCGTCGCCGATGATTTCGTCAAGCCGAACGGCCTCGCCTTCTCGCCCGACGAGAGCATCCTCTACATCGCTGACACCGGCGCCAGCCACGACCCCGAGAACGGCCCGCGCCATATCCGTGCGTGCAAGGTCGACGCCGACGGCAAGGCGCTCAGTGGCTCGAAAGTCTTCGCCACCTGCACGAACGGGCTGTTCGACGGCTTCCGTCTGGATGTCGAAGGGAGGATCTGGTCGAGCGCGGCCGACGGCGTCCATATCTACCACCCGGACGGCACGCTGATCGGAAAGGTCGAGATCCCCGAGATCGTCGCGAATGTCTGCTGGGGTGGGCCGAAGCTCAACCGCCTGTTCATCTGCGGCACGACCTCGCTTTACGCCGTGATGACCCACACCAACGGCGCGCAGCGGCCGTAAACCTGTCGGCAAGGCGGAGAAGCATTCCGCCGTTACGAGAAAAGCCCTTCTCCGGCTCCGCTCAGGAGCCCGGGGTCTCGCCCTTCATGCGCGTGAGCACAAGCGGCATGGCGAGGCCGATGACCACGAAGCGCACGAGGTGGTGAGCGCCGACATAGAGGGTGTCCAGCCCCATGGCGAAGGCCAGCATCGCCATGGCCTCCAGCCCGCCGGGCGCAAAGGCGGCCATGCCGCTGGCATAGGGTACGCCCGCCAGGATCGCTGCCGGCCAGGCGAAGAGGAAAGCGACGACCATCGACACGGCGAAGCCGCCGATCGCCAGCGGAAACAGGCCGCGAAGCTCCTTGCGCGGGATATGGGCGATGCGCCCGCCGATCGTCGAGCCGAGCAGGATTTGCACGGCGATCTGGATCGGCATCGGCAGGCTGCCCTCGACCAGCCCGCTGCCATGGAAAACCGCGCTGGCAAAGGTCGCGCCGAACATCAATGGCGCGGCGAGGCCGATGCGCTCGAAGCCCAGGCCCAGCACCAGACCGGCCATTGTCAGGCCCAGCATCGTGGCGGGGCTGACGGCGGTTAGGACCGGGGTCGGTGCGCCCGCCGAGGTGCCCGTCGCCTGCATCAGGCTCGGCAGGAAGGCGACCAGCACCAGCAGCCGGAAAAGCTGGACCACAGAGATGCGCCCGATATTGGCGCCTTTCGCCTGGGCGATCGCCAGAACGGTCGAGAGCGCGCCAGGCGCTGCGGCAAGCAGTGCGTCGATCCAGGGCCAGCGCGCGACATGGCGCAGATAGGCCCCTGTCGCGAGCATGATCGCCGCGACGCCGACGAGTAGCATGGCCAGCGAGGCTGGGTAACGGCCAAGTGCCGCCAGCGCCTCCGGGGTCGCCGACGAGCCGAGGATGGTGCCCGAGAGCAGCATGGTCGAATCGAACCAGGGGCGCCGGAGTGCCGGCAGCGGCCGGATCAACGACACGATGGTGCTGAGCAGCATGGAGCCGGAGAGCCAGGCCGCCGGCATGCCCAGCGTCGCGAACAGCGCGCCGCCGACCGTCGCGATCGCGATCACGACCGCTTCCCGCCCCAGGAGCGCCAGTCGCGAGGATGGGTAGCCGAAAACTCTCATTCTGCCCCGGGGCATGCCGAAAGCGGCGATGCCGGGCGTTCATGGCCATGACCGGCGCAGTGGTCAACCGCGCCGCCCAACGGCCCATGCAGAGCCGTCTTGCGTGGCGGGCGGTCAGGCCGCCATCAACGCCTTCTGCAGCCGCGCGACCGCCTCGGTGAGATCGGAGGATTTGCGGGCGAAGCAGAGCCGCAAGCCGTTCTCCCCGCCAGGGCCGAAGGCGAGGCCCGGTGCCAGCCCGACATTGGCCTTGTCGACCAGCTCCAAAGCCAGGGCGCGCGAATCCTCGCGGCCATCGACGGAGAAGAACTGGTAGAAAGCGCCGACGGGAGCCGCCAGCGACACGCGGTTGGTCGCCTTGAGGCCTTCGTAGACGATCTTGCGCCCTTCGGCGGCGCGGGCGATCTGCTCGGCGACGAAATCCTCTCCCTCGTCCAGCGCCGCAACCGCGCCGCGCTGGATGAAGACCGGCGAGCCGGAGGTGGAGTACTGGATCAGGTTCTCGATCACCTGGCCGAAGGCGACCGGCGCCTCGATCCAGCCGATGCGCCAGCCCGTCATCGCCCAGTTCTTCGAGAAGGTCTGGACGAAGAGGACGCGGTCCTCCTCGGCGATGAGGTCGTGGAAGGACGAGGCCCGGCCCGAGCCGTCATAGACGAAGCGGCCATAGATCTCGTCGGCGATGATCCAGATGCCGTGCTTGCGCGACAGCGCCAGCAGCGCCTCCTGCTCCTCCCGCGTCGCCGTCCATCCGGTCGGGTTGGAGGGCGAGTTGATCAACATGCCACGCGTCCGCGGCGTGATCGCCGCCTCGAGCTTGGCCAGGTCGAGCGTGAAGCGCCCCTGCTCGTAGTCCATAGGCACGCAGACGGGCCTGGCGCCGCCGACGCTCACCGCGGCAACGAAATTCGGCCAGGCCGGGGTCGGGACGATCAACTCGTCACCCGGGCCCGCGATCATGCGCACCGCGATCTGGAGCGACTGCATGCCCGAGCCGGTGACGTAGAAGCGCTCGGGCGAAAACGGCTGACCGAAGAGGCGCTCGTGATAGCGCGCAAGCGCCTCGCGCAGCTCGGGGATACCGCGCTGCCATGTGTAGAAGGTCTCGCCCGCGGCAAGCGAACGTGCCGCGGCCTCCCGGATGAAGGCCGGCGTCGGCAGGTCGCCTTCGCCGACCCAGAGCGGGATCAGCCCCTCGCGCAGCCGGCCATAATTCATCACCTCGACGATGCCGCTCTCGGGCGCCTCGCGCGCCTCCGGCCGCAGATCGGGGATCAGTGTACTGCCCGTGGAAGCGACGAAATTCATCGGGTTCGACCTCGCGATTGTCCTGCCTCTGGTTTAGCCGATGACGGCGCCGCCGGGCATGAAATCGCGAGATCGGGTCGATCGGTCGCCGTGATGAATCGCGACCGATGGAAGCGGACGATCAGGCCGTCTTCTGCTTGAGCAGATCGCGGATTTCGCCGAGCAGGATGACGTCGTCGGGCTTCGCGGGCGGTGCGGCCGGCTCCTCTTCCTTCTTCTTCTGGAGCATGTTGATGCCCTTGACGACGAGGAACAGCACGAAGGCGATGATGATGAAGTTGACGGCGACGGTGATGAAGTTGCCGTAGGCGAGAACCGCGCCCTGCTTCTTGGCCTCCGCCAGGGTCGTCGCAGTCACGCCGCTGTTCAAGCCGACGAAATAGTTCGAGAAATCGACGCCGCCGAGAGCGCCGATAAAGGGCATGATGATGTCGTTGACCAGAGAGTCGACGATCTTGCCGAAAGCGGCACCGATGACCACACCGATCGCGAGGTCGATGACATTGCCCCGCAGTGCAAATTTTTTGAATTCTTCAAGCATGCTGCACCTCTTCCTCTGCCGTCCAGACTTCCCCATCAGCCGGTGCAAGCTAGACCACGCCGCCGGGCCAGGAAAAGCCCGCAGACCGACTATTCGACACGCTCGACGTGGTTTGCCGCAAATAATCTGGGGACGAGTTGGACGAATGACCTGTGGCGGACCGGTCAGCAGCCGGCTAGACTGCTTCGAAACCTGAAACGGAAGGTCATGCCGACAGCTTTGCGGCTTCGCTTGCAGGCGCTCTCGCGGGACATCGCATCGTGATTCCAGCCTGGTCCGTCGTTCTGGTCGCGCTCGCCTATCTGTGCGGGCTGTTTGCCGTCGCCCATTCCGCCGATACCTCGGGCCGGCGCCTGATGACCGGGCGGGCGCGGACCACGATCTATGCGCTGGCGCTGGGCGTCTACTGCACGTCCTGGACATTCTACGGCTCGGTCGGCTTCGCCAACCTGGCCGGCTTCGACTTTCTCGGAATCTATGTCGGACCGATCCTGGTGATCGGCCTCGGCCACCGCTTCGTCGAGCGGATCGTCGGCATCGCCAAGTCGCAGAACATCACCTCGGTCGCGGATTTCGTCGGCGCACGCTACGGCAAGAGCGAGCGGGTCGCGGCGCTGGTCTGCATCGTCGCGGTGATCGGCGCCCTGCCCTATATCGCGCTGCAGCTCAAGGCGGTCGCCAACTCGCTCTCGGTCTTCCTCGCCGCCACCGGCGGGCATTCGCCGGTGGCGAACGTGCCGGTGCTGAGCGACCTCGCCTTCGTCGTCGCCATGGTGCTCGCCGGCTTCGCCTGCGCCTTCGGCACGCGCCACATCGACGCGACCGAGCACCAGGATGGGCTGGTGCTCGCCATCGCGGTCGAATCGCTGGTCAAGCTCGTCGCCTTCCTCGTGCTCGGCCTCTACATCGTCTACGGGCTGTTCGACGGCATGGGCGACCTGCTCGGACGGGCCGCGGCCAAGCCACCCGCCGGCCTGCCGCCGATCTGGGAACGGACGTCGAGCCTGCCCGGCTTCCTCACCCTGACGCTGCTGTCGAGCTGCGCCGCCCTGCTGCTGGCGCGCCAGTTCCACATGGCGATTGTCGAGAATCGCGACCGCCGCGACGTGCGCCGCGCCGCCTGGATGTTCCCGCTCTATCTCGTGCTGATCAATCTGTTCGTGCTGCCGCTGGCGGCGGCCGGCGAGATCCTGATGCCCGGTGCCGGCGTCGATCGCGACATGACCGTGCTGCTGCTGCCGCTCCAGCACGGGGCGGGGCTCGTCGCGCTCCTCGTCTTCGTCGGGGGGCTGTCAGCGGCGACGGCGATGGTGATCGTCGCCTCGGTCGCACTGGCGATCATGATCTCCAACCACCTCGTCATGCCACTGATGCTGCGCGGCCAGCGCGCGCTCGGCGAGCCGAGAAGCACCGCGGCGGCAACGAGCCCGCGGGTTCCCTCCAACAGCAATCTCGGCGGCGATCTCGGCTCCCGGGTGGTCATCATGCGGCGGGCGAGCATCTTCCTCGTCATCCTGCTCGGCTATGCCTATTACCGCGCGGCCGGTGAAGCGGCGCTGGTCTCGATCGGCCTGTTGTCCTTCGCGGCGACCGCGCAGATTGCTCCGGCCTTCCTCGGCGGGCTGATCTGGCGGCGCGGCACGGCGCTCGGCGCCGCGGCAGGGCTCATCGTCGGCACGCTGGTCTGGGCCTACACCCTGCTGATGCCGAGCCTCGCCATTCCCGGGAGTTGGTGGAGCGAGGTCGTCGCCCACGGCCCCTTCGGCGCCGATGTCCTGCGGCCGGAATCGCTCTTCGGGCTCGGCATGCCGCCGCTGACGCACGGCGTCATCTGGAGCCTGGGACTCAATATCCTGGTCTATATCGGCTTCTCCCTGCTCAGACCCGCCAATGCGATGGAGCGACTGCAGGCCAACGCCTTCGTCGAGTCGGACCGCGCGACGATGGCGCAGACCTTCTCGCTCTGGCGCACCAGCGTCACCGAAGGCGAGTTGCAGGCGACCATCGCCCGCTATCTCGGCCAGGAGCGCACGGAGCGCGCCTTCGAGAGCTTCAACCTGAGCCGTGGCGAAAAACCCGAAGGCGGGCGCGACGCCGACATCCACCTG
This sequence comes from Bosea sp. AS-1, assembly GCF_002220095.1. GTDB lineage: Bacteria > Pseudomonadota > Alphaproteobacteria > Rhizobiales > Beijerinckiaceae > Allobosea. Next base: position 4,099,066 of record NZ_CP022372.1, read on the forward strand.
CTGCGCTTCGGCGAGCACCTGCTGTCCTCGGCGATCGGGGCGGCCTCGTCGCGACTGGTGCTGTCGCTGCTGCTGAAGAAGCGCAACCTCTCGACGGAAGCGGCCTTCAAGCTGCTCGATGACGCCTCCGCCGCCCTGCAATACAACCGCGACATTCTCCAGCACGGGCTCGACCATGCCGGCCAGGGCATCACCGTGCTCGATCGCGATCTCAGGCTGCTCGCCTGGAACCAGGCCTTCCTGCGGCTCTACGATCTGCCGGCCTCGCTGGTGCGGTTCGGAACCGGGCTCGACGAGATCGTGCGCTACAATGCGGCGCGCGGCGCCTACGGCCTTGGTGCGCAGGACGAGCTGATGGCGGCCCGATTGGAGAGCTTCGTCAAGGATCGCGAGCCGGTCCGCCTCAAGCTCTTCCCGTCGAAGAACGTGATCGAGGTCCGCACCAATCCGCTGCCGGATGGCGGCTTCGTCACCACCTATACCGACATCACCGAGACCGTCGCCGGCGAGGAGAAGCTGGAGCGCGCCAATGAGAGCCTGGAGAAGCGGGTCGCCGAGCGCACCGAGGAGCTGCTGCACGTCAATGCCGAGCTGCAGCGCGCCAAGGCGGAGGCGGAAGCCGCCAATGTCTCTAAGACGCGCTTCCTCGCCGCCGCAAGCCACGACATCCTGCAACCGCTCAACGCGGCGCGGCTCTACGCCACCTCGCTGGTGGAGCGCGATCGCTCCAGCGGCGAGCCCGACCTCGCCGAGAACATCGACGCCTCGCTCGACGCGGTGGAGGAGATCCTCACCGCCCTGCTCGAAATTTCGCGGCTCGACGGCGGGGCGCTGAAGCCCGAGCTCTCCTCCTTCCGCCTCGACGAACTGATGCGCCAGCTGCAGCGCGAGTTCGAGCCGAGCGCGCAGGAAAAGGGGTTGAAGCTCGTCTTCGTGCCGACCGGACTCGCCGTGCGCTCGGACCGGCGCCTGCTCCGGCGACTCCTGCAGAATCTGATTTCCAACGCGATCAAATACACGCCGAGCGGAAAGGTGCTGGTGGGCTGCCGGCGGCACGCGGAGCAGATCGCGGTCGAGGTCATCGACACTGGCCTCGGCATTCCGCAGAGCAAGCAGAAGACCGTCTTCCGCGAGTTCCAGCGGCTCGACCAGGGCGCACGGGTCGCGCGCGGCCTCGGCCTCGGCCTTTCCATCGTCCAGCGGATCGCGCGCGCGCTCGACCACGGACTGACACTCGATTCGGCGCCCGGCCGCGGCACGCGCTTCTCGCTCACGGTGCCGCGCGCGGCGCCGCTGCCGGCGATGATCACGGCCAGCGCGCCGCGTCAGTCGCCCGCCGGCCAGCTCGCCGGGATGCGCTTGCTGGTGATCGACAACGAACCGGCGATCCTCGACGGCATGAAGCGCCTGCTCGAAGGCTGGGGCTGCCGGGTGACGGTCGCGGCGGGGCTCGACGAGGCGCTGCCGCATGTCGGCGGCAAGAACGAGCCCGATGTGGTGATCGCCGACTATCACCTCGACCACGGCAACGGCCTCACGGCGATCAGCTCGCTCAGGGCGCGGGCCCGTACGCCGATGCCGGCGATTCTGCTGACGGCGGACCGCACGCCGCATGTCCGCGAAGCGGCGAGCGCGCTCGATGTCCATATGCTCAACAAGCCGCTGAAGCCGGCAGCGCTGCGGGCGTTGCTGGCGCAATGGCGGGCGACGCGGCTGGCCGCCGAATAAGATCCTAGCGCTCGCTCGCGGTAACGCCGCGCAGCACCTCTTCCGACGCCAGGAAGGCCGCGACCTCCCGGCTAGGCTCCGGGCTTTCCGCCGTGACCCCAACCTCCTCGAGCAGCCGCGCAACGGGGATATAGGCCTTGCCACGCCGATCGTAGATCGCCGCCCGCACCAGTGCGACGGCCGAGACGATCTCGCCGCCGTCGCGCCCCCGCATCAGCATGCGGTGCTCCATCACCAGCCAGGTCTCGCTCCAGCACAGGATGCGGGTTTCGAGCCTGAAGGGGCGGAAGAGCCGCATCTCGCGCCGGAAGCGGATGGTGCCGGCATTGACGACCGGTACCCAGCGATGCCGCAGGATCGCCCGCCACAACCCGCTGCGCAGCACGAGATCAGTCCGCCCGAGATCCATCAGCGTCCAGTAGCGGCCGTTGTTCATGTGCAGGCTGGTGTCGAGATCGTGGAACCAGACACGGAACGGCAGCACCGAGGCCTCGCCCGGCAGATCGAGGCGCGGGCGCATCCGCGAGGTGACGAGAAGCCAGAGGAGGCGGAACCAGAGGTTCATGTGGCGGGTTCGCAGCTGTGGAGCGATCAGGCAGGTTTGCGACCCATGTCATGCGGGCGGCATCGCTGTCGATCATGGTCTTGGTCTCATCGCGATTTCCTCAAGCGAACCGGTACCCGCTTCGCTCGAAAACGCTCTATCTTCCGACGCCGTCACGGCATAGCAACGGAGCCGCCGGTTTGCCCACCTTGCATGTCTCGCCCCTGTCGAAGCTCGACGCCACGGTCGCGGCCTGCGGCGCGAGCCATCTCGTCTCGCTGATCAATGTCAGCACCCCGGTCGAACGACCGGCGAGCATTGCGGAAGATCGCCATCTCTTCCTCGGCATGTCCGACATCAGCCAGCCGATGGACGGTCATGTGCTAGCGGGTCGGGAGCATGTCGAACGGCTTCTCGTCTTCGTCCGGGGCTGGGATCGCGCCGCGCCGCTCGTCATCCATTGCTGGGCCGGCATCAGCCGCTCGACCGCAGCCGCCTATATCACCGCCTGCGCGCTGGCCCCGACGCGCGACGAGGAAGCGGCCGCGGATGCACTGCGCATCGCCTCCCCCTCGGCAACCCCCAATGCCCGGCTCGTCGCTCTCGCGGATGTCATGCTCGGGCGCAATGGACGGATGATCCGCGCCATCGAGCGGATCGGTCGCGGCGCCGACGCCTTCGAGGGCAAGCCCTTCGTCCTCCCGCTGGAATGAAGGAGCCGGCGGCATCGCAGCTTCATGCGGCGCGAGGAGCGACCATAGCGGATACTGCCGGCATTGCCGGGTAATGCTACAGAAGATTGCTTGCCTTCGCGGAATTTTGCGACGATTGATCGCGCGGGAGGCACCACCGCATCATGACGATCGAACTCGACTCGCGCGACCGCTCCATCCTGCGGATTCTCCAACAGGACGGGCGCATCACCAATTCGGACCTCGCCGAGAAGGTGCATCTGTCGCCCTCCGCCTGCCTGAGGCGCGTTCGGCAGCTCGAGGAGAGCGGGCTGATCCGCGGCTATGCGATGATGCTCGACGACAAGATCGCCGGCTTTCCCGGCACGGCCTTCGTCTTCGTCACGCTCGACCAACAGGGGCGCGCCTCGCTGGAAAGCTTCGAGCAGGCGGTGCAGAGCCTGCCCGAAATCCTGGAATGCCACCTGCTGGCCGGCGCGCATGACTATCTGATGCGCGTCATCTACCGCGACAGCGCCGATTTCGAGCGCATCCACACCGACATCATCACGCAGCTGCCGGGCGTGACGCGCGTGCAATCGACGCTGACGCTGCGGACGATCAAGAAGACCTCCGCCCTGCCCGTTTGAGGCAAAATGGACCGGATTCCCGCTCGCCCGCCCGGAGCGGGTTGCGATGGGCCGCTGTCCGGCCGATAAGCTTGCGGCAAAGAGGAATCAGGCCGTGAGCGAAGACAAGACCCAAGCCGCCCCCCATGCCGACGTCGCTGGCCTGCCTTTCGAGGCCGCGCTGAAGGAGCTCGAGGGCATCGTGGCGCGGCTCGAGCGTGGTGACGTGCCGCTCGAGGAATCGATCGCCATCTATACGCGTGGCGAGGCGTTGAAGGCGCGCTGCGACGCCCTGCTGAAGCAGGCGGAAGCCCGCATCGAGCGCATCACGCTCGGCGCCGATGGCAAGCCGACCGGGACGACGCCGCTCGACGTCGAGAACTGAGAGGCGGAGGCGACCGGCAGGATGCGCACGACGCCGGCGATTCGCCGTACCGACGCAACCGACCCGCCTGAGACTTTCACGGTCGAGGCTCCGCTCGGTCTTGAAGACCGGATCGCGGCGGCGCTCTTCACCTATGCCGATCTGTTCGCGGCGGCCCGGCGGCGTCTGCTCCACCTGCTGATCTGGGTGGTCCTGGTGCTGCTGGCCCTGGCCTACTACTCCTCCTGGCAGGAAAGCGGCCATCTGGGCGCCCGCACGTTCCTCTCGCGTTTCGGCGCGGACCTGCTCGGCCTGGGCGGCCTGCCGATCCTCGTCGTCGCCGTGCCCATGCTGGCCTACTACGCCGTTCATCCGGCGCTCGTCCGCAGCCGGCTGAGGCGCTGGTATCGCGACGAACGGCTCGACCGCCCCGTCACAAACATCTATCGCTTCGAGCCCGGCGGCATCGTCGTGACAACGGCCGGTGGCAGAAGCGCCTTTGCCTGCCGCCGCATCGACGGCATTTCCGAAGAGCCGGCCCATCTCTTCATTCGGCTGCGCGACATAGAAGACGTTTTCGCCCTGCCGCGCCGCGGGCTGTCCGAGGCGCAGGCGGCCCATATCCAGTCATGGGCCGCCTCCTGCCATGCTGGCGGAATGGCAGCCGCTCGCTCCTTCCCGGAGCTGGACATGCCGGACGAGCGCGTGCCCCTGCTCTCCGCGCGTTTCGAGCTGACCGAGACCGACCGCGCGGCGGCGCTCGGCTGGCAGATGGAGCGCCCGGGCATGCAGCGATGTCGCCGTCGCGGCTTCGTCCTCGCCTTTCTCGTCACGGCACTGATCCCGCCGCTGGTCTTCGGCTTCCTCTGGCTTCTCGACCCCGAGCGAGTTCCCTTCCGCTACGCCTTTCCGCTCTTCCTCGAAATGTTCGCGAGTACCTTCTGGCGATATGTGCTCGGCCTCTGGGCGATCATCGCGATCGGCATCCTGCTCCATCCCTGGATGAGACGCAGGCATGCGCGCCAGCTTGGCCGGCAGATGCAGAAGCGCGTGCAAGCCTATGAGCATGAGGTGCGGCTTTACGACGATGGGCTCGAAGTCTGGCAAGACGGCTTCCGGGGCAGGTTCGATTGGGCCGGCTTCGAACGGATCGAACGCCAGAGCGACCATCTCGTCCTGCTCCGGCGTGCGGGCGAGCCACTGATCCTGCCGCTGCGCGCGCTCGACGGCGACAAGCTGGCCATTTTCCAGCGCATCGCCGATAGTCGCGTCGGCGAGGGGAACCATCGGCCGGAGGCAGGCGCTTGACGAAGCCGCTCGCAAAACTCGTCGCCACCGTTCTCGCGACGCTGTGTTTCCCTCTTGCAGCCACAAGCCCCCGGGCCGAGACCGTCGTGATGCCGAACGGGCTTACGATCGAGCTTCCCGAGGGCTGGCGCGTGGACGGACCGGACGAGGGAAAGGTCTCGAAAACCGGGCTGCGCCGCATCCAGCTGGTCTGCGAGAGCGAGGCCTGCGAGAAGACGCAGGAGACCTGCACCATCCTGATGCGCGCGAAGGAGATCGAGGGCAGCGATGACGCGGCCAGGCTGCGCGCGCTCTATGCCTCGCCGCTCGATCGCTATTTCCGGCTGCGCGCCGTGCTCCGCTCGACCAGCAAGGACGCCGAGATCCGCCAACCGCTGGAGATCGTGCGGATCGGCAACCGCGACTGGTATCGGGTCGAGACCGATGCGCGGCACAACTACAAATCCGGCTTGTTCGCCGAGACGGTCGTCAACGGCCTCTATGTCGGCGGGATCTGCAAGACCTGCGAAACCGGCGAGGAACGCCATCAGGGCGGCCTGAAGATCCTGATGAGTCTGAAATCAAGTGCGGAGGTCTCCGCCGCCCTGCGCTAGACCTGCAGCGCCCGCGCCGACGTCAGCCCCCGACCGGCAGCGCGAGGATCAGCTCCTCGATCAGCCGGGCGACATGCTGCACTGCTGGATCCTCCGCACGGCGCTTGTGCCAGGCGCTGTGCAGTGGGAAGCCGTCCACCGCAAGCGGCGGCGGGAAGGTGACGAATGCGTCGTCGCCATCCGGCGGCAGGCAGCGGCTCGGCAGGAGCCCGATCATGTCGGAGCCGGCCACCAGCGGCGGCACCATAGCGAAGTTCGGCACGACCATGCCGACATGGCGCTCGCGCCCGATCCGCGCCAAGGCTTCGTCGAGAGCGCCCTTGGTGTCGCCGCGCCCCGAAACCAGCACATGCGGGTGGGCGAGCCAGGTGTCGAGATCGAAGCCAGCCGCCGCCGGATGGCCGCGACGCATCACGACGAGATAGCTCTCCCGCAGCAATTCGCGACGGGTGAAATCGGCCTCAACGACCGGAAAGACCGAGATCGCCAGATCGATGGTGCCGCGCCCCAGCCCTTCGAGCGCGGCCCCCGCGCCATGCCAGGGCATGAGCGCGACGGTGATGCCCGGCGCCGTTCGCGCCAGGCGGCGATGCAGCTCCGGGGCGATGACCACGGCGGGGTAATCAGCCGTCACGACCCGCACGGTCTGCCGGATCGCCATGAGATCCGGCTCGCTCCGGCCGAGCAGCGTTTTCGTGCTCGCCAGAATGTCCTTCACCGGCCCGGCCAGCGCGTGAGCCCTGGGCGTCAGGACCATCCCACCGGCGCCACGCTCCAGCAGCCGGTCGCCGAAGAGCTGACGGCAGCGCTCCAGCGCGCTCGACATCGCCGGCTGCGAAAGGCCGATGCGATCCGCAGCGCGCGAGACATGCGCCTCGTCGAGCAAGGCGTCGAGCACCACCAACAGATTGAGATCGATCGCCCTTAAATTCATGAAATCGATAATATGATATATTGATCATCCATTGGAGTAATTTTATCGCCACACCCATCCTCTGCCCGTTCCAAAGGAGGATGCCATGCCCAAGATCCTGATCCTGCTGTTTCACCCGGATTTCGCGAATTCGCGCGCCAACCAGGCGCTCATCGAGGCAGCACGCCATCTGCCCGATACAGAGATCGCCGATCTCCATGCCCTCTATCCGGATGGGCAGATCGACGCCGATACAGAGGTCGCCCGGCTCGTCGCGGCGGACCGCATCGTGCTGCAGTTCCCGATCCAGTGGTATTCGACGCCTCCCCTGCTCAAGGCCTGGCAGGATGTCGTGCTGACCCGGATGTTCTATCTCGACTACGAGACGGAGGGCGCAAGACTTGCCGGCAGGCCGCTGCTGGTCGCAGCGACGGCGGGCAATGTCGAGACCGCCTATGCGCCGGATGGCGTCAACCTGTTCCCGCTCAAGGAGCTGCTGCGCCCGTTGCAGGCGACGGCGCATCGCTGTGGTCTCGCCTGGGTCGAACCCTTCCTGGTCTACGACGTCCGTCGCGCCGACGACGAAGCGCTGAAGGCGGCCGGCGACTACTATGCCTCGCGGCTGCGGCGCCTGGCCGCTCCGGAACCGACAACGGCCGCCGCCTGAACGGCTTGCCCGCCAGCGCGATCGGGGTCAGGCTCTCGCCGACAAAGGAGGTCGCCATGTCGCAACTGCCAGCTGAAGACCCGGTTCTGGGCGATGCCCGTTCCTGCGAGGCGATCGAAAAGGTGATCGTGCCGCGCACACATGACCTCGGCGGTTTCCAGGTCCGCCGGGCGCTACCGGCCATCGGCCAGCGCATGGTCGGCCCCTTCATCTTCTTCGATCAGATGGGACCGGCCGAATTCCATCTCGGCGAAGGGCTCGACGTGCGCCCGCATCCGCATATCGGCCTCTCGACCGTGACCTATCTCTTCGACGGCGAGATCATGCATCGCGACTCGCTGGGCACGGCGCTCGCCATCAAGCCGGGCGCGGTCAACCTGATGACGGCCGGACGCGGCATCGTCCATTCCGAGCGCACGGGGATGGAGGCCCGCGCCAGCGGCCCGAAGCTCTACGGCATCCAGGCCTGGCTTGCCCTGCCGAAGACGCATGAGGAGATCGCGCCGGAATTCGTGCATCATGGCGCGCCTGAACTGCCGAGGATCGTCGAGGGCGGAAAGCGCATCAGCCTGATCATGGGCTCGGCCTACGGCCAGACCTCGCCCGTAAAGTTCCCGTGGGAGGCGCTCTACGCCGAAGCCGTGCTCTCGCCCGGCGCGATCCTGCCGCTCGACCCAGATTACGACGAGCGCGCGATCTACATCGTCTCGGGCAAGGTCGACATCGCGGGCGAGGAATTCGGCGCCGGCCAACTCCTCGTCTTCAAGCCGGGCGACCGCATCTCGATCCTGGGCGTCGACCAGAGCCGAGTGATGATCGTCGGCGGCGAGCCTATGGATGGCCCGCGCCATATCTGGTGGAACTTCGTCTCCTCCTCGAAGGAGCGCATCGACCAGGCCAAGCAGGAGTGGAAGACCGGCCGCTTCGACACCGTGCCCGGCGACGACAAGGAGTTCATCCCGCTGCCGGAAGGCTGAAACAGCTCTCTCCGGCAGTCGGCACTCCGTTCAGGCGACCTCGGACAGGTCCTGCAGCCGCGGCACTCGCGAGAAAGCGATGACGAGGAGCTGAACCAGGAACCCGGCAGTCGCGAGGGCGAGGCAGGCAGCAATGCCGAAATGCGCCGCCACGGAGGCGCCGATCGCGGCGCCTAATGGGCGGGCGCCGAAGGTCGCCGTCATGATCAGGGCCGAGACGCGACCGAGCATCGCGTTGGGAGTGACGGCCTGCCGCAATGTCATCGTCGAGATCGTCCAGATGATCGGCCCGACGCCGAACAGGAAGAAACTGGTGCCGACCAGCTGAACAGAGGGCATCCAGAGCGTGGCGAGCATCACGCTGGCGGCGCAGAGGCCACAGAACGGCCCGAGCAGGATCAGCATCCCGAAGGAGACCTGCCGGGCGATGGCGGGGGCGAGTGCTGCTCCGACGATCATCCCCGCGCCATAGATGCCGAGCGTGATCCCGACCTCGGTCGCGCTCAGGCCCAGGTTCTGGACCGCATAGGCGACATAGACCGCCTGGAAGACGAACCAGGACAGATTGAAGAAAACCGCGGTCAGCAAAATCGGCCTGAGCAGATCGTGGCCGACCGCGAAGCGGGCCCCTTCCCCCAGATCGTGCAACAGATCGCGCCGCTGCCCGGGAGGCGGCTCATCCTTGGGCAGCCCCGCCAGCAGGAGCATGGCCAGGATGGAGAGCGCCGCCGCCAACCCGTAGGCCGTCGAAACACCGATCCAGCCGACGAGAGCTCCGCCGAGTGCCGGCCCGCCGGCATAGGCGACGCTGCGGGCGAGTTCCAGCCAGCGATTGGCGTCGGCGAGCCGGGCGCGCGGCACCACGGACGGAACGAAGGCCGGAGCTGCCACGCTGTAGCAGACCGTCCCAACGGCACCGAGCGCCCCGAGCAAAGCGAGCCAGGTCAGGTTGAGGCTGCCCGCCGCCAGCAGCAGCGGAATCGCCACTAGCGACAGCGCGCGCAACGCCTCCGTGCCGACCATCAGCCGGCGCCGCGAGGCCCGGTCGACCATCAGGCCCGCCGGAATGGAAAGCAGGAGAAACGGCAAGGTCTGCGCCGTCTGCAGCCAGCCGGTCTCCGCCGGCCCGGCCGAGAGCAGGAGGACCGCGGCCAGCGGCGCGGCAGCGAGTGCGATCTGCTCCGAGAACTGGGCAGAGAGATTGGACCAGCCGATGCGCCTGAATGCGGCCGGCAGTCGTGCGGTATCGGTCGGTTCCATCGCAGATGTCCTCGGAAGCGGTGTTGAAGACACTCAACGGCGCCACGAGCGGCGAAACCACCCGTTTCGTGGGAAGCGCGGGCGCTTGCCGATGAGGAACCCAGATCCCAACTCCGGTTTGCCAGCGAGCCGCGCAGGCTCTATTTCAGATAGTCTCACCGAAGGATCACATTGCCTCGTGCCCCGTCCTGTCACGCCGCTCCTCGATACGATCCATGACCCGGCCGATCTGCGCAGGCTCGACGATGCGCAATTGCGCCAGCTCGCCGACGAGCTCCGGCTCGAGACGATCGATGCCGTCTCCGTCACGGGCGGTCATCTCGGCGCCGGGCTCGGCGTGGTCGAGCTCACGGTCGCGCTACATCATGTCTTCGACACGCCGCGCGACCGGCTGATCTGGGATGTCGGCCACCAGGCTTATCCGCACAAGATCCTGACCGGACGCCGCGACCGCATCCGCACGCTGCGCCAGGGCGGCGGCCTTTCGGGCTTCACCAAGCGTTCGGAGAGCGCATACGATCCCTTCGGCGCCGCGCATTCCTCGACTTCGATCTCGGCCGGGCTCGGCATGGCCGTGGGGCGCGACCTCGCCGGCCGCGAGAACAACGTCATCGCCGTGATCGGCGACGGCGCCATGTCGGCCGGCATGGCCTATGAGGCGATGAACAATGCCGGTGCGCTCGATTCGCGGCTCATCGTCATCCTCAACGACAACGACATGTCGATCGCCCCGCCGGTGGGTGCGATGTCGGCCTATCTGGCGCGGTTGGTCTCGGGCCGTACCTATCGCTCGCTGCGCGAAGTCGCCAAGCAGCTCGCCGAGAGGCTGCCGCGCTTCTTCCACGACAAGGCGCGGCGCACCGAAGAGTATGCCCGCGGCTTCTGGACCGGCGGAACGATGTTCGAGGAGCTCGGCTTCTACTATGTCGGGCCGATCGACGGACATAACCTCGACCACCTGCTACCGGTGCTGCGCAATGTCCGCGACGCCGGCAACGGGCCGATCCTCGTCCATGTCGTGACGCAGAAGGGCAAGGGTTACGCTCCCGCCGAGGCGACGCCGGACAAGTATCACGCCGTCGTCAAGTTCGACCCCGTCACCGGCCTGCAGGCCAAGGCCCCGGCCAATGCGCCGAGCTACACCGCGGTCTTCGCCAATGCGCTGATCAAGCAGGCGCGCGAGGACGAGAAGATCGTCGCCGTCACCGCCGCCATGCCGTCCGGCACCGGGCTCGACGCCTTCGGCAAGGAGTTTCCGGGCCGCACCTTCGATGTCGGTATCGCCGAGCAGCACGCCGTGACCTTCGCGGCGGGGCTCGCGACCGAGGGCTACAAGCCCTTCGTCGCGATCTACTCGACCTTCATGCAGCGCGCCTACGACCAGATCGTGCATGACGTCGCGATCCAGAAGCTTCCCGTTCGCTTCGCGCTCGATCGGGCGGGGCTCGTCGGCGCCGACGGCGCGACGCATGCCGGCTCCTTCGACATCGCCTATCTCGCCTGCCTGCCGGACATGGTGGTGATGGCGGCCGCCGACGAGGCGGAGCTGACCCATATGGTCGCGACCGCGGCGGCCTATGATTCCGGTCCCATCGCCTTCCGCTATCCGCGCGGCGAAGGCGTCGGCGTCGAATTGCCGGATGTCGGCGTGCCGCTCGAAATCGGCAAGGGACGCATCCTGCGCGAGGGCACGCAGATCGCGCTCGTCTCGCTCGGCACGCGGCTCGGCGAATCCCTCAAGGCTGCCGACCTGCTGGCGCAGCGCGGCCTGTCCACGACGGTGGCCGATGCGCGCTTCGCCAAGCCGCTCGACGAGGCGCTGATCCTGAAGCTCGCCCGCGAGCACGACATCCTGATCACCATCGAGGAAGGCTCGGTCGGCGGCTTCGGCAGCCATGTGCTGCATCTGCTCGCACAGAATGGCGCACTCGATGCCGGCCTGAAAGTCCGGAGCCTGACGCTGCCGGACAGCTTCCAGGATCAGGACAAGCCCGACGCGATGTATGCCGCCGCCGGGCTCGATGCGGCCGGCATCGTCAAGGCGGTCGAAGCTGCGCTCGGCAACCCGAGCTCAATCAAGCGCGCCTGATCCTTCTGCGATGAAGAGCCGGGCGGACCAGTTGCTCGTCGAGCGCGGCTTCTTCGAAAGCCGGGCGCGCGCGCAGGCCGCCATCGCCGCCGGACTCGTCACGGCGAATGGCGCGGCCGTGCGCAAGGCCTCCGAAATGGTGGCGCAGGACGCCGTGCTAACGGCGGAAGCGCCGCACCCTTACGTCTCGCGCGGCGGGCTCAAGCTCGAAGCCGCGCTCGACGTCTTCCGCTTCGACCCGAAGGACCGCATCTGCCTCGATGTCGGCTCCTCGACCGGCGGCTTCACCGATCTTCTGCTGAAGCGCGGAGCCCGGCATGTGATCGCGGTCGATGTCGGGCGCGACCAGCTCCATGCCTCGCTGCGCGACGATCCGCGCGTCACCAGCCTCGAAGGGCAGGATATCCGCACCCTCGCCGTCGAGACGTTGAGCGAGCGACCGAGCCTTGCCGCGATCGACGTCAGCTTCATCTCGCTGAAGCTCGTGCTGCCGGCCGTGGCCGGGCTGCTGGCGCCGGAAGCCGGCATCGCGGCTCTGATCAAGCCGCAATTCGAGGCCGGACGTGCGGCGCTGAAGAAGGGCATCGTCCGGGACGAAGCCGTGCAGCACCAGGTCTGTGAAGAGATCGTCGCATTGCTGGGTGAACTGGGCTTCTCTATCGATGGCCCGATCCCCTCCCCGATCGAGGGCGGCGACGGCAATCGCGAATTCCTGGTCGGCGCGCGCCGGACCGGGTGATCAGCGTACCAGCAGCCTGTCGATTTCCTTCTGCAGAGCCGCATCGTCGAATGTCGCGATATCGACCGTGCCATTGGCGTTGATGAACTGCGCCGAGCGCGAGATCAGCTTGCGCAGCGCCTCGCTCGCCACCTCGATGATCAGGGGCAGTTCGGCAGGGCGCGGCAGCTCGACGAGCAAGGCATTCACCGTCATCACCAGCCGCGTCATCGATTGGCAGACCTGCTCGAAGGCCTGGCGCCGCCGAGGATCGACGCCGTCATAGGCCGCGAGCGCCGCGGACGCACAGCGTAGCGACGATGCCTCGAAATGCTCGCGGTAGCCGATGCTGCGCCAGGCTTGCAGATCCTCGACGATGCCGGGGTCGCTTGCCGCCAGCTCGATCAGCATCAATGCTTCGCTGAAATTGTTGAGAAAATCGGTCGAGAGCCGGGGCGCCTGCGCCCCGTCCCTGCCCTCGGCCGCCGTTCCGGCCTGTGTTTTCGTCGCGGAGACGATCATCCCGAGCCCCAAACCGGCGCGACTATGGTGGCCCAACCCCCAAGAAAGTGTTGCTTCGCCCACTCGCTATCTTGCTAAACAGGCCGCATGTGCGGACGCTATGCCATCACCCTGCCGCCCGAAGCGATGCGCGAAAGCTTCGGTTACCGCGAGCAGCCGAATTTCCCGCCGCGCTACAACATCGCACCGACGCAGCCGGTTCCCGTCATCCGCCCGTATGACGGGGCGCGACAGTTCCTGCTGATGCGCTGGGGCTTCGTCCCGAGCTGGGTGAAGGACCTCAAGGATTTTCCGCTGGTCATCAACATCCGCAGCGAAAGCGCGGCCGAAAAACCCTCCTTCCGTCATGCGCTGACACGGCGCCGTTGCCTGCTTCCCGCGGATGGGTTCTACGAATGGCGCCGCAGCGGAACGGGCCGGCAGGCACGTGCCGACGCCTTCCTGTTCCGGCGGCCTGACCGCGGCTTCTTCGCCTTCGCCGCGCTCTGGGAGACCTGGCATTCGCCGGATGGCTCTGAGCTCGACACCGTCGCGATGATGACGGGCCCCGCCAACGGCACGATGGCCGCGATCCATCACCGCTGCCCGATCATCCTCGACCCGCGGGACCACGAGGCCTGGCTCGACCCCGATGCGACGCCGCAGCAGACGCAGCGCCTGCTGAAGCCACCGCCGGACGATTTGCTGGAAGTCGTCGCCATCGGCCCGGCGGTCAACAAGGTCGCCAACGATGCTCCCGACCTGCAGGAACCCGCCACTGCCCCCCAAGAACCTGTACCCACCGATGCCGAATCCACGCGCCATGCGCGCAAAGCGACCCGGCGTCCCGCCGATGATGGGCAAGGCAGCCTGTTCTAGCGGCGGAATCATGCTCTGATCGCGCAAAAGCTCAATGAGGAAACGCTGATGCACGGTCGCCGCCCCACCATCACCTCCCGCCACGGCATGGTTGCCGCCGCTCACCCGCTCGCAGCGCAGGCCGGAGCGCGGCTGCTGGCACAGGGTGGCAACGCCTTCGACGCCGCCGCCGCCACCGCTGCCGCACTGAATGTCGTCGAGCCCTTCATGTCCGGCCTTGCCGGCATGGGCTTCGCCACGATGTGGGTCGGTGCCGAACAGCGCATCCGCGTTCTCGACTTCGTGCCCCCGATCCCGGCGAGCTTCCCGGCCGAGCGCTTCAGCAAACGCACCGACCTGGAGCGCGGCGCGCTCGCCGTCGCCTCGCCCGGCAATCTCGCCGGCTGGTGCGAGCTGGTGAAGACCTATGGGCGCAAATCGCTGACCGAGGTCTTCGCGCCGGCCATCGCACTGGCGCGGGACGGTTTCGCGCTCGCCGAGTTCGGTGCGGCCGAGTTCGAGGAGAACGACCCGCTCCTGAAGAAGTACCCGGCGCTCTACCCGGCCTGGTCGCAGAACTACCAGCCGGACGGCAAAGCCATGCATCTCGGCTCGCTGCTGGTTCAATCCGACCTCGCGCAGACGCTGAGCGAGATCGCCGCCAAGGGGCCTGATCACTTCTATCGTGGCGCGCTCGGAGAAAAAGTGATCGCGCATCTCAAGGCGCTCGGCGGGTCGATGACCATGGCCGATCTCGATGCCGTGAGGACCGTCTGGCGCGAACCCCTCGCCGTCTCGTATCGCGGGCTCACCGTGCATGTACCGCCGCCGCATTGCGAGGGCTTTCAGTTCCTGCTGACACTGCGCCTTCTCGAGGGTGTCGACCTCTCCTCCCTGCAAAGAGACGGGGCGGAGCATCTCGACTTCGTCTACCGCGCCATCCGGCTGGCGGCAGGCGAGCGCATCGCGCACAACAATCCGAGCCCGGAGACGCTTGCCGAAATCCTGTCCGATGCGTCGGTCGAGCGGCTGCGCCGGCGCCTCGCCGACGGCAAGCCGATCACCGGCCCCACCGAGCAGTGGACGCCGCAGGACAAGGAAGACCCGGCGCACACGACCTCGCTTTCTGTCGCTGACAAGGACGGCAACCTGATCTGCATCACGCAGAGCCTCGGCAGCCCCTTCGGCAGCGGCGTGGTCGTGCCGGGCACGGGCCTATGCCTCAACAACTTCCTGTACTGGGCGGATGTGCAGACGGGCAGCCCGAACAGAGCCAAGCCGGGCGACGCGCTGGCGATGTGCATGTCGCCCTCGATCTCGACGCGCGACGGCAAGCCCGTTCTCGCGCTCGGCACGCCCGGCAGCTACGGCATCATGCAGACGCAGGCACAGGCTATGGTGCAATATCTGGACTTTGGGCTGCCGCTGCAGGAGGCGATCGAGGCTCCGCGCGCCCGGCTCTGGGACGGCCGCCGCGTCGAGATCGAAAACCGCATCACCCCGGAGACGGTCGCCGAACTCGTCCGGCGTGGGCATGACGCGCACGCCTTCGACGTCGGCTGGACGATGCGATGCGGCGGCATGCAGGCGGTCGCGATCGATCCCGCAACGGGCATCTTCACCGGCGCGGCCGACCCGCGCCGCGATGGCTATGTCGCGACGCCCTGAGGCGTCGCACTTCCAGGGCCAATCCCGGTTCTACTGATTTGCCAGCACGGCGC
Source organism: Bosea sp. AS-1 (assembly GCF_002220095.1). Classification (GTDB taxonomy): domain Bacteria; phylum Pseudomonadota; class Alphaproteobacteria; order Rhizobiales; family Beijerinckiaceae; genus Allobosea. The sequence goes on from NZ_CP022372.1 coordinate 4,114,607, forward strand.
CCGGATTGAAGATGCCTTTCGGGTCGAGCGTTTTCTTGATGGCACGCATCAGGTCGAGCTCGACCGGATCCTTCACGCCCGGCAGCAGGTCGCGCTTGAGGCGGCCGATGCCGTGTTCGGCCGAGATGGAGCCCTTGAGCTCGGTGACGATGGCGTGAACCGCCTCGTTCATCTCGCTCCAGCGTGCGAGGAAGGCCTGCTTGTCGGCGCCGACCGGCTGGCTGATGTTGAAATGGATGTTGCCGTCGCCGAGATGGCCGAACGGCACCGGCCGGCAGCCCGGCACCATCGCCTCGACGACGGCGATCGCCCGCTTCAGAAATTCCGGCGTCGCGTGGATCGGCACCGAAACGTCGTGCTTGATCGAGCCGCCTTCATAGGTCTGCACCTCGGACATCATCTCGCGCAGCTTCCAGAAATCGGCGCGCTGGGTCAGCGAACCGGCGAGCGCAGCATCGGTGACGATGCCCTTCTCCAGCGCCTCTCCGAGAAAGGCCTCGACATGCTCGTCGAGCCCGGCGGCGGACTGGGCGGAGACTTCCATCAGCACGTACCAGGGCGACGGTTCCGAGAGCGGATCGCGGGCGCCCGAGGCGTGGCGCAGGACGAAATCCAGGCCGATGCGCGGCATCAGCTCGAAGGTGGTGAGCGTGCCTCCGGCTCCGGCCTTGGCCGCGTTGAGCAATTCGAGCGCCGCTTCCGGGTTCGGCACGGCGAGGAAGGCCGTGGCGCGCGCCGCCGGCAGCGGGAAGAGCTTGAGCACAGCCGCGGTGATGATGCCGAGAGTGCCTTCAGCGCCGATGAAGAGGTCCTTGAGATCGTAGCCGGTGTTGTCCTTGCGGAGCTGGCGCAGGCCGTTCCAGATGCGCCCGTCCGGCAGCACGACTTCCAGCCCGAGGCAGAGCTCGCGAGCATTGCCATAAGCGAGGACCGCAGTGCCGCCGGCATTGGTCGAGAGGTTGCCGCCGATGGTGCAGGAGCCTTCGGAGGCGAGCGAGAGCGGGAAGAGACGCCCGGCCGCCTCGGCGGCGTCCTGCGCCCGCTTCAGCGTGACGCCGGCCTCTACGATCATGGTGTCGCCGTCGCTGTCGACCGCGCGAACCTTGTCGAGGCGCTGCAGCGAGAGGATGACCTCCCTGCCCTCCGCGATCGGGATCTGGCCGCCGACGAGACCGGTATTGCCGCCTTGCGGCACCAGCGTCGAGCCGGTCTCGGCCGCGAGCTTGACCAGCTCGGCAACCTCCGCGGTCGAGCCGGGGCGGACGATGCCTTGTGCCTTGCCACGGAAGAGATCGCGCCACTCCTTGAGATAGGGCACCATCGCGTCGGCATCGGTGACGATGTTCTTCGCGCCGACGATGCCGGCCATGCGATCGAGAATTGCGCTCATCCTGTAGCCCTAGCCCTTCCTGCCGCGCCGGAATACGCCGACGAGCTCGACATGAGCGGAATAGCGGAACTGGTCGACCGGCGTCACGGCCTCCAGCGCATATCCGCCCGCAACCAGCGTCGCAGCGTCCCGCGCAAAGCTGCCGGCGTCGCAGGAGACATAGATCACGTCCCGCACCTTCGAGGCTGCCAGCCGCTTCACTTGCGCCTCCGCACCGGCACGCGGCGGATCAAGCACCACGACGTCGAAACCGTTGAGTTCGTGCTCCAGCAGCGGGCGACGGAAGAGATCGCGTGTCTCGGTGGCGATGGGCTTCAGCCCCGGCGTCGCTCCGAAAGCCTTGGCGAGCGCCAGCATGGCCGCCTTGTCGCTCTCGACCGCGAGCACCTGCATGCGCTCCGCCATGCGGAAGCTGAAGGGGCCGCAACCGGCGAAGAGGTCGGCGGCGCGCTTGCCCTTCGGCAAGGCCGCCATGACGAGCCCCGCCAGTGTCTCCTCGCCCAGCGCCGTCGCCTGCAGGAAGCCGCCAGGCGGCGGGGCGACCAGCGCCTTGCCCATCTGCTGCAGGGGCGGACGGCGCTCGACGACGACCTCGCCATGATTGGAGAGCCGCGCGAGATCGAGCCGTTCGGCAAGCTGCGTCAGAGCGAGCCTGAGCTTGTCGCCAAGCGGGCCGTGGCCGCGGATATCGACATCGAGCCCGGCTTCCGAGGCGGTGATCTGGATATCGAGCGGCTTGTTCGCGCTGCCCATCCGATTCGCCAGCATCTGCGCGACGGCGGGCGCCCGGTCGAGGCCCGGCGCCAGCACAGGGCAGGCCTCCACGGCGATCAGATCATGGCTGCGCGCGGCCATGAAGCCGACCACCATCGCCTCACCCTGGCGGCGGGCATGAAAGGTGACGCGGCGGCGCCCGACGCCATGAGCATCGACCAGCGCGGCGACCGGAGCAGCGACGCCGGCGCGCTCCAGCGCGGTCACGACCTGCCGGCGCTTCCATTCGCGATAGAGGCCGGGCGCCATGTGCTGGGCTGCACAACCGCCGCAGCGGGTGAAGAGCGGGCAGATCGGGGCGACGCGGGAGTCAGAGGGCGTAATGATCTCGACGAGCTGGCCGCGTTCGCCATCGACCACCGCGCGCACGGTTTCGCCCGGCAAAGCATAGGGAATGAAGACGCTGCCAGAAGGCGTCCGCGCGATGCCGTCCCCACGCTGGCCCAGGTGGTCGACGGTGAGAATTTCATTCATGGCGAGCTTTGGAGAAGGATTTTCTCCGGGCTGCGGTTTTGCGGCTGGCATTGTTCCGAACTCGGGGCGTTCGCCCGCATGTTGATGACCTCGGCAAGGCTTTCGCCTATCAGGTCGGAGAGGAATTGGGAAATCCGGCCATGACCATCCGCGACGGCGTCATCGAAGCCATCGGCAATACTCCGCTCATCAAGCTGCAACGTGCCTCGGCCGAAACCGGCTGCGCCATCCTCGGCAAGGCCGAGTTCATGAATCCCGGCCAGTCGGTGAAGGACCGCGCCGCACTCGCGATCATCCGCGACGCCGAGGCGAAGGGACTGCTCAAACCGGGCGGCGTCATCGTCGAGGGGACGGCCGGCAATACCGGCATCGGGATCGCGCTCGTCGGAAACGCCCTGGGCTATCGCTCGGTCATCGTCATCCCCGAGACGCAGAGCCAGGAAAAGAAGGACATGCTGCGTCTCGCCGGCGCGACGCTGGTCGAGGTGCCGGCCGCGCCCTACGCCAACCCGAACAACTATGTGAAGGTTTCCGGCCGCCTTGCCGGGGAGCTGGCGAAATCCGAGCCCAACGGCGCGATCTGGGCGAACCAGTTCGACAATACCGCCAACCGCCAGGGCCATCTCGACACGACCGGCCCGGAGATCTGGGACCAGACGGCGGGCAAGGTCGACGGCTTCATCTGCGCGGTCGGTTCGGGCGGGACGCTCGCCGGCGTCGGCATGGCGCTGAAGGCGCGCAACCCGAAGGTGACGATCGGCCTCGCCGACCCGATGGGCGCGGCGCTCTATTCCTACTACACGACCGGCGTGCTCAAGGCGGAGGGCTCCTCGATCACCGAGGGCATCGGCCAGGGCCGGATCACCGCCAATCTGGAGGGAGCACCGGTCGATGTCGCCTTCCAGATCCCGGATGCGGAAGCCGTGCAGATCGTCTTCGACCTGCTGGAGCATGAGGGGCTCTGCCTCGGCGGCTCCTCCGGCATCAACGTCGCCGGCGCGATCCGGCTGGCGAAGCAGATGGGGCCCGGCCACACCATCGTGACCGTGTTGTGCGACTACGGTACGCGCTACCAGTCGAAGCTGTTCAACCCCGACTTCCTGCGTGCGAAGAACCTGCCCGTTCCAGGCTGGCTGGAACGGGATGGCGGCCTGAAGGACGTCGTGGCCAGGGTGATGGCCTGAGGCCGCCCGCCTCAGGCCGCCTTCGCGGCGGCGTCGAGCGCTTCGATGTCGCCGGCGCGGTCGTATTGCGCCTGATCGAGCAGGCCCTGCCGCTTGGCGACGAGGGTCGGCACCAGTGCCTGGCCCGCGACGTTCACGGCGGTGCGACCCATGTCGAGGATCGGGTCGATCGCGAGCAGCAGGCCGACACCGGCGAGCGGCAGGCCTAGCGTCGAGAGCGTCAGCGTCAGCATCACCGTCGCGCCGGTGAGACCCGCGGTCGCCGCGGAGCCGATCACCGAGACGAAAACGATCAGCAGATACTCCTGGATGCCGAGCGGGACGCCATAGAACTGGGCCACGAAGATCGCCGAGATCGCCGGATAGATCGCCGCGCAGCCGTCCATCTTGGTGGTCGCGCCGAGCGGCACGGCGAAAGCGGCGTATTCGCGCGGCACGCCAAGGCTCTTCTCGGTCACGGCCTCGGTCACGGGCATGGTGCCGACCGACGAGCGCGAGACGAAGCCGAGCTGGATCGCCGGCCAGGCGCCCGCGAAGAAGCGAGCCGGCGACAATCCGTGCAGCACGAGCAGCGTCGGGTAGACGACCAGCAGCACGATGGCGAGGCCGATATAGATCGCAATCGCGTACCAGGAGAGCTGCTCAAGCGTCTGCCAGCCATACTGGGCCACCGCATTGCCGAGCAGGCCGATGGTGCCGATCGGCGTCAGCCGGATCACCCACCACAGGATCTTGCGCACGATCGCGAGGAAAGACTCGTTCAGGGCGAGGAAGCTGTTGGCGCGCTCGCCGACCTTCAGCGCCGCGACACCGACGACGATCGAGATCACCAGCAGCTGCAGCACGTTGAAGCCGAGGCGCGTGGTCGCCGCGCCGCCATCGACCTTCGTCGTCGCCTGCAGACCGAACATGTTGGCGGGCACCAACCCTTTGAGGAAATCGAGCCAGGAGCCGACCGTGCCCGGCGCCTTGGCGCTCGCGGCAGCCACACCCGCATTGATGCCCGGCTGGATCAGCAGGCCAAGCGCAATGCCGATCAGCACTGCGATGAAGGCGGTGAGAGCGAACCAGAGCAACGTCTGCCAGACCAGCGTCGCGGCGTTGGAGAGCTGCCGGAGATTGCTGATCGAGGCGACGATCGCCGTGAAGATCAGCGCCGGCACCAGCGCCTGCAGGAGCTGCACGAAGATCGAGCCGGTGGTCGCGAGCGTCGTCGTAAGCCAGTTGGGCTGACCCGCGGCATCGGGGCCTATATTGCGGGCGACCCAGCCGAGCACCAGCCCGACCGCCATCGCGGCCAGGACCTGGAAGCCGAAGCTGGAATAGAACGGCTTAGAGCCGGCAGCGGGCGCGCCGCTCCGGGATATGGATGTCGTCATGGCGAGATCTCGTCGGTGACTGCGTTACAGCAGAAAATTTACTTCTATATACGCTCCAGAAAACTCTCTGCAAAAGGAAGTTATTCTATATTTTGATGCTCTGGCGATACAAACATTCTAGCTCCCTATCCACTTGCCGCGAGATCTGACGGACCGAGACGAATGCTCCAGCAGCCAAGAACAGCGTGCCGTTCGGCCGTTCATTTGCCGCAAAAGTGATTTCCCCGAAGGCAGAACAGTTCTAGCCTGCGCTGAAGATCCCGCGAGCGACGAGGTGGTGAGATGTCCGTCTCGCATATCAGGCTCGCCGCAGTCGCGGCGCCGGAACAAGCCCCCGATCCCGCCGCCGAGCAGGGCCAGGTTCATGCTGCGGGCGTCATCGCCTCCAGTGTCTATGCCCATGGCGTACGCGTCGCCGATATCCCGGTGGAGGAAGCCGGTGAGTGGGCGCGAAAGGACGATCACGTCGTCTGGATCGGGCTCTTCGAACCGGAACCCGCCCTGCTCAAATGCGTGCAGCACCAGTTCAACCTGCATCCGCTCGCGGTCGAGGACGCCACGAATGCACATCAGCGGCCCAAGCTCGAGCAATATGGCGATGCCCTCTTCGTCGTCGCGCGGACGGCTCAACTGATCGAAGGGCGCATCGCCTTCGGCGAAACGCACGTCTTTCTCGGCCGTGGCTATATCGTCAGCGTCCGCCATGGCGCCTCGACCTCCTACAAGTCCGTCCGGCAGCATTGGGAGACCTGCCCGACCTCTCTGGCCAAGGGCGAAGACTTCATCCTCTATGCGATCCTTGATTTCATCGTCGACAACTACATGCCCGTGCTCGAGGCGATCCACGAGGAGGTCGAGGAGATCGAGGACAAAGTCCTCGCCAAGCCGATGGCGCGCTCCGACATCGAGCGCCTTTACATGCTGCGGCGCGACCTGCTGCGCCTGCGCAACGCGATTATGCCGCTGCTCGATGTCTGCCAGCGCCTCACCAACGGCAATGTTCCGCAAGTCCGGCCGACACTTGCGCCGATGTTCCGCGACGTGACCGACCATCTGCGCACCGTGCAGGAGAAGATCGACAGCCTGCGCGAGGTGTTGGCCTTCGCCTTCGAGGCGAGCCTGCTCGTCGGGCAGAGCCAGGAGAACTCGATCACCAAACGGCTCGCCTCCTGGGCAGCGATCCTGGCCGTTCCGACCGCAGTCGCGGGCATTTACGGCATGAACTTCAAGAACATGCCGGAACTCGAACTGCATTACGGCTACTACGGCGTGCTGGCGTTCATCGTCGCGTCCTGCGCCGTGTTGTACTGGCGCTTCAAACGCAATGGCTGGCTGTAGCTAGCGCAACGGCCAGACAAGCAGGATCATCGGCACCGCGAGCAGGATGACGATCAGCGACAAGGGCGCCCCCAGCCGGGCGTAATCGCTGAACCGATAGCCGCCCGGCCCCATCACGAGCGTGTTGCACTGGTGCCCGATCGGCGTGAGGAAGTCACAAGCCGCGCCGATCGCCACCGCCATCAGGAAGGCATCGGGATTGTAGCCCAGGTTCCTCGCGAAGCCCGCGCCAATCGGCGCCATCACCAGCACCGTCGCGGCATTGTTGAGAAACGGCGTCACCGCCATCGCCGCCACCAGGATCAGCGCGACCGCAGCCCAGCCCGGCAGGCCGGCGCCGATCACCGCGAGCCAGGAGGCGAAGAGATCGGTCGTCCCCGTCGTCCGCAAGGAATCGCTGACCGGGATCAGAGCAGCGAGCATCAGCAGAATCGGCGCATCGATGTTCTGGTAGGCTTCGCGCAACGGCAGGCAGCGGCAGGCGATGAGCAGCACCGCCGCCGCGAAGAAGATGAACGGAACCGGCGCGAGTCCAGCCGCGAGCGCAGCGACCGCGGCGAGCGTAATCACGACCGTGAGCACGACGCGCCGCGTCGAGCCAAGCGGCACCAGCCGGTCCGCCAGCGGCAGCAGGCCCATCTCGGAGAGCTTTTCCGGCAGCAGCTTCTCGTCGCCCTGGATCACGACGATGTCGCCGGCCCTCAACCTGATGTCGCGCAGGCGCTGGCTGAAGCGCTCGCCGGAGCGGCTGATCGCGATCATGTTGACGCCAAAGCGCCGGTGCAGGCCGAGATCGCCGGCCGATTGCCCGATCAGGGTCGAATCCGGCCCGATGATGGCCTCGGCGATGCGGTCGGGGTCGAGCGCATCGCCCTTCTGGGTCGGCCGGTCCTTGCCGGTCAGGTCGAGTCCGCCTTCCGCCACGACCCGCTCCAGCACGGCGGCGTCGCCACGCAGCAGCAGGATATCGCCGGCCCGCAGGCCGGCATCGGGCAGCGGCGCCTGGACACGACGCTCGTCGCGCAGGATCGAGACGATCTCGACAGCGTCTCCGCCGATCGCCTTGAGATCGGCCACCGTCCCGCCCGCGAGCGGCGACTTCTCTCTGAGCTTGGCCTCGGTCAGGTAGTCCTTGATGTCGATGGCTTGATCGAGCGAAACCGCGCCGCGCCGGTCGCGCGGCAGCAGGCGATAACCCACGCTGAGAAAGGCACAGCCAGCGAGTGCCACCACGATGCCGACCGGGGCGAAGTCGAACATGCGGAACGGCTCGCCGCCGAGCTCCTGCCGCACGCGCGCGACGATGACGTTCGGCGAGGTGCCGACCAGCGTCACGATGCCGCCGAGCAGCGAGGCGAAGGCCATCGGCATCAGGAAGACGGAGGGCGATTTGCCGTCCTTGCGGGCGAGCTGATAGGCGATCGGCAGCATCATCGCGAGCGCCCCGATGTTCTTGATGATCGCCGACATGATCGCGACGGTGAAAACCAGCAGTGGCACCTGCAATTGGGTGGAAGCCGTGGCCGAATCCAGCTTCGAGAACAGCCTTTCGATGATGCGCGAACGGGCGACCGCTGCGCTCAGCACCAGCGCGCTGCCGACGATGATGACGATGTCGTCGGAAAAGCCCTTGAAGGCATCGGCAGCCGGCACGAGCCCGAGCAACACGGCAGCGAGCAGGGCCAGCATCGCAACCACATCGTAGCGAAGGCGGCCCCACAGGAAGGCCGCCATCATGCCGGCGACGAGGAGGACGGAGAGAATCTGCGGCTGGGTCATCCGGTCGTCAGCGTAGCCTGCTGGACAGTCGCCTCACAGCCACTTCTTCCAGCGGAAGAACAGGTAAGGCAGCACCGCGAAGAGCACCATCGAGACCAGCGCCAGCGGATAGCCCCACTGCCACTCCAACTCCGGCATGGTCTTGAAGTTCATGCCGTAAATCGAGGCGATCAGTGTCGGCGGCATCAGTGCCACCGAGACGACCGAGAACAGCTTGATGATCTTGTTCTGCTCGATCGAGACGAGGCCGAGCGTCGCATCGAGCATGAACTGCAGCTTGTTGGAAAGGAAGGTGGCGTGCTCCTCGATGGCCTGCACGTCGCGCACCGCGGAGCGCCACTCGGCCGAGAAGCCGGTCTGCGCCTTTTTCGGCCGGTTGTAATTGGCCGAGAGGAAGAGCAGCACGCGCTCGATCGACATCATGCTCTCGCGGACATTCGAGATGATGTGCTCGTGCTGGCCGATATGCTGGATCACGACCTGATAGACGCCGCCCTGCTCCACATCCTGGGCACGACCCGCAAAGATCCGGCGCGAGGCCATGTCGACCTTGTCGCCGACACCACGCAGCACCTCGGCGGCACGATCGACGATCGCCTCGATCAATCCGTCGAGCACCGCCTCCGGCTGCTGGCCGCAGCCGCCCGGCTTGGTCGCACGGTTGAGGAAGATGTTGAAGGCGCCCGGCTCATCATAGCGCACCGTCACCAGCGCCTTCTCGGTGAGGATGAAGGTGACGTCGGCGAGCTTCGGGACGATGCTCTCCGACTGGCAGATGACGCGCGCCGTCATGTAATGCGCCCCGTTCTCGGTATAGATGATCTCGGAGGGCTCGAGATCATGCATCTCCTCCCGCGTCGGGATGGAGATGCCGAGAAGGCCCTCGACGCGCTTGTCCTCTTCCGGAGTCGGGTTGAGCAGGTCGATCCAGATGGCATCGGCGGGCAGGATCTCCCCGGCTCCCGCGACAGCAGCACGAAGCTTGTCACGCGAATCCGGGCAGATGCCGTGAATCGTCAGCATGGGGCGAATCTCGCTGCACGGTCGGGATGATCGACCTGCAGGAACTCCGATCCGGAACGCATGTCAAACCGATGACGGCTCAGACGCCGCCTTTCACTCCTTGAGGCGGCTTCGAGTCGGCCGGCACGAAGAAATCGGGCATCAGCGGCACGGACGGATCGACACGGTAGGGCGTGAAGTCGGTTACGCCTTCGCCTGCCATGAAGCTGTCGTCGATCAGGAAGTTTCCGGAGAATTCGCGCGACGGCTTCGAGAAGATCATATGGGCGGCGTCGGCCAGGATCTCGGGCGTGCGGCTCGCCTGCACCATCTTGTCGCCGCCAAGCAGGTTCTGGACGGCGGCTGTGGCGATGGTGGTGCGCGGCCAGAGCGCGTTGACGGCGATGCCCTTCGGCGCCAGCTCGCCAGCAAGGCCGAGCACGCACAGGCTCATGCCGTATTTGGCGATGGAATAGGCCAGATGAGGCGCGAACCACTGCGTCTTCATGTCGAGCGGCGGCGACAACATCAGGATATGCGGGTTCTCGGCCTTCTCCAGATGGGAAATCGCGTATTTCGAGACCATGAAGGTGCCGCGCGTGTTGATCTGATGCATCAGATCGAAGCGCTTCATGTCAGTCATCTGGGTGTTGCTGAGCTGGATCGCGCTGGCGTTGTTCACCAGGATGTCGATGCTGCCGAAGGTTTCCGCCGTCTTCGCAATCGCTTCCGCCACGCTCTGCTCGTCGCGGACATCGACCATCAGCGGCAGGCATTTGCCGCCGGCTGCCTCGATCTCAGCGGCGGCCGTATAGATCGTGCCGGGCAACTTCGGATGCGGCTCCGCCGTCTTGGCGGCGATAGTGACGTTGGCGCCATCCTTTGCCGCCTTGATCGCGATCGCGAGGCCGATGCCGCGCGAGCCGCCGGTGATGAAGAGCGTCTTACCCTTGAGCGACATCGCCGCCTCCCTGTTCGTTCGTGATGGTGAAACGGCCCGGCTGGGAGCCATCGCGATCGGTGAAGCCGTAGGAACGCGCCAGATCTGCGACATGCAGCACCTGCCCGGCATGGCGCGCCACCTCCGGGTCGGCCGCAAGCGCCGCAACGGCGCGGCCGGCATAGAGCGGCGTCTCGGTGGTTTGCGGGCCAAGCCCTGCATCACGGACGCGCTCGGTCAGGACATGGCCGGGCGAAATTCCCAGTGCGGTGACGCCAAAAGGCTTCAGCTCCTGCGCCATGGCGAAGGTCAGCCGGTTCATCGCGGCCTTTGCGAGGTCGTAGAAGACATCGCCCAGATAGCTGCCCTCGGTGTCGAAGCTCACCGTGACGATGAGCCCGGAACGTGCCTGCACCATGGCCGGCGCCACGGCCCGCACCAGCAGCAACTGCGCATAGACGCCGCTCTCGAAACTCTCGCCCAGTCGCGCCACGGGGCGGCGCCAGAACGGCGTGCCGTAACCGGAGCCATCGGGATAGCGCTCGCCGTCATAGCCTTCGTTCCCGCCCCAGACCGCATCGACGACGCAGTCGAGCCGGCCAAAGCGGCGCAGGGCCCAGGCGACAAGCCCATCGACCTCGCGCTCGCTGGTATGGTCGCAGCGATAGGGATAGCCCTTGCCGCCGGCGGCTTCGACCTCGCGGGCCGTGTCCTCGAAGGTCTCGGGCCGCTGGTCGGTATGAGGACCGGCCTCGCTGGAGCGGCCGGTGACGATGACGGTGGCGCCCACCTCGCCCAGCGCCCGCGCGATGCCGCGCCCGAGCCCCCGAGAGGCGCCCGCGACGAGACAGACGCGGCCGGACAGGGAAGGCTGCATGGCGCTCATGCGCAGGCCATCCGAATCATCGCTGGCCAGGAAGCATCCCCTGCCCTATAGCCCCGGTCCCCTCGCAACGGAGCAGCACCATGGACAGAACGGATGTCGCCGCCTGCTGGGAGGCCAATGCCGAAACCTGGACGCGCCATGCCCGCGCCGGCTACGACCTTTATCGCGACGCGCTGAACACGCCGGTCTTCCTCGCGAATCTGCCGCCCGTCGCGGGCCTGAAGGGCCTCGACATCGGCTGCGGCGAGGGTTCGAACACGCGCAAGCTCGCCGAGCGCGGTGCGCGGATGACGGCGGTCGACATCGCGCCGACCTTCATCCGCCACGCGCGCGAGGTCGAGGCCAAGGCACCGCTTGGCATCATCTATCTGGAAGGGGACGGCACTGCCCTGCCCTTCGCTGGCGAGAGCTTCGACTTCGCCACCGCCTTCATGTCGCTGATGGACATGCCACGGCAGGACCATGCGCTCGCCGAAGCACGGCGCGTACTCAAGCCCGGCGGTTTCCTGCAGTTCTCGATCCTGCATCCCTGCTTCGCCCCGCCCTATCGCAAGGTGCTGCGGGAGGCGGACGGCAGCATCCGCGCCATCGAGGTCGGGCGCTATTTCGACGGCATCGATGGTGAAATCGAGACCTGGCGCTTCGGCGCGGCCCCAGCCGAGGTCAAGGCCAGTGCCGAGCCCTTCCGCGTGCCGCGCTTTCATCGAACGCTGAGCGACTGGGTCGCGACAATCGTCGCGGCCGGGCTGACAATCGAGCATATGGCCGAGCCACGCGTCGATGCCGAGACAGCGCGAAGCGTGCCCTATCTGGCCGATACGCATGTCGCGCCGCTGTTCCTGCACATCCGTGCCCGCAAGGGCGCTACGGCCTGAACAGGGCGCGGCTGTCCTCACGCCGCGAAGACCGCAGCCGCGTCGGCGATGGCACCGGCGCCTTCCGTCACTGCCAGCTCGAGCGCAGGGGCCTCGGTCGCGATGCATTCGGCGTAGAAGCGTGCAGTCGCGAGGTCGCCGGTGCCTTCCGCTTCGGAGCGGGTGGCCAGCGCCTTCTTCGCCAGCCCCGTACCACCCTGCGCCAGCGCGAAAAGCTTGAGATAGGGCGTCGCGCCCGCCAATGCGTCGGCCGGCTTGCCGCCGAGCGCGCCGAGCATCCACTCCGTCGCGCGCTCCAGGGAATCGACGGCGGCGCCAAGCCGGGCGGCCGCATGACCGAAGCCCGGCGTATTGGCGCGCTCGACCTCACCGACGATGTCGCGCATCTCGGCAATCAGCGCATGCACCGCATCGCCCTGCGACAGCGGCAGCTTACGGGTGACGAGATCGATGGCCTGGATGCCGTTGGTGCCCTCGTAGATCGCAGCGATGCGGGCATCGCGCAGATGCTGGGCCGCGCCGGTCTCCTCGACGAAGCCCATGCCGCCATGGACCTGGATGCCGGTCGAGGCGACGTCGATGCCGATATCGGTCGCATAGGCCTTGGCAATGGGCGTCAGGATGGCGGCGCGCTCGGATGCGGCCTTCCGCCTGGCCTCGTCGGTCTCGCGGTGCGAGCGGTCGAGCGCCTCCGCGACCTGATAGGAGATCGCACGCGCGCCTTGAGTCTTGGCGCGCATGTCCATCAGCATGCGGCGTACGTCCGGGTGGACGATGATCGGGCTCATCGGAGCGCCCTTCGGCGCGTCGAGCGCTGTGCCCTGCTTGCGCTCATGGGCAAAGGCCAGCGCGTGCTGATAGGCACGCTCGGCGATGGCGACGCCCTGCAGCGCGACGTTGAGCCGGGCATTGTTCATCATCGTGAACATGCAGGCGAGACCGCGGTTCTCCTCGCCGATCAGCCAGCCGATCGCGCCATCCTTGTCGCCGAAAGCCATGGAGCAGGTCGGCGAGGCATGGATGCCGAGCTTGTGCTCGATGCCGGAGCAGCGCAGGTCGTTGTGAGCGCCGAGCGAACCATCGGCATTGACCAGGTATTTCGGCACGAGGAAGAGCGAGATGCCACGCGTCCCGGGAGGGGCATCGGGCAGGCGCGCCAGCACGAGATGGACGATGTTGTCCGTCAGATCGTGCTCGCCATAGGTGATGAAGATCTTCTGGCCGGTGATGCGATAGGTGCCGTCCGCCACGCGCTCGGCCTTGCTGCGCAGCGCATTGAGGTCGGAGCCCGCCTGCGGCTCGGTCAGGTTCATCGTGCCCATCCATTCGCCCGAGACGAGCTTGGCGAGATAGGTCTCCTTGAGATGCTCCGAGCCGTGCGCGTAGAGCGCCTCGATCGCGCCGACGGTCAGCAGCGGGCCGAGCGCAAAGGCGAAGGCGGCCGAGTTCCACATTTCGATGCAGGCCGATTGCAGCAGCGTCGGCAGGCCCTGCCCGCCATAGGTTTCCGGCGCCGGCAGCGCGTTCCAGCCGGCCTCGGCCCAGGCCTTGTAGGCTTCCTTCCAGCCCGGCGGCGTCGTGACGGCACCGTCCTTCAACTTCGAGCCGTTGAGATCGCCGACGCGGTTCAGCGGTGCGATCACGTCGGCGGCGAATTTCGCCGCCTCGTCGAGCACGGCCTCGGCCACGCCGCCTTCGAGCTCAGGCGCCAACCCGTCTGCGATCAGCCGGTCGAGGCCGGCGACATGGCGCATGGTGGAGAGCATGTCCGAAACCGGGGCGCGATAGCTCATCGATCATCTCCCTGGGACCGGTGCCAGCCTGAGAGGCGGCGGCAGTCCGCTTTTACCGTTGCCGCGATGCTAGATCGCCGCGCGTCCGCAGGACGCGACAACGGCGATCTACCGAATTGTTATCGCATCGGATTATCCCGAAAAGTGGACTCCACTTTTCGGTCCGATGCTATAGCGAGGAACTATCGCCTATGCCACGCAAGCCAAGCCCGACCTTCGTTCCGTGTCGCGCTCGCCAGTTAGTTTATATATAAACCATACCCGGTCAATCTCGCCTTGAACCAGTCTCTCTCCACGACCCGCCAGACGAAGCTCCTTGCCGCCGATGCTGCCGGCATCGCGGAGGCGGCCGAACTGTTGCGCGCCGGCGGACTCGTCGCCCTGCCGACGGAGACGGTCTACGGGCTTGCGGCCGATGCGACCTCGGGAACTGCGGTCGCCGGCATCTATGCCGCCAAGGAGCGGCCGAGCTTCAACCCGTTGATCTCGCATCTCCCGGATCTGGCGAGCGCCCGCCGTCAGGGGCTGTTCGACGCCAATGCGCTGGCGTTGGCGCAAAGCTTCTGGCCGGGACCGCTGACTCTGGTGGTGCCCGCTTCCCCCGGTTGCACGGTGAGCGATCTGGCCCGGGCCGGTCTCACCACCGTCGCGCTGCGCGTGCCGGCGCATCCTGTCGCGCATGCGGTTTTGGCGGCGGCCGGTCGGCCGATCGCGGCGCCCTCCGCCAATCGCTCCGGCCGGATCAGCGCAACCAGCGCGGAGGATGCGCTTGGGGATCTCGGCGGGCGCATCGACGCGGTGCTCGATGCCGGCCCGACGGAGGTCGGTGTGGAATCGACCATCGTCGCCTGCCTCGATGGCGCACCGCGCCTGCTCAGGCCGGGCGGCGTGCCGCGCTCCGCCATCGAACATGTGATCGGCCGGCCGCTGGTCATCGCAGGCGATGCCGGTCATGCGCCGATCTCGCCCGGCATGCTCGCGTCGCATTACGCTCCGGCGGCGCGAGTCAGGCTCGAGGCGCAAGCACCGCAGCCGGGCGAGGCCTGGCTCGGCTTCGGCCCGGACGAGCAGACCTATCCCGATTCGCTCAATCTGAGCCCGACCGGGGACCTGCGCGAAGCGGCGAGCCATCTCTTCGGCTATCTGCGCCGGCTCGACACGCTCGGCCCGACGACCATTGCTGTCGCCCGCATTCCCGAGCAGGGGTTGGGCGAGGCGATCAACGACCGCCTGCGCCGCGCGGCCGCACCGCGCTGATTAGCCGGCTTCGCCGAAGACGACATCGAACCGGCAGCCCGCCCGGATTTGAACGCCACCAGCTTGCATGAATGCAAGATATCGGCTTGCGTATCGGCAGGAGAAACGCGTCGATGTCTTCCAAACTCGCCTGGGACGATTTCCGCCTGATCAAGGCGATCACCGACCATGGCGGGCTGACAGGCGCGGCGGCGGCGCTTTCGGTCAACCACTCCACCGTGTTCCGACGTCTCGGGCAGATTGAGGAGATGGTCGGAATGCCGCTCTTCGAGCGGCGCAAGACGGGTTATGTCGCGACCGTCGCCGGCGCAGAAATGGCGGCTCTCGCCGGGCGAATGGAGGAGGATGTCATCGCCTTTTCCCGCCGTCTCGCCGGTCGCGACGTGGCGCCCTCCGGCGAGATCAGGATCACCACCACCGACACGCTGCATCTCCATCTGCTGCTGCCGATCTTCGCCGGCTTCCGGGAAGCCCATCCGGCGATCCGGCTCGATGTCGTGATCGGGAACCAGGCACTGAACCTGTCCAAGCGCGATGCCGATGTCGCCATCCGCGCCAGTGACACACCGGGCGAGACGCTGGTCGGGCGGCGCATCGCGACCCTCGCCTGGGCGATCTACGGCCGGGCCGACGAGGGCATGGCAGCCGAGAAGGCAGATCCGACTGCTCTCTACCAGCGCGACTGGGTCGCGCTCGGCGATCAGCTCTCGCATGTGAAGGCAGCGCGCTTCGTGCGGGAGCATGTCGCGCCGGAGCGGATCGCGCTGAAGAGTTCTGCGGTGCTCGGCATCACCGAGGCGGTCGAGCTCGGACTCGGCATCGGTCCCCTGCCCTGCTTCATCGCCGACCGGCGGCCGGGGCTGATGCGGCTGATGCCGCCCAACCCCGATTTCGCGACCGGGCTCTGGGTGCTGACCCATCCCGACATTCGCCATGTGCCGCGCGTGCGGGCCTTCATGGACTACTGCAGCAACGAGCTGATGCGGCACCGGACGCTCATCGAGGGGTCCGAGTAGACCGCTATTCCCGCAAAAGCCGTGTCATCCCGGACAAGCGGCTTTAGCCGCGCCGATCCGGGATGCTTGAACCTTTATCGGCAACGCTCCGGCATGGATCCCAGGTCTCCGCTTCGCTGCGCCCGGGATGACGTCGGGCAGCGCGAGATCCTACCCGATCTCGACGACGACGCGGCCCTTGACCTTGCCCTCGACGATCGCCTTGCCGGTCTCGATGACGGCGTCGAGCGGGATCGTCGTGGTCATCGCGGCAAGCTTGTCGCGGTCGAGGTCGCCGGCGAGTCGCCTCCAGGCCTCGAGGCGACGGGGCTTCGGGCACATCACCGAATCGACGCCAAGCAAGGCGACGCCGCGCAGGATGAAAGGCGCGACCGAGGCCGGCAGGTCCATGCCTTGCGCCAGGCCGCAACAGGCGATCGCGCCGCCATATCTCGTCATCGAGAGCAGGTTCGCCAGCGTGTGCGAGCCGACCGCGTCGACGCCCGCCGCCCAGCGCTCCTTGCCGAGCGGACGGCCGGGCTGGGAGAGCTCGTTGCGGTCGATGATCTCGGCGGCGCCGAGGCCCTTGAGGTAATCGGCTTCCTCGGCGCGCCCGGTCGAGGCGATGACGTGCCAGCCGGCCTTGGCGAGCAGCGCGATCGCGACCGAGCCGACGCCGCCGGCCGCGCCGGTGACGACGACCGGACCATCCGCGGGTTTCAGCCCGTGCTTCTCCAGTGCCAGAACGCAAAGCATCGCGGTGTAGCCGGCCGTACCGATCGCCATGGCTTCGGCAGCGGTGAGCCCTTGCGGCAGCGGCACCAGCCAATCGCCCTTGACGCGGCTCTTCTGCGCATAGGCGCCAAGATGGGTCTCGCCGGTGCCCCAGCCGTTCAGCACCACGAGATCGCCCGGCTTGAAGTCGGGATGCGCGGAGGTCTCGACGCGGCCGGCGAAGTCGATGCCGGGGATCATCGGCCAGCGGCGCACCACCGGCGCCTTGCCGCTGATCGCGAGGCCGTCCTTGTAGTTCACCGTCGAATGCGTGACGCGGACGGTGACGTCGCCCTCCATCAGTTCGCTCTCGGCGAAATCGGTGAAGGCGAGGTTGGGACCGGTCTCACCCTTCGTCGCCACCAGGGCCTTGAACGTCGTCATCGCCATCTCCCGCAACGGCCTGTTCCCAATACGACAAGGTTGCAGCGCCCGAAGGACGCTGCAACCCCGCGATGCGTGCGTTCGTGCCTGTTCCGGATCAGGCCGGCTGCGCTTCCGGCCTCTGCACCGGCCGCTCGACGATCGGCAGGTTGATCAGCGCCGAGGCAACGCCGAGCGCGACCGAGAGCCACCAGACGAACTGGTAGTTGCCCATCGATTCGTAGAGCACGCCGCCCAGCCAGACACCGAGGAAACCACCGACCTGATGCGAGAAGAAGGCGAAGCCATAGAGCATCGCCATGTACTTCGTGCCGAACATCAGCATGACCAGCGAGGAGGTCGGCGGCACGGTCGAGAGCCAGAACAGGCCGATGACCACGCCGAAGGTCAGCGCTGTCAGCGGGCTCGGCGGGATCAGGATGAAGGCGGCGATCGCAACCGCGCGGCCGAGATAGATCCAGGCCAGCAGATGGCGCTTCGGCATTCGCGTCGAGAGCCAGCCGGAAGAGAGCGAGCCGACGGCATTGGCGAGGCCGATCACGGCGAGCGTCCAGCCGCCGACCCAGGCCGGCAGGCCGGTGTCGCGCAGATAGGCGGGCATATGCACGGTGATGAAGGCGAGCTGGAAGCCGCAGGTGAAGAAGCCAAGCACGAGCAGCACGTAGCTGCGGTGCTTGAACGCTTCCGTCAGCGCCTGCATCACCGTCTGATTCGGCAGATTGGCGGCGGCCGCGCCAGCCCCCGAGCCGAGCTTGCGCGTCGCCAGGATCACCGAGATCGGCAGCACCGGCAGCAGGGTGACGGCGAAGACGACCAGCGCCTGCTGCCAGCCGAGCGTGTCGATCAGGATGTTGCCGATCGGCGGGAACAGGAACTGCCCGAAGGAACCGGCGGCCGTGCCCGCGCCGAAGGCCATCGGCCGCCACTGCTCCGGCAGGAGCTTGCCGAAGGCGGCCAGCACGAGATTGAACGAGCAGGCCGAAAGACCGAAGCCGATCAGCACGCCGGCGCCGAGATGGAGCTGCAGCGGGGTCGTGGCATAGGCCATGACCACGAGACCAGCGGCATAGAGCAGCGCGCCGACGCAGAGCACGCGCACCGTGCCGTAGCGGTCGGCGATGGCGCCTGCGAAGGGAGCGCCGAGGCCCCAGAGCAGGTTCTGGATCGCCAGCGCCAGACTAAAGGTATCGCGACCCCAATGGAACTGCAGCGTCATCGGGATCTGGAACAGGCCAGCGCTGGCGCGTGGACCGAAGGTGATGAGCGCGATCAGGCAGCCTGCCGCGACGATGATTTCCGGCGCGTAGCTGCGCGCCGGCTTGGAGCTTGCCGGGATGGAGCTCATGGATTTCTCCGAAACCTCGAATGTGTGGTTACACGTTAGCGGCTCGCCCATGCGGCAACCAGCGCGTTTTCGTGAAATCCGGCATCACAGACCGATATGGACAGACACTCCATAGGCGCCGTTAACCGCCGCTCAACCTTACCGAGGCGATAACGGATTCCAACGAAGACCCGGGAATCGCCTGCCGTCTTCGGTTCCGTGTCGCCGGGACGGGTGCGTCGTTTTGAGTCATTTGCGTCTTCACAGACGGAAGCGTGGCGGGCGAGCGCCGGGGCTCAGATGGGCCGCGGCCACGGCTGCGCCCTGGGCTTTGTCGGTCGGGCTGCTGGTGTCCTTCACCGCCTCGGCCGGGCAGAATTTCGGTCCGACCGGCCTGCCCTCCAGCCTGATCTCGCGAACCAATCCCGGCCCCGCTTCGGAACTGGCGGAAGGTCCCTCGATGCTGGTAGCGGCGAGCGCGTTCCGATTGCCGGGGCTGGCCCTGACGTCCGCCATCGTGCGCACGAGCCTGTCTTTCGAGGATCCGGAGCGGCGCATCGTCGTGGACCCGCGCCAGCCGCGCGAGGACCTGAAGCGTGCGGCAAACGGTTTTCCGGACGTCGATCGCACCGCCAAGGGCGACATGCTGCCGAGCCTGCGACCGGGCCTGACCGAGCATCCTTCGGTCGAGCTCGAACGCGTGGTCTTCGGCGACACACAGCCCAAGCTCATCTCGGGCGGCTTCTCGCTCGACGCGATGCGCGCGGCCGAGGCCGTCGAAGGCCCGCCGAGCAGCTTCGAACCTTACCCCATCGATGAAGGGGTGACCGATCCCGCCTTGTCGGATTCCTCGCCGGTCTCGCTGAAGCCGAAGATCACCTCGGCCCGGCAGGCGGAACTCTATCTCGACAGCATCGACGGCTCCTCCCCCTCGGTGCCCGCAGCCTTGCAGGGCAGCTCTGCGACGCCGCGCTCGGCAATCGCCATGGCCGAGATCACACCGCCTGCCTTGCCCGCGCATGGCGCGCAGTCGGCGGCGCGCATCGCACTGGTTTCTGCGCCGGCCACCCGCGACCTGCGCCTCGCCGCCCCGGGCGAGCGGCAGATCTATACCGGGCTGATCGCGCCGGAGAACATGGCGCGTGAGCAGCGCTGTCTGGCCGAAGCTGTCTATTTCGAGGCCCGTTCGGAATCGGCCGAAGGACAGGCAGCGGTCGCGCAGGTGGTGCTCAACCGGGTGAAGAGCGGGCTCTATCCAAGCAGCGTCTGCGGCACTGTCTACCAGAATGCCAACCGCTATCTCTCCTGCCAGTTCACCTTCGCCTGCGAAGGCAAGTCGCTGCGCATCACCGAGCCCGGGCCGTGGCGTGACGCCGTGCGGATCGCCCGCGAGGTCTACGAAGGCGCGACCTACCTCGCCGAGGTCGGAGCCTCGACGCATTACCATGCCAAATACGTCCGGCCCTACTGGGCGAAACGGCTGAAAAAAATGGACACTATCGGTCAGCACGTCTTCTACCAGCTCCGGCCGGGCCAGAGCTGATCACTCAAATACGAGCGATTCCATTCACTTGCGCGCAAGCTGGATGAAAGCCGCGCGATAGTGGATTTGGTTAATTTTACCTTGTTTTAGCGTTTACCTTGCGTTCATCACCCGGAGCGGGCTTCCTGACCCCAACGAACGGCGCAAAGTCGCCGGAACCGACAGGTCAGGTCCAACATGGTGCGCTCGCTCTCTTCCCGGCGTTTCCTCGCCGCTTCGGCATTCACGACCGTTCTTCTGCTCGGCGCTGGCGCAGCCGAGGCCGGTGGCTGCCGCGGCTCCGCCTGCTACAACCTCGTCAATACGCCGCCGGTCTACGGCACCATCGACGAGACCTATCAGGTCCAGCCCTCGCAAGTGCAGCGCCGTGTCATCCCGGCCGAATACGAGACCGTCACCGACAATGTGATGATCGCGCCGGCCCGCCAGATCCCGCATCACCGCGCCGCGGTCTACGAGACCGTCACCGAGAAGGTGTTGATCTCACCGGCGACGCGGCGCTGGGAAGTCACCCGCGATGCCTGGGGCAACACCGTCGGCTGCTGGGTCGATGTCCCGGCGCAGTACGGCTACCAGAGCCGCCGGGTCGAGGTTTCGCCGGCAACCGTCGAATACGAGACGGTTCCGGCCGTCTACACGCAGCGTCAGCGCAAGGTGATGGTGCGTGCCACCCAGGTCGTGCGGGAAGAGATTCCCGCCGTCTATGCGACGCGGCAGCGCCAGGTTCTGGTCAGCCCGGGTTCGCAGTACTGGTCCCGCGCCCATTACTGAGCGCGGCTCCAGAGAGTTTCAGGTAGACCCTTTATCCACGGAACGACCACTTCCACCCCGGCTTCGCGCCGGGGTTTTTTCTTGCCGGGATCAAGGGAAACCGGCCCTCGCGCTCTCAGAAGTAGCGTTCGCCGAGCAGGAGGACGCAAACACCGGTAACGAAGGCGAGGAAGCGGGCGGGCATGCCGACCAGCGTGCCGGGCGAGCGCCCGGCAGCGTAGCCGACCAGCAATTCCGTGAGGCCAAGCCCCAGCAGCACGATGACGAAAGGCGGAAAGGCCCCGTCGCGGACGACAAGGCCGGCCTTCGCGGCAAAGGCGACGATGGCGCCGAGAATGGCGCCCAACGCGACGAAAAGGAGTTCGTTCCGCGACAGGCGCATCGCTGCGATCAGCGGCGGCGGAAGTTCTGACGCGGCGGGCCGCCGGGGGCCGGGCCGGCCGTCTTCTGGCGGAAGTTGATGCGGCCGCGATCGAGATCGTAAGGCGACATCTCGACGATGACGCGGTCGCCCGCGATCGTGCGGATGCGGTTCTTCTTCATCTTGCCGGCCGCATAGGCCAGGATCACGTGGTCGTTGTCGAGCTTGACCCGGTAGTTGCCGTCCGGGAGCACCTCGACCACGGTGCCGTCGAATTCAAGCAGTTCTTCTTTCGCCATCTGTCGTCCTTCGTGAGCCCTTTGGCGCGGAGGCGGGCCTTCATGGGAGAGGCCCGCCCTGTTCTGACCGATCGCGCGTCAGCGCGCGCGCCGCCGGGCGCCGTTGGTGCGTGGTTGCTGTGTTCTTTGCTGCAAGAACGCGACGCCGCCAAGCCCTTCTTTCGCGGAACCCGCTTCTTTTCGCTGCTGACCCTGCTCGGGACGCTGCGTGCGTTCCGGATTGCGGGGCCGATGCTCGTGCCGGTCCGTCCGCTCGGGCCGAGGGGCGCCGCCGGCATGATTGCGGTGGCCGCCCTGCTCGGTGCGCTTGCCGTCCTGCCGCTTGGGTTGGCCCTGCGGCCTGCCCTGCCCCTGCGGGCGCGCCTGCTGCTGGCCGCGACCGCCGCGGTTCTGCTGCGGCTTCTTCGGCGTGCGGCCGTCCCAGTAGGGCACCTCGCCGATCGGCGTCGGCTTGATGCCGGTCAGCTTCTCGATGGCGGCGAGGTCGCCACGCTCTTCCGGCGTGCAGAAGGCGATGGCGAGGCCGGCGGCGCCGGCGCGCGCGGTGCGGCCGATGCGGTGGACATAGGTCTCAGGCACGTTCGGCAGGTCGTAGTTCACGACATGGCTGACGCCGTCGACATCAATGCCCCGCGCCGCAATGTCGGTCGCGACGAGAATGCGCAGGGAGCCGTCGCGGAAGGCGCCGAGCGCGCGCTCGCGCTGGCCCTGGCTCTTGTTGCCATGGATCGCGGCCGCCTCGATGCCGGACTGGCCGAGCTGGCGCACGACCTTGTCGGCGCCGTGCTTGGTGCGGGTGAAGACGATGGCGCGCTCGAGCTCGGGCACGTTCAGCGTCTTCGCCAGCAGCGCCGGCTTGTCGTTCGGCTCGGTGAAGATGACGCGCTGGTCGATCTTCTCGGCGGTGGTCGCAACCGGCGTCACCGCGACCTCGACCGGGTCGGTCAGGTAGGCGGAGGCGATCTCGCGGATCGGCTTCGGCATGGTCGCCGAGAAGAGCAGCGTCTGGCGCTCCTTCGGGATCAGGGTCGCGATGCGGCGCAGCGCATGGATGAAGCCGAGGTCGAGCATCTGGTCGGCCTCGTCGAGAACGAGGAACTCGATCTCGCGCAGCGAGACGGCGCGCTGGTCGACGAGGTCGAGCAGCCGGCCAGGCGTGGCGACGAGGATGTCGACCTTGTCGCCGAGCGCGCGGATCTGCTTGCCGACGGGAACGCCACCGAAGATCACGGTCGACTTCAGCGTGGTGAACTGGCCGTAGGCCCGGATCGAGGTCTCGATCTGGGCGGCAAGCTCGCGCGTCGGCGACAGGATGAGCACACGCACGGCCCGCGGCGAGACGCGCCGCGGCGTCGCCAGCAGCCGGTGGAGCATCGGCAGCGCGAAGGCCGCCGTCTTGCCGGTGCCGGTCTGGGCCGCGCCGAGCAGGTCACGGCCCTGCAGGATGTGGGGGATGGCCTGCGCCTGGATCGGCGTAGGCGTCTCATAGCCCTCGGCCGCGAGCGCTTTGAGAAGCGGCTCGGCGAGGCCGAGATCGGTAAACTTGGTCAAGAAAGGTCTTTCTGGGCGCCGTGATGACGGGGGGCGCATGTGGTTTCGGCTGCGCCGCCGGCCCGTACCCGGCCTGGATATCAAAGAATCGGTCTTGCCGGCGAACCGCTAGCCACAGCGCCGGCAAGTTTGTCGTAGAACCGGGCGGCCATGGGCACACCCGGTCGATGGGCTATATCACTCGGCGACGAGGTTGCCGGCCGAGGTCTTGCCGGTCTTGCGGTCGGCGACCATCTCGAAGGAGACGACCTGGCCTTCGCGCAGCTCGCGCAGGCCAGCGCGCTCGACGGCGGAGATGTGGACGAAAACGTCCTGGCCGCCGTTCTCAGGGGTGATGAAGCCGTAGCCCTTGGTGGCGTTGAACCACTTCACGGTGCCCTTGTTCATGGCAATAGTCCTTGCATTCAGATCCCGCGTCTATCGTGATGACACAACGGGACGCGCGGACGCCTCGCCATGGCCTTGTAGCGATGTGTGGTGGATCTGATTCATGCCCACAAGCCGGAGGAACCAGCAAGCGGAGGAGTGGCCAGAACCCGGCCGCATCTCGTCTTACATCGGTGTGGGTAGCACAAAATGCAAGGAGGGTCCAGTTTGCCTCCCGCAAGCGGCCGGAACACCCGGCGAGAGCGGGTGTTGGACTGGCAGAAGGAGGGTCGGACCATGCCGGTGACACTCAGGAGCTCCTGCCGCTGCGAGGCGGTTCGCTTCTCGGTCGAGAGCCATGCTCCCGTCCCCTATCAGCTCTGCTACTGCTCGATCTGCCGCAAGACGGCCGGGGGCGGCGGCTTCGCGATCAACCTGTCCGCCGTGGCCGCGACCTTGAACGTCACGGGTGACGAATCCATCGGCCGCTTCAACGCCGAAATCTGCGACGATGGCGGCCATTGCGAACGATCGCAGGCACAGCGCCGCTTCTGTACCCGCTGCGGAGCGGCCCTTTGGCTGTTCGATCCGCGGTGGCCGGAGCTGCTGCACCCCTTCGCCTCGGCTATCGACAGCGACCTGCCGCCGCCCCCCGAGAAGACGCACATCATGCTGCGCTTCAAGGCCAGTTGGGTCGAGCCGGCAATCGGGCCGAGCGACCAGAGCTTCGAGGAGTATCCCGAGGAATCGATCGAGGACTGGCACCGCAGGCACGGCCTATGGGTCGACTGAGCACCCGCGCCGGGCGACGCCCGGGCTACCGGACGAGCTGCCCGACAAGGCCCCGCAAAGGACCGAGATCCGGTATGGCGCGATAGCGCGCGTGCCCGGTCGGCTCCTCGGCATGTTCCAGCACCCAGGTCAGGGCGTGCGGGACATGAACCGCCCACGAGCCCGCCTCCAGCGCCGGCAGGATATCCGATCTCAGCGAATTTCCGACCATCATCGCCTGCCCTGCCCCATCGCCGTGGCGGGCGAAGATGCGTTCATAGGTGGCGGGCTTCTTGTCACTCACGATCTCGACCGCATGAAAGAAGTCGCCGAGGCCGGACTGGGCCAGCTTGCGCTCCTGGTCGAAGAGATCGCCCTTGGTGATCAGCACCAGCCGATAATCGCTGGAGAGCGCCTCGAGCGTCTCATGGACATGCGGCAAGGTCTCGACCGGATGGGCCGCCATCTCGCGGCCGGCGGCGAGGA
Organism: Bosea sp. AS-1; assembly: GCF_002220095.1. Classification (GTDB taxonomy): domain Bacteria; phylum Pseudomonadota; class Alphaproteobacteria; order Rhizobiales; family Beijerinckiaceae; genus Allobosea. The sequence continues at coordinate 4,139,303 of NZ_CP022372.1, forward strand.
TCTCGCCGATCACGGCCGCCGGCACCTGCCCCTTGGTGATCTCGATCGCCGTCTCGATCATCGAGAGCACGAAACCCTTGATGCCGAAACCATAGAAGCCGAGGTTGCGCTTCTCCGCCTCGAGCAGGCGCCCCGAAATCTCGGCCGCCTCGCCATGCGCGCCGAGCAGCGCGACGAAACGATCCTCCGTCATCCGGAAGAACTGCTCGTTCTGCCAGAGCGTGTCGTCGGCATCGAAGCCGATGGTGGTGAGGTGCGGCATGGCTCGCAATGCCCTCAGCCCGAGGCGAAACAGGAAGGGGGCAGCGCTTGCCCCTCCCATTCGGCATAGGCGTCGCTCGACAGCACCCGGACCGTCACAGGTATCTCGTCGGTGCCGGGCGACGCGGCCTGATCACCGACCTCTCCCGGTGGCAACTTGATGATGGCTTCCTCGATCCGCCCGGGAATCCCGCTCAAGTCCAGACCGAATTGCGGCAGCCGCCATGGGCGGATCTTGTCGCCCGCCGTCACCAGCAGGCGCACCGGCGTATCGGCCGGGAGCACCAGCGTTCCGTTCACGACACAATCGTCGTCGGAGCCCGCCCCTCCCGGCTGGAGGTAATCGTAACGCCAGCCTTGCGGCGTGCCGGTCGCGAGGATGCGGCGCGACGGCTCCGGCTCTTGCGGATTGCTTTGCACGAGCAACTCCAGCGCCTCGCGGCAAGGCTTCTGCATCGCGGCAGGCTGCCCGCTGCAAAGATCGGGCGTCTGCGCCACCGATGGGGCGGCAGAACCGCAGACCAAGGCGAGCAGCAACCCGCCGAAGCTGGTGAGCCGCCCACCCGTCACGGCTCAGCCATCCTTCGGCTTGATCGCGCCCAGCGCCGCCTGCGCGGCGGCAAGCCGCGCGATCGGCACGCGGAAGGGCGAGCAGGAGACGTAGTCGAGGCCGACGCTCTCGCAGAAACCGATCGAGGCCGGATCGCCACCATGCTCGCCGCAGATGCCGAGCTTGATATCGCCCCGCGTCTTGCGGCCACGCTCGGCGGCGAGCTTCACCAATTCGCCGACGCCGTCCTGATCGATGGTGACGAAGGGATCGGCGTCGAGCAGGCCCTTAGCGGTGTAGGAACCGAGGAAGGAGGAGGCGTCGTCGCGCGAGATACCAAGCGTCGTCTGGGTCAGGTCGTTGGTGCCGAAGGAGAAGAACTCCGCGCTCTCGGCGATCTCGGCCGCGCGCAGGGCAGCGCGCGGCAGTTCGATCATCGTGCCGACCTGATAGTCGATCTTGGTGCCGCTCTCCTCGATCACAGCCTTGGCCATGGCGTCGATGCGGCCCTTGACGAGGTCGAGCTCCGGTTTGCCCATGACGAGCGGCACCATCACCTCGGGGATCACCGGCTTGCCGGTCTCCTTGGCGGCGATGACGGCAGCCTCGAAGATGGCGCGCGCCTGCATCTCGGCGATTTCGGGGAAGGCGACGGCCAGGCGGCAGCCGCGGAAGCCGAGCATCGGATTGAACTCGTGCAGCTCGGCCGCACGCTGGCGCAACGCATCGGAAGAGACACCGAGCGCCGCGGCGACCTCGGCGATCTCCTTGTCGCCATGCGGCAGGAACTCGTGCAGCGGCGGGTCGAGCAGGCGGATCGTCACCGGCAACCCGCTCATGATGGTGAAGAGCTGGACGAAGTCCTGGCGCTGCACCGGCAGCAGCTTGGCGAGGGCTGCCCGCCTGCCCTTGTCGTCCTGGGCGAGGATCATCTCTCGCACCGCCTGGATGCGGTTTTCGTCGAAGAACATGTGCTCGGTGCGGCAGAGGCCGATGCCCTCGGCGCCGAACTCGCGGGCGGTCTTGGCATCCTCCGGCGTCTCGGCATTGGCGCGGACCTTGAGGCGGCGGACCTTGTCGGCCCAGCCCATCAGCGTCGCGAACTCGCCGGAGAGCTCCGGCTTCTGCATCTTCACTTCGCCGAGCAGCACCTGGCCGTTGCCGCCGTCGATGGTGACGAAATCGCCGGCCTTCAGCGTGGTCGGGCCGACCGAGAGCGTGCCCTTGGCGTAGTCGACGCGGATCTGGCCGGCGCCGGAGACGCAGGGCTTGCCCATGCCGCGCGCCACGACCGCCGCATGCGAGGTCATGCCGCCGCGCGTGGTGAGGATGCCTTCGGCGGCGTGCATGCCGTGGATGTCCTCAGGCGAGGTCTCGACGCGGACGAGGATGACCTTCTTGCCGGCCTTCTTCGCGGCTTCGGCATCGTCCGAGTTGAAGACGATCTCGCCCGCGGCAGCACCGGGCGAAGCCGGCAGGCCGGTGGTCAGCACGCGGCGCTCGGCCTTGGGGTCGATGGTCGGATGCAGGAGCTGGTCGAGGGCCGAAGGCTCGACGCGGCCGACGGCCTCCTCCTGCGTGATCAGGCCTTCGGTGGCGAGATCGACCGCGATCCTCAGCGCCGCCTTGGCGGTGCGCTTGCCGGAGCGGGTCTGCAACATCCAGAGCTTGCCCTCCTGGATGGTGAATTCCATGTCCTGCATGTCGCGGTAGTGCTTCTCGAGGATGCCGTAGATGCGGACGAGCTCCGCATAGGCCTCCGGCATCGCCATCTCCATCGACGGCTTGTCGGAACCTGCCTCCTTCTTGGCCTTCTCGGTGATGTCCTGCGGCGTGCGGATACCGGCGACGACGTCCTCGCCCTGGGCGTTGATCAGGAACTCGCCATAGAGCGCGTTCTCGCCGGTCGAGGGATTGCGGGTGAAGGCGACGCCGGTCGCGGAGGTGTCGCCCATGTTGCCGAACACCATCGACTGGACGTTGACCGCCGTGCCCCAGCTCGCCGGAATGCTGTTGAGCTCGCGATACTTGATGGCGCGGGCGTTCATCCAGGAGGAGAAGACGGCGCCGACGGCGCCCCAGAGCTGCTTTTCCGGCTCCTGCGGGAAGTCGGAGCCGAGCGCCTTCTTGACGATGTCCTTGTACTTGCCGACCAGCACCTTCCAGTCGGCTGCCGACAGGTCGGTGTCGAGATGAAGGCCCTTGCGCTCCTTGTAATCCTCCAGCGCCTCCTCGAAGAGGCCGTGGTCGATATCGAGCACGACGTTGGAATACATGGTGATGAAGCGGCGATAGCTGTCCCAGGCGAAGCGCTCGTCGCCCGAGGCCTTCGCGACGGCCTCGACCGTCTCGTCGTTGAGGCCGAGATTGAGGACAGTGTCCATCATGCCCGGCATCGAGGCGCGCGCGCCGGAGCGGACCGAGACGAGCAGCGGGTTGGCGGCATCGCCGAAGGTCTTGCCGGTCAGCTTGGCCATGCCGGCGAGCGCGGCTTTTACCTGCCCGTCCAGATCGGCCGGGAACTGCTTGCCGTGGTCGTAATAATAGGTGCAGACCTCGGTGGTGATGGTAAAGCCGGGAGGGACAGGCAGGCCCAGATTGCTCATCTCGGCCAGGTTCGCGCCCTTGCCGCCGAGCAGGTTCTTCATTCCTGCCTCACCCTCGGCCTTGCCGTCACCGAAGGCGTAGACCCACTTCCCACCTGCCATCACTTAAACCTCTTCGTTTGCGGCCGGACGTCAACAACGCCTCGGCAATGCGAAAGTTTCGTGTGCGAGCCGCCGATGCCCTATGGGCAGCGGCGGCGGGATGAGGCGGTCATGCCCAAAACGACATGAACAATCAATGAGCAGGTGCAACAAACTTCCCGCAGCTGCACAAGCGGCGACGCTTCATTTCGTGGCCCGCTCGCGCGCTGCGCGCGGCCAGCGCAGGGGCCAGGCGACGATGCGTTCAGTTACCTCGTCATCCGGCACCTCGTCCTCATTGGCGAAGACACGGCCGCGCACGGAAATTCCGGCCGCGACGACGGTTTCCGGATCGCCCGAAACGAGCGGGTGCCACCAGGGCAGGTCCTTGCCCTCGGCGACCAGGCGATAGGCGCAGGTCGGCGGCAGCCAGGGCAGCGTACGCACCTCCTGCGGCGTCAGCGTGACGCAATCGGGAACCTCGCGCGAGCGGTTCGCATAGTCGCGGCAGCGGCAGGTTCCGGCGTCGAACAGGCGGCAGCCGACATCGGTGGCGAAGAGGCGGCCGGTATCCTCATCCTCGAGCTTGACGAGGCAGCAGCGCCCGCAGCCGTCGCAGAGCGACTCCCACTGCGTGGCATCCATCGCCTCCAGCGGCGTGGTCCGCCAGAACGGCTCGCTTGTGGCGGTTTTCGACGTCATGGCAGGCTTATGCGCCGATGTGCCCCAAGATGGAAGAGGAGCCCATCGAGGGGCGGCCATGTGCCAGTCCGGGACAGGCTTTCTGGCGCGCGTCCTGCACTTCGGAAAGAATTCTGCTCATGCTGCCCTTATCGCAGCGCGCGTCGTGATTATGTGTCCAGTCCTGGACGCTCTCCTGTTGCCAAGGCGGCGATCGCGCGGCAGGACTGTGTCGGGGGCCATTCGGGAAGCCTGGAACGGCCATGGAGTTCAGGAAGGCAGGCTGGAGAACGCGGCTGAAGCGCTATGCGCTCGCTGCCGATTCATGGCTGGATGCCGGTCTGTGGGGCGCAGGGCGCCGGGCCGGCGAGATCTATGAGCGCATCCGCAGCCACGCCGACCGCCTGACCGTTACCGGCCCCAAACGCATCGCGGCCGAATTCGCCAGCGAAGGGCTGAACATCGGCATCGTCGGCGCACTCTTCCTGCTGATGCTGTCGCTCCCGGCCTTTCGGATCGGCAATGAGGAGGCGCTGAAAAGCCAGGTCCTCGCCGTCTCCTTCCTCGATCGCTACGGCAACCCGATCGGCCACCGCGGCGCACGGCACGACGACTCGCTGAAGCTCGAGGAAATGCCGGATCATCTGCTGAAAGCGGTGATCGCGACCGAGGATCGGCGCTTCTACGACCATTTCGGCATCGACCTGATCGGCACCTTCCGAGCCGTCACAGTGAATGCGCGCGCCTCCGGCGTGGTCCAGGGCGGCTCGTCGCTGACGCAGCAGCTCGCCAAGAACCTGTTCCTGTCCAACGAACGCTCGCTCGACCGCAAGATCAAGGAAGCCTTCCTGGCGCTCTGGCTGGAAGCCCGGCTGAGCAAGAACGAGATCCTCAAGCTCTATCTAGACCGTGCCTATATGGGCGGCGGCACCTTCGGCGTCGCGGCGGCGGCGGAATACTACTTCGGCAAGTCGGTGAAGGACGTCTCGCTGGCCGAGGCGGCGATGCTCGCCGGCCTGTTCAAGGCGCCGACGAAATACGCCCCGCACGTCAACCTGCCGGCTGCCCGTGCCCGGGCCAACGACGTGCTCAACGCCATGGTCGATGCCGGCTTCATGACTGCCGGCCAGGTCGACAGCGCCAAGCGCAACCCGGCGACGCCGGTCGATCGCAAGCGCGATTCCAGCCCCGACTACTATCTCGACTGGGCCTTCGACCAGGTGAAGGAGCTGGCCGAGGAAGGCAAGCTCGGCTCCGACCGCGTGCTCACCGTCAAGACGCCACATGACGCCGCGATCCAGGAGCGCGCCGACGAGGCTGTCGAAGCGATCCTGCGCCAGCACGGGCCAGCTTATCGCGTGAAGCAGGCGGCGACGGTGGTGATGGATCCCGACGGCGCCGTGCGCGCCATCGTCGGTGGGCGCGACTATGGCGCGAGCCAGTTCAACCGCGCGACGGCGAGCCTGCGCCAGCCCGGTTCCTCCTTCAAACCCTATGTCTATGCGACGGCGCTGTCCGCCGGGCTCTACAAGCCGAATACGATCGTCACTGACCGGCCTGTCTGCATCGGCAACTGGTGCCCGAAGAATTACGGCGGCTCGTTCTCGGGCTCGATGCCGCTCTATGTGGCGCTGGCGAAGTCGATCAACTCGATCCCGGTGCAGATGTCGATCGCGATCGGCCGTGCCACCGGCGAGACGCATGAGGCCCGCGCGGCCGCGATCGGCCGCAAGAAGATCGTCGCGATGGGTCATGCGATGGGGCTGACGACGCCGCTGACCGACACGGTCTCGCTGCCGATCGGCGCGGCGGAGGTGACCGTGATCGACCAGGCCGCCGGCTATGCCGTCTTCGCCAATGGCGGCAAGCGCGCGAAGCCCTATGCCGCGATCGACATCTACAACTCGCAGGGCGAGCTGATCTACAACCATGATCGCAACGAGCCCGAGCCGCAGCAGGTCCTGACGACGCAGGTCGTCCAGGACATGAACTTCATGCTCTCCAAGGTGCCGACCGAAGGCACTGGCCGGCGCGCCGCGCTCGACGGGGTGGTGGGCGCTGGCAAGAGCGGCACGACCAACGGCTACAAGGATGCCTGGTATGTCGGCTACACCGGCAACCTCGTCGAGGCGGTCTGGTTCGGCAACGACGATTCTTCCGAGACGGCGAACCTGACCGGCGGATCGCTGCCGGCGATGACCTTCAAGGAGATCATGCAGTTCGCCCATCAGGGGCTGGAGCTGAAGCCGATCCCGGGCGTGCCGGTCGATCCGAAGGCTGCCACCGTCGCGAAGGCGAATGGCGCGACGCGCGATCCGCTCGGCGCCGGCACGCCGGGCGCCGGCCATATGCCGCGGCAATCCTTCGAGGTGCTGTCCGCCGTCGGCTCGATGTTCAAGACGATCGAGCCGTCGCGCAGCGCCGCCCGACCGGTGCAGGTCGGCATCCGCGAGGTCTCCGGGCTGGAGACCCGGCTGCGCTGACGGTTGGTCGATGTCTCGGTTTGAATGTCGGCGGTGGGGTGGTTGGCTGACCGCCTCCTTCTAGCGACTCGATCGCGTAATGGGCACAGGATGCATGCCGCCGCGCATCAGTTGATGATTTCACCTCGTTCGTCTGAGCGCAGTGCTGTCAGCCGTTCTCTCCACACCTGTAGTGCTTCGGGCGTCAACCTGGTCCAATCTGTGATTTCGCCGGTGACCTTGAGCGGTGCGCTGCTGCGATACGACCGAGTGGGGTTGCCGGGAAACTTCTTGTCGGTCACGTTCGGGTCGTTCTCGAATGTCCCGGTCGGCTCTACGACATAAACACGCGGGACTGCGCGGCCTTCGGTGAGTTCCGCCGCGATTTCAGCGGCAAGCCCGGCACCGTCCACAATGGCAGTGAAGTAGATGTGGTTCATCACCACTTCAGGACGATAGTTCGACCGGTATCCTGCGATGAGGAAATCACCCACGCGCAAATCCGCGATTGTGCCGTGAAAAAACGGTCCCTCGTCCAGCACCCCGGTCATCGTCATCGTCCTTATCTTGTGAGTCTGCTTTTAGTCGATGAGCTAAAGGTGCCAACGTCCACGGCGGGCTGAAACCCAAAACTCAAGCCGAGACACAGCCGGCGGTTGACGGCCCGGGGCGTCGAGGTTCAACTCCGGCGGACTGCGACGCAGCACAGGCGCGGAAGGACAGCGTGCGGATTCTCGATCTCGCCTACATCCTCGGGCTCGGGGCCGGCCTCGGGCTGGTCTCGGCCCATTGGGCGGTCGCCGGCCGGCCATTGGTGGGCAAGGTCGAGGTCGGCTCCTGGATGGCCTGGCCCGGCAGTGGCAGTCGCGATGTCGACCCCTATATGCGGGCCTATCTGGCGCGCGGCGTCCATCTGCCGCTGGGCGCCGGCGAAGGGCTGGAACTGATCGCCGAACGCAGCGACGACGGCGCGCCGCTCGATGGGCGCTGCCGCTATCGGCTGAGCGGCACCGTGCCGACGACACGTGGCTGGACGCTCGGCGTCACGGACGGCGCAGGCCGCCCCTTCCGCCTGCCGCTCGAGCGGGCGAGCTTCACCGATGCGGAGATCGTGCGCGGCGAGGATGGCCGGCTCTCGATTGTCGCTGCGGCAGCGCCGCAGGCCGGCAACTGGCTACCCCTGCCCGCTGGCGGCCGATTCCAGTTCCGTTTGCGCCTCTACGATACGCCGGTCTCCAGCCAGACCGGAGAGACGCGGGCGGCGAATCTGCCGCAAATCGCGCGCATCGATTGCCGATGAGCGCGATCGACCACGACACGGCGCCGCTTTCGCCGAAAGCACCCCTGCCCGTTCCAACGCGCCGGAGCTGGTCGCAGCGATTGCGCTCCGCCGCCGTGCGGCTCGCGATGACGACGCTCGCCGGGCTCATGCTCGCCGCGATCGTGCATATCGCCACGGTCCTGCTGGTCCCGACGCTGTCGCTGCGCGATGCGGCGCATGCCTATCGCCAGCTCGGCGCCGCGGGACATGCGGAGCTCGTACCGCTGCCAACGCGCGCAGCGGAAGCGTCCGCCTTGCAGGAGGCCGATCCGAATGCGGTGACAGCGGTGTGCAGCTACGATCTCTCCACCGGCCCGATGCGGGTCGTCGCCCGGACCGGGACTTTGCCGCTCGGACTTACGCTGCAGCGGCAGGGCGGCGGCGTGATCTACGCCATCACCGACAGGGCGGCGATCCGTGGTGTGCTGGAATTCCTCGTTCTGACGGAAGCGCAATACGACGAGCGTGTCGCCAATGACGAAGAGGGCGAAACGAGCCGCGAGCTGCGCGTGGTGTCCGACACCGAGCGTGGCCTCATCGTCGCGCGCGTGCTCGCCAAGCGCCCCTCCGATCGGGGCGATGCGGAAGCGCTCGCCACCGGCGTCCAATGCGGTCCGGCGAGCTGAGCCTTTCCCGTCGACGGATCAGCCCTTGTAGACGACGGGCCGCTTCGCACCGTCGCCGAAGGTGTCGTTGAGCGGCATCTTGCAGAGTGGACCGGCTTCCGCCTCCAGCGCCATGATGGCGCGTTCCGCCCGGACGGCCTCGCGCGAGGGCATCTCGACCACGAGGTTGGCGAGCGCGTGGCGATAGCTCCTGATGCGGAAATCCAGGCGCTCGCAGACCCAGAGAATCAGGCCCTCATTCTCCACGACGCGGGCCAGCGCCGGCTCCTGCTTCTCCGGCGCAATATCGGGAGAGGCCTCAGCGGTGCGCATCCGCACCCGGTCCATGCCGACCACCCGTGCGGCATTGGCGCGGAACGGGCCGATCAGCAGGCGGTCGGCATTCGCATCCTCGGTCATACGGTTGTAGCGCGAGGCCTGCGAGGCGAAGGACACCGAGGTCAGGCCTCGGAAATAGTCGGAAACGTCGGTCGACTGGGCCGAGACCGGCAGGATGCGCGCATGGGCAAGATTGGACACCTCGCCCTGGAAAACGCTGTGCGAGCTGCCGGGCATGATGAAGCGCCAGGCGCGATCGCGCATCTGTTCCTCGTCATCGGTCAGGCGAAAGGGCGAGGCAGCCTCACCGCGGGCCGACGCCGCGAGAAAGCCGGCCTCGGGCGCCAGAAGCTGCGACCATACGGTCGGCCGCGGGCGGCCGAGATCGCCGGTCGTCGCGGTGCAGGCCGAGGCCAGCAGAGCGAGCAGCAGGGCAGACCCCACCGCGCCGAGACCGAACCCGGCGCACGGCTTTGCAGTCCTGGAGTCGGTCACGCCGGCTGCCTTGCCTTCCTGCGGCTGATCGCCTTGCCGGGAGCCTGGCGGCGGCCGTGCGGCAAGCCGGCCTGCTGCGGCCCGGGCTCGGTGGGACGCTCGTAGCGCACCCCGGTGAAGAACAGAATCTCGGCGTTTTCCTGCGGGAAAGCGCAGGTTCGCGGCTGGTAGCGCCGCCATAGCGCGAAGGGGATGACGTCGGCCATGTGCGCCTCCTTGCTCAGCGCCTGGTTGCGATCACAAGAGCCACGAACGGTGCGGAAGCCGCCCCCGAGTCGCAGCTCTCAAGATCATCAGGCCCGGACATGGTTAACGCGGTCTTAAGCCCTCGGGGATAATCTGAATCTCGACACCGGATTACTGCCTCGATGACCAAGCCCGACGCCCAGGAACTCGCCCGTCTCGCCCGCCTCGCTCGCGAGGGCGGGCTCGACCTCAGCCAGGTGTCGCTGCGGGTCAAGACCGACCTGCTGCTCTCGGCATCATTGCCGCAACGCGACGATCTCGCCGCCTTCTCCGAGATGGCGACGGCCCTGATCCCGACCGTCGACGAGGCAACCGCCGTGATCCTCGCGCGCAAGCTCGCCGGGTGGCGGCATACGCCGGCGCCGGTCCTGCAGGCACTGCGTGCTCGCGGCGGAGCCATCTTCACCGAGCTGCTGCGGCACGGGCTGCCGCTCGGCTCCGCCGAGATCGAGATGCTGGCGGAAACGGGCGATGCCGAAACGCTATCGGCTTTGGCCTCGCGCCCCGACCTGACGAACGTCGCGACGCTCATGCTGGCCGAACGCGATTCTGAAGGCCTCGACCTCGCTCTCATCGCCAACACCGCTGCGCCCCTGCCCCGCACGGCCGCAGCGATCCTGATCGCCCGCTCGCGCCATCGCCCCGCCTATCAACCCGGGCTGCTGCAGCGCACCGAGCTGTCGAACCTCGAACTCGCGCCACTTTTCCTGCGAGCCGATACTGAACGACGGCTCTCCATTCTCGATTCGCTGGCCGCTCTCGAAGCACTGCATCCCAGCGAGCGCTCGCTCCCGATCGCAGCCGCGACCCTTTCGGAATGGCTGGCGCTGGCCAGCGAGGACCGGGAACAGGCTTTCGACGCCATCGCCCGCTCCTTCGGTGGTGGCGCTGCCTTCGCGGAGGCCATGCAGCGCGACTCATCGCGCGAGCTCGCGGCGCTCGCCCTCATCGCGAGCGGTACGACGGTGGAGGAAGCGACCCGCTTCCTGATCCGCCTCGGCGACGAATCCGCCCACTCCGTCGAGCGCATCTTCGCTCTTGTCGCCTTGATGCGCTCGACGCGGCCGGCGATCGCCCGCCGCCTCGTCCAATTGATCGGAGGGCTGGTGCCGGCCGCCCCGCACCGCCGGGGACAGCATCAACCGGCGATGGACCCGAGCGGCACGCCCGTGCGTGCCGGGACCGGAGCGTTCAGGCCGGAAAGCCAGCCGGCGATGTCGGAGATTCTGGGCCGGGTCGGCCCACAGCGGGAGCGTAGCTAGTCGCGCACGAGTTCCAGACGCGGATCGCCCGCCCTGTCCTCGATCTCTACGAGCCACAGGTCCCCGTCGAAGCGCAATTCGCGCGTGACGCGATCCTCGACGGCGAGCGGGTCGGAATCGAGCAGGAGCTGGAAGCGGCGCACGCCGTCATCGGCGGCAAGTGTCTGTGGCGCCGGGCCGTAGAGCGCGGCGGTTCCGTCCAGCCGGTCGAGCTTGACGAAGATCGCGCCGGCCTCGGCGGCACCGCGCCGGCGCAGCACCGCGATCAAGCCATCGAGCGCCGCCTGGCGCAGCCAGGCCGAGACCCAGAACTCGGAGGTCAGACGCGCCATCGCGGCGCCATCCGCCTCAGTTCGAGGCCGTGCGGCGCGGCGCGGCGGCCGAACGGTTCGCCGCGCCGCGGATATCGGCCGGCGGGCGGAAATCACCGCCATTGATCAGATCGGCGATCGGATCACGCGGCGCTGCAACGCGCGGCGCAGGAGCCGCCGCCGGAGCGGGGGCTGGCGCACGCGCGACATTGGTCACCGCAGCCGGCGGTCGCGGCGCAGCCTCGCGCGAGGCGGGCTGGGCCTGCGACAGGTCGTTGGGGCGCGAGGGCGGCAAGCCAGGCCCGAGCAGCGCCGGGATGTCGGCCGGAGGCGCCACCGCGGGAGCTGGCGCAGGGTCGGCACGCCGGGCGGCCGCGGGAGCGCGCGTCTCCTCGGCCGGCGCGGAGTGGGACAGTATCGGGCGCGGGTGGCGCGCCTTCTGGAACATCAGCGCATTGGCGACGATGGCGAGCGAGACGAGGCCGAAGGCGAGGAAGATCAGCGCGCGCCCTGGCCGGCGGCTGGCCATCCGGATGATCTGGACGAACCAAGAGGGCGATTTGCGACGCGCCGGCTGAGCCCGCCGGACCGGGGCGGACAAGGAGGCGCCGGTGCGGGCGCGGGCGGCCATGGTAGCGGACATCGGTGCAGCTCGTTCTCAGGCAGTCAGACGAAGCGGTTCTTTGGTGTCGAGGCCCCGGCGGGGAGCCCTGGCGAAGGTCACGATCTTGGCCGGCTGCTCGACGGTCTCGGTGCCGCCGAGCGGCAGCCGCACCGAAACCCGGGTGCCGACGCCCGGCGCGCTCTCGACGCTCAGCCGTCCGCCATGCAGCCCGACGAGCCCGCGCACGACCGAGAGACCGAGGCCCGTCCCCTCATGGGAACGGTCGTAGGAGCCCTTGGCCTGGAAGAAGGGATCACCCAATCGCGGCAGATCGGCGGCAGCGATGCCGATGCCGGTGTCGGAGACGGAGAGGTCGATGACATCGCCATCGCGAACGACGGCGAGGGTGACGCGGCCGCCTGCCGGGGTGAACTTGATCGCGTTGGACAGGAGGTTGAGGACGACCTGCTTGAGCGCGCGCCGGTCCCCCTCGACCTGCGGCAATGCCGGTCCAAGCACATGTTCGAGCGCGATGCCGCCGGTCTCGGCGCGCAACGCCATCAGCGCACAGCAATCCTTTGCGAGTGCCGCGACATCGAGCGGATCACGCTCGATCGACATCGCGCCGCTCTCGATCTTCGAGATGTCGAGCAGGGTGTTGACGACATCGAGGAGATGATTGCCCGAAGCGTGGATGATTCCGGCGTACTCGGCCCGCTTCGCGACGTCGAGCCGGCCGGCTTCGTCCATGCTGAGCATTTCGGAGAAGCCGATAATGGCGTTGAGCGGTGTGCGCAGTTCGTGGCTGACCGTGGCCAGGAAGCGGGCCTTGATGTCGTTGGCCTTCAGCGCCTCGGCATGGCCGCGGGCAAGCTCCTCGTCCTGCGCCCGGCGCTCGGTGACGTCACGCATCACGCAGACGACGGTGGCGCCCTTGCGGTCCTGGGCACCCTCGACGCGATGGGCCTGCATTTCGAGCCAGCGCGAGACCGGCACCCGCCCCTGACCGCTCTCCTCGAGTGGCACGAACAAGGTACGGAAGCAGGCACTGACACCCGTATCGCCATGGGCGGCGTCGCTCAGCGCCTTCAGGAAGAGTGGCCTATCGGCGATATGCACGCGCTCGAACAGACCACGCCCCATCAGGTCGCGCGGCTCGGCGCCGGCCAGCGTGCGCGCCGCCGCATTGGCGAAGACGACCGCGCCATCCGCATCATGCCAGGTCACCAGATCGCCGACATGGTCGAGAAGCGCCCGCGTGCGTTCGTCCGAGGCGCGGTATTCGCCAAGTTCGGCGTCGCGCCGGCGCAGCATCAGCGCCGTGACGACGAGCGCCTGCACCAGCGCGCCGACGACGAGCAGCGGCATGGCCTGCTGCATCCAGGCGGCGGGAGCGGCAAAGGCTCCGACCTCGCCGCCGACGACCACCGCCAGGAGCGCAGTCACCGCGACCACGCCGGCACGAAACACGAATTTGCGCCCGCCGAAGCTCGCAGCCTCCACGGGAACGATGGCGAGCCCGGCAAGGAGCGGCGAACTCGCGCCGCCCGTCACCGCCGCCAGGCTGACGACGAAGAGGGATAGCGCAGCGGCGGAGACGGCATGCGCAATATCGAGCCGCCCGCTGCGGGAGAGAATGAAGACGGCAAGCAGCGGCAGGGCCGCGGCCACGACCATCGCAGCCTCGAAGGCGCCGAGCGCACCGCGCCAGGCGAGATAGGCCGGGGCGAGCCCCAGGGCGAAAGCACCGACGAGCAACCGCGACAGGATGAAGCGCTCATGGCGCCCCCTCTCGCAGGAGTCGGCCCGCACCGATGCATGCACCAGTGCCGCCGCCTGTGTCCGCAGTGCTGCCATCGCCATCAAAAACGCAACGCCTAACTCTCGCGGACCGACATGCCCGCTCCCCGCTATCTCGCCACGGGGAATTTAAGCGGGGCTTAAGGCGGCAAGCCTTCGGGAGCGCCGGCCCATCAGGAATTCGCATTTTACACAAATGAATCATAAACTTACGCGCATTCTCCCGACTTTTTCAGGTCCTGGGGCAGTTCGCAGCAGGGTGAACGGAAGCTGAAGATCGCCTCAGGCATTCGACTCGTATTTGAGCAATTGAAATGACGCGATTTTTCGAGATCGCCGGCTAGGGTCTTCCTCGCGGCCCCGAACCGCGATGGAGATCAAGATGGCTTACTTCCTGCGCAAGGTCGCGATTATTGGCCTGATCGCGATGAACTCGCCGGTTCATGGCGGCAAGCCCGCCGAAGCCGAGCTGCCGCAGGCCGTCAAGCAGGCCGTGAACGCCGTGAAGGTCATCCAGGCCGAACCGCGTGCCGCCACAGGCAGCCTGACCGCGGCGCGTGAGGCGGCCCAGATCCTGGCGGGGCTTGATCCGGAAACGCGCGGACGCGTCCTCAATGCCGTCGCCTCGGTCGCAACAACTCGGCCCGCGCAGCGTTGAATGCTTGACGCAGACCCGCAAGCCGCGGGAAGAGAGCGCGCCGGCCCCGCATGAGGCGAAGGGCGGCCAGGCAGGACATGACCACCACTCTCGACGAGATCGTCGCCAATTTCGAGCTGCTCGACGAATGGGACGATCGCTATCGCTACCTGATCGAGCTCGGCAAGAGCCTCGAGCCGCTGCCGGAAGAGGCGCATAACGACGCCAACAAGGTGCGCGGCTGCGCCAGCCAGGTCTGGCTCGACATGCACAGCGAAGACGGCCCGGGCCCGCAGACGCGCCTGCATTTCCGCGGCGACAGCGACGCTCACATCGTCCGCGGGCTGGTCGCGCTCGCGCTCGCGATCTTTTCGGGCCGGAAGGCCGAGGAAATCCTCGCGACGGACGCCTTCGCCATCTACGAGAAGCTCGGCCTCGCCGCACATCTCACGCCGCAGCGCTCCAACGGCGTGCGCGCCATGATCGAGCGGATCAAGAACGACGCCCGCGCCGCCGCGGCGTGAGGTTTCCGACCTTTCACTCCCCGTTACCTAGGGTTCGACCGCGGGCTGGATCTCAGGTCTCGCTCCGGGCGCCTGCCATCCCCTGAGGCCGGACGGTTTGCCGCCGCGATCCGTCCCGTAATGAGAGGCCAGCGTTGCCAGCGCGACGCGGAGCACCACCTTGGCCGAGCGGGCCGGCCAGCGCCTCTCGCGCTCGATCAGATCGAGCCCCTTGAGGAAGCCGCAGACATCGATGGCCAGGCCGGAGAGCTCGGGCCCGAGCTGCTCGCAAGCGCGCCGGACCCGCTGACGGGCCGCGATGGCGGCGTCGGAGGCGCCGGCGGGATCGCGCGGGCCAGGGCCGCGCTCGTCCGGAGTCAATGCCGCATCCCAGTTCATCGTCGTGCGCGGCAGCATCCCGGCGCGGGTGAGATCCGCCCGGAAACGCTCGCCGGCGGCGAATTCGGCATCGTCGATCTGCGGCTTGCCGTCCTTGCCGGGACGACGGTGAAGCCAGAGCAACGGGCTTTCGCGATCGTCGAACCTTGCGGCCTGTTTCGGCGGCGTATCGGCTGGCGAGGTCACGGGATCGGCCTGCGTAGCGGCCCGGTCCGCCAGGACGAGGCGCGTACGCCTGCCCTCGGCCCGCCAGACGGCCACCCCCTCCCCAACGAGCGCGGCCGCGGCCTGCGCGGTGACATAGCCGGCCCCGAGGCTGGCGCCGCCACGCTCGCGATACAAGGCGATCCGGCCGCATCCGAGCGGTGAGACAACGCCATAGGCGCCGGGCTCGGCGAGGTGATTCAGCAGCCGGATGCGATCGCGGCGTTCGCTCTCCCCGGTCATCAGACTGCCTCCCCCGGCTCGAGCGACAGGCTTGAGCGGGCAGCGAGAAGCGCTGCTTCAAGCGCACTCAACCCCAACTCGCAACGCGGATCGTCGCGACTATCCTCCACCAAGGCGCAGGCATGGCGCACCGTCGTCCGGTCGCGGCCGAAGCAGATGCCAACACGTGTGAGGCTGAGCCCGAAGGTCACGTGAGCGAGATACATCGCCCGTTGACGTGCGGCGGCGATCTGCTGCCGGCCGCGGTTGGTGGTCCTCAGCTTTCGCGCTGGAATTTTTGCCGCGGCAGCGATGACCGCTTCCGCAAGCCTCGCCCCGGCAGCCTCCTGCAAGACGATGTCAGAGCCGACGTCGATATTGTTCATGATACGTTCCCATTCCCGGACGCGACGCTCTCCAGCCCGAGCTCAAGGACATAGGATTATATTCTTAGATCAGGCTTGGCAAGCCCGGCGCCAGAGTTATCCCCGCGCAGTCCCCGGGAACGCGGCCATGAAAAAAGCCGCCGGAAATCCGGCGGCTTTTTCCTCTGCAGAAAGCTGCG
Source organism: Bosea sp. AS-1 (assembly GCF_002220095.1). Classification (GTDB taxonomy): domain Bacteria; phylum Pseudomonadota; class Alphaproteobacteria; order Rhizobiales; family Beijerinckiaceae; genus Allobosea. The sequence continues at coordinate 4,155,457 of NZ_CP022372.1, forward strand.
TCGTCGCGCTTGTCAGCGACGCTTGCGGCGCTGCTGGCCCAGACCCATCTTCTTCGCAAGCTGCGAACGGGCCTCGGCATAGTTCGGCGCGACCATCGGATAGTCGGGCGGCAGGCCCCACTTCTCACGATACTGCTCCGGCGACATATTGTATTGCGTGCGCAGGTGACGCTTCAGCGACTTGAACTTCTTTCCGTCCTCGAGACAGACCAGATAATCGGCAGTAATCGACTTCTTCACCGGGATCGCCGGCTTCGGAGCCTCAACCGGAATCACAGGCGCTGCGCCGCCGATGACACGATTCAGCGCGGAATGAACCTCGCTGATCAGAGCCGGCAAGTCGGACGCAGGAACAGAATTGTTGGAAACGTAGGCAGAAACGATATCTGCCGTCAGTTCGATGAAGTCCGCTCCCTCGGTATCGGCCATAGTTATGTCGCTCCTTATCGTTCTTGCTGTGCTTTCGCCGGCCGCCCGTCTATGAGCACCCGACCCCTCTGGCCAACCTTGTCAATAGTGGCAACCACCATCGACATCAGAATCATCGACCCGTTCTATCGCGTTCAGCCTGTAATGGATACTGCTTAGTCATGCAAGTGAACAATTCGATCGAACAAGAATATTCCGCAGCAATATTCAACATCAAACATGACTGCGAATTCCAAGGCGCGCCAAGGTAAATCCGCAGGCAACCGGCGCGTCTTGTCAGGGTAGCGGCAGCCCTCTACCTCTCGGACATCCGCCACGGAGTACTCCTTATGCGCCCTGCCCCCGGCCGTCGCGATCAGAGCGGCACATCGCGTCGATCCAGCCGCCTGCCGGCACCGCCCCGGGCGGCCGTCCGGACGAAGGAGAGCGTCGTCCATGGCGTTATCCTGCGTGACGACTATGACTGGCTGCGCGCCCCGAACTGGAAGGAAGTTCTGCGCGAGCCGGATGCGCTGCCCACCGACATCCGGGCCTATCTGGACGCGGAGAATGCCTACTGCAAGGCGCTGATGGCCTCGACCCGCGGCCTCCAGCGCGATCTCGTCAAGGAGATGCGTGGACGAATCAAGGAAGACGATTCCAGCGTCCCGCAGCCGGATGGCGCCTGGCTTTATTATTCGCGTTACCGCAAGGGCGCCGAGCATCCGCTGATCTGCCGTCGTCCTCGCGACGGGCAGGACAGCGGCAAGGGAAAAGGCCGCGAGCGGATCATGCTCGACGCCGACGCCCTGGCCGAGGGGAAGGATTTCTTCGACCTCGGCGACACCGCCCACAGTCCCAATCACCGTCTTCTCGCCTGGAGCGCGGACGAGGCTGGATCGGAGCTGCACAAGATCCGCGTCCGCGATCTCGAAACCGGTGAAGATCTCGCCGACGAGGTTAACGACACGACCGGCGAGATCGTCTGGGCGAGCGATTCCCGCTCCTTCTTCTATGTCGCGCTCGATGCCGATCACCGGCCGTCACGCGTGCTGCGCCACCGCCTCGGCACCACGACCGAGACGGACGAGCTGCTGCATGACGAAGCCGATGCCGGGATGTTCGTCGATATCGACAAGACCCAGTCCGGCCGCTTCCTGCTGATCTCGATCAGCGACCACGAGACCTCCGAGATCCGGCTGCTCGACCTCAATGCCGCAGGGGCCACGCTTCAGCTCCTGGCCGCACGCCAGCCCGGGCGCCAATACAGCGTCGAGCATCATGCCGGCGACTTCCTGATCCTGACCAATGCCGAAGGGGCGGAAGACTTCAAGATCGTGACGGCTCCGCTCGACGATCCGGCTCCGGAGCGATGGCGCGACCTCGTTCCCCACAAGCAGGGCCGGCTGATCCTCGACCATGTCTGCCTCAAGGGCCGGCTGATCCGACTGGAGCGCGAAGAAGGCCTGCCACGCATTGTGATCCGTGATCTCGCGAGCGGCACGGAAAGCAGTATCGCCTTCGACGAGGAGGCCTATGGGCTCGGCATGGATGCCGGCTACGAGTTCGACACGAACACGCTGCGTTTCCTCTACGCCTCGATGGCGCGTCCGACCGAAACCTATGATTACGACCTCGCGACCGGCGCGCGCACCTTGTTGAAGCGGCAGGAGGTGCCGTCCGGCCATGACCCCGCCGCCTACAAGGTCCGGCGCATCTTCGCCACCGCGAAGGACGGCGAGCGCGTGCCGATCTCGATCCTGCATCGGGCCGATCTGAAACTCGACGGCAGCGCGCCCTGCCTGCTCTACGGCTACGGCTCGTATGGCTCCGCGATGTCGGCCGCTTTTCGGACACGGCCGCTCAGCCTGGTCGACCGCGGCTTCGTCTATGCCATCGCCCATATTCGCGGCGGCACCGACAAGGGCTGGCGCTGGTATCTCGACGGCAAGCGTGAAAAGAAGCGCAACAGCTTCACCGACTTCATCGCTGCCGCGGAAGCACTTGCCGATGCGGGCTTCACCAGCCGTGGACGGATCGTCGCGGAGGGCGGCAGCGCGGGCGGCATGCTGATGGGCGCGGTCGCCAACATGGCGCCGGAACTGTTCGCCGGCATCGTCGCCGAGGTGCCCTTCGTCGACGTGCTCAACACCATCCTCGACGACACCTTGCCGCTGACGCCGCCGGAATGGCCCGAATGGGGCGACCCGATCCGCGACGTCAAAGCCTTCGAGACGATCCGCAGCTACTCGCCTTACGACAACGTCACGGCGCAGGACTATCCGCCGATCCTGGCGATGGGCGGCCTGACCGATCCGCGCGTGACCTATTGGGAGCCGGCGAAGTGGGTGGCGCGGCTGCGCGCGACCATGACCGGCGGCGGGCCGATCCTGCTCCATACCAATATGGAAGCGGGCCACGGCGGCGCGGCCGGACGCTTCGATTCCCTGAAGGAGACGGCGCTGGCCTACGCCTTTGCGGTCAAGGCCGTGAGCGAAGGCTGGCCGGCGGCAAAGACAGGTATATAAGCTTGAGACTCGGCGTCAGGCGCCGAGCCGGCTCTTCTCGCTGGCGAGATAGACCTTAAGCTCGTCCATCGAAGCGAAGCTGTACTCGCCGTCAGGCGTGCGGGCGCGGATCGAACCATCGGCATAGATGGTGAAATGGGTCTCGCCCACCTGATAGGCGCCGACGATGCCCTCCTCCGAGGCTGCCGGCTCCTGCGCTGCGGGCTGGGGTGCGGCGGGAGCAGCCGCCTCTGTCAGCTCGTCATCCTGCGCCTCTTCCGGCTCGTCCCGTTCGGCCTCGCCTACGGGCGCGGCCTCGTCTGCAGCATCATTGAGGCTTTCCTCGTGAGCTGCCCCTTCATGCAAGGGCTCCGGCTCCTCCGGCTCGGCAGCAGCAATGTCCTGCGGTCCCGTGCGCGGCGGCCAGACCGGCACCGGCGGCTCCTTCGCAGCTTCGAAGGCAGCGGGCGGCGCGTCGAATGACGGCTCCCGGCGCTCGTTCGAGGGCACAATCCAGGCCTCCGCCTCGGCGAAGGGATCCTCCTCGGATGCCAGCGAAGGCTCGATGCGGCCCGCGGGGCGATGCAACCCGCCCAGCTGGTTGGTCAGGCTCTCGCGCAGCGCCGCAAACTCGTCTCGCTCGGCGCTCCCCTTGGCAGAGGGCTGTTCTTCCGTGTCTATCGCATCGTGTTCGAAGTGGACTTCGTCGGAATCGACATCCGGCGCGGCCGGCTCCGCCTCTTCGTCGCGGTGGACGGGAGCTTCGTGCTGATCCGCCGCGTGCGTCCTGGCAGCGACGATCTCGGCCGGATCATGGCTTTCCTCGTCGCCTGCAACCGTATGGTCGGGTGCCTCCGCAACCGTCTCGACCATCTCCGTGTCGAACATGTCCGCCACGGCCTCGTCGCGTGCGGGCTCGAGCGGCTCGTCCCGATGCTCCTTGTCCTCCTCGGGCGGGACAAGTTGGTCGGCGACGAGAGCTCCAAAGAGATCCCGCCCGAGCGTGTCGGAATCCGCATGGGCGGGCTCGGATTTCTCCGCAGCCGTCACCGCTATCGCAGCAGCGCCAATGCCGATGGCGCCGGCGCCGACAGCCGCAGCTCCAACCGGCCAGGACGCGGGTGCCTCGCCCACCGATCCCGTCTCACGCGGCACGGCAGACACGGCTGGGGTAACCACCTCGATCGGAGCCGGGTTGGACGCGCGCGCCTCGGCGGCCTCCGCCAACTCTGTCCTGAGCGTCTTGATCTGCTTCAGGACCCAGGCGAGCGACAGCATGATGAGACCGCCCGTCGCGGCGATCGAGCCGATGATGACCTCGGTGAAGCCACGCTCCAGCACCAGGTAGGGCCAGCCATCATAGATGGCATAGAGACCACCACCGAAAAGCACGAGGCCGAGAAGAGAGAAAATCGCGATCAATGCGGCATCCTTGATGCAGGCCTGCGTCGCCCCGCAAGCGGGCGTGTGCGTGCCAATATCTAACGTATTGAATAAGAGAGAGTTTCCAATGACCCCAGGCTTAAGGAGAGGAATCTGGCCCGATTATGGCCGCCTGTCGAGGAGACATGGGCTTTTCGCAGTCTTGGCGGTTGTCGAGGCGCGCGCGGACGCTTAACTATCCAGGCGGAGCGGCCGGGTTGTCATGGCCCCGCCTCCGAATGGCAAGCCATTCTGATTCAAGCCATTTCACAGCCCAAGGAGAGGCCTAATGTCCTTTACTCTTCCTGACCTTCCCTATGCTCATGACGCGCTCCAGCCCTTCATGTCGAAAGAGACGCTGGAATACCATCACGACAAGCATCACCTTGCCTATGTCAACAACCTGAACAATGCGATCAAGGGGACGGAATTCGAGGGCAAGCCGCTCGAGGAGATCGTCAAGGCCTCCTTCGGGAAGAACGCGGCGATCTTCAACAATGCCGGCCAGAACTACAACCACAACCATTTCTGGAAGTGGATGAAGCCGAATGGCGGCGGCAAGATCCCGGGCTCGCTCGAGAAGGCGATCGTCGACTCGTTCGGGTCGGTCGACAAGTTCAAGGAAGACTTCACCGCCGCCGGCGTCGGCCAGTTCGGCTCGGGCTGGGCCTGGCTCGAGGTCAAGGGCGGCAAGCTCGCCGTCAGCAAGACCCCGAACGGTGAGAACCCGCTGGTCCATGGCGGCACGCCGGTCCTCGGCGTCGACGTCTGGGAGCACTCCTACTACATCGACTATCGCAACCGCCGCCCCGACTACCTCAAGGCCTTCCTCGAGAGCCTGGTGAACTGGGAGTATGTGGCGGAGCTGTACGAGAAAGCCGCCAAGGGCTGATCTCGCCGATCGGAATCGAAACGGGGCCTTACGGCCCCGTTTTTTTGTGCGGAGTCGCCATCGCTTCAGACGGCGACGCTGCGCAGGAACTGATCCACCGTCGAATCGAGGCGCTGCGCCTGGGCCGCCACTTCGCCGGCCGCGCTGCGAACCTGCTCCGCCGAGCGGCCGGTCTCCTCGACGCTGTCGGCGAGCACGCTAAGGTCGCTCGACACGGACAAGGCCGACGAGCTCGCCATGGCGACACCGCTGGCGATCTCGCCGGTTGCAAGCGCTTGCTGCTCGATCGAGACGGCGACCGAATTGGCGAAGGTCTCGATCGCGTTCATCCGCACCGCGATGTTCTGGATCGCGCCGACGACCTGCCCCGTCGCCCCCTGAATGGCAGCAACCTGCGAGACGATACGGTCCGTCGCGTCGGCCGTCTGCGCGGCAAGCGACTTGACCTCGGAGGCGACGACCGCGAAGCCGCGCCCGGCCTCGCCGGCCCGTGCGGCCTCGATGGTGGCATTGAGCGCCAGAAGGTTGGTCTGCGCCGCGATGTCGCGAATGAGGTTCACCACCTCACCAATGGCTCGCGCCGTCTCGTCCAGCTCCTGGACCGAGCCGGCGGTATCGCGCGAGGCTGAAGCTGCCTCGACGATCTCGGTCCGGACGCGCCGGACCTGGAACTCGACCTCGCGGATCGCCGCCCCCATCTCCTCGGCCGCCTGAGCTGCACTCTCGACATTGCCGGAGGCGTCATGCGCGTTGTCGGCGGCGCGAGCGGCACGCTCGGAGGATTCCGCGGCGACGCGCGCCAGCCCGCCGGAGGCCTCCTGCATCTGGTCGGCATTGCTCTTGAAGGCTTCGAGCGCCATGCCGACCTCGTTGCGGAACATCGCGATGGCGCCGTCGACATTCTGCTGCCGGACCCGGCGTTCGGATTCGGACAGGTTCTGCTTCTCCTCCAGCGCGGCCCGTTCGGCCAGCCTGATCTTGAGCACGCCGAGCGCACGGGCGATGGCGCCGATCTCGTCGCGACGCTCCAGGGCATCGATCGGCGTGTCGAGATTGCCGTCGGAGATGCTGACGATGGCATTGGTCATGCCCCGCAGCGGCCGCATCGTACGCGACAGCGAGACCCAGAGCAGCGGCCCCAGCACGACGAGGACCGCCAGCCCGAGGCCGATGATGACGAACTGCTCCCAGGCGGCCCTCGCAACGAGCCGGGTCTTGTCGAAACGGGCGGCGACATAGCCGATCTGCTTGCCGGAAATGCGCACCGGCTGGATCTTGGTGATGCTGGCTCCGTCCTCGATTTCGATGGGACCGCCATCCAGAAGCTTCTTCCAGGGCTCCTGACCGATCGCCTGGGTCAGCACGCGCGGCGTGAGAGAGAGCCGGGCTTCCTCGCTGCGCCCGGCCGAGGCCAGCGAGACCAGATCATCGGCCACGATGGCCGCGTCGAAATCGGGATCGCGCCGCAGCGATTCCAGGATATTGGCCAGGATCAGATTGTCGCGCGACAGGATCGGCGAGGGCGCGGCGTTCGCGACCATCAGGGTGAGCGCGGTCGCCTTCTGGTCGAGATCGGCACGCGTGCGGCTGTCATTATAGCGCGCCACGGCCATCACGACGAAGATGATGGCGGCAGCGACGATGATCACGGCTGCCAGCGCGATCTGCCGGCTCAGGGAGCTCGGACCCTTCATCCGGGCTTCCGCCCGCTTGTCGCCAGCCGCCCCGGCCGCCCGCATCAACCATGCCATCGAGCGACTGCCCTTCGAACTCGGCGCGATCCCTCGACGAACGGCGCCCCACCACCCCCGCAAGAATGCGCGCGGCGGGTAAATAAATCGCTTGCAGCCGCGCGCGGCGGCCGCTCCTAGGCGGCAAGCTGCAGAAATCTCCGCAGCGGCAGGTCGCGCGGCGGCACAAAAGCGGCGATTGCCGCATGTTCGACGGGCCGGGTGGCGACGACCGGGTCGAGGCGGATCAGCTCGTCGTCGACAAATCCCGGATGGCACATCACCAGATGCGCCGGTCCGGGCGAAAGCAGGAAGCGGTCGAGATCGGCCCCGAAATCGCGCGCCGGATCGAAGGGAGCCACTCCGGAGAAGCCGCGATTGACTCGCAACTGCCGGCGCAGCGCGGCCGAGCGGAAGCCGCTCGCGAGCCCGGCGATGACCAACGCCTTGCCAACGGCGACGCCACGCCGACGGATCGCGGAAACCCTGTCGGCCGGATCGCGCACATAGACCGATCCCGCCGGATAGCGCCGTGCCAGCATCTCGAGCACCGCACGCCGCACGCCCGGCAGCACGTGGACATGCTGATGTCCGTCGACGAAATCCGGCGGCCGCCCCATCGCGTCCTCGAAGGCGTCCAGCTGGCGGCCGAACTCTCCGGCGATCTCGCGCCGAACGGTCGCGGACGCCGCCGCGGCCCGGGCCACCACTCCCAAGGCGGGGAATTCGCCACCAGGCGCAAGTCGCGGCAACGCGCCGAGCGGCGCAGCGCAGGTCAGGTTGAAATGCAGGCCGAGATCGGCGTGCTCCGCAAAAACGCCGAGTTCCGGTGCCAGTCTGGGCCAATGCGGCCGATTGGTCATCGCACCCGTGGCGGAGAGCTTGCCGCGCCCGAGAAGCTCCAGGATCGAGCGGCTGACACCTTCCGTCATGGCGAAATCGTCGGCGCAGAGGACGAAGCCGTTCGCCATGATGTTCGGTGTCCCTCTTCAGCCGCAGAAAGTCGTTACGCGACGGGCTTGTCGGCCGGCAAGCTTTACGGTTCTGTGCGTCGCGCGTCACCCTGTCGGCGGCGCCTTTCGAAAGGTCCTTCGTGTCGGACATCGCGTCCCAACCGGCCCAGCGTACGCCCCGGGCCTCCCGCTGGCCGGAGCTTTCCGTCGTCGTGCCCGTGCATAACGAGGCGGACAATCTGCGCCCGCTGGTCGAGCGGCTGCGGAACGTCCTGGCCAGCGAGGTCGCCTCGTGGGAAATCGTCTTCGTCGACGACGGCAGCCGCGACGACACGCTCAAGACCATCCGGGACCTCAACGCCGCCGATCCGCGGATCAGCGCCGTCTCCTTCAGCCGCAATTTCGGCAAGGAGATCGCGATCGCGGCCGGGCTCGACCATGCCTATGGCGATGCGGTCGTCATCATGGACGCCGATCTGCAGCATCCGCCGGAGGTCATCCCGGCCTTTCTGACGAAATGGCGCGAAGGCTATCTCAACGTCTACGGCCAGCGGACCGACCGCTCGGGCGAGAGTCCACTGAAGCGCAATTTCGCCAAGGCTTTCTACCGCATCTTCTCGCAATTCGGCGAAACCGACCTCCCGGAAGGAGCCGGCGATTTCCGCCTGCTCGACCGCAAGGCCGTCGATGCGCTGCGCGCCCTGCCGGAGCGGGCCCGCTTCTCGAAAGGGCTCTATGCCTGGGTCGGTTTCCGCTCCATCGGCGTGCCGTTCGAGGTCGCCGAGCGCGAACACGGCCAGTCGAAATTCCGCTATCGCAAGCTGTTTTCCTTCGCCTTCGACGGGCTTTCCTCCTTCTCGACCGTGCCGCTGAAGATCGCGACCTGGTCCGGCGCGATCATCGCCTGCATCGCGACATTGTCGGCGTTCTACTTCCTGCTCCGCACGCTGTTCTACGGCACGGACCTGCCCGGCTTCCCCTCGCTGATCGTCTCGATCATGTTCTTCTCCGGCATCCAGCTCGTCTCGCTGGGCATGATCGGCGAATATGTCGGGCGAATCTTCGCCGAGGTGAAGCGCCGGCCGCTCTACCTCATCGGCGAGCGCGTCGGCTTCGAGGCGCGCACCGTCGACCACCCACGCGGCGACGCCCTGCCGCCGCTGATCCGCTAGGCTTTCATGCTCAGAAACATCCTGTCGGTCGGCGGCTATACGCTGATCTCGCGCCTCACCGGCTTCGCGCGCGATATCATGCTCGCCGCCGTGCTCGGCGCCGGCGCGACGATGGACGCCTTCTCGGTGGCGTTGCGCCTGCCGAATCATTTCCGCGCCATCTTCGGCGAAGGCGCCTTCAACCAAGCCTATGTGCCGGCCTACGCCCATGTCGCCGAAAAGCAGGGGCAGGAGGTCGCGAATCTCTTCGCCGACCGGCTCTTCACCGTGCTGTTCCTGATCCAGGTCGTGCTGCTTGCCCTGGCGCTGCCGCTGATGCCCCAGTTGGTGACGCTGCTCGCGCCCGGCTTCAAGGAGGATCCGGCAGTCTTCGCGCTGGCGGTTTCGCTGACGCGCATCACCTTCCCCTACCTCCTCTTCGTCACGATGGTGACCTTCCTCGGCGCGACGCTGAATGCGGTCGACCGCTTCGCCGCCTTCGCTGCGGCGCCGATCCTGCTGAATGTCGGGATGATGGCGGCGCTGTCCGTCTCCTTCCTCTTCCCGAGCGCGGCCTATGCCGCTGCCTGGGGCGTCTCGATCTCGGGACTGGCGCAATGGCTCCTGCTCTATGTCGCCGCGCGGCGCGCCCGCGTCTCGAGCAAGCTGGTGCGGCCGCATATGGACGCTGGCGTCCGCCGCTTCCTCAAGGCCTTCGGGCCGGCGGTGATCGGCTCGGCTGGCGTCCAGATCGCGATCTTCGCCGACACGATCATCGCCTCCCTGCTGCCGCGCGGCGCTTATTCGGCGCTTTACTACGCGGAGCGCCTCTACCAGCTTCCGATCGGCCTGATCGGCATCGCCGTCGGCACGGTCGCGCTCTCGGCAATGAGCCGGTCGATCGCGCGCGGCGATGAGGCTGCCGCCAACCGGGCGCAGAACCGTGCGCTTGCCATCGCCTTCGTCGCCAGCGCGCCCTTCGTCGCCGCCTTCATCGCGGTACCCGAGCTGATCGTCGCGGGGCTGTTCCAACGCGGCGCCTTCGATGCCCAGGCCAGCCTGGCCTCCGGCACCGTGCTCTTCGCCTATGCGCTAGGCCTCCCGGCGATCGTGATGATGCGCTCGCAAATCTCTGCCTTCCAGGCGCGCGGGGACACCACCACGCCCATGCTGGTCGCGCTTGGCGCCATCGCCTGCAACCTGGCGCTCAAGCTCCTGCTCTGGCGGGACTGGGGCGCGCCGGGCCTGGCGCTGGCGACCGCGGCGGGCGCCTGGATCAACCTGCTGACGCTGTTCGTCCTCGGCCTGAAGCGCGGCTGGACCACGCCCGACCCGCGCCTGCCCGGCTTCTTCGCCATCGTCGGCTTCGCGGCGGCTGTAGCGGGGCTGTCCGCATGGTGGTTCGCACCGCTCGCCTTGCGCCTGACGTCCGCCCTGCCCTTCCAGCCGCTGCTCCTGGGCGTACTGACGCTGTCGATGGCGGCGGGAGTGCTCTATGCGGGCATCGCCGGCATCGGCCTGAAGGCGACCGGGCTGTTCAGGCTGGTGCGCTGAACTTCAACCGAGGAAGCGCCCTGCCCTGCCGAGCAGCGCAGCGGCTTCACCGACCATGCGCTCGACGATCTCGGCGGCAGCGGGCACATCGGCGATCAACCCCGCTGCCTCGCCGAAGATCACGGCCGCCTTGTCGGGATCGCCGGCCATGAAGGCCTCGCGATAGGCGGGGGCCTCGGTGGCGATGGCCGCTTTCAAGTCGTGGTCACGCCCGGCCCATGCTGCGATGAAGGCGTTGTTCGCGACGCGAATGTCGAAGGGCTTCGGCCAGTCGAGCTGGCGGGCGATGTCGGGCAATGAGGAGCGCACCGTCTGGTCGCCGGTCGCAGTAATGGCCGCGGCGTGGTGGCGCTGATGCACCAGCGCCTCGCGGCTCGCCCAGAACCGGGTCCCGACGAGGACACCGTCAGCGCCGAGCATCAGAGCGGCGGCGAGCCCACGCCCGTCAGCGATGCCGCCAGCGGCGAGAAGCAGCGTATCGGGACTTTCACGGGCGATCAGATCGGCCGCTTCCGGCACGAAAGGTAACGTCGCTCGGCTGGCGCCGTGGCCGCCGGCTTCCGTGCCCTGCGCGACGACGATCGCGGCACTGGCCTCGAACGCCAGCCGGACATGGTCCAGTGTCTGGCACTGGCAGATCAGCGGCACGCCCGCCGCGGCGATCTCGGCGGCGAAGGGGCGCGGATCGGCGAAGGAGAGCATCAGCGCGGCGGGCTCATGCGCAAGCGCCTGCGTCAGAAGCTCTGGCTTCCTCGCCATCGACCAGGTGATGAAGCCGCAGCCGACTTGCGTGTTGCCGGCGGCAGCGAATTGCTCGTCGAGCCAGGCGGCGTCGCCATAGCCGCCGCCGATCAGACCCAGCCCACCCGCCCGCGTCACGGCGGCGGCAAGCGCCCCGCCGCTCGCCAGCGCCATCGGCGCCGACAAGATCGGATGGGCGATGCCGAGCCGCTCGGTCAGCCGCGTGGCGAGGCGCGCCATGGCCGGTCCCGCAGCCTCAGGCGGCCTTGGCCTTGGTGTGGGCGAAGTCCATGTAAAGCTCGCGCGCCTTGCGGAAGAGCGGGCCGGGCTGGAGCGTGCGGTCGTCGATGCGCGTCACCGGCATGCACTTCGAGTAATTGCCGGAGATGAAGATCTCGTCGGCCTTCTCGAACTCCTCATAGCGCAGGCTGCATTCCTCGACGGTGACGCCGCTCTCGCGCAGCAGCTTGATGACGCGCTGGCGGGTGATGCCGTTGAGGAAGGTGCCGTTCGGGACCGGAGTCTTCACCACGCCATCCTTGGCAAGGAAGACGTTGGAGGTGCCGGTCTCGGCGACATGGCCGAGCATGTCGAGCACGAGCGCATTGTCAAAGCCGGCAGCCTTGGCGGCCTTCAGGATGCGGGCGTTGTTCGGGTAGAGGCAGCCAGCCTTGGAATCGGTCGGGGCGGTCTCGTAGGTCGGGCGGCGATAAAGGCCCTTGGTGACCGAAAAGCCGTTGCTCGGCTGCGGCATAGAGGCCTCGAACAGGCAAAGCGCGAACTGCGTCGAATCCGGATCGGGCATGATGGTCGAGGGGCCGTCGGCCTCACCCCAATACATCGGCTTGACGTAGATCGCGGTGCCGGGGGCGAACTTCTTCACGCCCTCATACATCTTCTCGACGATGAAATCCGGCGTCACCGTCGGATTCAGCCCCAACGCGGTCGCGGAGCGATTCACGCGGGCGGCATGCAGGTCGATATCGGGAGCGACGCCATCGAAGTAGCGACCGCCATCGAACACCGAGGACGCCTGCCAGAGCGCATGGCTACGCGGGCCGACGAGGCCGGGATTGCCCTCATGCCAGGCTCCGTCGAACCAGGTCCAGGTTTGAGAATACCATGCCATGGAGGCGCTCCGTCTTGGTCGGTTTTGCTAATTTGCACCGTCCTCCCGCCATCGCGCGCCGTCAACAGCAAGCGGCGCATGGCGCGATGACGGGATGTGATGGAAGCCATCGGGCAGGGTGATGGATCAGAAACCCAGGAACCGCGCCGCCGAGATCATCGCCATGCCGGTCAGTAGCGCGACGAGTTCGCTGCGGGTCACGAACATGGCACCGATGGCCGCGAGCAGCGCCACGCCCGCGGCAACGCCAAGCCGCTCGATCAGCGGCAGCACGGTGGCGACCACGATCGAGCCCGGCAGTGCCGCAAGGCCGCGCCGGACATGCGGCGTCAACGGCACGAAGCTCATCAGGACGACGCCGGCCAGCCGGCAGAGATAGGTCGCGACCGCCATGGCGCCGATCGCGATGAAGGCGCCCCAGGGACCGGGATCAGGCAGGGTCATCGCGGAACGCTCCCGTGACGGCCCCTGCGAGCGAGCCGGCGATGATGAAGGCGTAGCCGTCGACGAGCTTCGCCGTCAGCAGGGCGACGCAGCCCGCGACGGCCCAGGGCACCAGACCACGCCGACCGCGCCAGAGCGGCACGATCATCGCCGCGAAGAAGATCGGCATGACGAGGTCGATGCCATAGCGGCGCGGATCGGAGACCAGCGCGCCAAGCATGTAACCGGGCGCCGTGGCGATGATCCAGACGATCCACAAGGCAAGGCCTGCCCCGACCAGGACACCGAGATCGCGGCCGCCCTCGGATTGATAGCGCGTGCCGATCAGCCAGTTGGCATCGGTGAAGAAGAAGAGGTGGAAGGCGTTGACCGCCTTGGGATAGCGCGCGAACCAGGGCTGGAGCGACGCGCCCTGCAGGATCATCCGGGCGTTGACCGTCGCCGTGACGACCGCAAGCCCGGCGATCGCTCCCCAGCTCCATTCCGGCCGCCACAGCTCCATCGCCACGAGCTGCGAGACGCCGCCATAGACGAAGGCGCTCATCAGGAGGGTCTCGAGCAGGCTCATGCCCTTGGCCGACGCGGCCGCACCGAAGGCGACGGCAAAGACGATCACGCCCGGCATCAGGACGGAGACCCTGCGCAGACCGAGCCGCATGCCCTGAACGGTCAGGGGTGCGGCGCTTGCGGCTGGCGGCGGTTCGGCGTGGTTCGGCTGCATAGCTTCTTCCAAAGGCCGAAGGCGTCTGCCGTCAACGCATGCCGGCTGCGCCCGTGCATGTGTTTCATGCAAAGCGGATTCCATCAGCCCATGCATTAGGCTGGGCAGATGCATTGGCTCCGTTCCATCGCAGCAACCGCGCCGAGCTACCCGGCCGTCTGGCTGATCGAGACGCAGCAGCGCCCGCGCAATCTTGTCGAGCGTTCGCGGCTGCGGCGCGAGACCGCGCAGGCGGTCCTGGCGCAACAGCTCGGCTGCCCCGACGGCGAGGTCGTCATCTCGCATGATCCTGCCGGCCAACCACGACTCGCCGGGCCGCATGCGAGCGCCCTGCACATCTCGCTCGCGACGCGGGCGGGCGTGGTCGCCGTTGCCCTGGCCCGGCGGCCGGTCGGGGTCGATCTAGAGCTGGTCGATCCGGACGGCCCCCTCCCGCGGGAGGCTCTTCACGCCGATGAACTGCGAACGCTGGACGCGATCGAGGCCGTGACGCGACCGCTCGCCTTTGCGCGCCTCTGGGCCGCCAAGGAAGCCTATGTGAAGGCGCTCGGAACCGGCTTCGCCCGGCCGCCCGAGAGCTTCGCGGTGTCCCTGCTCGCCCCTGACCGGTTCCGCATCGACGGCGTGGCGGCAGAGGGCATGCTCCACACCATCGAAAACGGCGGCCAGGAGATCCTGGCCGCCGCAATGATCGTTCTCGACGAGGCGTGACGCCTCAGCCCGGCTGGTTCGCCGGCTTCTTCTTCAGGACATAGCCCACGATGCAGACGAAGAGCGCGCCGATGACCGCTCCCGCGTAATGCGGCAGGTTCGCCGGCCCGATGCCGAGCGGGTTGGCATCGAGCGGCACCGCCTTGACCCAGCTCGGCAGGTTCACCTGCAGCCATTGCAGCACGGCGACATCGCCCAGGATCATCTCGGCCGCGATCCAGCCGAGCAGCGCCGCACCGATCCAGACCAGGATCGGGAAACGCTCGATGATCGTGGTGAGAAGCTGGGCACCCATGATGATCAGCGGGATCGAGAGCAGCAGGCCGAAGATGAACAGCTCCGGATGGCCCTTGGCCGCGCCGGCGATGGCGATGACGTTGTCGAGGCTCATCACGGCGTCGGCGATGGCGATGGTGCGCACCGCCTTCCACAGGCTTTCGCTGGCCTCGATCTCGCCATGGGCTTCCTCCTCGCCGACAGCGAGCTTGATCGCGATCCAGAACAGCAGGATGCCGCCGATCACCTTCAGATACGGCACGCCGAGGAGATAGGTGACGATCAGCGCGAAGATGATGCGCAGACCGACTGCCGCACCGGCGCCGAGCCAGATGCCCAGCTTCCGGCGATTTTCCGGCAGCGAGCGGCAGGCCAGCGCGATGACGACCGCGTTGTCGCCGGAAAGCAGCAGATCGATCCAGATGATCTGCAACAGCGAGATCCAGAAGGTCGAGGAGGAGAAATCCATGTTTCGGTCAGTCCCGTGTCAGAGGGCCGGGTCCGGCCGGCGTGATTTGATGAGATAGCCCAGCCCGAGCACGAGCAGCGCGCCGAGGATGGCAGCGGGATATTCGAGCGTGTGCAGCAGTTCCGCTCCGAAGCGGGTAATGAGCCAGGGGTCGCTGTCGAGCATCTCGCCTGCGACCCAGCCGAGCAGCGCCGCGCCGGCCCAGACCAGGATCGGGAAGCGGGTCAGGAGGCTGGTGATCAGCGACGCCCCGACCACGATCAGCGGGATCGAGATGACCAGCCCGACCACCAGCAGCGCCATCGAGTCGCGGGCCACGCCGGCGATGGCGAGGACGTTGTCCAGGCTCATGACGATATCGGCGATCGCGACCGTCTGGACCGCCTTCCAGAGCTTGCTGCTGGCGGCTATGGAGTCCTCGTCCTGCTCGCCATCCTCGATCAGGAGCTTCACCGCGATCCAGACCAGCAGCGCGGCGCCGACGATGCGCAGGAACGGCATGCTCAGGAGCGAGGCGATGACCACCGTGAAGGCGATGCGCAGCACCACGGCCACGGCCGCGCCGAGCGCAATGCCCTTGGTGCGTTGCTCGGGCGCGAGCGCCCGGCAGGCCAGCGCGATCACCACGGCATTGTCACCCGAGAGGATAACGTTGAGCAGGATGATCTCGAAGAGCTTGCCCCAGAGCAGCGGGTCGCCCAGCGAAAACGATGTCAGATCCATGGTTGCGTGACTTTCCTCGTCAGCCCGGGCCGGTTCCGGCTCCATTCACCCCACTGGCGCAACCGGAGCCGCGCCAGCTTCGTCCTGTTTTCCGTCTAGCCCAGCGCCTGCTCGACGGCCTTGCCGGCAGCTTCCGTGCCGAGCGTGCCGCCGAGATCGCGCGTGCGAGTGCGGGCATCGCCCAGCGCGCGCTCGATCGCCGCCTCGATGCCCTTGGCCGCATCATGTTCGCCGAGATGGTCGAGCATCATCGCGCCGGACCAGATCATGCCGACCGGGTTGGCGATGCCCTGTCCCGCGATATCCGGAGCCGAGCCGTGGACCGGCTCGAACAGCGAGGGATGATCGCCGGTCGGGTTGATGTTGCCCGAAGGCGCGATGCCGATGGTGCCGGTGCAGGCCGGGCCGAGATCGGAGAGGATATCGCCGAAGAGGTTGGAGGCGACGACCACGTCGAAGCGGTCCGGGTTCAGCACGAAATGCGCGGTCAGGATGTCGATATGATACTGGTCGACGGCGACGTCGGGATAGTTCCTCGCCATCTCCTTCACCCGCTCATCCCAGTAGGGCATGGTGATCGAGATGCCGTTCGACTTGGTGGCGGAGGTCAGCTTCTTGCGCGGGCGACGCTGCGCCAATTCGAAGGCGTATTTCAGCACGCGGTCGACGCCGACGCGGCTCATCACCGTCTCCTGGATGACGATCTCGCGCTCGGTTCCGGCATACATGCGGCCGCCAACCGAGGAATATTCGCCCTCGGTGTTCTCGCGCACGACGAAGAAGTCGATGTCGCCCGGCTTGCGGCCGGCAAGCGGCCCGGGCACACCCGGCATCAGGCGCACGGGGCGCAGATTGACGTATTGATCGAACTCGCGCCGGAACAGCAGCAGCGAGCCCCAGAGCGAGATGTGATCGGGTACCTGCGCCGGCATGCCGACGGCGCCGAAATAGATCGCGTCGTGGCCGCCGATCTTCTCCTTCCAGTCGTCCGGCAGCATCTTGCCGTGCCTGGCGTAGTAGTCGCAGGAGGAAAAATCGAACTCGTCGAGGCGCAGCTCGAAGCCGAACTTCTTGGAAGCCGCCTCGAGGACGCGCAGGCCCTCGGGCATGACTTCCTTGCCGATGCCGTCGCCAGGAATGACAGCGATCCGATAGACGCGATTGGTCCCGCTCATGCGGCTTCTCCGAAGAAAGACGTGAATTCCGCGGCAACGAGATCGGGGACCTCTTCCGCGAGGTAGTGACCGCCCGGCAGGGCATGGCCGCGCACATCCTGCGCACGCTCGCGCCACAAGGCCAGAGGGTCGAAGCATTTGCCGATGATGCCGTTGGCGCCCCAGAGCGCCAGCAGCGGCTGCGTCAGCTTGCGGCCGCCATCCTCGTCGTCGTGGCGGATGTCGATGGTCGCGGCGGCCCGGTAATCCTCGCAGCTGCCGTGGATCGTGGCGGGGTCGGCGAAGCAGCGCAGATAGTGGGCGAGCGCTTCCGGTGCGAAGGGCGTCAACCCGGCCGAGCCCGATCCACACTTCTTGCGCCAGTAGGCCTCCGGATCCGCGCCGATCATCCGCTCCGGAAAGGGGGCGGGCTGGATCAGGAAGAACCAGTGCCAATAAGCGCGGGCGAAGGCGTCGGTGGTATTGGCGTACATCTCCCGCGTCGGCGCGATGTCGAGCGTGGCGAGGCGGATGACGCGCTCGGGATGGTCGAGCGCCAGGCGATGCGTGACGCGGGCGCCGCGATCATGAGCGCCGACGAAGAAGCGCTCGTAACCAAGCGCGGTCATCATCTGCGCCAGGTCGAGGGCCATGGCGCGTTTCGAATAGGGAAAGTGCTCGGAATCGGTCGGCGGCTTCTCGCTGTCGCCATAACCGCGCAGATCGGCACAGACGAGCGTGAAGCGATCCTTCAGCCGCGCGGCGACCTTGTGCCAGAGCACGTGGGTCTGTGGGTAGCCGTGCAACAGCAGGAGCGGAGGGCCCTCCCCACCGACGCGCACGCGGATGCGCGCGCCCGACGTCGCCACGTCGAGCAGGCGGAAGCCGGGGAACAGATTGTCGGTGACGGGAAGCTCGGTGGGACTCATCAGGCCAGAATTCTGCAACAATGCGGGAGCCGATACCCCGAACACGCCGGGATTTCTGCCGCGGATTATTACATAATCCTGATCAATGGTGAGGCGGCCGACGACCGCCTGTCACTCCGCAGCCGGCGCCGGGCACCGACCGCGGAATATCGATGACGCTGTCAGCCCCTGAGCGTCGCGCCGTAGCGCTTGGCCATCTCGGCGACGATCTTGCTGCCGACGGCCTCGATCTCGGCCTCGGTCAGGGTCTTCTCGACCGGCTGCAGCGTAACCGCCAGCGCGACCGATTTTTTGCCGGCCTCGACGCCCTGCCCTTCATAGAGGTCGAAGACACCGACATTGGCGATCAGCGCGCGGTCCGCTCCCTGCGCGGTCTTCATCATGTCGCCCGCCGCGACGGCCTTGTCGACGATGAAGGCGAAGTCGCGCGTCACCGGCTGGAAGTCCGAAAGAACCAGCTTCGGCTTGACCTTGGTCGGCTTGTATTTCGGCAGAGGCAGCGCATCGAGGTGAATCTCGAAGGCGACGAGCGGTCCCTTGGCGTCGAGCGCCTTGAGAATCTTCGGATGGATCTCTCCGAAGGCGCCGATCACGCCCTTCGGGCCGAACTGCAGCGTGGCGGAGCGGCCGGGATGGGCCCAGGCCGGGCCACCCGCGACGATCTGCAGGCCGCCGGTCGGAACGCCGAGCGCGGAAAGCAGGCCGAGCACATCGGCCTTCGCATCGAACGCATCGACCGCCTCGGCGGAGCCGTCCCAGTGACGGCCGACGCCGTCGAGCCGCGCCGTGCCGCGGCGCAGGCCGGTCGCGGCGACGAGTTGGCCTTCCGGCTCGTCGCTCAGGAAGATCTGGCCGACCTCGAACAAGGCGACGTCCGGGAAGCCACGATCGGCATTGTTCTGCGCGGCGCGGATCAGCCCCGGCAGCAGCGAGGGACGCATATCGGAAAGATCGGCGGCGATCGGGTTGGCGAGCGCGAGCTTGGGCGAGCCGCCGCCGAAGAGCTCGGCCTGATCATGCGAGATGAAGGACCAGGTCACGGCCTCCACGAGGCCGCGGGCGGCCAGCGTGCGCTTGGCCGTGCGGGTGCGCTTCTGCAGCACGGTCAAGACGGGCTTGACGACCTCGCCCTTGATGCGCGGCAGCGGCGTCGAGGCGACGCGGTCGAGGCCGGCTATGCGGACGATCTCCTCGACGAGGTCCGCCTTGCCGCCGACATCAGCCCGCCAGGACGGCGGCGCGACCTTGACGCGGTCACCGGTGCCCGAGACGTGGAAGCCGAGCGAGGTCAGCGCAAGCTTCATCTCGACCTGCGGCAAGTCGAGCCCCGTCAGGCGCTTGACCTCGGACCAGGGGAAGTCGATCGCAGCGGGACTTTCCGGCAGTTCGCCGACGAACTCCATTTCAGAAGCCTCGCCGCCGCAGAGCTCGATGACCAGCGCGGTGGCGAGATCGAGGCCCGGCCGGGTGAAGTCGGGGTCGACGCCGCGCTCGAAGCGATAGCGCGCGTCGGAGTTGATGCCGAGCGCGCGGCCCGAGCGGGCGATGTTGAGCGGGTCCCAGAGCGCGCTTTCGATCAGCACGTCGGTGGTGCTTTCGCTGCTGCCCGAAGCCTCGCCGCCCATGATGCCGGCCAGCGACTCGACGCCGTGCTCATCGGCAATCACGACCTGCTCGTCGGTCAGCGTATAAGTCTTGCCGTCGAGGGCGAGGATGGTCTCGCCTTCCTTCGCGCGGCGCACCGTGAGGTTGCCCCTGACCTTGGCGGCATCGAAGACGTGCAGTGGCCGGTTGCGGTCATAGGTCATGAAGTTGGTGATATCGACCAGCGCGTTGATCGGGCGAAGCCCGATGGCGCGCAGCCGCGCCTGCAGCCAGTCCGGCGAGGGGCCGTTCTTCACGCCCCGCACGAGGCGCAGCGCGAAGGCCGGGCAGAGCTTCCTGTCTTCCTCGGCGAAGTCGAGCGTCACCTTGACCGGGCACGGGAAGGAACCGCGCACCGGCTGGATCGGCGCGTTCTTCAGCTTGCCGAGACCGGCAGCGGCAAGGTCGCGGGCGATGCCGGCAACGCCGAGCGCGTCGGCGCGATTCGGCGTCACGGCAATCTCGATCACGGCATCGTCGAGGCCGGCATAGGTCGCATAGGGCTGGCCGACCGGCGCATCGGCCGGCAGCTCGATGATGCCGTCATGGTCCTCGGAGAGCTCGAGTTCGGCTTCCGAGACGAGCATGCCGTTGGATTCGACACCGCGGATCACGCCCTTGCCCAGCGTGATCTTCTTGCCGGGAATGTAGCTGCCCGGCGGCGAGAACACACCCTTCATGCCGGTGCGCGCATTCGGTGCGCCACAAACGACCTGCACCGGCTCGCCGGCGCCGGTGTCGACCATGCAGACGCGCAGACGGTCGGCGTTCGGATGCTGCTTCGCCTCGATGACATAGGCGATGGTGAAGGCGGACAGCGCGGCGGCGCGATCCTCGATCGCCTCGACCTCGAGGCCGATGCGGGTCAGGGTCTCGGCGATCTCCGCAACGGAGGCGTCGGTGTCGAGGTGCTCTTTGAGCCAGGAGATCGTGAATTTCATCGTCGTATCAGTGTCGGGCGGGATCGGTCGAAATCTTGGCGCCGGCGGCCGAGAGGGCGGGCGTCGCCTGGTTGAGCTCGTTGGCGCCGTCGGTGCGGATCTTCATGGCGTTGCCGCGCCAACTCACCTCGCCGCCGACGAAGGCATAGGCCCAGACGCCGGGGAAGGCGATGTCGCGCACCAGCATGGCAAAGGGCGAGCGCCAGTTCAGGAACCAGCCGACGCCGGCCGAGAGCACGATGTCGCCGGCATACCACACCAGCAGCACCAATAGCGGGCCAAGCCAGAACGGCAGGCCGAGACCCGGGCCGGCGAAGGCCGCCAGCAGCACGGGCAGCAGCGGCGCCGAGAGGATCTCGAGCATGAAGAACGGCAGGAAGGTGACGCGCCGCAAGCGCGCCCAGCGGAACTGGCGCTGCACCGCGTCGGCGATGCGCCGCGAACCGAGCGGCTGCTCGAAGGGCTGGCCGACGAGATGGACATGCTTGCCCGCAGCGCGCACCAGCTTGGTGGAGGCGGCATCCTCCGCGATCTCGGCGCCGAGCGCGGCGATGCCGCCATTGGCATCGAGAAAGGGCTTGTTCCAAAGCATCGACTTGCCCTGCGCGAAACCGAGCCCCAGCGCCTCGCCAACGTATTGCCAGCGCGCCTGGAAGGCGTTGAGAAAGGCGCATTCGACCTCGGCGCCGAAATTCTGCGGCCGCGAGCCTGCCGGCGTCGAGCAGACGAGGCCCGTCTCGGGTCGCCAGGCCGCCATCATGCGCTGGATGTAATCCTTCGGCATCAGCACGTTGGAATCGGCGAGGATGACCCAATCGGTCGTCGCCGCCTCCCAGCCGCGCACGCAGTTGTTGAGCTTGGGATTGGCGCTGACGGCGACGTCGCCCACGATCAGCCTGACCTTGTCGGCGCCGTATTGCGCGATCAGCTCCTCGATCAGCGGGATGATCGGATCGTCACCGTCGGCGACGCAGAAGATGGTGCTGTAACGTGGATAGTCGAGCTCGAGGCCGGAGACGGCCGTCTCGCGGCTGAAAGCCTCGATGCCGCGCACCGGCCGCACGATGGTGACAGGCGGCAGTTCCGCGAGCAGGGCGGAGCGCTGCAAAGGCCGGCGCAGCCGCCAGAGCGCGATGGCCTGGCCCGCCAGGTTCACCGCGACCAGAAGCCCGGCCATCAGAGCCGCCCAGCCCGCAGGCGTCATCGCGCCCTCCCCTGCCCGGTCGGTGCCGTCATGAGGTGAGGCCACCCGTCAGCGTCGGCAGGTCGAGCGGACGGAAGCCGTAATGCGCGAGCCAGCGCACATCCGCCTCGAAGAAGGGACGCAGGTCCGGCATGCCGTATTTCAGCATGGCGATGCGGTCGATGCCCATGCCCCAGGCGAAGCCCTGATAGACATCCGGATCGAGCCCGCAATTGCGCAGCACGTTCGGGTGCACCATGCCGCAACCGAGAATCTCCAGCCAGTCGTCGCCCTCGCCGAAGCGGATCTCGCCGCCCTTGCGCGAGCACTGGATGTCGACCTCCATCGAAGGCTCGGTGAAGGGGAAGAAGGACGGGCGGAAGCGCATCTTCACGTCATCGATCTCGAAGAAGGACTTGCAGAACTCCTCCAGGATCCACTTCAGGTGACCGAGATGGGCCTTCTTGTCGATGACGAGGCCCTCGACCTGATGGAACATCGGGGTGTGGGTCTGATCGGAATCGTTGCGATAGGTCCGGCCCGGGCAGATCACGCGGATCGGCGGCTCCTGCGTCAGCATGGTCCGCACCTGCACCGGCGAGGTGTGGGTGCGCAGCAGCTTGCGCTCGCCATTGGAGTCCGGCGCGAAGAAGAAGGTGTCGTGCATCTCGCGGGCGGGGTGACCGACCGGGAAGTTCAGCTTGGTGAAGTTGAGGTCGTCGGTCTCGACATCCGGCCCTTCGGCGATGGCGAAGCCCATGTCGCCGAAGATCGCAGTGATCTCGTCGATGACCTGGCTGATCGGGTGGATGCGGCCGCGCGCCTCGGGCCCCTCCTGCACCGGCAGCGAGACGTCGAGACGCTCGGAGGCCAGCCGCGCCTCCAGCGCCGCCTCGCCCAGCGCTTCCTTGCGGGCTGCGATGGCGCCCTGCACGCGATCGCGCAGGCCGTTGATCTGTGGCCCCTTCTCCTTGCGCTCGTCCGGCGTCATCGAACCCAGCGTCTTGAGCAGGGCCGAAACCGAGCCCGACTTGCCGAGCGCGGCGATGCGCAGCTCCTCGACGGCGGCCTCGTCGGAGGCGGCGGCGATCGCGGCAAGGGTGTCGCGTTCCAGGATGGCGATATCGGTCATGAACGGGTCGCAAGCGTTTGAAGGCGTGGGAACGGGCGCGTTCTAGCGGGAACGGCCGGCATATGCCAGAGCGAAGCCGCAACAGCCGCTACCGAACCACCGGGACAGGGCGACGATCTGCCCGTTTGCCTCCGTGGCGGTTTCTTCCGAGAAGGGAGATCGGCTTCTTGCAATGCCCATGACGACATGAGGAGGACGCCTTGCCCGACAACACCGCCCAGAAGGAATCGCCGTCCTATCGGCTCGCCGCCCAGGATCCGGACTTCATCCTCGGCGATTCGACGCGCGGCGCCCGTTTCATGCTGGAATACCAGAAGGCGGAGGACCTGCTGCGGGAGCGCGGCATCATCTCGACCATCGTCGTCTTCGGCTCGGCGCGGGTGCGAGAAGGCAACCGCTGGTATGAGGCGGCACGGCAGTTCGCGCGGATCGCGTCCGAACGCGGCGGGGCGCTGGCGCCCAAGGATGCCGGCCGCCACCATGTCATAGCCACCGGTGGCGGCCCCGGCATCATGGAAGCGGCCAATCGCGGCGCCACCGAAGCCGGCGCCCTCTCGATCGGCTTCAACATCACCCTGCCGCATGAGCAGGAGCCCAACGCCTGGTCGACGCCGGACCTGACCTTCCGCTTCCATTATTTCGCGATGCGCAAGATGCATCTGGCGATGCGGGCGGCAGCGCTGGTGGTGTTCCCGGGCGGCTTCGGCACGCTCGACGAGCTGTTCGAGATCATGACGCTGGTGCAGACGGGCAAGATGGGGCGGGTGCCGATCGTGCTGTTCGATTCTGCCTACTGGAAGGGCCTGCTCCATCTCGACACCATGGCCGAGGCTGGCTTCATCCGCCCGGAAGATCTGAAGCTGTTTTCCTATGCCGATACGCCGGAAGAGGCTTATCAGCGCATCGTCGACGGCGCGGGCGACGGCTGGAACCCGCCGGGCAACGACAGCGTGCAGACCTAGGCTCCCGCTACGCGAGGATCATCCCCGGATCTGCCTGCGGTCCCCGGGACGACGCCACGCGAGCCGGGCAAGCAGAAACGAAAAGGGCCGGCGTTCCGCCGGCCCTTTCCAAATTCAACGGTCTTGAACCGCTCAGGCGGCCTTGGCCTGCGCGCCGAGCGCGCCCTTGACGGTCTCGACAACCGCGGCGAAGGAAGCCGCATCGTCGATCGCCATCGCCGAGAGGGTCTTGCGGTCCAGCTCGATGCCGGCCTTGATCAGGCCGCCGATGAAGACCGAATAGGTCAGGCCGTGCTCACGCACCGCAGCGTTCAGGCGCTGGATCCAGAGAGCGCGGAAGGAGCGCTTCTTGTTCTTGCGGTCGCGATAGGCGAACTGCATCGAACGATCGACGGCCGCCTTGGCGGCGCGGATCGTATTCTTGCGGCGGCCATAGAAGCCCTTGGCGGCCTTGAACGTCTTCTTGTGCTTGGCGTGGGACGTCACGCCCCGTTTCACGCGAGCCATGTCATGATCTCCGGTGTGTCAGGTGGCGTCAGCCGTTGGGGAGGAAGTACTTCTTCACGTTGGCAGCATCGCCCTCGAAGAGGGTCGTGGTGCCGCGGTGATTGCGGATCTGCTTGTTGGTCCGCTTGATCATCCCGTGACGCTTGCCGGCCTGGGCGTAGAGCACCTTGCCGGTACCGGTGATCTTGAACCGCTTCTTGGCGGCCGATTTGGTCTTCATCTTGGGCATTTCAGCTCCTATCGGTCATAAGGCCAGCGCGCCTTGCGGCGGCTTCAGCCAATGTCTTGCTTTCAGGAAGCAAAGCACGACCGCCACGGCAGCCCTTATCAGCCGGGCGATCGAAGGCCGGGCCTATCGCAGAAAAGAAGCCGGCTGGCAAGCGAAAAGCCCGCTTCGAGGGCGAACCGGGCGAGAAGCCCCAGCGACAGCGTCCGCATGCCCGAGACAAGGTCGCAAGCCCTGACCGGCGACGCAGCGGAAACCAGCTTCACAGACCTGTCATAAAACTGGCACATTGGCCCGTTGCCTGCCCTCCTACCGGAGCTCCATCCGTGAAACGCTTCCTGCTCAGCCTGGCCGTCGGCCTTGCCCTGACGGCCGCGGCCGCCAGCCCCTCCCTCGCCCAGTCGACGCTCGACAAGATCAAGGCGCGAGGCCACATCATCTGCGGCGCCAGCGAGGGTGTGCCCGGCTTCTCGCTGCAGGACAAAGACGGGATCTGGCGCGGCTTCGATACCGATGTCTGCCGGGCGCTCGCTGCCGCGATCTTCAACGATCCCGACAAGGCGAGCTATCTCTCGTTGTCGAGCAAGAACCGCCTGGTCGCGCTGCAGGCGGGCGAGATCGACGTGCTCGCCCGTACGACCACCTGGTCGCTCGGCCGCGACATCGGCCAGGGCGTCAGCTTCACCGCGATCAACTATTATGACGGCCAGGGCTTCATCGTCCGCAAGAAGCTCGGTGTGAACACGGTGAAGGACCTCAACGGCGCCTCGGTCTGCGTCTCGCAGG
This sequence comes from Bosea sp. AS-1, assembly GCF_002220095.1. Taxonomy (GTDB): domain Bacteria; phylum Pseudomonadota; class Alphaproteobacteria; order Rhizobiales; family Beijerinckiaceae; genus Allobosea. The sequence goes on from NZ_CP022372.1 coordinate 4,180,752, forward strand.
GCACGACGACCGAGCTCAACCTCGCCGATTACGGCCGCACCCACGGCATCAAGTTCGAGACCGTCGCCTTCGCGACGCTGGAGGACACGGTGCAGGCTTATGAGGCCGGCCGCTGCGATGCCTATACCACCGATCTCTCGGCTCTTGCCGGCACGCGCGGCCGGCTGAAGGACCCTGACGAGCATGTGCTGCTGCAGGAGGTCATTTCCAAGGAGCCGCTCGGGCCCTGGGTCCGCAAGAACGATCCGGCCTGGTTCGACCTGGTGCGCTGGACCGTGATCGCGACGATCAATGCCGAGGAGCTCGGCGTGACGCAGGCCAATGTCGAGGAACTGGCCAAGACCTCGCAGAACCCCGAAATCCGCCGTATGCTCGGCGCCGAGGGCAAGTTCGGGGAATCGCTCGGCCTGACCAACGACTGGGTCGTGCGCATCATCAAGGCCGTCGGCAATTACGGCGAGAGCTTCGACCGCCATTTCGGCCCGAAAACCAGCAATCCGCTGCCGCGCGGCGTCAACAAGCTGTGGACCCAGGGCGGCCTGCAATACGGCCCGCCGATCCGCTGAAGCCGTTCAAAGCCGGCCGCCAGTCGCTGGCGGCCGGCCATTTCAATTGGTTCAGGCTGGCTCGCAGATCGCAGCCGGCTCACGCTCATTGAGAAGCCGGCGATAGCCGACGAGCGTGACGAGCAGGCCGACGATGCCGGCGGTGACCGAGATCCAGAAGCCACCCCGCGCGCCAAAGGCGTCGATGAGGGCGCCGGCCGCCGAAGCGCCCAGCGCCATCCCGATGCCGATTCCGGTGATCGCCCAGGTCATGCCCTCGGTGAGCTGGCGCGTTGGCACCAACCGCTCGACAAGACCCATCGCGATGATGATCGTCGGAGAGACCGCCGCACCCGCCATGAAGAAGACCAGTGCGAGCGAGGTCAGCCCCGTCACGGCCAGCAGCGGCAGCGTCGTCGCTGCCGCCAGCGCGATCGCCGCGACGAACTGGGTCGCCAGCGACGCCCTCAGCCGGAGCGTGCCGAAGACCAGACCGACGATCAGCGAGCCCGCCGCATAGACGGCGAGCACCATGCTCGCCATCGCCTTCTGCCCCTGCGCCTCGGCGAAGGCGACCGCCGTGATTTCGGCCGTGCCGAAGATCGCGCCGATGGCAATCATCGCCAGCACGACGATCTGCACGCCGCCAAGCCGGATGACCGAAGCCTCCATCTCGGCGGAGCGCCCACGGACGGGCGGCTCGGTGCTGCGCTGGGCGCAGAGGAGCGGCACGCCGACCACCAGGAAGACCATGGCGGCAAGCGGTCCCGCCTCCGGAAACAGCCCGACGCTAAGCCCGATCGCGACGATCGGCCCGATGATGAAGATGACTTCGTCCACCACCGATTCGAAGGCGAAGGCCGTGCGCAGTTGGGGCGTGTCGCGATAGAACTCGGTCCAGCGCGCCCGGACCATTGCGCCGATGCTCGGCATCAGCCCTGCGAGCAGCGCGAAAGCGAAGAGCAGCCAGTTCGACGCGCCGGCCCAGGTCGAGACCATGAGGCCGCCCAGCGCCATGGCGCCCGCCGCAGCCGCCGGCATCAGCACGCGGCGCTGCCCATAGCGGTCGACGAGGCGTGAGACCTGCGGCGTGATCAAGGCACTGGCAAGCGCGAAGACCGCAGCCACGGCGCCGGCGATGCCGTATTCGCCGCGTCGCTCCGACAGCATGGTGACGATGCCGAGGCCGACCATCGAAGCCGGCAGGCGCGCAATGAAACCGGCGGACGAGAAAGCGAGGGCGCCGGGCGCCCGGAAGATATCGCGATAAGGGTTAGACATGGTTCGTCCCGAAGGAAGCGGACATACGCCGCGTATGCGAATGCGTAATTGCATACGCCTCGTATGTCAATTAACATACAGCACGTATGTGAAGGAGACATGATGGCTCGCAGACTTCGCGCCGACATGATCGCGGAAACCCGCGCCAGCCTGATCGCCGCCGGGCGCGAGGCGTTCGGCACGGTCGGCTATGCGGCTGCATCGATGGACGAACTGACCGCCACCGCCGGGCTGACCCGCGGCGCGCTCTATCATCACTTCGGCGACAAGAAGGGCCTGTTCGCGGCAGTGCTCGACCAGATCGACGCGGAGATGACGGTCAGGCTGCGTGCCGTCTCGGCCAGGGAGGAGGACCGCTGGACCGGTTTTCGCAACGAGAGCGCGGCCTATCTCGCCATGGCGCTGGAACCGGAGATCCAGCGGATCGTCCTGCGTGACGGCCCGGCCGTCCTCGGCGATCCCTGGAACTGGCCGATCCAGAACGACTGCATCCGGATGATGACGCAAGGGCTGAACGAACTCGTCGCCGAGGGCGTGCTCGCACCGCTCGATCCCGAGGCCGTTGCACGGCTCGTCGTCGGCGCGACCCAGCATGCCGCGCAATGGATCGCGCATGCGCCGGAGCCCGAGGCGGCCCTGCAGGCGGCGACGGATGCCTTCGACGCAATGCTAGACGGGCTCCTGCGCAAGAAGGCATGAAAAAGGGCGCCGGCGGCGCCCTTTTTCTCGATCAGAACACGATCGCGAGGATGGCTCGCGCCTCAGCGCGGCGCGAGCACCATGACCATCTGGCGGCCTTCGAGCTGCCAGTCGCTTTCAACCTTGGCGATCTCGACGAGGTCGGCCTTGACGCGCTCCAGCACCTTCACACCCAGGTCCTGGTGCGCCATTTCACGGCCGCGGAAGCGCAGGGTGACCTTCACCTTGTCGCCTTCCTCGAAGAAGCCCTGCATGGCCTTCATCTTCACGTCGTAATCGTGCTTGTCGATGCCCGGCCGGAGCTTGATCTCCTTGATCTCGATGGTGCGCTGCTTTTTGCGCGCCTCCGACGCCTTCTTCTGCTCGAGAAAGCGGAAGCGGCCGTAATCGAGGATCTTGCAGACGGGCGGAACGGAGTTCGGGGCGATCTCGACCAGATCGAGACCGGCATCCTCGGCAATCTTCAGCGCGTCGAAGAACGACACGACACCACGGTTGGCGCCAGTATCATCGATGAGCTGGACCTCGCGAACGCCGCGGATGTCGCGGTTCGAGCGAGGACCTTCCTTGGTCGGGGTCGGGGCGGCACGGTACGGACGACGAATGGGGTATTCTCCTGTATTTGGCGCGGTTCGCGCCGTTGGTTCAGACACATTGCACAAAGTCGCGCGTTGTCAATGCATGACGCCGCTGCGGCAGGCATCTCCCACCGCAGATGACGGTCAGCGTCCCAGCAACGCGCAATAGACGTCGAGGGTTTCCGCCACCATCGCCTCCAGCGAAAAGTGACGCTCGACATGCGCACGCGCCCGGCGCGCCAGCGCCTCGCGCGCGGAAGGTCTCAGATCCAGCGCCTCGCGCAAGCCAGCAGCCAGCGCTGCCGGGTCGGCGGGTGGAATACGCCAGCCGGTCCGTTCGCCAGGCGCCGCCTGCGGCGGGGCGAGCACGGTTTCGGGCACCGCGCCGAGATCGGAGACGACGACGGGCGTACCCATCGCCTGCGCCTCGACCGCGACGCGGCCGAAGGCTTCCGGATCGGTCGACGGCACCGCCACGACCGCCGCGGAGAGCATCGCCGCCGGCATGTCGGTGCAGTGGCCGACGCGCTTCACCCGGTTTTCGAGCCCGGCCTTGGCGATCAGCCCGTCGAGCTCCTTGACGTAGCCGTCGCGCCCCTGCGCGTCGCCGGCGAGGATGAAGGCGGTGTCGGTGTCGCCGCCGTCGCGCATGATGCGGGCCGCCTCGATCAGCACGCGCTGGCCCTTCCAGTTGGTCAGGCGGCCGGGCAGGAGCACGATGCGCTGATGCGGCTCGACGCCCCAGGCCTTGCGCAGCGCCTGCACCCGGTCGGCGCTGACCGCGGCCGGAGCGAAGGCCGAGAAATTGGTGCCGCGGTTGACAACCCGGACCTTGTCGCGCGCCATCGGGTGCTTGGCCAGGATGAGCCCCGCCGTATAGGCCGAATTCGCGATGACGACGTCGCCGCGCGCCATCACGGAATTATAGAGCGTCTTCACCGCCGAGCGGCTGTTGTAGGAGCCGTGATAGGTGGTGACGAAAGGCAGTTTCAGGATCTTCGCGGCGGCGAGCGCGACCCAGGCCGGCGCCCGCGAGCGGGCATGGATGAGTTCCACCTCCTCCTCGCGGCAGAGCATGACAAGCTTGCGCACGTTGAGCGCCATCGAGATCGGGTTCTTCGAAGCGGCCGGGAACGGCAGCCAGACGCCGCCCTTGGCCTGCAGCTCCGCAACGAGGCGCCCCCCTTCGGTCGCAACCAGCGCTCGCGCGCCGACATCGGTCAGCCCCCTGGCGATGTCGACGGCGGTGCGCTCAGCCCCTCCCGCTTCCAGCTCCGGAATGATCTGCAGGATCGTGCGCCCGGCGAGCGGGTGCGTTTCGGTCGAAGGCAGTGAAAGATGGGCACCCGGCTTGAAGGACATATTCTCTTGGTCTGGACTTTCGTTCGGCGGGGCGAATATGCCCCTATCGGATGGTTGCCGCAGCCCCTATTCGCCGCGGCCCCCTGATTCGTCACAGGAGATTTGCCTTGGAGCGCCAGCCCCCGCAATGGCTCGAGGTCGGTGAAGACCGCCGCCGCCTCGCCTTCCTGATGCAGGAGGGAGAAGGCGCGCCCGTGGTTTGGCTCGGCGGCTTCCGTTCCGATATGCGCGCGACCAAGGCCGAGGCGCTGGCCGACTGGGCCCGCGATAACGGCCGGGCCTATCTGCGCTTCGACTATGGCGGCCATGGCGAGAGCGAAGGCGATTTCGGCAACTTCACCCTCTCCGACTGGCTCGGCGACGCGCTCGCCATGATCGAGAGCCGCTGCCGGCAGCGGCCCGTCCTCGTCGGTTCGTCGATGGGCGGCTGGATCGCCCTGCTGGCCGCGCGCAAGCTGTCCGGCACGGCGCTTCAGCCGGCCGGGCTGGTGCTGATCGCGCCGGCCGTCGACTTCTCCGAGGAGTTGATGTGGGCGCAGATGCCCGATTCGATCCGCCGGACGATCCTCGACGAGGGCGTCTGGCTGCGCCCGTCCGAATATTCACCGGATCCGACGCCGATCACCCGCGCCCTGATCGAGGACGGCCGCCAGCATCTGATGTTCGGCGGCGAGATCAAGGCCGGCTGCCCGGTGCATATCCTGCAAGGGATGCGCGACCCGGACGTGCCGTGGCGGCAGGCCATCAAGCTGGTGGAGCATCTCAGCGGCGACCCCGTCGTGCTGACGCTGGTCAAGGACGGCGATCACCGCCTGTCGACGTCTGCCGATATCGCCCGGCTGCAAGCGGCGGTCGCCGCAGTGACGACCGCCGCCTGAATTCTGCTGCCGATGGCAAGCGTCAGTGGACGCTGACCATCTTCAGGTCGTGCTCCCAAGCATTGGCCGTAGCGGCCTCGCGGGTGTCGGTCACGAGGATCGGCGCGCCGTCGGCCGAGAGCAGGGTGTAAAGGTTGAGGCCGGATTCGATCTTCGGGGCCTGCGGGAAGATCCGCATCAGCTCATCCGAAGTCATCGGCTTGACATAGGCTACCTCGCCGGTACCGAGCGCCGCGAATTCGGCAGGGGTCAGCGGGCTGTCTTGGGTCAAAATCCTGTCCTGTTTCATCGCGCCCTCCTTCAGAGCAGTGCGAATGCGGTTCGATACTGCGCCTTCAATTATGAACAGATGCGTAAACCGCGGACGCATCCTTCAAAGCCGGACGATTCCTCGCCCTCTACTCGCGGCTCATGATATCGATACGCCTGACGAGCCTCTCAGGTTCCGGCCTGACCAGATCGATTGCGAGCAGGCCGTTCGATAAATCCGCCCCAAGCACCTGCATGCCATCCGCGAGCAGGAAGCTGCGCTGGAACTGGCGCGCCGCGATACCGCGGTGCAGGAACTGCCGGTTCTTGTCGTCGCTCTGGCGGCCGCGGATCGTGAGCTGGTTCTCTTCCAGCGTGATCTCAAGCTGCTCGCGCGCGAAACCGGCAACCGCCAGCGTGATACGCAGGCGATCGGGCTCATCCTCCGTCCGGGGCAGCCGCTCGATATTGTAGGGCGGATATCCCTCGCTCGCGCCTTTGGCGACGCGATCCAGCGCGCGCTCGATATCATCGAAGCCGAGCAGGAACGGATGGGACAAGCTAGGCGTACGCGTCATTAACCGAAGCCCCCGAAAGGCGCCTCATGAACCATCGGGACCCGCCGCTGGCAGCATCCCGCGGGCGAAAGGCGAACCCTTCCGCTTGAGCAACATATGGCGAAGCTCGGACCCGCCTTCAAGAGGCCTCGCCGGGCACGGAATGCCGCGTGGCATCTGCTAGAACAGGAGCGCCGCCGGGCATGCCGTAAAGTCCGCTTCGACAAGGCGAATGGCGCAGCAGCTCGGGGGCGCTACGGCCTGTCATATGCATGGACCATCTTCCCCAGACAAAAGGAGTATTCACCATGCCATTCGTCACCACGCAGGATCAGGTCGAGATCTTCTTCAAGGACTGGGGACCGAAGGACGCACAGCCGATCGTCTTCCACCACGGCTGGCCGCTCTCGTCGGACGACTGGGACGCGCAGCTCCTGTTCTTCCTGTCGAAGGGATATCGCGTCGTCGCGCATGATCGGCGCGGGCACGGCCGCTCGGCCCAGGTCTGGGACGGGCACGACATGGATCACTATGCCGCCGATGCCGCAGCGGTGGTACAGCATCTCGACCTCCGGAACGCCGTCCATATCGGCCACTCGACCGGTGGCGGCGAAGTGGCCCGCTATGTTGCGAGGCATGGCGAGCCACAGGGCCGTGTCGCCAAGGCCGTGCTGGTCAGCGCCGTGCCGCCGCTGATGCTCAAGACCGACAAGAATCCCGGCGGCCTGCCGCTGGAGGTCTTCGACAGCTTCCGCAAGGCCCTTGCCGGCAACCGGGCCCAGTTCTTTCTCGATGTCCCCACCGGTCCCTTCTATGGCTTCAATCGGCCGGGCGCCAAGGTCGATGAGGGCGTGATCTGGAACTGGTGGCGCCAGGGCATGATGGGCGGCGCCAAGGCGCATTACGACGGCATCAAGGCCTTCTCGGAAACCGATCAGACGGCAGACCTGGAAGCGATCGGCGTGCCCACTCTCGTGCTGCATGGAGAGGACGACCAGATCGTCCCGATCGACGCTGCAGCCCGCGAATCGATCAAGCATCTCCGAAACGGCACGTTGAAGACCTATCCGGGCTATGGCCACGGCATGCTCACGGTGAATGCCGAGACGCTCAACGCCGACCTGCTCGCCTTCGTGCAGGGCTGAATCCCTTTCGGAGCAGCTTCGGTCTCGATTGAAGAGGCGCCCGGCCTTGAGCCGAGTGCTTCTTCAGAGCACGTCGCGAACGCGCGTCAGCGTCGATTCCATATGCTTGCCGATCGCAGCGGAGAGCGCCTGCGCATCGCGCTTCAGCAGCGCCGCCATCATCTCCTCGTGCTCGGCGACGGCACCGGCCCATTTCTCCGGCCCCTCATTGCCGATGAAGCGCAGCCGCTTGATCCGCGACTGCAAGGTGCCGTGCATCTCGACCAGCACCTGATTACCGGATGCGGCCACGATGGCGCTGTGGATCGCTTGGTTGAGCTTGAAATATTCGAGCCGCTCGCGCGTCGCATAGAGCTCCAGCATGCGCCGGTGCAGAGCATGGATCGCCTCGATCGTCTCGTCCGAGGCCTGCGCGCAGGCGATCTGGCCACCGAGCTGCTCGAGCGACTTCAGCACTTGGAGCACTTGATAGAGGTCGCGCGCGGTGAACTTGCGGACGACCGCCCCCTTGGCCGGCAGGATCTCGACCAGGCCCTCGCTCGCGAGCGTCTTGATCGCTTCACGCATGGGTGTGCGCGAGACCCCAAGCTGCGCGCCGACCTGCCCCTCGTTGATGCGCTGCCCGGGCTCGAGCCGCCCCTCGATGATCATGTCGCGGACGCGCTCCAGCACCTCGTCATGCAAGGTGCGGCGGGTGATGCGGGGGAAGTCGGTCGCTGCCTCGCTCATCGTGCCGCCGTCAGTTCCGGGTTGCGTTCGTTTACGCCACGGGCGCCCTGCCCTGTCAAACCGCCCCCGGCCAGATCGGTCGCGAAGAGCGCGTCCTGGCGCCGACGCGTCGCCAGCAGGAGCGAATCGGACGGGATCTCGACATCGCCGAGCCGGATCGCTTCCCCCGCCCTCACACCGCGCACCAGCTTGCGATCGGCGACGAGATAGAACGGCGCGGGTCGATCCGCGGCGAGTGCAGCGGCCGGACGGACTTCGGCAGCAACGTCAGCGATGCTGTGATGGTGACCGCCCATCGTCAGCACGGTACCGGCCGCCAGATCCCGCATGGCGACGGCCACGAGGTCCTGCCGCGGACGGTAGTCGTCGCCATAGCCGGAGCGACCGAGCCCCGCGGTATCGAGGATGCTCGTCGCCACTTCGACACCAAGCAGATGACGCGGCAGATAGAGCATCGCCGTCTTGTGGTCGCGGGAGAGGATATGGCCCTTGCCGGCCAGCATGTCCCAGGTCTCGGCATTCTCGCAGCGCACCACGACGAAGACGCCGCCGGCGAAGCTCGCCTCCTCGGCCAGGCGCAGGTGGTGGAAGACATCGATGCGCCGAGTGCCCGACAGGAGGCCACCCCGCGCCCGCGCCGTAAGCAGGTCGGCGATCTCGGGAATGCGCGCCGGTGGCGCGTGGAAGCCGGCGCGATCGGCCACGAGATCGGTCGCATTGGCGACAAGCGTCATCTCGCAGAGATCGGGCACGGCGCGCAGCGGAAAAACCGCGCCGAGGATGCGCGCCCGCTCGGCCGCGACGGCAGCGATGGGGCGCTCGCCGGGCAGCCAATGCGCGGACAGCTCCGGCAGATGCTTCGTCACACCGTTGCAGGTGACCTCGCCGGAGACCGGATCGAGGACGAAATCATACTCGCTCGACTTGCCGGCAGCGACGATCTCGAGGCCGAGCACCTCCGCCCAGGTGACCAGCGCGATCAGCAGGCTCGGCTGGTCGCCATCGACCGGCGTGACCAGAACGCCCTTGTCCTTCGCCAGACGCGCGAGGCCGGGGCCGACCACGCTGTCGGCCTCCTTCGAGACGAGCGCGACATGCCGCTTCGCCTCGATCGCCATCAGCGCATGGCGTGTCGCGCCTTCAGGCGAGCCGGTCGCCTCGACCAACAGGGCGAAGGGCAGGCCGATGACCGTTTCCAGCTTTCCGGCAGCGATACAACGTCCCGCCTCCCAAGCCGCCCGCGCCTCGGCGTCCGTTTCGCACAAGGCGATGTCCGAGGCCGCGTAGCCGGCGGCGGCAAAGGCGCGCGCGGCCGCCTCGGCCGTCATGTCCACCGCGATGCGCGCCTCGATCAGGCGCGTGCGCCGCGCCTGCGCCAGATAGCTGCGCCCGAAGCCGCCGCTGCCGACCAGGCAGGTCCCGATCGGCTCGCGGATGCCGGCGTAGTGCGCGTGGAAATTCATCGTTTCGCTCTCCTGTCGCAGACAGGCTCGTGGTCCGGCCCGCCGTTTCCGCTACTCTAGCGAGCTTTCATTATACTGCATACAGCATACTTGCGGCAGGCAAGCGAGCTGTGTTAGCGAGATTGGAACGACTGAAATCAATGGGAGCGCGTTGCCCGATTGCGCTGCAATCCGGCCGGCCCGCTCGTTCAAGGAGGATGGCGGTGGAGAGCTCCCAGGGCGGCACAAAGCCGGTCATCGCAATCGCAATGGGCGACCCCTCGGGCATCAGCCCCGAGCTTCTGGCGCGGCTGCTGCGCGAACCCGACCTGCGCGACGCGGCCCGCTACGTCATCTTCGGCGACAAGCGACTGCTCGACCTCGGCGCCGCCGACGGCAAGGTCGACCCCGACGTGCAGCTCGTCGCTTCCGCGGACGCGCTGCCGGCATCCTCGGACAAGCCGCTCTTCATCGACCTCGCCAATCACGACCCCGCCGATCTCCAGCGCGGAAAGGCGACGCTCGCCGGCGGCAAGGCAGCGACCGAAAACTTCCGCCGGGCGCTGCAGTTCGCCGCCGCCGGAAAGGCCGACGCCGTGTTCTTCACGCCCTTCAACAAGGCGGCGATGCGCTTCGCCTATCCGGGGTACGATGACGAAATCCGCTTCGTGCGCGACGCCATCGGCTTCGACGGCGCGGCGAGCGAGTTCAACATCCTCGACAAGCTGTGGAATGCGCGCGTCACTTCGCACATCCCGCTCTCGGCGGTGGCGCAGAACATCACGCAGGAACGCATTCTGCGGGCGCTGACGCTGGCGGATGCCAATCTGCGTGCGGCAGGCTTCAATCCGCCGCGCATCGCGGTGGCCGGCATCAATCCCCATGCCGGCGACGGCGGCAATTTCGGCCGCGACGAGATCGAGACGATCGAGCCGGCAGTGAAGGCCGCCAAGGCCCAAGGCTTCACGGTCGAGGGTCCGTTCCCATCGGACACCGTCTTCCTGCGCGCCAAGAACGGCGATTTCGATGCCGTGCTGACGATGTATCACGACCAGGGTCAGATCGCGATGAAGCTGATGGGCTTCGACCGCGGCGTGACGCTGATCGGCGGCTTCCCCTTCCCGATCTGCACCCCGGCCCACGGCACGGCCTATGAGATCGCCGGCCAGGGCATCACCAATCTCGGTGCCTCGCGGGCGGCTCTGTCGCTGGCGATCAAGATGGCACGGGACGGCAAGGAGAAGGCACGGACTGCGGCCTGACCGGCGCGGATCACCCGAGCCGCCAGCAAGAGCGGCATCGTTCAATCAACATCGAGGGAGAAACAGATGAAGACCATTGCGATTTCCGCCGTATTCGCTGGCGCGCTCACCCTTGGCGGCTTCAGCGCCGCCCAGGCCTGGGAGCCGACCAAGCCCGTCGAATTCGTCGTGACCTCGGGCGCCGGCGGCGGCACCGACAATTTCGCGCGCCTCGTCCAGGCGATCATCACCAAGCACAAGCTGATGGAACAGCCCGTCGTGGTGGTGAACAAGGGCGGCGGCTCCGGCGCAGAAGGCTATGTCTACGGCAAGGGCGCCAAGGGCGACCCGACCCATGTCATCTTCGGCACCAACAACGCCTATCTGCTGCCTTACGTCGCCAAGCTCGGCTACAAGTTCACCGACCTGACGCCGGTCGCGGCGATGGCGCTCGACGAGTTCCTGCTCTGGGTCAAGGGCGATGCGGCCTATGCCGATGCCAAGAGCTATATCGACGCCGTCAAGGCGAAGCCGATGAGCTTCAAGATGGGCGGCAGCCAGTCCAAGGACACTGACCAGACCCTGACCTCGATGATCCAGGACGCTACCGGCGTGAAGTGGATCTATGTCCCGTTCCAAGGCGGCAGCGCCGCAGCCGTGCAGCTCGCGGGCGGCCACATCGATTCCAACACCAACAACCCGAACGAGAATATCGGCCAGTGGAAGGCCGGCCAGGTGAAACCGCTCTGCGTCTTCGCGCCGGAAAAGCTCGCCAAGAGCGACCCCATCCATGATGGCAAGGGCTGGGGCGACATCCCGACCTGCAAGTCGGCCGGTATTCCGATCGAGTCCTTCCGGATGCCGCGCACCGTCTGGCTGCCTGCCGACGTTCCGGCCGATGCCGTGGCCTACTACGCCAATGTGCTGGAAAAGGTCAGCCAGACGCCGGAGTGGAAGGAATTCATCCAGCGCACCGCCCAGACGGCGAAGTTCATGAAGGGCAAGGAGTTCACGGACTTCGTCGCCAAGGACGACGCCGCCAACAAGAAGGTCTTCGAGGAAGAAGGCTGGGTGGTGAAGTGAGGCTCATGATCAGCGCATGCTGATCTGGCCCTGAAACGCGCCGTCATCCCGGGCTTGACCCGGGATCCATGCTGGAACCTTCATCGGCAAGGCTCAGGCATGAATCCCGGATCTCCGTGGAGTTTATCCTTGGGCCGATCGAAGATCGGACCCGAGGGCTCCGTCCGGGGTGACCAGCCTTCCACCCAAACGCAGCGGGCTTCCGGCTGCCAAGGCGGAGGAAATCTCCTCATGATCACCCGTTTCTGGGCCGAGATCGGCACCGCGATCCTGACCCTCGTCTTCGGGCTCGTCATCGTGAAGGGTTCGCTCGAATTCGGCATCGGCTGGGATTCCAGCGGGCCGCAGCCGGGCGCCTTCCCGTTCTATGCCGGCACACTGATCGCGCTCGCGAGCCTTGGCACGCTGGCACTCACCGTCGGCAAGCGGCTGGCAGGAGGCGCGGAGCTCGCCGAGGTCTTCCTCGATGCCGAGCGCGGCAAGCGGGTGCTTTCCTTCCTGCTGCCGCTCGCCGCCTTCGTGGTCCTGAGCGTTACGCTCGGCATGTACGCCGCGACGATCCTCTATCTCGTCTTCGCGATGCGCTTCCAGGGCGGTTATGGCTGGATCGCCAGCCTGGCGACGGCGATCCTGACGGCCGCCTTCCTCTATCTCGCGCTGGAAAAATTCTTCCAGATCGGGTTGCTCAAGGGGCCGCTCGAGCCTCTCCTCGGTCTTTGAAAGCGGCAAGGTTCCCGGCATGGACAACATCGCCAACCTGATGCACGGCTTCGAGGTCGCGCTCACCGCCCACCACATCATGCTGATGATCGCGGGCGTGCTGCTCGGCGTCCTCGTCGGCGTCCTGCCGGGCCTAGGCGCGCCGAACGGCGTCTCTCTCCTGCTGCCGCTGACCTTCAGCATGGACCCGGTCTCGGCGATCATCCTGCTCGCCTCGCTCTATTGGGGAGCCCTGTTCGGCGGCTCGACCACCTCGATCCTGTTCAACATCCCGGGCGAGCCCTCCTCCGTCGCGACCACCTTCGACGGCCACCCGATGGCCAAGCAGGGCAAGGCAACGGAAGCGCTCTCCTTCGCCTTCCTTTCCGCCGGCTTCGGCGCGCTTTGCGGCGTCATCCTGATCACGCTGCTTTCCGGCTGGGTCGCGAATTTCGCGCTGCGCTTCTCCTCGCCGGAATATTTCGCCGTCTATTTCATGACCTTCGCCAGCTTCATCGGGCTTGGCGGTGCTTCGCCCTTCAAGACCGTCGTATCGATGGGAATGGGCTTCGCGTTGGCGACCATCGGCATGGATTCGGTCTCCGGCAATGTCCGCCTGACCTTCGAATACGACGTGCTGTTGGCCGGCGTCAGCTTCCTGATCGCGGTGATCGGCCTGTTCGGCATCGGCGAATTGCTGCTGACGATGGAGGAAGGGCTGAAGTTCGAAGGCGTCGCCGCCAAGGTCCGCATCGGCGATGTGCTGCGCACGGCGGCGAAGCTGCCACGCTACTGGCTCGCCCTGGTCCGCTCCTCGCTGATCGGCATCTGGATGGGCATTACGCCAGGCGGGCCGACCGCCGCCTCCTTCATGAGCTACGCGATGGCGAAGCGCTCATCGCGCAACCCGGCCAAGTTCGGCAAGGGCGAGCCCGAAGGCGTGATCGCGCCCGAGACCGCCGACCACGCCGCCGGCTCGTCGGCGATGCTGCCGATGCTGGCGCTCGGCATTCCGGGCTCGGCCACGGCCGCCGTGATGATGGGCGGCCTGATGATCTGGGGCCTCAATCCCGGCCCCACCCTGTTCACCGACCGGCCGGATTTCGTCTGGGGGCTGATCGCCTCGATGTATCTCGGCAATATCGTTGCCGTGATCATCGTGCTGGCGACGGTGCCGCTATTCGCCTCGATCCTGCGTATCCCGTTCTCGATCATCGGGCCGATCATCGTGGTGATCTGCTTCATCGGCGCCTTCACCGCGGCGAACCGGGAATTCGACATCTGGCTCGCGCTGATCTTCGGCCTCGTCGGCTATGTCTTCAAGAAGCTCGACTATCCGATCGCCCCGCTGGTGCTCGCCATGGTGATCGGCGACAAGGCCGAGGATGCCTTCCGCCAGTCGATGATCTTCAGCCAAGGCTCGCTCTCGATCTTCTGGTCGAACGGCCTCGTCGGCACGCTGATGGCGATCGGCCTCATCCTGCTGTTCATGCCACTGATCGGCGCCGGCGTCCGACGCTTGCGCGGCCAGGGCGAAACCCGCACCGTCTGATCGTCAGCTCTTCCGAAGGTCCTGCGCCATGAACGAACCCTATCGCGGCATCCTGCCGATCGCCCCGGTCGTCTTCCACGACAATGGCGACCTCGACATCGACGGCAACCGCCGGGTCATGGACCTGATGGTCGACCAGGGTGTCGACGGCATCTGCATCCTCGCGAACTTCTCCGAGCAATTCCTGCTGACGGACGCCGAGCGCGACGAGGTGATGCGGCTCTCGATCGAGCAGATCGCCGGCCGCGTGCCGGTGATTGTCACCACCTCGCATTTCTCGACGCGCGTCGCCGCCGCCCGCGCCAAGGCCGCGGCCGATGCCGGCGCCAAGATGCTGATGATGATGCCGCCCTATCACGGCGCCCTGCTGAAGGCGGATGAGCAGGGCATGATCGAGCATTTCAAGATGGTCGCCGATGCCTGCGGCATTCCGATCATCCTGCAGGACGCGCCGCTCTCCGGCGTCACCATGACCGTGCCCTTCATGGTGCGGCTGGCGCAGGAGGTGCCGCTCGTCCGCTATTTCAAGATCGAGATGCCGGGCACGGCGAACAAGCTGCGCGCCCTGATCGAAGCGGGCGGCGACGCCGTCGTCGGCCCATTCGACGGCGAGGAGGCGATCACGCTGATGGCCGACCTCGACGCCGGCGCCACCGGCACGATGACGAGCGCGATGATTCCCGACCTGATCAAGCCGATCCTCGCGGCCCATGCCGCGGGTGACCGCAAGCAGGCGGCGGCGCTCTATGCCAAGGTTCTGCCGATCATAAACTATGAGAACCGCCAATGCGGCCTGCGGGCCGCCAAGGCGGTGATGAAGGCAGGCGGCGTCATCAAGTCGGACGCCGTGCGTCACCCGCTGGCGCCGCTGCATCCGAAGACGCGCGAGGGGCTGCTCGAACTCGCCCGCGAGCTCGATCCGCTGGCGCTGCGCTGGGGAAAATAAAGACGGCGCGGCCCCGGGAGCCGCGCCGTCGCGTCGATAATAAATGGTGGCGAGGCGACGTCATGCCGAGGCAGGCGTCGCCTTTCGCTGAGTGGCGTCACCAGCGATCGTAGTACGGCCGCCGATAGCCATAGGCGGGGGTGAAGGGCGGCCCGCCATAGGGGCGCCCGTAACCGTAGCCTCCACCATAGCCATAGCCGTATCCATAGCCACGACGATGGCCGTAGTAGCGCTGCCGCTCGAGAGTTTCCTGAATGATCATCAGGCGCTCGCGCTTGGCGGCGGTCATCGTGTATTCGGCCGACTGCCGGTCGAGCCGCTTCGCGACCGACGGGTCGAGGGCCTCATTGGCCTGGGCGGCAGGTACAACGGCCGCAGCACCCAAGAAAACCAAAGCTGCAATGGCAAGCCGACGCATTGAGAATCTCCCTTCTGCTCCCGGCGATTAAACACTCTTCAATCAGAACGCCGCCTGAACGCGATTGTTCATCTTCGTTCATGTTGAGGATCGCGATCTTCGTCGGCCGAGCGCTTTGTGACTCGTATTCCAGCGAATGAATACCGCTGACCGCAGCGCCTCGGGAGGCTCCGTCGGCTCAAGCGCCACCTCGTCCCCGACAGCGCGGGAACGCGCGCGAACGTTCAGCGTAACCGACTGATTTTCCGGGGAAGAATGGTACAGCCACCCCGGCTTGAACGGGGGACCTCTAGATCCACAATCTAGCGCTCTAACCAACTGAGCTATGGCTGCCCATGACAGGCTGACCGACCCGGCACCGCGGCGGGGTCTCCAGCGGCGCGGAACCTAGTGCCGGCGCCGTGCTTTTGCAACTGCGTAATTCAACTTCGGCACCGAAAAACCGACGCCGCATCGCCAATGCCGGAGTTGTGGGCCCTTTCCGGCCGTCTCGACGCCTTCAATCCTTGCGCAAGCTCGTGTTGGCGATGCGCGCGAGCTCCTTCAGGTGCTCGGCGTAGGATTCGTAGCTGCGGCGGACGGCCTTCGCCTGCAGGGCGATCGCCTCGGAAGCGCTGTCGCTGCGCGCCAGCGTCTCGGCCTCGCCCAGCTTCGCCTTGAACTCGGCGCAGGCATGCTCGAGCATCTTCGCCTGCAGGGCGCCGAACGCGCGCGCCATGGTCAGGGCCTGGCTCATCACCGTCTCGGTCGCGACCGTGGCGAACTCGGGCGGGCGCGGCAGCGGCAGGGATTCGAGCGAGGCGGGCTTGGCCGGCTCCTTGGGAGCGGCCGCCACGGGCTTCGGCGCGACGGCCGGCTCGGACTTGACGGGCGTCTCGTTCCGCACCGCCGGCTTCGGCGCCTCCACCGTGACAGGCTTGGCCACAACGGGCTTGGCAGCGGCAGTCTTGGCCACGGCAGTCTTGGCCACAGCAGGAGCCGTCTTGGCTACGACAACCTGAGGTGTGGCGGCCTTGGGCGCAGCAACCTTCGGTGCAACAGTCTTGGAAGCCTGCACGGGCGGCGCTGGCTTCTTTGGCGCGACAACCCTGGCCACGGGCTTCTCGATCCGGAGCTTGGCCGAGACCGTCTTCTTGGGCGGGGCGACGGGCGCCTTCGGCTGAGCGGCGGGCGCCTTGGGCGGGGCGGCGACGGCCGCGGGCGCAGCGACCTTGGCAGTCGCCGCAGGAGCGGGAGCCACAGCCTTCACGATCACCGGCGCGGCCGGAGCCTTGGCGGGCACAGGGGTAGATGCCTGCTGGCTGGGAGCGGGCGCAAGCGGCGCGGCCTTCGCGTCGGCCGGGGTCGGCGACAAGGCGTTGACGGAAGGCAGGCTGACCGGGGCCTTTGCCCGGGTTCGGGTCGGAGGCGGCTTGACCATGACGGCTCTCCTTCAGCGGCTGGCAACGGACAGGCAAGAGGCCGGGCGCGCCGCCCGGCCGTCAGTCATGCCGGACAGCCGTCGCGACGGCCATCCGGAGACGGAATTCAGCGGCCTTTCGTGGCCTTGCTGACGCTCTCGGCGGCCTTGGACGCGGCGTCCTGGGCTGCAGTGCCGAGGTCCTTGAGCTGGTTCTGGAAGGTCGCCATCTGCGCCTTGAGGAAATCGGCCTGATGCTGCATGACCTCGGTGAGATCCTTCGACTTCACCAGCTTCTGGGCGAAATCGAACGCGGCCGCGACGTTGTTCTCCGCATAGGCGATGGCCTTGCGGGTCGCCTCCTGGGTGTTGACGCGGGCGTTCTCGGCCGAGCCATGCGCGCTGTCCACAGCCTTCTGCGCGGCGCCGATGAAGCCGTCGAAAGCCTTGCGCGCCTGCTCTACGCTGCGCTCGGCAAACTCACGCATCTCTGCCGGGACCTCATAGGAATGCTTGCTGTCCATGGTCGTTCCTCCTGCTGCGAAAGGCGCCTCAATTTGATTGTGCACTGCAATATCATTATTGCAGTGCAATGACAACAATGCGACGGAACCGGCGCGCGGCTACGTTAACGCTGTTTCGACGAGAAGCGGGAGAGCTATCTTTGGTTCCATGGATTCGACCGCGTTTGGAAGCTATTAAAGATTTGTTAGCTATAAAGAGGCGGATCGGACGAGCGGACCAGCATGAGCGAAGCCGGACAGGACTGGGCAGGATGGGGAGCGGCGGCGGGTGAAGACCCTGCCCTGACGGCCTTTGCCGCCGGTGGCGCGCTGATCCTGTGGGACGCTGCTGCCGAACGGCCAGGGTTCCTGAATCCGGCGGGCCGGGCCCTGCTCGGAGCGGATTCTGCGGCAGCGTCACTGCCTGCGCCGACGCGCCAGCGTCTCTTCCTGCTGGCAGGGGGCCTCGCCTCGACCGCCGGCATCCGGCTGGAGCGGCTGCGGCTCACCGCCAGCTTCGCCGCCCTGCCCGTCACCTGCGGCGTCAAGCTGCTGACGCGGGGCGAAGGCCGGCCGGTCCTCGCCGTCGCCGTTCCGACTTCAGAACTGCGCCGGCTCGGCGTCACCGTCCCGCCCGAGGCTGGCGTGCAAACGGCCTCCCCGGCAGCGGCCCGTATCCTTCCTGCGGCTGCGGTCTCCACGCCGTCCGAAGAGCCTTCCCTCACGCGACCGTCGACGATTCGCTTTCTCTGGCAGAGCGACGCGGATCGCCGCCTGACCCAGCTTTCCGAGAACATCGCCATCCTCACAGGTCCGGCCGCTGCCTCGGACCTGCTCGGCCAACGCTGGGACGATCTCGCGGCCAGCCAGTTCAGCGACATCGGCGGCGGGCTGCTCACGCGCCTCGCTACGCCGGCGACATGGAGCGGCCATACCGTCCTGTGGCGGACCGAAACACCCGGCGAGGCCGCGCCCGTCGAGCTTTCCGGCGTGCCCGTGCTTGGCACGGACCGGCAATTCGCCGGGTTCCGCGGCTTTGGCATCGCCCGGCTGAACGCGCGCCAGCCGTTCCCGACGGCCGGTGAAGCCGCGCCGGACCAGCCTGCGGAAGAAGACGTCGCGGAGACCGCGGGGCCTGCCGAGACCGATATCGCTCTGGCCCTACCGGGCCAGGAAGCGGCCACAAACCCGCCTGTCGCGACCGAGCCAACGTCCGCTGTCTCTGATGAACAGTCGCCCTCTGCGACCGAGCCACAAGCCGAGCCCCCCAAAACCGCAGAAGATGCGCCGCCGGCCGAGGCCGACGCGGCACGGGACTGGCAGGTCATCGTAGGCCAGTGCGACGACGATGCTTCGGATGTGACTTCCAGCGATGTCGAACAGCCGAAGACCGTGCAACCTCAGGCTGACGATGCGGCGCGGGCAACGAAGCCCGAGGCGGCCGAATCCGACAGCGCAGCGGCGGAACCCAGGCCGGCACCGACGACGCCGAAGGATTTGCCCGCTGCCAACATCGTTCCCCTGCGCAACGGGCAGCACGCGGCGATCCGGCCGGTGCTGGAGCCGTCGAAGGCGCATCTCAGCTCGGCCGAGCGCAACGCTTTCCGCGAGATCGCCAAGGCGCTGGGCGCAAGGCTGGCCGATGAGGAGCCGCATGGTGCGCCCCGCCTGCCGCCGGTCGCACAGTTGCGGGTGAAGGATGCCGAGGCGGAAGCGTCCTCTCCCGTCGAGACGCCATCCGCCCAACCGACTCCTGCTCCGGCCCGCCAGCGCAACTCGCACGCCGATGTGCTCGACCGGCTGCCGACCGCCGTTCTGGTCAATCGCGGCGACGAGGCGCTCTACGCCAACCGTACCCTGCTCGATCTGCTGGACTATGCCGACCTAGCCGATCTGAAGGCCGGTGGCGTCAGCCGGTTGATCAAGGAGGCCTCGCGCAGCGGGGGCGGCTCGATGACCCTGGTCGACCGGGTCGGCCATCTGGTCGGCGTCGATGCGGTGCTCTCGAGCGTCGACTGGCTTGGCGAGGCGGCAACGCTGATGGCCTTCCGCCATCCCGCGGGCGGCGGCGAAGTGCCGGTGATGACGCCGGAAGAGGCGGAGGAAGCCGAGCTCGCCGCCGAGTTCGAGGCCGAGGAGGCCGAATCGGCTGCGCGCGTCGAGGCGCTCAGGCTCGATGCCGAGGCGCGCGACGGCCGCATCGCCGAGCTCACCGCCATGCTCGACACGGCGACCGACGGCGTCGTCACCGTCGACGAGCGGGGCCGCATCCTTTCGCTCAACAAGGCGGCCGAGGCGCTGTTCGGCTACGATCAGCGCGAGGTCACCGGCGAACTCTTCACCCTGCTGTTCTCGGCGGAAAGCCATGCCCCGGCGCTCGACTATCTCGAAGGGCTGAAGGGAGGCGGCGTCGCCTCGGTGCTGAACGACGGGCGCGAGGTCGTCGGCCGCGTGCGTCAGGGCGGCAAGATCCCGCTCTTCATGACCATGGGCCAGATCGCGCATGGCGCCGACCCCCGCTTCTGCGCCGTGCTGCGCGACATCACCGCCTGGAAGAAGACCGAAGGCGAGCTGGTCGACGCGCGCAAGGCGGCCGAGATGGCCAGCGCCCAGAAATCCGACGTGCTCGCCAAGATCAGCCACGAGATCCGCACGCCGCTCAACGCCATCATCGGCTTCGCCGAGGTGATGGCGGAGGAGCGGTTCGGGCCGATCGAGAACGAGCGCTACAAGGAATATCTGCGCGACATCCACCAGTCGGGCGGCTACGTCATCAGCCTGGTCAACGACCTGCTCGACCTCGCCAAGATCGAGGCCGGCAAGCTCGAGCTCGACTTCGCCAGCGTCAACCTGAACGAGATCGCGCTCTCGACGGTGGCGCTGCTGCAGCCGGAGGCGCAGCGCGGCCGCGTGGTCCTGCGCTCGGGGCTTTCGCCCAAGCTGCCGCCGGTCGTCGCCGACGAGCGCTCGATCCGCCAGATCGCGATCAACCTGCTCTCCAACGCGGTGAAGTTCACCGATGCCGGTGGGCAGGTCATCATCTCGACGGCGCTCGGCGACCAGGGCGAGGCGATCCTGCGGGTGCGCGATACCGGCATCGGCATGGACGACGACGAGCTGAAGCTCGCGCTCGAACCCTTCCGGCAAGTGCCGACGACACGTCGCTCCGGCGGCACGGGCCTCGGCCTGCCGCTGACCAAGGCGCTGGTCGAGGCTAACCGCGCCGCGATGGCGATCACCAGCGTCAAGAAGGAAGGCACGCTGGTCGAGATCACCTTCCCACCGCAGCGCGTGCTGGCGAGCTGAGCGGCATTCGCTGGCTGATGCGGATCATCCCGGTCGAGCCCGGGATGATCATGTGCTTCCGCAGCGTCTACAGCAGCGTTCCGGTCAGGATCAGCGCCGCTACGCCGAAATAGATCACGAGACCCGTGACGTCGACCAGCGTCGCCACCAGCGGCGCCGAGGCGCTCGCCGGGTCGAAGCCCGCCCGCTTCAGCAGGAAGGGTAGCATCGAGCCCATCAGCGAGCCGAAGGTGACGATGCCGACAAGCGCGCCGCCGACCGTCGCCGCGATCAGCATCCAGTGCGGCCCGTAATCGTAGAAGCCGAGCCATTGCCAGAGCGCAATGCGGGCGACGCCGATGGCGCCGAGGATAGACCCCAGCACGAGGCCCGAAGGCAGCTCGCGCAGCAGAACCCGCCACCAGTCCTTCAGCGAGATCTCGCGCAGCGCCAGCGCCCGGATGATGAGCGAGGTCGCCTGCGAGCCGGAATTGCCGCCGGAGCTCATGATCAGCGGGATGAACAGAGTCAGCACGATCGCCTTCTCCAGCTCCGTCTCGAAGAACTGCATCGCCGAGGCGGTCAGCATTTCGCCTAGCAGCAGGATGGAGAGCCAGCCGGCGCGCTTGCGGATCATCGAGAAGAAGCCGATCTCGTTGTAGGGCTCGTCGAGCGCCTCCATGCCACCGAGCTTCTGAACATCCTCGGTCGTCTCGGCGATCATCGCGTCGATGACGTCGTCGAAGGTGACGATGCCGATGACGCGGTCCTCCGCATCGACGACCGGGACCGAGAGCAGGTCGTATTTCGTGATCAGCCGCGCAACATCCTCGCGGTCGGTTTCCGGCGTGACCGTGATCGGCTTGTGGGCCGGCACGACGGATTCGACCGGCGCCGACGGGTCACCGCTGATCAGGCGGCGCAGCGAGACGGCGCGGACGAGCGCCTTGGTCGCGGGATCGAGCACATAGATCGCATAGACCGTCTCGCGCGAGCGCTCGACGCGGCGGATATGGTCGAGCGTCTGCTGCACCGTCCAGCTCGACGGCACGCTGACGAACTCGGTCGTCATGATCGAGCCGGCGCTGTGCTCGGGATAGGCGAGCAGCTTCCTCAGGTCGGAGCGCGTCTGACGATCCATGCGCGCCCCGAGGCGCTGGCGGGTCGCTTCGTCGAATTCCTGGAAGACGTCGGCGGCGCGGTCGGCCGACATCGCCGACAGCAAGGCGCCTGCCCGGTTGTCCGGCAGCAGCGCCAGCGCCTCGGCGGCGTCGGTCAGCTCGGGCTGGTCGAGCACCTCGACGGCACGCTCGAAGGGCATCTCCTGCAGGATATGCGCGATGGTCGCGCTGTCCTGCTCGTTGAGCATCTCGACGATGTCGGCGACATGCTCTTCCGCCAGCGTCTTGGCGACGACGACCGACAGGAGGTCGGGGGCGAGTTCGATCTCGTTCATGGCTCTTATCCTGGCGATCGGCCGTCGGCGCCGATCGCTAGGCTGAGCCGGGGACCCGGATCAGCCGCGCGAGGCGGCAGCAGACGGCTTCGACTGTCGACTGGGACTGTCGGTTGGCATCGGGTCTGGTTGTCCTGTGAGTGCCGGCTGCGAGAGCCGGCGACGGCTGGCCACATGCACCCGCAAGGCCGCGCCGTCAAACATTTTTTTGGCAATGCAACATCGATCTCCGGCCTTGGTCCGAGGCGAACCGCCGCCTATGGTGAGGAGGACGGAGTCGGCGGCCTCCCGGCGCTTCCGTCGCCCTCCTTCCGACACCGGATTCATGCGATGACCCTGACGATCTATGGCTGCTACCGCTCGCGCGCGACGCGCGTCATCTGGCTCGCCAACGAGCTCGGCCTGCCCTTCGAGCATGTGCCGGTCATCCAGGCCTATCGCCTGCCGGATCCGAACGCGCCCGGCGTGCCGCTCCACACGCGCAGCGTCGACTTCCTCAAGGTCAATCCGAACGGCCACATCCCCAGCATCGACGATGACGGCTTCAAGCTGCACGAATCGCTGGCGATCAACCTCTACCTCGCCCGCAAGCATGGCGGCCCGCTGGCGCCGAAGGATGCGCAGGAGGAAGGGCTCGCGATCATGTGGGCACTCTGGGCCGCGACGGAATGCGAGACGCATGCGCTCAACCTGCAGCAGCACCTCGCCGCCTTCCCGCCGGAGAAGCGCAGGCCGGAGGTGGCCGAGGCTTCGCTCGCCGCCCTCAAGGCGCCCTTCGCCGTGCTCGACACGGTGCTGGCCGAGGGTAAGGGCCATGTGATGGGCGGCCGGTTCACCGTCGCCGACATCAACGTCGCCGAGGTCATCCGCTACGCCAAGCCCGCCACGCAGCTGTTCGACGCCAACCCGAACGTCAAGGCCTGGCTCGATGCCTGCCAGGCGCGCCCAGCCTTCCAGGCGATGTGGCAGGCCCGCGACGCCGAAGCCGCCTGAGCCGGCCCGATCGCAGGAAACGGGTGGAGCCGGCAGCCGCCGGCTCCCATTGTCGGGCCAGTTCCCGCAAGCGACAGGTTTCCCATGCCCGCCCCCGCCCGCCAGCCCGTCATGGATCTCGGCGACTGGCTGCTGCTCCTGCTGCTTTCGCTGCTCTGGGGCGGCTCCTTCTTCTTCGGCAAGATCGCCGTCTCGGAGTGGCCGCCGCTGGCGGTGGTGCTCGCGCGCGTCGGACTCGCGGCGGCAGCGCTCCTCGTCGTCGTCAGGCTGTCAGGGCTGTCGATGCGCGTCGGCCGGCCAATGTGGCTCGCCTTCTTCGGCATGGGGCTGCTCAATAACCTCATCCCCTTCGGGCTGATCTTCTGGGGTCAGACGCAGATCGCCAGCGGGCTGGCCTCAATCCTCAACGCGACGACGCCGCTCTTCGGCGTCATGGTCGCGCATGTCTTCGGCAAGGACGAGAAGGCGAGCGGGCTGAAGCTCGCCGGTGTCCTGGCCGGCATCGTCGGCGTTGCGATCCTGATGGGGCCGGACGCCACCTCCGGCCTCGGCGGCGCGCTCCTGCCGCAACTGGCCTGTCTCGCCGCTGCCCTCTCCTACGGCTTCGCGGCGCTCTATGGCCGGCGCTTCCGCGAGCTTCCGCCGCTTGTCACCGCTGCCGGCCAGGTCAGCGCCACCACTCTGATGACGATCCCGCTCGTCATCCTGGCCAATCCGCCCTGGCTCCTGCCGGTGCCCAGCCTCCACGTGACGCTGGCGCTGGTCGGGCTCGCCCTGCTCTCGACGGCGCTGGCCTATGTCATCTTCTTCCGGATCATGCGCCGGGCCGGTGGAACCAATGTCATCCTGGTCACCTTCCTCGTCCCGGTGAGCGCGATCCTGCTGGGCTCGGTCTTTCTCGGCGAAGCGCTGCTGCCGCGCCACTTCCTCGGCATGGCCGCCATCGCCGTCGGCCTGTTGCTGATCGATGGGCGGATCGTAAAAATGACCTGCCTGCGTCCGGCCTAGGCCAAAAGGCTTTATTGCCGAAAGATTATGAATTGTTCTAGGGTCGACTTGTCGGCTGGAGGCTTTATTGGCCACGCCCCACTGACTGAGATATCGCGGCAAGCGATACGGGGAACAGGGGACGACCATGGATGTCAGGCAACTGCGATGTTTCATCGCGGTGGCAGAGGAGTTGCATTTCGGTCGCGCGGCCGAGCGTCTCGGCGTGGCTCCCCCGGCTCTTTCCCGCCAGATCAGCGCGCTCGAGGATGAGCTCGGCGTCAACCTCCTGACCCGCACGACAAGGCAGGTCGCCCTCACCCGGGCCGGCCTGATCATGCTCGAGGAATCCAAGGGCATCCTGGTCAAGATGGAGCAGGCATCGCGCGCAGTGCGCGAGGCCTCGCTGGCCTCCGGCAAGGTGCTGCGCGTCGGCGCCATCGACGCGGCCTCGTCGAGCTTCGTGCCGGAAGCGCTAATGACCTTCCGCAAGCGCTTTCCGGGCATCGAGATCAAGTTCGCCGAGGCGATGACCGTCGCGCTGGTGCAGATGCTGGAGGCCGGCAAGCTCGACCTCGCCCTCGTCCGCCCGCCGCGCAAGCCGACCGACTGCGCCTTCGAGATCCTGCGCGTCGAGCGCCCGATCGTGGTGCTGCGCGAGGACCACCCGCTCGCCGCGCGCGAACACCTGACCATGCACGACCTCGTCGGCGAGCCCTTCGTCGTGCCCTCGAAGCGGATCCGGCCTTACGCCTACGACCTGGTGATGGCCTATTTCGAAAGCGTCGGCGCCGTACCGAACGTCGTCATCGAGGCCACCGAGAAACCCGCGATGATGTCGGCGGTCGCAGCCGGTCTCGGCATGGCGCTCGCACCCGACTGGGTCTCGCGGCTCTCTTTTCCCGGCGTGACGATGCGACGGCTGCGCGGCGCGATGCTTGACCCGCCGCCGCCTGGTGCGCTCGTCGGCGTGGCCTGGCGCCCGCAACAGAAACTACCGGCCCGCGACGATTTCCTCGCGATTCTGCGCGAGAGTGTGACGCTGATCGAGGAGCGCCACGTGCTGCCTCTCGCCACCCCGCAAAAGCCACACAAGCAACCGGCCCGCACGCCATCTCCAAGCGGAGGAACCTGATGAGCTTGAACCAGATAGAACGGGCGCAAGGCTTGCGCATCCGTTCGACACAGGATTTCGCCGGCGGCCTGTTCATGGTCGTGCTGGCCATCGGCGCCTACGGCTTCTCGTGGGACCTTCCCGCCGGAACGCTGCGCCAGCTCGGCCCCGGCATGCTGCCCAAGGCTTTCGCCGTGATCTGCGGCGTGCTGGGTGCGATGCTGATGCTGACATCGCTGCGCTATCATGGCGAAAAGCTCTCCGGCTGGTCGTGGAAGGGGATCTTCTATGCGCTCGGCGGAACCTGCCTGTTCGCGCTGACGATCCGCGGCTTCGACCTCGGCCCGATCCGTGTGCCGGCGCTCGGCCTGCTCGTCGCCGGGCCGCTGCTGATCGCCTTCTCCGGCCTCGCGGCCGACGATCGCAAGATCAAGGAGTTGCTGATCTTCGCCGTGGCGATGTCGCTCGGCTGCATCCTGCTGTTCAAATACGCGCTGAGCCTGCCCATCCCGCTCGCGCCCTGGCTTCTGGGAATCTGAGCGATGATGGAGACTTTTGCCCATCTTTCGCTCGGCTTCGGCGTCGCGCTGACGCTGAAGAACATCGCGCTGTGCTTTGCCGGCTGCCTCGTCGGCACCTTGATCGGCGTGCTCCCCGGCGTCGGTCCGATCGCGACGATCTCGATCCTGCTGCCGATCACCTTCGGCCTCGACCCGACGGGCGCGCTGATCATGCTGGCCGGCATCTACTACGGCGCCCAGTACGGCGGCTCGACCACGGCGATCCTAGTCAACATTCCCGGCGAGGCCACATCGGTCGTTACCACGCTTGACGGCCACCAGATGGCCAAGCAGGGCCGCGCCGGCATCGCGCTCGGCATCGCCGCGATCGGTTCCTTCTTCGCCGGCTGCGTCGCGACCCTGATCATCGCCGCGCTCGGCGCTCCGCTGACCAAGATGGCGCTGCTCTTCGGCCCGGCCGAGTATTTCTCGCTGATGGTGATGGGCCTGTGCTTCGCGGTCGTGCTGGCGCGGGGCTCGATCCTCAAGGCCTTCTGCATGATCATGCTGGGCCTGTTGTTCTCGACTGTCGGTACCGACCTCGAAACCGGACAGGAACGCCTGACCTTCGGCGTCGCCTCGCTCTCCGACGGCATCGACTTCTCGGTGCTGGCGATGGGCGTGTTCGGCTTCGCCGAGGTGCTGCGCAATCTGGAAAACCCGGAGGCTCGCGACGTCGTCAAGGGCAAGATCGGCCGGCTGCTGCCAGGCTGGGAGGATATCAAACAGGCGGCAGCGCCGGTGCTGCGCGGCACCTTCATCGGCGGCATCCTCGGCATCCTGCCGGGCAATGGCGCCGTGCTCGGTCCCTTCGCCAGCTACACCACGGAGAAGAAGATCGCCAAGGACCCGTCGCGCTTCGGCAAGGGCGCGATCGAGGGCGTCGCGGGGCCGGAGGCAGCCAACAATGCCGGTGCGCAGACCGCCTTCATTCCGCTGCTGACGCTCGGCATCCCGCCCAATGCGGTGATGGCGCTGATGGTCGGCGCGATGACCATCCACGGCATCATCCCCGGACCGCAGGTGATGACCCGCAACCCGGAGCTGTTCTGGGGCATGGTCGCCTCGATGTGGATCGGCAACCTGATGCTGCTGATCATCAACCTGCCGCTGGTCGGCATGTGGGTGAAGCTGCTGCAGGTGCCCTACCGGCTGATGTTTCCGGCGATCCTGATCTTCTGCTGCATCGGCATCTATTCAGTGAACAACCAGCCGCTCGACGTCGCCTTCACGGCGCTGTTCGGGCTGTTCGGCTATCTCCTGATCAAGCTCGGCTTCGAGCCGGCTCCGATGCTGCTCGGCTTCGTGCTGGGCAAGCTGATGGAAGAGAAGCTCAGGCAGGCGCTGATCATCTCGCGCGGCTCCTTCTACACCTTCATCGACTATCAGGAGCGCCCGATCTCGCTGGCGCTGCTGATCGTCGCCGTGCTCGTGCTGGCGGTCGCCCTGTTGCCGTCGATCGCGAAAAAGCGCGACGAGGTCTTCACCGAATGACGGGGTTGCCGCCCCGGCATCCCCCCTTAGTCTGACCCATCAACGATCCCAGGGAGGTATACGCATGAAGAAACTCGTTCTCGGGCTCGCCGCCGCCGCGGCACTCACCTTCGCCGGCGGCGCACAGGCGCAAGGCTACCCGACCAAGCCGATCACGATGATCGTGCCCTTCGCGGCCGGCGGCCCGACCGATATCATCGCGCGCATCGTCGCCGACAACATGTCGAAGACGCTCGGCCAGCAGATCGTGATCGAGAACGTCGCAGGCGCCGGCGGTACCACCGGCATCACCCGTGCCGTCACCGCGGCGCCGGACGGCTACACCATCGCGATGGGCCATCTGGGCACCTTCTCGGCGGCGCCGGCCACCTATCCCGGTCTGAAATACGACCCGATCAACGGCATGCAGACGATCGGGCTCGCCGGTGGCACGCCGATCCTGATCGTGGCGCGCAAGACGTTCGAGCCGAAGGACCTCAAGGAGTTCGTCGCCTATGTGAAGGCGAACACCGACAAGGTGAACGAGGCCCATGCCGGCCTCGGCTCGGTCTCCTGGACGACCTGCACCCTGCTCAAGGGCATTCTCGGCACGCCGAAGATCAACGCCGTCGCCTATCGCGGCACGGGTCCCGCGCTCAACGATCTCGTCTCCGGCCAGGTCGACTTCATGTGCGACCAGATCGTCTCGGTGGCGGAGCAGGTCCGCGCCAACTCGATCAAGGCCTATGCCATCGCCTCGGCCCAACGCTCGCCGGCACTGCCCGACGTGCCGACGACCAAGGAAGCCGGCCTGCCTGAGTACCAGATCGAGGCCTGGAACGGCATCGCCGGCCCGAAGGGCATGCCAAAGGAGGCCGTCGACAAGCTCGTCGACGCGCTGAACAAGGCCCTCAACGACGAAGGCACCAAGAAGCGCCTGCTCGACCTCGGCACCGTGCTGCCGACCGCGGAAGAGCGGACGCCGGCCGGCTTCGCCGCTCTGATCAAACGCGACGCGGACAAGCTGACGCCTGCTCTTTCGGCCGCGCCGAAGCAGTGATCGTCAACACAATCCAGTGTTCCGGTCAGTATTCTCGCGGCGGGCCAAAAGCCCGCCGTTCCCTTTTCCAATATTGAAAGAGGATCCGGCCGGCAGCAACTCATCCAAGAAGCTTGAACTGGCAACACCTTGTATTGTCGATTATTTTCAAACGATATTGCAAATCGTTAACATCTCGTGACCGCCTTGCCGGAACCGTTTTCTCGCCCGACGGTTTTCTCTGCCGAAGTTCACTTCGAGAGGAGAAAACCATGTTCAAGAAACTTGCTCTTGTTGCCGCCCTGACTCTCGCTCCGGCGGTCGCCTTCGCGCAGAACCAGCCTTCGGGTGGCGCTGTCGGCGGCGCCACCAGCGGCGCGGCGGCCGGTGCCGTCGGCGGCGCTGTGGTCGGCGGCCCTGTCGGCGCGGTGGTCGGCGGCGTGGGTGGTGCCGTGGTCGGCGCCATCGTCGGCGATGCGGCCACCCCGAAGTTCCGGACCTATGTCGTCGAGCAGCGTGTGCCGTCCTACGCCTATGCCGAGCCGGTTGCGGTGGGCACGGTCCTGCCCGAGCAGGGCGTGGTCTACCATCGCCTCCCGGCGGAGTACGGCCCGCAGGCCTCGCAGTACAGCTACACGGTGGTGAACGATCGCACGCTGATCGTCGAGCCGCGCAGCCGCCGCGTGGTCCAGATCATCGAGTGACCTTGGCGTCGCGTCGAAGGCACTGCACCATACCCGCCTGCCTTCGACCATGGCCCGCCCCTATGCCGGGGCGGGCTTTTTTGCAGCGGTGGCTAGCAGACCGGGAACTGTAAGCAAGCTTCCTAGTTCTTGGGGACGGGGCGAGATTCATCCATGTCGGAGGACAATGATGATCAAGCACATCCTGATTGCGACGGCGCTTGCGGCCCTTCCCGCCACCGCCTTCGCCCAGACCACCGGCCCCCTCATCCGCGATCCAGCGACCGGCGGCGTCATGCATGATCCGGCCCTGGCCGGGCCCATGTTCGGCTCCCCGATGATGACAGAGCCGGCCCAGAACACGATGGTCACCGACGAACCGGCCTTCCGGAACTACGTGATGGCGCAGCATATCCGCTCGTATCGCTATCGCGAACCGGTCGAGGTCGGCACCGTGCTGCCGGCGCGCGGCGTGATGTATCGCGCGGTGCCGACGGAATACGGCGCACCGGGCTATCGCTACACGGTGGTGAACGACGAGGCCGTGATCGTCGAGCCACGGACCCGCCGCGTGGTCGAAGTCATCGAATAACGTCCAAGGCCCGCATCGACAGCGATGCGGGCCTTGTTGCGTCCTCAACGCGTGCCGAACATCCGGTCGCCGGCGTCACCGAGACCCGGCACGATATAGCCGTGGTCGTTCAGCCGCTCGTCGATGGCAGCCGTCCAGATGCGCACATCGGGATGGGCGCCGCGCAGCCGCGCGATGCCTTCCGGCGCCGCCAGCAGGCAGACGAAACGCAGGTCCTTGGCGCCACGCTCCTTCAGGCGCTCGACGGCCGCCACGGCCGAATTCGCGGTCGCCAGCATCGGGTCCATCACCACGATCATGCGGTCGGCGATGTCGGAAGGCGCCTTGAAGTAATACTCGACGGCCTGAAGCGTGTCGGGATCGCGATAAAGCCCGATATGGGCGACGCGGGCGGCCGGGACGAGCTCCAGCATGCTGTCGAGGAAGCCGACACCGGCCCGCAGGATCGGGGCGAAAACCAGCTTCTTGCCGGAGATGACCGGCTGCATCGACTTCTGCAGCGGCGTCTCGATCTCGATCAGCTCGGTCGGCAGGTCGCGCGTCACCTCGTAGCAGAGCAGCATGCCGATCTCGTTGAGGAGCTGGCGGAAGCTCTTGGTCGAGCGGTCCTTCTCGCGCATCAGCGTGAGCTTGTGCTGCACCAGCGGGTGATCGACGACGATGACACCGTCATCCTGGCTCGCGGTCATCGGTTCCCTTCCCTCTCGTTCTCAAACCCTGCCGTCATCGCGGACGGCCGGCCTTTGGCCAAGCCGATCCAGGATGGCGCGCAACCACGACCATTGGCCCCTAAAATACCGTGCCGTCGCTGACGATGGCGAGCGGCGGGCCGCCATCCACACGCTTTTCACGCGCGATGCGCCGGCCGGCGGCCCAGGTGCCGCCTTCCAGAACCTTGGCGAGCGGCAATTCCTCGCGCGAGCGGCCGAGCCGCTGGCGGATCACGGCACCGACCTCGTCGAGCAAGGCCACGGTCAGCGCCCGCCATTCGACCACAAGCGGCGAGGAAACCTCATGCGCCTTCGTCCGATCGGCCTCGTCCTTGAGCGCGATCACACCGAGATCCAGGAAAAGTCCGCCATTGCGGTATTCCGGCAGGCCCGTCAGATCGTCGATGTCGACGACAGCGATGCCGGCCCATTGCAGGGGCTCGATCAGCGAATAGGTCAGCCACTGCGAGAGCTTGTGGAAGGGAACGAGTCCCTCGGTCACCTCGCCGGGCGCGATCAGCGGATGACGCCAGGTATCGCCGAGCGCGACCCCCGCGACCGTCAGCCGCGACGGCCAGATGCCGCCGAAGGTCGCCAGCACCTCGCCGAGCATGTGCGCGGCCCGCAGCGTTCCCGTGTCCGCCTCGCCAGCGAAACGATCGAACAGCGCGCCGGGACGCGACAGACCCTGCCGCTCCAGCTCCTCGCCGAGGCGGTTCAGCAGGGCGGCACGCCCTTCGAGCGCGAGCAGAGGATTCTCCGGCCCGGCCTGGAAACCCTGCGCCAGCGCGGCGGCATCGAGGCGCTTCAGCCCGACCGCATCGGCGCGCAGCGGATCGGCCGGATCGCTGGAGAACAGGCCGGCGGCGAACATGTCGAGCGAGGCGAGCGCCAGCCCTTCCGAGCGCCCGATTTCGCGCCCCGTCGCGGCATCGCGATAGCGCCAGTCCGGCCCGGCGCCGGCATCGAGCAGGACGCTGACCACGGCAAGGTCGTAAGCGGCGCGACCGCGCGCTGCCGGGTTGGCAAAGCCTGCGCTCGCGTCGAGCCGCTGCCAGCGGTCGTCGCCCGCCAGGACGAAATGGCGCCAACGCGCATGGAACGGGATGTCCAGGGTCGGATAGTTCGCGCGGATGGTGTCCAGGACATAATCCGCGCAGGCCTCGAGCCGCTCGGGCTGAACGGAAAAATGCAGGAGACGGCCGGCGCGGCCGAGCTCCAGCATCTCCTGGGCGCGAGCACGGACGGCTGCGGGCTTCAACAGGGCGCGCACCGCTTCGGGATTCTGGTCAGGCATGGATCTGCGGCTTTCGTCGCTCAGAACTTCTCGAGGTCACGGCCGACCGTGGCCTTCAGGGCGTTGTCGCCCGGCGCGCCCTCGGGCGAATAATAGCCTGCCGCCTTCTTGGCCTCGATCTCGACCGAGGCATCCGGCGGGATCAGCTCCGGCGGGATGGCGACACGCTCGCCGATGGTGATGCCGCTCTCGACCATGGCGTCGTATTTCATGTTCGACATCGACATCAGCCGGTCGATATGCGTCACGCCGAGCCAGTGCAGCACATCCGGCATGAGCTGCTGGAAGCGCGCATCCTGCACGCCGGCGACGCACTCGGTGCGCTCGAAATAGGTCGCGGCGGAATCGCCGCCCTCCTGACGCTTGCGAGCATTGTAGACGAGGAACTTGGTCACCTCGCCCAGCGCCCGACCCTCCTTGCGGTTGTAGACGATGAGGCCGACGCCGCCGCCTTGCGCTTCACGCACGCATTCCTCGATGCCGTGAATGAGATAGGGCCGGCAGGTGCAGATGTCGGAGCCGAAGACGTCCGAGCCGTTGCACTCGTCATGGACACGGCAGGCAATGCGCTTTTTCGGGTCGGCCAAGCCTGCGACCTCGCCCATGACATAGGCCGTGATCGAGCCGATCGGTGGCAGGAAGACCTTGAGGTCCGGCCGCGTCACCAGCTCGGGATACATGCCGCCGGTCTGCTCGAACAGCGTGCGGCGCAACTCGTTCTCATTGGTGCCGAAGCGCTCGGCGATGCCGGGCAGGTACCAGACCGGATCGACCGCGATCTTGGTAACGGAGATGTCGCCCGAGGCGTGCAGGATATGTCCGTCGGCAGCGAGCCGGTGCGCGCCCATCGCCGCCAGGATCTCGGGCAGGTTGAGCCTCGCCTTGGTGATCGCGATCGAGGGGCGGATGTCGATGCCCTCTCCGATCAGTTTGCCGAAATCCTGCGCCACCGTGTGACCGAAGGGATCGAGCGAGACGATCTTCTTCGGGTCAGCCCATTGCGGCTGCGGCAGAACCTCCGCCGTCGGATGGGTGTTCGTCAGGTCAGGGCGCTGCGACGGGTTCATCGCGCGGGCCGAGATCGCGAGCGCGCGATAGACCGAATAGGAGCCGCCATGGGCTCCGATGACGTTGCGATCGGCCGGGTTGGTGGTCGAGGCGATGATCGGCCCGCGTTCGGCGGCTGTTGGGGCGCCCCATCGGATCGGGAAGCGCGCAGCGGCGCTGCCGGGCTCGGGATGGGAGGTCAGCCTGATATGGCCGGTACGGTTCGGCGCGTTCATCGGGTCTCGCCCTGAAACGAATAAGGGCCCCGCGACGGCATGTCCGGGGCCCTCTGGACCTCAATGAGTCTGAACCAGCGCGAACGCGCCGTCAATCGCCTTAGAAAACAGCAAGATAGCGCAGGAGCGAGATGATGCCGATCACGATCACGATGATCTGGACGATGTTCTTGATCTGCGCGTCGAGCGGCAGCATGCGCACCAGATAAAGCACGAGACCGATGACGAGGATGGTGATCAGCAGCGAAATCAGGATGCTCATTGGAAACTCCGTATCTCGGCCGATAGCCGGCCCCCCGAGCCCCGCCGCGACGCTCTCGCGGCATGTCAGCCCCGCCGACAGAACGTCGCAGGGCGGGAATAGGTTCCGGAGCGGAGTTTGCCGGCGAAGGGGCCGGCGGGCTTGCACGCGGTCGCAGAGCAACCCCCTCTCCAGCAAGGAGAGGGGGTTCCCGACATCTGGATCAGCCGGCGATGCGGTCGAAGTCCGCGACCGCGCGCGTCGCCTGACGAAGCTGGTTCAGCAGCTTCAGACGGTTGGCGCGCAGCGCCGGGTCGGGATCGTTGACCGTGACCTTGTCGAAGAAGGCATCGACCGCCGGACGGATTTCGGCGAGCGCCGCCATGGCACCCTCGTAGTCCTCGGCTGCAACGGCGGCCTCGGCCTTCGGCGTCGCCTGCGCCAGCGCGACAGCGAGCGCCTTCTCCTCGATCAAGCCGGCATCGGCGATGAGATGAAGGTCAGGAGCCCCCGCGAAGGCGCCCTCCCCATCCTTCTTCTCCTCGGCCTTGAGGATATTGGCGGCGCGCTTGTAGCCCGCGAGCAGGTTCCTGCCGTCCTCGGTATCGAGGAAGCGGCCGAGCGCGGCGACACGGCGGGTGATGAGGAGCAGGTCGTCATTCGCCGAAGCGCCTTCGCCCAGCACGGCGTCGACAAGGTCATGCCGCGCGCCCTGATCGCGGAGCATGACCTTGAGACGGTCGTGGAAGAAGGAGAGGAGGTCGGCATCCTTGGCGACCCGCGTCAGCGGCAGCCTCACCCCATTCTCAACCACCAACCGGATCACGCCCAGCGCCGCGCGGCGCAGTGCATAGGGGTCCTTGCTGCCGGTCGGCTTCTCGTCGATGGCCCAGAAGCCGACGAGCGTGTCGAGCTTGTCAGCGAGCGCCGCGGCCACCGAAACCGGATCGGTCGGCACACGGTCCGACGGGCCGAGCGGCTTATAATGCTCCTCGACCGCCGCGGCGACGGAGGCGTCCTCCCCCTGCAGCTCGGCATATTTCCGACCCATCAGGCCCTGCAGTTCCGGGAATTCGCCGACCATCTCGGTCGGGAGGTCGGCCTTGGCGAGCTTTGCGGCGCGCTCGGCCTTCTCGGGGTCGGCGCCGACGATCGGCGCCAGCTCCCTGGCCAGCGCGGCGATGCGCTGGACGCGCTCGCCCTGCGTACCGAGCTTGGCGTGGAAGACGACGCCGAGCTTCTCGAGCTTGGCCATGCGCTGGTCGAGCGGCTTGGCCAGATCGAGGCCGAGCTTTTCGGCGCTGGCCTTGAACGTGTCGAGATCCGGCAGCGAGCCGCGATCGGTCTGCCAGAAATAGGCGGCATCCGAGAGGCGGGCGCGCACGACGCGGCCATTGCCGGCGGTGATCGCCGCGCCGCCGTCGCTGGCGACGAGGTTCGAGACCAGGACGAAGCGATTGGCGAGGTCACCCGTCGCGGGATCGCGCAGCACGAAGCACTTCTGGTTGGCGCGAATGGTGGCGCGGATCGCCTCGCCCGGAATCTCGAGGAAGCGCTCCTCGAACTCGCCCATCAGCACGACCGGCCATTCGACGAGGCCGGCGACCTCCTCCAGCAGCCCTTCATCCTCGACGAGGTCGAGCCCCTGCGCGAAGGCGAGGTTGCGGGCGTCGGTGAGGATAATCTCCTTGCGCCGGTCGGCATCGAGCACGACCTTCGCCTTCTCCAGCGAAGCGACATAGTCCTCCAGGCGCCGCACCGTGATCGGGCCGGGCGCGTGGAAGCGGTGGCCATAGGTGACATTGCCGGAGACGATGCCGTCGACATCGAAATGCACCACCTCCGGGTCCTCTGTCTCGGCGCCGAAGGTGCAGAGGATCGAATGCAGCGGGCGCACCCAGCGCAGGCTGGCGCCGGCAGCCGAGGCCTTACCCCAGCGCATCGATTTCGGCCAGGGGAAGGAGCGGATCACCGCCGGGACGATCTCGGCGATAGCCTGGATCGTCTCCTGCCCCGGCTTCTCGATGATGGCGACGTAGGAATCGCCCTTCTTCGGGTCGCTGACGATGGTCGCCTGATCGAGCGAGCTCAGCCCCGCCGCCTTGAGGAAGCCCTGGACCGCGGCTTCGGGCGCGCCGACACGCGGACCCTTGCGCTCCTCGCGCACGTCGCGGCCGCGCACGGGCAGGCCGGCGACATGCAGCGCGAGCCGGCGCGGCGTCACGAAGGCCTTGGCGCCCTCATAGACGAGGCCGCGCTCGACCAGCGCATCGGTGACGAGCTTCTTCAGGTCCTTGCCGGCCTTGCGCTGCATGCGCGCCGGGATTTCTTCCGAGAAAAGTTCAAGCAGGAGGTCGGGCATCAGTTCGCTCCCCCGCCGACGGTCTTCAGCCAGGCCGCACCGCAGGCCTTGGCGAGCTCGCGCACGCGCAGGATGTAACTCTGGCGCTCGGTGACCGAGATCACGCCGCGCGCATCGAGCAGGTTGAAGATGTGGCTGGCCTTGATGCACTGGTCATAGGCCGGCAAGGCGAGTTCGTGACGGGGCTGGTTGGCGCCGGCAGCCGGTTCGCCGGCAGCGATCAGCGCCTTGCACTCGGCTTCCGCATCCGCGAAGTGGCGGAACAGCATCTCGGTGTTGGCATACTCGAAATTGTGCCGCGAATATTCCTGCTCGGCCTGCAGGAAGACGTCGCCATAGGTGATGCGGTCCTCGCCATCGAGGCCGTTGAAGTTGAGGTCGTAGACGTTCTCGACGCCCTGGACGTACATCGCCAAGCGCTCGAGCCCGTAGGTCAACTCGCCCGAGACCGGCGCGCATTCCACGCCTGCGACCTGCTGGAAATAGGTGAACTGGCTGACTTCCATGCCGTCACACCAGCATTCCCAGCCGAGGCCCCAGGCGCCCAGCGTCGGGCTCTCCCAGTCGTCCTCGACGAAGCGCACGTCATGCAGGCCGAGGTCGACGCCGATGGCGCGCAGCGAGTCCAGATAGAGCTCCTGCAGGTTCGGCGGCGACGGCTTCAGGATGACCTGGAACTGATAATAATGCTGGAGCCGGTTGGGGTTTTCGCCATAGCGGCCGTCCTTGGGGCGGCGCGAAGGCTGGACATAGGCCGCTCGCCACGATTTCGGCCCGAGGGCACGCAGCGTCGTCGCCGGGTGGAAGGTGCCGGCGCCGACCTCCATGTCGTAGGGCTGCAGCACCACGCAACCTCGCTCCGCCCAGAAGCGCTGCAGCGTCAGCAGCAGCCCCTGGAAGGAGCGGGTCGGATCCATCGCCGGGGACGGCGAGGCGGAGGACTGCGAAGCGAGAGCGGGCAAGGGCGAAAAGCCTTCCGAAAAACGCGAATGATGGCGCGTGATTAGGGGTTAGCGCCCGGCGCGGTCAAGCTAAAGCGACCGGAACCGATGCCAGACAGCTTTCGTTCATATGCGATGGATTATGACATCGCCATTCGCACGGTTCGCGGCGTTCGGGGTGAGCGCTGGAGCGGGCCGGCGGCCCTAGCCAGCAGGAGTTTCAAATGCTGACCCATCGTATTGCTGCCGCCACTTTCGGCGCTCTCACCCTCGCCGCTGCCGCTTTCGCCGCGGTTCCCGCCTCGGCCGCGCCGGTCGCGGCCCCGGTCGCCGCTGCGCCGCTCCAGGCCGCGCCGGCAGGCGACCTGTTGCAGGAGGCGCAATATTACCGCGGCCCGCGCCGCTATTACGGGCGCCCCTATTACCGTCCGCGCTGCTTCTGGTCGAACCGCCGCGTGTGGAACGGCTGGCGCTGGGTCGTTCGCCCGGTGCGGGTCTGCCGCTGATCCGGCCACGTCGTAATGCGGCCACGATCAGGCCGCTCCCTGAAGAGAGGCTGAACGGCGCGGTTTCGCGCCGTTCAGATTCGTAGGTTTAGCTTAGCCGGTATGGCGACGCACGATCCGACGGCTCAGGCAGCCGGCGTCACTCGATGGAGGATCTCATGTTTCGGACAATGCTTCTCGGCCTCGTGGCCGCAGGTTCCCTCGGCGGCGCGGCACTGGTCGCGTCCCCCGCCTCTGCCGCTCCGGTTTCGCCGCTCGCGGCGGGCGTCGTGGCCGATTCCGGCGGGCTGGTGCAGCAGGCGCAGTATTACTATTACGGCCCGCGGCGCTATTGGGGGCCGCGCCCCTACTATCGCCCGCGCTACTACGGCCCGCGCCCCTATTATTACGGACCGCGCTACTACCGCCCCTATTATGGCCCGCGCTATTTCTACGGCCCGCGCTACTGGTAGGATCAGGCGAGGCGCGCCCGGCCGCGGTGGACGTCGTCACTCGCCGCCGTCAGGCGCCCGTCCGGTCCGTTGATCACGAAAGCCGGCAGCAGCTCTGCCGGCTTTCTGCTGTTCAGGACACCGGTGACGATGACGCGAACGGCCGGGCGTTCCGCGAAGGCATGGATCGGCCGGATGGCAAGGGCACCGAAGCCGGTACCGAGACCGACGAGCAGTTCCGGCAAGGCCTCAGCGCGATGGATCACCGCGATCAACCCGCCGGGCTTCA
This sequence comes from Bosea sp. AS-1, assembly GCF_002220095.1. Classification (GTDB taxonomy): domain Bacteria; phylum Pseudomonadota; class Alphaproteobacteria; order Rhizobiales; family Beijerinckiaceae; genus Allobosea. The sequence goes on from NZ_CP022372.1 coordinate 4,218,300, forward strand.
GCAGGCGCCGGGCGGCGCGCAGCCAGATGCCCAGATCCCCCTCCGCGACATGGGCTGCCTTGCGATTCGGCACCGGCGAGCCGCGCGTGCCGCCGGGCGGGTAGAACGGCGGGTTCATCGCGACGGCGTCGAAGCTCGCAGGCTTGAGGCCGAGCGCCGATAAATCCGCAGCCGATGCCGTGATGTCGGTCGCGACGACCTGCACCCGCTTCTCCATCCCGTTCAGAGCCGCGTTCTTCGCAGCCAGGGCAGCGAGCTGCGGGTCACGCTCCAGCAATGTGACACGCAATTGCGGCTCGGCCAGCGCCGCCGCCAGCCCCACCGTACCGACACCGGCTCCGATATCGAGGAGATGCCCTCCCCCCAGCGCGGGCAAGGCCGCCGCGAGCAGGATCGCATCGCTCCCCGCCCGATGCCCCTTGCGCGGCTGGCGCAGGAAGAGCCGGCCGTCGAGCAGCCGGTCCTCGACGATCTCGCCGAGCCCGGCCGGCGCGTCCTCGTCACTCATCGCGCAGTTCGGCGCCGTAGCCGGCCTCGATCAACAAAGCGCGAGCGCGGCGCTTGTCCTCCTCGCGTACCAGCAGCCGGCGCGGGAAGGCGCCGATCATGCCTTCCAGCGCGCTGATGTGCTGATCGGCGATCAGGCAGTCGAGATCGGCCGCGTTCAGCAGCGCTTCGAGGGCGCCGAGCAGAATCAGATCGTTGGTGCGGACGAGCTCATGCATGCCGCCATGGAGCCGAAGCGCAGAGCGTCACGCAAGTGCGATCTGGCCGGCCTGCGTCATTGCGGTGCGATTGCGGGGGCTGGCGTCCCATGCAACGGTTATGGCAATGGCTTCTGGCGCGCCGCCCGGCGCGCGCAAGTTCTGTCGGAGTTTATCCATTGGGTGTCGTCGTATCCTTCGAGGAACGGGAATCGGGCCAGCGCGGCATCGAGCCGCTGGTGGCGCTGACGCGCGAGGACATGGAGCGCGTCAATGCCATGATCCTGTCACGCACCGGCTCGGACGTGACGATGATCCCGGAGGTCGCCAACCACCTGATTTCTTCCGGCGGCAAGCGGCTGCGGCCGATGCTGACGCTGGCGATGGCGAGCCTCTGCGGCTACCAGGGCGAAGGCCACGTCAAGCTCGCGGCATCCGTCGAGTTCATGCACACAGCCACCCTGCTGCATGACGATGTCGTCGACGAGAGCGACATGCGGCGCGGCAAGCTCGCCGCTCGCATGCTCTGGGGCAACGAAGCGAGCGTGCTGGTCGGCGACTTCCTGCTCGGCCAGGCCTTCAAGATGATGGTCGAGGTCGGCTCGCTGCGCGCGCTCGACATCCTCTCGACCGCCGCCGCGGTGATTGCCGAGGGCGAGGTGCTGCAGCTCTCCGTCGCCAAGAACACCGAGACGACCGAGGATGAATATCTCTCCGTCATCCGGGGCAAGACGGCCGAGCTCTTCGCCGCCGCCTGCGAGGTCGGCCCCGTGATCGCCGGCTCGTCGAAGGCGAACGACGCCGCCTGCCGCAGCTACGGGCTCAATCTCGGCATCGCCTTCCAGCTCATCGACGACGCACTGGACTATGGCGGGGTCGCGGCCAAGCTCGGCAAGAACACCGGCGACGACTTCCGCGAGGGCAAGATCACCCTGCCGGTCGTCCTCTCCTTCCGCCGCGGCACGGACGAGGAGCGCGCCTTCTGGAAGCGCACCCTGCAGGACTGCGACATCCAGGACGGCGATCTCGAACAGGCGCAGGCGCTGATGCGCAAGCACAAGGCGCTGGAAGACACGATCGAGCGCGCGCGCCACTACGCCAAGATGGCGAAGGATGCACTTGGCCTCTTCCCGGCTTCGCCGATGAAGCAGGCGCTCAACGACGCCGTCGATTTCTGCGTGGCGCGAGCGCACTAAAGCATCGGAGCGAAAAGTGGAATCCACTTTTCGGAATCATCCGAGGCGATGCCAACAAAATAGATCATCGTTATCGCGCCCGATCGGACTGGCGATGATCCGAGCTGGTGAAAGCCTCAACGCAGCAGCGTCGGCTTCACCCACCAGCCAGGCCTCTCCCTGGCCAGCACCTTCGCGGCGGCCGCGCTGGCGTGGCAATCGTCGAACAGGGCGAAACAGGTCGCGCCCGAGCCGGACATGCGGGCGAGCCGGCTCCCGGGCAGCTCCTCGAGGCACTCCAGAACCTCGCCAATCTCGGGCGCGATCTGCTCAGCCGGTGCGGCGAGGTCGTTACCCGAGCATGCCAGCAGGGCACGAAGCTCCGCGGCTTCGGAAGGCGATGCCGCCCACTGGTCACGCGTCGCTTTCAGCGGCTGGCCCGCCGTCAACCCCATGGCGCGGAAGACACCGACCGTCTCGACCGGTACCCCCGGATTGACCAGCACCGCGAATAGTGCCGGGAGCCGCAAGACCGGCCCCAGCCTCTCGCCGATGCCGGCCATCAGCCGCGCCCGCGATTCGAGGCAGACCGGAACATCGGCCCCGACGCTCGCTGCCACGCCGCGGAGTTTGCCGTCGGACAAAGCGACGCCGTTCAGCCGCGCCAGCAGGCGCAAGGCCGCCGCCGCATCGGCCGAGCCGCCGCCGATACCGGAGGCGACGGGGAGCCGCTTGACGAGATGAAAGCTGCCCGTCGCCGCGCCGGGAAATAGCTGTTCGAAGGTGCGCGCCGCCCGCAGCACGAGATTGCCGTCACCGGCCTCGAGCCCGGCCGCCCGTGGACCCGTGATGGAAAGCGATAGCGGCTGCTGGGGCACGAGGCTCAGCTCGTCGCCGATACCGGCGAAGGCGACGAGGCTTTCGAGCTCGTGATAGCCATCGGCACGCCGGCCGAGCACACGCAGATCGAGATTGATCTTGGCGCGCGCCCGCGTGCGCAACACGATGCCGGCCGGGGCAGCAATGGCCCGGCCCCGGCTCTCCACTTCAGGCTGCATCGCGAGGAACGAGGCTCAGCCGCCGTCCTTCTTGGTCTGCTCCGCCGGCGCGCCCTGATCGCCTGCGTTCGCGGAGGGCGGCTCGTCCAGCCCGCGCTCGATCTTGCGCAGAATGTTCGGCAGATCCTCCGGTTCCGGCTTCAGGTCGCGGGCGTGGTTCCACTGGAACTTCGCCTCGAGCTTGCGGCCGGTCTTCCAGTAGACGTCGCCAAGATGGTCGTTGATGACCGGGTCAGACGGACGCAGCTCGGCAGCACGCTCGATCTCGCGCGAGGCGTCCTCGAAGCGGCCGAGCCGATAATAGGCCCAGCCGAGCGAATCGATGATGTAGCCGTCGCGCGGCCTGAGCTCGACGGCACGGCGCAGCATGTCGAGCCCCTCGTCGAGCTTCAGATGCTTGTCGACCAGCGAATAGCCGAGATAGTTCAGCACCAGTGCCCGCTCGCGGCCGAGCGGATCGGGCAGCAGCTCCAGCGCCTTGCGCAGATCGGCCTCAGCCTCCGGCCAGCGGTTGATGCGCTCGCGGGCGATGCCGCGGAAATAGAACAGGTCCCAGTTGGCCCGGCCGGGCGAAGCAAGCTTGTCGATGGCCTTGTCGTAGGTCGAGGCCGCCTCGGCGAACTGCTTGCGCGAGCGATAGATGTTGCCGAGCGCGGCGAGCGCGTCGACGTCGTCCGGCCGCTCGGCGATGACCTTGTCGAGATGCTTCACCGCCTCGTCATGCTTGCCGAGGTTCTCCAGCGCCAGACCGGCCTGGATCTCGGCATTGGGACGCAGCGGCGAGGTCGCCGGCATCTTGTCGTAGACCGCGACCGCATCCTCCGGCTGGCGCGAGCGCTCAAGGATGTCGCCCAGCGTCAGGATCGCGAGGTCGTGGCTCGGATCGAGATAGATCGCCATACGCAGATAGAGCAGCGCGGCGGCCTCGTCGCCCTGGCGATTGCCGGCGCTGGCGAGGCCGTAGAGCACCTCGGCCGCGCCCTGCTGCGGGGTCGCGATCTGGCGCGCCGGTGCTTCCTTCTTGCCGACGAGTGCCATGCCCTCGCGGATGATCGGATGGTTCGGCAGCAGCCGGTCGAAATCGGCATAGGTCGCGGCAGCGCCGTCGAAATCGCCGCTGCGGGCCTGGAAACGGGCCCAGAGGTCGACGAGGCGCAGCGTGGTCTTCTCGGCGTCGTAAGCGCTCTTCAGGCGCGTCTCGGCCTCCTTCCGCCGCCCGGCGGCATCGAGGATCAGGCCGGCGTGATAGTCGCGGAAGAGATTGTAGGAAGGCTCGCCCTTGAGGCGTTCCAGCGTCTCGATGGCGCGTCGCGAATTGCCGGAGCCGAGATAGGACCAGGCCGAGAGCAGCGTCGCGGTGATATCGGCCGCGCGGCCGCGGCCGCCACGCTGCAGGTGGTTGCGCGCGGTCTGGTAGCTCTTCTGCTTGATGGCGCGGATGCCGACGACAAGCTGGGCGAGGCCGTTGCTGGGATCGACGCGGATCAGCCGGTCGGCGGCGCGGAAGGCATCCGGCATCGAGCCATCGGCCAGGAAGGCGACGAAGGCACGCTCCAGCAGGTCGTTGTTCTGCGGATCTTCCTTGACGGCCTCCCGCAGATAGACGGAAGCGGCGCCGAGATCCCGCGAGGCGCCGGCGACGATCGCGGCGAGATAATTGCCTTCCAACGTATCGCCGGGCTCAAGCGATTCGGAGGCGCGCGGCGTCGCTCCCTGCGCCGCAGCCGCAACCGGCAGAACCAGAACCAGAGACAACGCAGCAGCCGTGCCGGAGGCACGCACCTTCTTCAAAAATGTCACGACTGCCATTCTCCTTCGGCCCGACGCCTCACTGTTCCGGGGGCGCTCTTCCAGCGGACCGTGATCGCTCGCGTAGGCGTTCAAGATGGCCGTTTCCGGGCGAACCGGCAAGCCGGCCCCCATGCGAATGCGGCGCTTTCGTAGCGACCGCGCAACAGTTGCAGAAAACCGGTTGCCCCAGAGCATTCGAGCCGGAATCAGCAGTCATCAATCGAGAACAACGAGTCTATGTTTTCCCGGCTTGCAGTTCACGCGGCGCCTCTATTGGAGATCATTCCAATGAAAAAGATTGTTCTGAGCTTTGCTGCCGTCGCTCTTCTCGCCGGCTTCGTCGCCGGTTGCGCCAAGGACGAGACCAAGCCAGTGGCCCCGATCGTCCGCAAGGGCTGATCCGGCCTGGGTAAAAAGCAAAGGGCGCGCCTTTCGGCGCGCCCTTTGTCATTGGAATCAGCAGTTTCCGCCGAAACACAACGTCACCTCGGCTGACCCACTCCTTCGCGAAAACGCTGGGGGTCCGGGCTCCGATCCTGACCGATGGCGGTCGATCACATATTCGCGTAGCCCGGTCCGCCGCCGCCTTCCGGCACCGTCCAGGTGATGTTCTGGGCCGGGTCCTTGATGTCGCAGGTCTTGCAGTGGACGCAGTTCTGCGCGTTGATCACGAAGCGCGGATTGCTCTTCGTCTCGGCATTCTCGTAGACGACCTCGTAGACGCCCGCCGGGCAATAGAGCCGCGCCGGCTCGCCATAGAGCGGCAGATTCTTGGCGATCGGGATCGTCGGATCTGTCAGCTTCAGATGGGCCGGCTGGTCTTCCTCGTGATTGGTCGAGGACAGGAAGACCGAGGAGAGCTTGTCGAAGGAGATCTTGCCGTCCGGCTTCGGATAGGTGATCGGCGTGACCTCGGCGAGCGGCTTCAGCGTCGCGAAATCCGGCTTGCCATGCTTCAGCGTGCCGAAGGGCGACCAGCCGAAAAGCTGGTTCAGCCACATGTCGATGCCGCCGAGCCCGATGCCGATGAGCGTGCCGAACTTCGACCAGAGCGGCTTGACGTTGCGCACCGGCTTCAAATCCTTGCCGATGGCGCTGTCACGCCAGCTCGTCTCGATCTCGACGACCTCGTCATGCTGCCGGCCCGCCTGCAGCGCCGGCACCAGCTTGTCGGCGGCGAGCATGCCGGAGAGGATGGCGTTGTGGCTGCCCTTGATGCGCGGCACGTTGACGAAGCCCGCAGCGCAGCCGATCAGCGCGCCCCCCGGGAAGGTCAGCTTCGGCACCGACTGGTAGCCGCCCTCGGTGATCGCACGCGAGCCATAGGCGATGCGCTTGGCGCCCTCGAAGGTGTCGCGGATCAACGGGTGGGTCTTGAAACGCTGGAACTCGTCGAAGGGAGAGAGCGTCGGGTTCTGGTAGTTCAGATGCACGACGAAGCCGACAGAGACCAGGTTGTCGTCGAAATGATAGAGGAACGAGCCGCCGCCGGTGGTGTTGTCGAGCGGCCAGCCGAAGGAGTGCTGGACGCGGCCCTTGTGGAATTTCTCGGGCTTGACCTGCCAGAGCTCCTTCAGGCCAATGCCGTATTTCTGCGGCTCGCGCCCCTGATCGAGAGCGAACTTCCTGATCGCGATCTTGGAGAGCGAACCGCGCGCGCCCTCCCCCAGCAGCGTGTAGCGGCCGCGCAATTCCATGCCACGGGTAAAACGGTCGGAGACGGTGCCGTCCTTGGCGATGCCCATGTCGCCGGTGGCGATACCGGCGACCGAGCCATCCTCGTTGTAGAGCAATTCCGCAGCGGCGAATCCGGGATAGATCTCGACGCCCAACGCCTCGGCCCGCGCCGCCAGGAACTTCGCCACCAACCCGAGCGAGCCGACGAAGTTGCCGTGGTTGTTCATCAGCGACGGCATGCCGAAATTCGGCAGGCGGATGCCGTTGGGCTCGGTCAGGAAGTAGAAGACGTCCTCCTTGACCTCCGTGGTCAAGGGCCGCTCGGGATCGTCGCGCCAGTCCGGTACGAGACGGTCGAGACCGATCGGGTCGATGACGGCGCCGGAGAGAATATGGGCACCGACCTCGGCCCCCTTCTCGACCACGACGACAGAAAGGGTTTCGTCGAGCTGCTTCAGCCGGATGGCGGCGGCGAGTCCTGCGGGGCCGGCACCGACGATGACGACGTCATAGTCCATGCTCTCGCGCGGTTCGCTCTGCGCTTCCTTCAGATCCATCCCGTCCTCCGCATGCGAAAACGCATTGCCCAGATAGTTTATATATAAACTGTTTTACCCGACCGTTCAACGAGGCGCACGATCCAGTCTGGAAACCCTCTATCCAAGCCTATGGTTCGTTTTGCAACCGCGAACGCTCGCGGAGAGCCTCCACCAGGTATAGGATCGGCTGATGAGCCTGTCCCATGCAGCCCCTCCCGACGAGCCCAACCCCTACGAGCTCCTGAGCTGGTACGCCGAGATGGGCGTGACCGAGGCGCTGGACGACGAACCGCACAACCACTTCGCCGATCCCGTGCCTGCCGGCGCCAGCCAGCCACGCCTGCGGTCCCTTCCCGGCCGCCCGGCCGCCCCTGCCCGGCCGATCGCGGCAGCCGCGACGGCGCCCGACGACGCCACCGTCAGTGCCAAGGCGCTCGCTCGCGAGGCGCGCACGCTCGACGAGCTGAAGGAAGCGCTCGCCAAGTTCGAGGGCTGCGCGCTCAAGGCCACGGCCAAGAATCTCGTCTTCGCCGATGGCAACCCCGAGGGCCGGGTGATGATGGTCGGCGAGGCGCCGGGCGCTGATGAGGACCGGATCGGCCTGCCCTTCGTCGGCCGCTCCGGCCAGCTCCTCGACCGCATGCTGGCGGCGATCGGGCTTTCGCGGAAGGAAGACGTCTACATCGCCAACCTGCTGCCCTGGCGCCCGCCCGGCAACCGCACGCCGACGCCGCAGGAAGTCGCGATCTGCCTGCCCTTCATTCAGCGCCAGATCGAGCTCGCCGATCCCGACATCCTGGTCTGCGTCGGCGCGCCTTCCGCCCAGGGCCTGCTCGGCTTCAAGGGCATCATGGCCTCGCGCGGCAAATGGGTGGAGTACGACACCGGCGCCCGACGCATCCGGGCGATCGCGACGCTGCACCCCGCCTATCTTCTGCGCCGGCCGCTCGACAAGCGCCTGAGCTGGCGCGACCTGCGGGCGCTAAAGGCGGCACTGGACGGAACGCCCTGATCGCCGGGAACCGGCGCAGTCAGCCTGCGTTCAGCCGTCGCCAGCCAAGACGGCCTGAGTCTATCGCCTCTTGAGTTCGTCGCCTCTCTTGGCAAGATGGCGAAGCGTTTCGTCGGGGACCTGTCCATGCAGTGGGAAGATTACCGCCAGTCCGACAATCTCGAGGACCGGCGGGGAGGTGGTGGCGGCGGCTTCGCCGGCATGCCCGGCGGTCGCGGCGGCATCGGCATCGGCACGATGGTGGTGCTCGGCCTGCTCGGCTGGGCACTCGGCATCGATCCGCGTCTTCTGATCGGCAGCGCCGAGATGATCGGCGGCATCGGCGGGCGCGAGCAGACGCCGCAGACGCGCCAGTCCTCCGGCCCGCCGCAGGACGAGATGGGCCGCTTCGTCTCGGCCGTGCTGGCGCAGAACGAGGACGTCTGGACCAAGGTGCTGCCGCAGCAGGCCAACACCCGCTACCAGGCGCCGCAGCTCGTACTGTTCTCCGGCATCAACCGCTCCGGCTGCGGCGTGGCGCAGTCGGCGATGGGGCCGTTCTATTGCCCGAACGACCGCAAGGTCTATCTCGACACCTCCTTCTTCCAGGAGATGCAGCGCAAACTCGGCGGCGGTGGCGACTTCGCTTATGCCTATGTCATCGCCCACGAGGTCGGGCACCACATCCAGAACCTGATCGGCATCCTGCCCCGCGCCAACCAGCTGCGCGAGCGCTCGTCCGAGCGCGATGCGAACGCGATCTCGGTCAGGATCGAATTGCAGGCCGATTGCTTCGCCGGCGTCTGGGCCCACAACATCCAGGCGATGGGCCGGCTCGACCAGGGCGACATCGAAGAGGCGATCCGCACCGCTTCGGCGATCGGCGACGACAAGCTGCAGAAGGCGGCGCAGGGCGTCGTCGTGCCGGATTCCTTCACCCACGGCTCCTCGGCCCAGCGAACGAAGTGGTTCAACACCGGCTTCCAGTCGGGTTCGATGCAGAGCTGCGACACGTTCCGCAATCAGGTCTGACGCACAGGCTCTCCGCTTCGCCTTCCGATTCTTGCAGGCGCCTTGAACCGGTTCGCCCGCTGCGGCGACCAATGAGGGCACTGCTCCTGTTTCGACCCTGCTCTCGCCCCGTCAGTTCCGCTGGCGGGGCGCTTCTTTTGTGCGCCAATCACACCGCGTGGCGAGGGGTCAGGCCGGCACGCGGCCGGTCAGGCGGAAGAACAGGTTGGACGTCACCTGGACATCTGGCCGGGACAGGTGACTTTCGAGAGCAGCGAAGTCTCGCTCCAGATCCGCGCGTGCGATGAAGCCGCCCGTCACCAGCTTGTCGCGGCTGTTGTCGATCAGGCTCCGTGGGAAGGCGCGTCGCTCATGCCCCGCCGGAAAGACATGGATGATCGCGTCGACCTCGATATCGGTCACGCCCGCATCCCGGAACAGCCGGTGAATGCGGCGCCCGACCGAGAGGTCGATCCCCTGCGCTCGCGCATGAGCCGTATAGGCTTCGAGAAGACGGCCCCAGGCCGGCAGGGGCGGATCGAAGCAGTGCGGGACATAATCGGCCTCGAAGCTCGCGACCCAGCCGCCGGGCCGCACCAGCGAGACGGCTTCGCGCACGACCCGCTCGGGTTCCGGGACGTTGACCAGCAACAGCCGCATATGGGCGCCGTCGAAGCCGCGTTTCGGCAAGCCGGTCGCGTAGGCGTCGCCCTCGCGGACCTCGACCTGGGACAAGCCGCGATCGGTGGTGAAGCGGCGCGCCAGCTCGACGAATTGGCTGCCCCGATCGATGCCGAGCACCGAGCCCGTCTTGCCGACACGCTCGGCCAGCAGATGCAGGACGCCGCCCGGCCCACAACCGAGATCAAGGACATGTTCGCCGGCCTCGATGCCGATTCGATCGAGCTGCGCCGTGGAATCGGGAGCCAGCGTCATGATCTGGCGCGTGAGCCGCTCGACTTCAGGCTCGGTCCGGCCCAGCAGATAGCTGTCTGAATCCGTCATGCTGCCTCCCTGCGATGCATCCGTCGCAGGTTTTCTGAAACATGATCGTGTCGAAGCCGTGGAGGACGCTGGAGCCCTAGCGTTTCACCTTGCCCCGCGCCACCGGCAACCGTCGCGGCGCGGCCTCCAGGCGGCCGGCGAGCACAGCGCTCCTGGGTGCGATCAGCCCCGGCCTGAGTTCCCTGGCGCCGAGGGCGATGGCGGCACGCTCGCGCCAGGAATCCGCAAAACCATGCAGCGGCAGCAGCGCCGGGACGTCGGGCCCGGCCAGCAGATGGCGCTCGATCGCCTCGACCCAATGCAGTTGCGGCACGTCGCCGGCATCGAGCAGCAGCAACCGGTCGCCGCGGGCAGCCGCCGCCCCGCGCTGCCAGCCCTCGGTTGGGCCGGCGCGCAAATAGCTCGCCCCCGTCGCATCGGCGATGCGCTCGAGATCGCTTGCCCCGGCCGTGTCGACCACCACGGCATGGCCGAGGAATCCGTCCGCCACCGCCGGTATCAGCACGGCGAAGGTCGCGGCGAGGGTCTGCGCGTGGCCGGGCGCGCGGATCACGGCTGTGAGCATCCGCAATGTCTATGACGCGGCGCAGCATGTCGCAATCCTGTCACTTGATCTTTGTTCTTGTTATGTTCACACTCAAAGCCAATGATCGGTGTCGATTCCCGACGCCCCGGCAGGATGGGACAGCGATGCGCCAGGCCAGACCGACTTCCCGGCCGATGCCGACGGCCCAACCACTCAGGCGGCAGGACAGCGAGCCGATGTCGGTCTCGGTGCGCGTCGCCCCAACCGACCCGCTCGCCCATGTCGGTCACCGGATCGACCCAGAGCGTCGGCGCGGACGCGGCGCGACGATCAATCCGGGCGGGCGCTACGAGACCGAGCAGCGCGTCGCGGAGGATGACGGCTGGGGCTCGCTCGGCGAATTGCCGGCGTTCAAGACCGAAATCGCCTACGAGAAGGCGCGCACCATCATCACGCGCAACGACTCGCCCGACATCTCCTTCGACCGCTCGATCAATCCCTATCGCGGCTGCGAGCATGGCTGCGTCTACTGCTTCGCGCGGCCGACGCATGCCTATCTCGGCCTCTCGCCCGGTCTCGACTTCGAGAGCAAGCTGACGGCCAAACCCGATGCCGCGCAATTGCTGGAGAAGGAACTCTCCTCTCCGTCCTATCAGCCGCGCACCATCGCCATCGGCACCAACACCGATCCCTACCAGCCGATCGAGAAGAGGCTCAGGATCATGCGCCAGGTGCTGGAGGTGTTGGCGAAGTTCAACCACCCGGTCGGCATCGTCACGAAGTCGGCGCTGGTACAGCGCGACATCGATATCCTCGCGCCGATGGCCGAGAAGGGCCTCGTCAAGGTCGCGCTCTCGGTGACGACGCTCGACCCGAAGGTTGCGCGCGGCATGGAGCCACGCGCCGCCTCCCCGCCGAAGCGCCTGGAGACGATCCGAAAGCTCTCGGAAGCCGGCATCCCCGTCTCGGTGCTGGTGGCGCCGATCATCCCGGCGATCAACGAGCACGAGATCGAACGCATCCTGGATGCGGCGAAGGCCGCGGGCGCGCAGGAGGCCGGCTATGTGCTGCTCCGGCTGCCGCTCGAGGTGCGCGACATCGTGCAGGAATGGCTGCTGACGCATCATCCCGACAAGCTCCGGCATGTGATGTCGCTGATCCGCTCGACCCGCGGCGGCAAGGATTACGATTCGCAATGGGGTCAGCGCATGGTCGGCTCGGGTCCCTATGCCTGGATGGTCGGCCGGCGCTTCGAGATGGCGGCGGAGCGCATCGGCTTCAACACGGCGCGCCGGCGACTGCGCACGGATCTGTTCGTCAAGCCGGAAAAGGAAAAGGCGCAGCTCAGCCTGTTCTGATGCATGGCCCCGAGGCGCGGCATGCCGCACTGGAACCGAACCGCACTCTGTTGCATAAGCCCGTCATGCCCGCCGATTTCAGCCGTGAAACGCTTGCCATCGCCGACGGCCGCTGGCCGCTCGCCGGCATCGACGAGGTCGGGCGCGGCCCGCTGGCCGGGCCGGTGGTGGCGGCCGCCGTCATCCTCGACCCCGAGCGCGTCCCGGCCGGGCTCGACGATTCGAAGAAACTGGCCGCCCCCATCCGCGAGGAGCTTTTCGGCGAGATCATGGAGCGGGCACTGGCGGTGTCCGTCGCGAGCGCGAACGCGATCGAGATCGACATGGTCAATATCCGCCAGGCGACGCTCTTGGCCATGCGCCGGGCCGTCGGCGGTTTGCCGCTCGCGCCACTGCATGTCCTTGTCGACGGCAACGACCCGCCGGTGCTGGCCTGCGGCTGCGAGGCGATCATTCAAGGCGACGGCGCCGTGGCCTCGATCGCGGCTGCCTCGATCGTCGCCAAGGTGACGCGGGACCGGATGATGGCGCGACTGTGCCGGCGCTACCCGGCCTATGGCTTTTCCGACCATGTCGGCTACGCGACGCCGCGCCATCGCCGCGCTATCGCCGAGCACGGCCCCTGCCCCGAGCACCGCTATTCCTTCGCGCCGGTGAAGGGCATCTGGTTCCGTTAGCTCAGCGCGCGTCCTCAAGCCCGCTTCGCCTGCCCCAGCGGCAGGCCGGCAGGTTAACGCTTGTTTACGAATTTCCCTTTTGTGCCAATAAGCTAGGCAAAAACTGCAGCCCCAGAATGGCACGCATTTTTTTCAAACCGGAAACCCCGCCTTTACCCTGACTCGCCCAGTATCAGCCCCGTTGAAGTTGCGTAACGGTCTTGGCGTCATGGGTATTTCGCGTACCGGGACCGCCAGCGCTCCCGTCCGGATTCAGGTTTCGCGTACCGGACGGCCCGCGCTGGGGGCTCGGATGAAGGCTACGAGCCTTCGTGAACAAATCGGCGTTCCGCAGGAGCTGCCGCTCGATCAGATCCTCGTCGGCGACTGCGTCGCGGCGATGAACACCCTGCCCCCGGCGAGCGTCGATCTGATCTTCGCCGATCCGCCTTATAATCTCCAGCTTGGCGGCGATCTGCGCCGGCCCGACGACAGCCTCGTCGATGCCGTCGACGACGATTGGGACAAATTCGCCTCCTTCTCCGAATACGATGCCTTCACTCGCGCCTGGCTGGCGGCTGCGCGCCGCGTCCTGAAGCCCGACGGCGCGCTGTGGGTGATCGGCAGCTACCATAACATCTTCCGCGTCGGCGCGATCCTGCAGGATCTCGGCTTCTGGATGCTGAACGACATCGTCTGGCGCAAGGCCAATCCGATGCCGAATTTCCGCGGCCGGCGCTTCACCAACGCCCATGAGACGCTGATCTGGGCGGCGCGTGGCGAAAGCTCGAAATACACCTTCCACTACGAGGCTCTGAAGGGCGGCAATGACGACCTGCAGATGCGCTCGGATTGGTACCTGCCGCTCTGCACCGGCGACGAACGCCTGAAGGACGGCAGCGGCGCCAAGGTGCACCCGACGCAGAAGCCGGAGGCGCTGCTCGCCCGCGTGCTGCTCTCGGCCAGCAATCCGGGCGACGTGGTGCTCGACCCCTTCTTCGGAACCGGCACCACCGGCGCCGTCGCCAAGGCCCTCGGCCGGCGTTTCATCGGCCTCGAGCGCGAGGCGGTCTATGCCAAGGCTGCGCGCGAGCGCATCGCGGCCGTGCAGCCGCTTTCACCCGAAGCCTTCGCGACTGCGCCGTCGAAGCGTTCCGAGCCACGGGTGCCCTTCCTGAGCCTCGTCGAGGCCGGGCTGGTCAAGGCCGGCGAGATCGTGAGCGACGAGAAGCGCCGCCACAAGGCGATGGTCCGCGCCGACGGCACGCTGATGCTGGGTCCCGCGATCGGCTCGATCCACAAGGTCGGCGCCCTGGCGCAAGGCCTGCCGGCCTGCAATGGCTGGACCTTCTGGCATGTCGAGCGCCAGGGCGGGCTGACCGTGCTCGATGCGCTGCGCGGCGAAATCCGGGCCCGGATGCCGGCCGCCTGAGCTGGTCGGCCAGGGCCTCTGCCCTTTCGTCATTCGTTCGGAGGACGCACCGCGCGGTCAGCGCGGGCACCCTGAACGCATGACGTCGGGGCGAGAACGCCATGGCCACGATCCTGAAAATCGGCTCCTACGGACCTGAGGTCAAGAAGCTTCAGGAAGCACTCAACGCCAAGCTGAAACCGACGCCGCCGCTCGTTCCGGACAGCCGCTTCGGCCAGTTCACCCATGCCACCGTGCTCGCCTTCCAGCGCAAGAACTGGCTGGTCGAAGATGGGCAGGCGGGTCCGGCGACACAGGCCTGCCTTTATGACACGGAGGCCTTCGCGCCGATCCTGCACAAGGTCTCGTTCATCGCGCAGCCGACGAACACGACCTGCTGGGCGACCTCGACGGCGATGATGAAGAACTCGTCGGTGCCGGTCGTCATCGCCAAGACGCCGCCGGACATGATCCTTCCCGACGGCTCGCTGGCGAACTCCTCGGAAACCGACCAGGCGATCGTCACCGGCCAGCGCTATGCCAGCATCCATGGCCTGCGCTGCAACGCCCCGATGTCCTGGTCGGTCGAGCTGCTGCGGCAGGCGCTGTCGCGCGGCCCGCTGATGTTCGACATGCTCTGGCGCGTCGACGAGTACACCGCCGGGCATGGCAGCCCGGGCCATATGATCGTGGTGGTCGGCATGCGCGGGGACAGCAACCCCGACGGCACCGGGACGACGCTGCGCATTCACGATCCCTGGCCGCCGAATCGCGGCAAGATCTATTCGAAGGGCTATTTCAAATGGTCCGTCGACCTGCCGACGATGACCTACCGCGTCTTCGAACGATAAAGGCCGGCCCGCTCCACCACCTTCAGCATGACACTGGGCAGAGGCTCGCTCGCGAGAGCCGCAAGCGGCGTGAAGCGCATCCCCGCCGGCGGCACCGTGCGTGGCGGCACCTCTGCGGTGAAGACGGTCAGTTCCAGCGGGAAATGCGTGAAGACGTGCCGGACCGGCTCCGGCAACCGGCTCCAGCGCATCGGCAGCGGCGCGTCCTGGGCCGCCCCGTCGAGCTCGTAATCGGCGCGCCACTCGCTCGTCGGCACCTCGGCCATGCCGCCGAGCAGGCCCTTGGCCGGGCGCGTGCGTAGCAGGATCGCACCGTCGGCGCGGGTCAGGACGAAAGCTGCGCCATAGCGCGTGACACCGGCCTTCTTCGCCGCCTTGCGCGGGAAGCTCTCCTGCGTGCCCTCGATCCTCGCCCGGCAGGGCTCGCGCCAGGGGCAGAGCCCGCAGGCAGGATTGCGCGGCGTGCAGATGGTGGCGCCGAGATCCATCAAGCCTTGAGCAAAATCTCCGGGCCTGTCGGGCGGCAGCAGCGCCAGCACCTTTTCGCGAATCAGCGGCCTTGCGCCCGGCAATTCCGCCGCGATCGCGAAGAGCCGCGTCATCACGCGCTCGACATTGCCGTCCACCGCCGCCGCCGGCCGTTCGAAGGCGATGGCGGCGACGGCACCCGCCGTATAGGCGCCGATGCCAGGCAAGGCGCGCAGGGCCTCCTCCGTATCGGGAAAGCGGCCGCCATGGCGTTCCATCACGGCTTGCGCACAGGCATGAAGGTTGCGGGCGCGGGAGTAATAGCCGAGCCCCGCCCAGGCCTGCATAACGTCCTCCGAGGGCGCCTGCGCCAGCGCCTTCACAGTCGGAAAACGGGCCATGAAGCGCTCGTAATAGGGCTTCACCGCCGTGACCGTCGTCTGCTGCAGCATGATCTCGGAGGCCCAGACACGATAGGGATCGGGCCGCTCGCCGGCATTGGCGCGCCAGGGCAAGCTGCGACGGTGCCGGTCGTACCAGGCAAGGAGATCGGCGGCGCGGGCCTGAAGCGTCATGCTGCCGGTGTAACGCAGCCCGCTCCCGCCGCAAGCCTCCCGATGCATCGCTTGCCGTGATCGCGCCCGACGCCCACAATAGGGGCATGTCCGCCAAACCGCTCGCAGAGCTGATCGACGATTGCATCGCGCCCGTGCTCGCCGCGCAGGGGTTCGCGGGGCGCGCCATCGTCTCGCTCTGGCCCGAGATCGTCGGCGAGCGCCTTGCCGCCCGTACGCGACCGCTCAAGATCGACTGGCCGAAACGGCGCCCCGGACCCGGCGAAGCCGCGGAGCCGGCGACGATGGTCGTACGGGTCGAGGGAGCCTTCGCGCTCGAGATGCAGCAGCTCGGCCCGCTGGTGGTCGAGCGCGTCAACACCCATCTGGGCTGGCGCGCCGTCGGCAAGCTCGTCCTGAAGCAGGGACCGGTGGCGCCGGTTCAGGCGCCCGCCCGCCCGGTTCCGGTTCTCGACCCGGTAGCAACGGCGCGGATCGACGACCAGGTCGCATCGGTCGCGGATGAAGGCTTGCGGGATGCTCTCGCCCGGCTCGGTCGCGCCGTGGCGCAGCGGGCGCGGCAGGACGGTTCGCGCAACAATTGACACGGCTTCGTGAGCAGAACGCCGCAGGCGCCGATGCGCTCTTGCCACAATGCGCCGGCCTCTATAGCTCCGATTTCGACCTTCGACCTAGCTTTGAGGACCCCTCACGATGACGAACAGGCGACAGCTCCTGACCGGCGCAGCCGGGATCGCCGCCGCCGCGCTCGCGGGCGCCGAATTCGCGGGCATCGGTGCCGCCCGCGCCCAGACCAAGCTTCCCGATGCCGGCCCGCTCGGCGACGTCTGGCTTGGCCCGGCGGACGCGAAGGTCACGGTCATCGAATATGCCTCGATGACCTGCTCGCACTGCGCCCATTTCCACGAGACGACCTGGCCGGAGCTGAAGAAGAAGTACATCGACACCGGCAAGATCCGCTTCAGCCTGCGCGAATTCCCGCTCGACCCGCTGGCCATGGCCGGCTTCATGCTGGCCCGCTGCAACGGCAACGACAAATACTATCCGATGACCGACCTGCTGTTCTCGCAGCAGAAGAACTGGGCTTTCGTCGACAAGCCGGTCGACGCGCTCTCGGCGCTGGTGAAACAGGGCGGTTTCACGCAGGAATCCTTCGAAGCCTGCTTGAAAAGGCAGGATATCTATGACGCCATTACCCAGGTGAAGGACGGCGGCGCCAAGGCGGGCGTGGACGCGACCCCGACCTTCTTCGTGAATGGACAGAAAGTCTCGGGTGCAGTCTCGATCGCCGAGTTCGACAAGGTGCTGGAGCCGCTGCTCGCGAAGTGAGCGGGGCGCGTCATCGCGCGCTCACAAAGCCTCATCATTCTCAGTCCCCGTACCGAGGAGCCGCGTGATGGCTCCTCGAAAGGCGGGGGCTGAGCGTTTGCAAGCCGACGGCACGCGTCCATGCATCTGACGCGCCTCAAGCTCACCGGCTTCAAGACCTTCGTCGAGCCGACCGAATTCCCGATCGAACCGGGGCTGACCGGCATCGTCGGGCCGAATGGCTGCGGCAAGTCCAATCTCGTCGAAGCCTTGCGCTGGGTGATGGGCGAAAGCTCGTTCAAGAACATGCGCGGCTCGGGGATGGACGACGTCATCTTCGGCGGCTCGAACGAGCGCCCGGCCCGCAACATGGCCGAGGTCGCGCTCACTCTCGACAACAGCGACCGCAAGGCGCCGGCCGCCTTCAACGAGCTCGACACCCTCGAAGTCACACGCCGGATCGAACGCGAGGAAGGCTCGACCTACCGCATCAACGGCAAGGAGGTGCGGGCCAAGGACGTGCAGCTCCTCTTCGCCGATGCCGCAACCGGCGCGCGCTCGCCGGCGCTCGTGCGGCAAGGGCAGATCAGCGAGATCATCTCGGCCAAGCCGCAGTCACGCCGGCGCATCCTCGAGGACGCTGCCGGCATCGCCGGGCTGCACAGCCGCCGCCACGAGGCGGAGCTGCGTCTGAGAGGCGCCGAGGAAAACCTGACCCGACTCGAAGATGTGCTCGGCGAGATCGACGGGCAGATCGAGGCGCTGCAGCGACAGGCGCGACAGGCCGGGCGCTATCGCAGCCTCGCGGCCGATATCCGCCGGGCCGAGGCGATGCTGGCGCTGATCGCGCTGCACGAGGCGCGCGCCCATCAGGCGCAAGCCGAGCATGTGCTGGAAGAGACGGTGCGCGCCGTCGCCGACCAGACCGGGATCCAGGCGGAGGCTGCCAAGCGGCAGGCCATCGCCACGCATGAGATGCCGGCCCTGCGCCAGGGCGAATCGGCAGCCGCGGCGGCCCTGGTACGGCTCAAGCGCGGCCTCGACGAGCTCGAGGCCGAGAACCGCCGCGCCAAACAGCGGGCGGAAGAACTCGGCAAACGGCTTGCCGAATTACAGGCCGATCTGGCGCGGCAGGAAACGATCGGTCGGGACGCGAACGAAAGCCTCGCGCGGCTCGCAGGGGAAGACGCTGTCCTCGCCCGTGAGAGCGAAGTGTCCGGCGGCGGTACCGACGCGGCTTCGGCCGCGCTGCAGGAGGCCGAGCAGGCGCTCGCCACCGCAGAGGCCGAGCAGACCGCGGCGCAGGCCGCGTTGTCCGACCTCGCCGCCCGCCGGGGCGCGCTGGAGCGGATCTTGCGCGAGGTGCGTGAGCGCGAAGCGCGCGCCGGGGCGGAGCTGGACAGACTCCAGCGCGACCAGGCGGCGCTCGAAGCCGCCAGCACAGGCGCGCCGCTCGACGGGCTGCGTCAGGCGCTCGCGGCGATGGAAGCCGCCATGCAGACAGCGGATACGCAGGCCTCCGCCGCGCGCGCTGCACTCGCCGGCATCCGCGAGCGCGAGTCTCAGATGCGCGGCCCTATGACCGAGGCGGACCGCAAGGCCCAGCGGCTCGAAACCGAGGTCGGCACGCTGCGCAAGCTGCTGGCCCCGGCGGCGAGCGACCGCTGGCCGGCCATCGTCGAGGCGATCAAGGTCGCGAAAGGATTCGAGATCGCGCTGGGTGCGGCGTTCGGCGACGATCTCGATGCGTCCGCCGATACGGCCGCGCCGGCGCATTGGCGGGAGACCGGCCCCGGCTCGAGCGACCCAACGCTGCCGGCTGGCGCCGAACCTCTCCTCCGGCATGTGAAAGGCCCGCCCGCGCTTGCACGCCGCCTTGCCCAGATCGGTGTGGTCGCGCGGGCAGAGGGCGAAAGCCTGCGCGCCCTGCTCGGCCCGGGACAGATCCTGGTCTCGCGCGAAGGCGACGTCTGGCGCTGGGACGGCTTCACCAGTGCCGCCGAAGCGCCATCCCCCGCGGCTCGACGGCTGGCGGAAAAGAACCGGCTCGACGATCTCCAACGCGAGGCCGTCGCAGCCCGCGAGGCGGCCGAGACAGCACGCCAGGCGCTGGAGGCGGTGACCGTAGAGACGCGCGCAGCAGTGCAGGCCGAGAGCACGGCGATCGAGGCGGCACGGCAGGCCCGCCGGCAATTCGACCACGGCCGCGACCAATTCGCCGCGGCCGAGCGCAAGGCTGCGGAGACGGCCGCCCGCCTTTCCGGCCTGACAGAGGCGATCAATCGTCTCGGCCAGAGCATGGCCGAAGCCGGAGCACAGGCTCGCGAACAGGAGAAGGCCCTGGCGGCCCTGCCCGCATCGACCACGCTTGAAACCACGCTGCTGAAGGCGCGCGCCGTGCTGGGCGAGCGGCGGGCTGCGGCCTCCGATGCTCGCGCCCGCCTCCAGACCCTCGCGCGGGAAGCTGAGTTGCGGGCGCGCCGGCGCGCCGCCATTGCCGACGAAACGCAAGCCTGGCGGAAGCGCGCGGATGCGAGCGGCCAGAGCGCCGCGGAAAGCCGGCGCCGGATCGCTGCGGCGACCGCCGAGCGCCAGGCTTTGCTGGAAGCGCCCGACACCTTCCTGATCGAGAAGCGGCGGCTCGTCGCCGAGATCGAGCAGGCGGAAGCTGCCCGGCGCGAGGCAGCCGACAGGCTGGCTACCGGCGAATCCGCCCTGGCGGAAGCCGACCGGCAGGCCCGCATCGCGCTGGAGGGGCTGTCCGGCGCGCGGGAGCGGCGGGCCTCGGCCGAGGCGCGGCGCGATGCGGCGCGGCAGCGCGTCGCCGACATAGCCCGCCAGATCGAGGACGGGCTGGAAACCGGGCTCGATGGGCTGCAGGCCATCGCCGGGCACAAGCCCGGCGATCCACTGCCCGAGACGGAAGCCGTGGAGCGTCGCCTCGCCAATCTCAAGGGCGAGCGCGAGCGGCTGGGCGCGGTCAACCTGCGCGCAGAGGACGAGCTGACCGATGTGAAGAGCAAGCGCGAGGGGCTTTCGACCGAGCGGGACGACCTGACCGAGGCGATCCGGCGCCTCAGGCAGGCGATCGGCGCGCTCAACCGCGAGGGGCGCGAACGACTCACCGCCGCCTTCGCGATCGTCAACGGCCATTTCCAGCAGCTCTTCGGCGTGTTGTTCGGCGGCGGCGAGGCCGAGCTTCGGCTGGTGGATTCGGAGGACCCGCTCGAGGCCGGGCTCGAGATCTTCGCCCGTCCGCCCGGCAAGAAGCCGCAGGTGATGACGTTGCTCTCCGGCGGCGAGCAGGCGTTGACGGCGACCGCATTGATCTTCGCCGTCTTCCTGACCAACCCTTCGCCGATCTGCGTGCTCGACGAGGTCGACGCGCCGCTCGACGATGCCAATGTCGAGCGCTATTGCGACCTCCTGGTGGAAATGGCGCGCAACACGCAGACCCGCTTCATCCTGATCACCCACAACCCGATCACCATGGCGCGGATGGAACGGCTCTTCGGCGTCACCATGGCGGAGCGCGGCGTCAGCCAGATGGTGTCGGTCGACCTCGCCACGGCGGAGCGCATCCGCGAGGCGGGCTGAGGTCCTTCCCCAGGGATAGGGAAAAACCGCCTCAGGGGGCGAAAAACGCGGCCGAGGACCGCCTTGCCCCGCTGAAAAAATGCCACATTCCGTCCCGCAATGCGGCAAGATTGTCGCACTTTGCCAGAATTTTTATATATTCCAATACGTTAGACGTTATCCACGCGCCTTGACAGCGCCGGGGGCTGCCAATAAAGGAGGCCGTGCTGACGACGGCTCGATGCGCGGGTTTGGTCGTGGTTATAGTGGTTTTTCGCCGGATCGCGGCGTTTTCGCGATCGAGACGGAGCCAAGGCCATGACAGAACCTGACCCAAACGCCTCAGACTCGGAGTTGCGCGCAAGACTGGGTTCCCTGAAGTCCGCGATCAAACGGGCGGAAGAGAACGAAAAGCCGGGCGCGGGTCCGGCTGGAGAGGACAAGGCCCTCGCGGGCGCGATGTCCTCAGGCTTTCGCGCCGCGACGGATCTTGCAGGCGGCATCATCGCAGGCGCCCTGATCGGGTACCTCGGCGACCGGTGGCTGGGAACGTCCCCGTTCCTGCTGATCGCCTTCCTGGTGATCGGAGCCATCGCGGGCTTCAGATCCGTCTATCGGCTCGGTTCGCGCCCGACCTCCGTGTCGAAGAGCGATCCGAAGAGAGATTGACCGAAGGGGCGGCCCGTAAAGCCGCGCGACGAGGGACGAGATCATGGCGGCTGGCGGCGGAATCGATCCGATCCACCAATTCCACATCAATCCGATCGTGGAGCTGAAGCCGTTCGGCCTCGACCTGTCCTTCACCAACACCTCGCTGTGGATGGCGATCGTGGTCGCCGTCGTCTCGGTCATCATGGTCTATGGCTCGAGCCAGCGCGCGGTCGTTCCCGGCCGGCTGCAGTCGCTCGCCGAGATGATGTACGAATTCACGGCCTCCACCCTCACCGGCGTGATGGGCAAGGAGGGCATGAAGTTCTTCCCCTTCGTGTTCTCGCTGTTCATGTTCGTGCTGGCGTCGAACCTCCTCGGCCTGCTGCCCGGCTCGTTCACCGTCACCAGCCAGGTCATCGTCACCGCCGCTCTCGCCGTGCTCGTGATGAGCATCGTGCTGATCTACGGCATCACCAAGCATGGCAGCCACTTCTTCGGCCTGTTCGTGCCGTCGGGCGTGCCGGGCTGGCTCCTGCCCTTCGTGATGCTGATCGAGGTCGTCTCGTTCGTGTCGCGCCCGGTCTCGCTCTCGCTGCGTCTCTTCGGCAACATGCTCGCCGGCCATATCGCGCTCAAAGTCTTCGGCGGCTTCGTCGTCGTGCTGCTGGGCTCGGGCGCCGTGCTGAACTACGCGATCGCGCCGCTGCCGCTGCTGCTGGCCGTCGCGCTGACGGCGCTCGAGGTCCTCGTCGCCGTCCTGCAGGCCTATGTCTTCGCGATCCTGACCTGCGTCTATCTCAACGACGCGCTGCACCCCGGCCACTGAGGCCGGGACAGCGCCCGGACGAGTTCAACCCGCCCTTTAGCCTTCCCACTGGAGAAACATCATGGATCCTGTTGCAGCCAAGTTCATCGGCGCCGGCCTCGCCTCGCTCGGCATGGGCCTCGCCGCCATCGGCGTCGGCACCATCTTCGGCAACTTCCTCTCGGGCGCCCTGCGCAACCCGTCGGCCGCCGACGGCCAGTTCCCGCGCGCCTTCATCGGCGCGGCGCTTGCCGAAGGTCTGGGCATCTTCGCGTTCGTCGTCGCGCTCGTGCTGCTCTTCGTGGTCTGACGCTTCCGTCGACCGCTTTTTCGTCGCGCGTTCAGGCTATCTTGGCCAGGCGCGCGGCGGTTCCTTTTCTTTGCGCTGAAAGGCACGCTATGCCGGTTCGATCTTCAGGGTTCGTGCGACAAGGATGGCCGCTGGCTGTCGCCTCGTTCGCCACTCTGGCGGCGGGAGCGGCGCTGGCTGCCGAGCAGAAGCACGGCGAAAGTGGCGAGGGAGCTTCCTTCCCGCCTTTCGACCCGTCGCATTTCGCCAGCAACCTGTTCTGGCTCGCCGTCACCTTCGCGGTGCTCTACTGGCTGATGTCGAAGATCGCGCTGCCGCGCATCGGCGAGATCCTGGAAGAGCGCGCCGGCACCATCGGCCGCGACCTCGACCAGGCGGCCGAGATGCAGGCCAAGGCCGAGGAGATGGCGCAGGCCTATGAGAAGGCCCTCGCCGAGGCGCGCAAGAACGCCCAGGGCATCGCCCAGACGGCGCGCGAGACCGGCGCCAAGGCGAGCGACGCCCAGCGTCACGCCACCGAGGCCGAACTCGCCGCCAAGCTCGCCCAGGCCGAGGCGACCATCGCCAAGACCAAGACCGAGGCGATGAGCAATGTCCGCGGTCTCGGCAGCGACGTGGCGGTCGCGATCGTCACCAAGCTGACCGGTCAGGCTCCCAGCGCCACCGAGGCGACGGAAGCAGTCGACCAGGCCCTGGCGCGCGGCTGAGGAGAGTTCTGATGGATACTTTCTGGGTTGGCGTCGCGCTCGTCATCTTCCTCGCGATCCTCGTCAAGTTCGGCGTGCCGAAGATGATCGTGAAAGGTCTGGACGCGCGCGGCGAGAAGGTCGCTCAGGAGCTGGCGGAAGCCCGCCGCCTGCGCCAGGAGGCCGAGAAGCTGCTGGCCGAATACGACTCCAAGCGCAAGGCCGCCGAGGCCGAGGCCGCCGAGATCGTCTCCTCCGCCAATGACGAGGCCAAGCGCCTCGCGGCGGAAGCCGAGGCCAAGCTCGCGGACTTCGTCGTCCGCCGCACCAAGGCGGCCGAGGAGAAGATCGCCCAGGCCGAGAGCCAGGCCGAGGCCGAGGTTCGCGCCGCAGCTGCGGAGGCCGCCACCAAGGCCGCCGAGACGATCCTGCGCGGCCAGATGGCGGGCAAGGCCGGCGACGCCGCCTTCGCCTCCGGGCTGGACGAGGTCAAGGCCAAGCTCAACTGAGCCTCAGCCGATCGCTCGAACATTCGACGCCGCGCTCTTCCGGGCGCGGCGTTTTTCTTTGCCCGGCTTCCGCCGAAATCATGCCATGGGATGCCGTCGCAACCATAGCGGCAGGGCCTCCGCTTCGGATCCAAGGGCATTCGCGATGATCGGCAACCTGCTCCGCGCTCTCCTGATCGTTCCGGCGCTTCTCGCCGCGGCGCTCGGCGGAGCCGATGCCTTCGACAAGGTCGGCTTTCCGTCGCGCGATGCGCGGGAGCTCGTCGGCTGGCTGGCGCGCCCGCCGGGGGCCGGCCCGTTCCCGGTCGTCATCGGCCTGCATGGCTGCGCCGGGCTCTATACGCGCTCGGGCGAAATTGGCGCGCGCGAAACCGACTGGTCGCAGCGGCTGGTGCGAGCCGGCTATGCCGTGCTGCTCGTCGACAGCTTCGGCCCACGCGGGATCAGAGCACTCTGCAACGAGCGCGACCGCGCGCTGACGCCAGCCGACCGGGCTCGCGACGCCTTTGCGGCGATCGACTGGCTCGCCCGACAGAGCTTCGCCGTATCCGATCGCATCAGCCTGATCGGCTGGTCCAATGGCGGCTCGACGGCGCTGCGTGTCGCGGGCGCTCCGGAGGCCAGGCGCCTGCGCCATGTCATCGCCTTCTATCCCGGCTGCCGCGTCCTGCTGAAGCGCGACTGGCGTCCGCAGACCGACACGGCGATCTTCCAGGGGCTCGCCGACGACTGGACGCCGGCGGCGCCCTGCGAGGAACTGGCACAGCGTGGGAAGGCGCACTTCGTCGGCTTTGCCGGCGCCTATCACGATTTCGACCATCCGGACCTGCCGTTGCGCGAACGGCGCGCCGCCTTTTCACAGCGCCCGGACGGCAAGGTCACGATCGGCACAGACGCCACAGCGCGCAATCAGGCGATCTCGGCTGTGATGGCGATCCTGAAGGCGCCCTGACCGGCTCAGTTGCTCGCGGTCGCCGCGGGGGCCGGAGGATTCCCCACGGCCGTCACCGGCACGGTTGCGGGCCGGGGCTGAGGCGTGGCAATCGCCTTCGGCTTCGGCTTGCGCGCCTGGATCGTCGAGGTGACGATGCCCTGCGGCGTGTCGAGCCCGTAGATGTCGTCGCGGAACTGGACCTGTCCGTCGGCGCCCTGCCAGCCGGTGAGGTAGACCCAGGCCACCGGCACCGCTTTCTTCAGCGGAATGTTCTTGCGCTCGCCTTTGGCGATCTCATCCTCGATCGCCTGCCGGTTCCACTCCGTGCCCTCGAGCAGCCAGGCGGCGAGGTCACGCACGCCCTCGATGCGGGCGCAGCCGGAGGAGTTGAAGCGCACATCGTTGCGGAACAGCGTCTTCTTCGGCGTGTCGTGCATATAGACCGCGTCGCTGTTGGGCATGTCGATCTTGAGCTGGCCGAGAGAATTGGTCGGGCCGGGCTCCTGCCGCACGTAGAAATAGGGATTGGTGATCGTCGACCAGTTCACGCTCGCCGGGTCGATCTCCTTGTTCTCGGCCCCGAGCAGCTTCATGTTCGACTTGGCGACGAAGGTCGGATCCTTGCGCATGTGCGGGATGATGTCGGCCTTCACGATCGACATCGGCACCGTCCAGTACGGGTTGAGGTTGACCGAGGTGATGTTGGCCTGGATCACCGGCGAAGGCCGGTCCGGGCGGCCGACGATGGCGAGATGGCGCTCGCGCACCTGCCCGTCCTCGACCGCCTCGACGCTGGCGCCGGGGATGTTCACCACGACATAGCGATGGGCGAAGTTGAAGCCATTGCCCTTGAGGCGCTCCAGCGTGGCGGTGAGCTGATTGAGGCGCGTCTCGACCGAGGTGTTCATCGCCCTGAGCGTCAGACGGCCGACGGTGCCGAGGTCCGACAGGCCATGGCGGCGCTGAAAATGCTTCACGGCCTCCATGACGGCCGCATCATAGACATCGCCCGCCAGCGCATCGGCCGGCAGGTCGCCGCTGGCGATGAGGCGCTGCTTCAGGGCGACGACCTCCGGCCCCTGCGAATCCGGCTTGAGCGCCGTGACTCCGGCCGGCACCTTCGGCCAGCCGCCGCGGCTGGCGACCTCCTCATGCGCGACCAGCGCCTGAAGGGTACGATCATAGGTGTTGGGGCCATAGCTCGGCTCGTTGGCGCGCACGTCGAGCGCAGAGACTGCGACGAAGCTGACGGCAGCCGTGACGAGGATGCAGGTACGCGCGAACATAAAACGAACCCCCGAGCCGCAGAGAGCGGCACGGGGGCGATCATTGTCCGACATAGTCAAGGAAAGCTTAAGAGCGGCGCAACGCTCTTCACCATGCTGACGGATGCCGTCAGGACGGGCGAGACGCCTATTCCGCCGCTTCCTTGGCCGGAGCCGGCTTTTCCCATTTCAGCACTGGCGAACGGGCGGCGCGGGTCTCGTCCAGGCGACGGATCGGGGCGTGATGCGGGGCGCTGGTGAAGCGCTCCTTGTCATTGCCCTTGGCCGCGATGGCGAGGTCGCGCAGCGTCGCGATGAAGAGGTCGAGCGCCGCCTTGGACTCCGACTCGGTCGGCTCGATCAGCATGGCGCCATGGACGACGAGCGGGAAATACACCGTCATGGGATGATAGCCCTCGTCGATCATCGCCTTGGCGAAATCGAGCGTCGAGACGCCCGAGCCCTTCAGCCACTCGTCGTCGAACAGCACCTCGTGCATCGACGGATGGTCCGGGAAGGGCAGCGACATCAGGTCGGCGAGGCCGGCGCGGATGTAGTTCGCGTTGAGAACCGCATCCTCGGAGGCCTGGCGCATGCCGTCCGAGCCGTGGCTCAGCATATAGGCGAGCGCACGGACATACATGCCCATCTGGCCGTGGAAGGCGGTCATGCGGCCGAAGGGCTGGTTGCCCGCCGGCGCTTCGCCGCGCGATTCGATTAGATGCGGCTTGCCGTTCTCGACATGGATGAAGGGCACGGGCGCGAAGGGCGCCAGACGCTCGGAGAGCACGACCGGACCGGCACCGGGACCGCCGCCGCCATGGGGCGTCGAGAAGGTCTTGTGCAGGTTGATGTGCATGGCGTCGACGCCGAGATCGCCCGGCCGGGCCTTGCCGACGATCGCGTTGAAGTTGGCGCCGTCGCAGTAGAAATAGGCGCCGGCCTCATGCATCGCCGCGGCGATCTCGACGATCTGCGGCTCGAAGATGCCGCAGGTGTTCGGGTTGGTCAGCATGATCGCGGCGATATCCGGCCCGAGCAGGGCCTTGACGTCCTCGACGGCGACGGTGCCGTCCGGACGGGCGGGAACCGCCTTCACCGAGAAGCCGATCAGGGCCGCCGTCGCCGGATTGGTGCCATGGGCCGATTCGGGAACGAGCACGACATTGCGGGTCGCGCCCTCGCCCTTCGCCTCGATTGCGGCCTTGATCGCCATCATGCCACAGGCCTCGCCATGGGCGCCGGCCTTCGGCGAGAGGGCCACCGCCGGCATGCCGGTCAGCGTCATCAGGTAGCGGGCGAGCTCCAGCATCAGGTCGAGCGCGCCAGGCACGGTCGAGAGCGGCTGCAGCGGATGCACGTCGGAGAAGCCGGGCAGCCGCGCCATCTTCTCGTTGAGGCGGGCATTGTGCTTCATCGTGCAGGAGCCGAGCGGGAAGAGCCCGGTATCGATGCCGTAGTTCTTCTGGCTGAGGCGGACATAATGGCGCATCGTCTCGGGCTCGGAGAGGCCGGGCAGGCCGATCTCGCCCTGGCGGGCATGCTTGCCCAGGCGCGACTTGAAGGGCGCCGGCTTGTCGATATCGACGCCCGTCGCCTCGTGATGACCGATCTCGAAGATCAGCGGCTCAATCTGCTGCAGCGCCTTGTTGCCGGTGAAGGTGGCGTGCTCGGCATGAGCGGCCTCGCCGGCCTGGGTGGGACGTCCCTGACGGTTCAGCATCACAGCACCTCCACGAGCGCCGCCACGAGGGCCGCCCGGTCTTCATCGGTATTCACCTCGGTCGAGGCGATGATCAGCAGGTCGTCGAGCCCCGCCTTGGGCAGGAGCCGCGAGACGGGGACGCCGGCCAGGATGCCCTTGGCGGCGAGCACCTCGACGACCTCGGCGGCGGGCTTCTTCAGCTTCACCGTGAACTCGTTGAAGAAGCTGTCGTTGAGCACGGTCACGCCTTCGACGCCCGCGAGCGCGTCGGCGAGCTTCACGGCATTGGCATGGTTCACTTCGGCGAGACGGGCGAGACCGGCCTGGCCGAGCAGCGTCATGTGGATGGTGAAGGCCAGCACGCAGAGGCCGGAATTGGTGCAGATGTTCGAGGTCGCCTTGTCGCGGCGGATATGCTGCTCGCGGGTCGAGAGCGTCAGCACGAAGCCGCGCTGGCCGGTCGAATCGACCGTCTCGCCGCAGAGCCGGCCCGGCATCTGGCGGATATATTTCGACTTGGCGGCGAAGAGGCCGATATAGGGGCCGCCGAAATTCAGGGCGTTGCCGATCGACTGGCCCTCGCCGACGACGATGTCGGCGTCCTGCGCGCCCGGAGGCACCACAGCGCCGAGCGAGACGACCTCGGTGAAGACCGCGATCAGCAGGGCGCCATGGGCATGGGCCTTCTCGGCAATCGGCTTCAGGTCGCGCAGATTGCCGAACACATCCGGCGACTGGACGACGACGCAGGAAACGCTGTCGTCGATCTGGGAGAGGATGTCCTCGCTGGCGGAGACGTCCGGCGGCAGTGCCACAACCTCGTCATTCGCCATCTCGGAGAGGGTCTCGACGACCGCGGTGTAATGGGGATGCAGGCCGCCGGAGAGCACAGCCTTGCGGCGCTTGGTGACGCGATGCGCCATCAGCACGGCCTCGCCGGTGCCGGTCGAGCCGTCATACATCGAGGCGTTGGCGACCTCCATGCCGGTCAGCGCCGCGACCTGGGTCTGGAACTCGAAGAGATATTGCAGCGTGCCCTGCGCGATCTCGGGCTGGTAGGGCGTATAGCTGGTCAAGAATTCCGAGCGCTGGATCAGGTGATCCACCGTCGCAGGGACATGGTGCTTGTAGGCGCCGGCGCCGACGAAGAAGGGCACGGCCGAGGCGGCGGTGTTCTTGCCGGCCATCTTGCCGAGGATGCGCTCGACCTCGAGCTCCCCCTTGGCGCGGGGCAGATCGACCGGGGCCTTCAGCAGCTTGCCGGCCGGCACGTCGCTGAAGAGCGCGTCGATATCAGAGACGCCGATCCGCGCGAGCATGTCCTCGCGGTCGGTATCGGTGAGCGGGAGATAGCGCATGGAGAAATGTCCGTTGTCGGTTTCGGGCTCTGAGGCCGTCGAAGCAATGCGCCGCCGCGGAAAATCCGCGGCGGCGCCAGAAATCAGAGCGACTTCACGTAGTTCTGGTACTCGGCCTCGTTCATCAGGGCGTCGAGCTCGGCAGCGTCCTTGATCTTGATCTTCAGGAACCAGCCCTTGCCGGCCGGGTCCTCGTTGACGGTGCCCGGGGCGGCCTCAAGCTCGGCATTGACCTCGACGACCTCGCCCGAGACCGGGGCATAGACCTCCGAGGCGGCCTTGACGCTCTCGACCACCGCGGCCTCACCGCCCTTGGCCAGCGCCTTGCCGACGGCCGGCAGCTCGACGAAGACGACGTCGCCGAGCTGGGACTGGGCGTAGTCGGAGATGCCGACGGTGCCGACGTCACCCTCGATGCGGATATATTCGTGGTCCTTGCTGTAACGGGTCTCGGCCATGGTTTCCTCCTGGCGTCAGATGTCTGGAAAAAGGTTCAGCGCTTGTAGCCGTTCGGCACGAAGGGCATCGTCGCCACCACGGCCGGCAGCGGCTTGCCGCGCACGATCAGGTTGAGTTGCGTGCCCGGCGCCGAGTGAGCCTTGGCGACATAGCCCATGGCGCAGGGGCCGTTGAGCGTCGGGCCGAAGCCGCCGGAGGTCACGACACCGATCACCTCGCCCTCGGGCGTCGCGATCTCGGTGCCCTCACGTGCGGGGGCGCGGCCTTCCGGCTTCAAACCGACGCGGATGCGCGAGACGCCCTCGGCCAATTCACGCTGGACGCGCGCGGCGCCGGGGAAACCACCCTCCTCGCGGCGGCGCTTCTGGATCGACCAGTTGAGCGCGGCCTCGATCGGCGAGGTCGTGGTGTCGATGTCATGGCCGTAGAGGCACAGGCCCGCTTCCAGCCGCAGCGAATCGCGGGCGCCGAGGCCGATCGGCTTGACGTTGCCGTCGAGCAGCAGCGTGTCCCAGATCTCGCCGATCTTGTTGGCGGCAGCCGAGATCTCGTAGCCGTCCTCGCCAGTGTAGCCGGAGCGGCTGACATTGGCCTTGATGCCGGCGACTTTCATGGTGCGGGAGGTCATGAAGCCCATCTCGGCGGCTTCCGGCGCGATCTTCGCGAGCGCCGCTTCCGCGCCCGGCCCCTGCAACGCGATCAGGCCGCGATGCTCGGCCTTGACCAGCTTCACATTGGCCGGCAGGCGCGCCTCGATATGGGCGTAGTCGGCATCCTTGCAAGCGGCGTTGACGACGAGATAGAGCGCGCCGTCCTCGTCGGGATCGATCGAGCGCGTGATCATAAGGTCGTCGAGGATGCCGCCTTCCTCGTTGAGAAGCTGCGAGTAGCGCTGCTTGCCGGGGGCGAGATTGACGATGTCGGCCGGAATCAGCGCTTCCAGCGCCTTGGCCGTGGTCTCGTGATCGGGACCGATCAGAAAGCATTGGCCCATATGCGAGACGTCGAAAAGGCCGGCCTTTTCGCGGGTCCAGTTGTGTTCGGTCAGGATACCGGTCGGATACTGCACCGGCATGTCGTAGCCGGCGAAGGGCACCATGCGGGCGCCGAGCGCGACATGGCGGGCATGGAGCGGCGTCTTCAGCGGCGCGGCGGCGCCGGAGGCTTCGTGGGTGGCTTCTGCGGCTTCGGCAGCCATGGCGGCCCCTTCCAGAATCGAGCGCAAGCGCCGGACGGATGTCCGGAGCGCGCCCCCTCTGTCTCGGAACCTGAGAGATTTCCCCGCCGACCGCGAAGCCGGACGAGTTACACCCGTCGGTGGGCGGGATCGCTCCCGCCGCTTTCCAGAGCGCCAAGTCCCCAAGCGGTCCTTTTGCCTGAGCGTTTCCGGGGCGGTTGCGCCTTCGGCGCCGGCCCTGACGGATCAGGCCCGGTCTCTCCCGCGGGGATATGCGGCTGGGGCAGAGATACAGAAGGCGCCGGCCCAGTCAATCGGGGCGGCGCCTTCTTTCAAGGCAAAGCTGCATCGAGATGCGGATTCACCGATCAGGCTGGAGCAGCCCGACCGGCTCTGGCGATCTAGCGCCGGCGATGGCGCGCCGGAGCGGCCGCGCCGCCATGACCCAGACTGACGAAGATCTCGACGTCGCCCTGACCCGCCGGCACGGTGATACCGTCCTCGACATAGGCGAAATCGGCGCCGCTCTGTCCGCCGGGAATCGTCGCGCCAACGCGCGCCGAGCGGCGCGCGACCACGCCATTGCCGCGCGTCACAACCGTGGTCAGCGTGGCGCCGTAGCTGCCGGGGCTGCCAGCCGGGCCGAGCAGCACGCGCCCCTCGACACCGACCTTGAGGCGGAAGCCGCCGCCCTTGCCGAGCGAGGTGCATTCGCGCGCGACGTTGGCGATGGAGATCTGGTAGCGCAGGCCACCCGAATCCTGCCCGGCCTGCGCGCGGATCGCCGCGCCGCCATCGGCGACGGTGACTTCCGGACACACCTCCGTCACCTCATCCTCGTCCTTCGGCAACTGGTCCGGCGCCGGCGGGGTCGTCGACTGGAACATCAGCACATTGAGCGCCTTGCCGGTGGGCGAAGACGAGGACGGGGTTCCGCAGCCGGCAAGGCCCAGGCAGAGCAACGGCAGGGCGAGCCAACGGCTCACGGTCACAGTCTGATCGATCACGGCAGCGCCTCCACGCCCGGGCCGAAGCCGTTGAGCGAGACGGGCACGCCCACCCCCTCTTCCGGCGTCTGGAATACGATGAATGTCGCGCTCTTGCCGCCCTTGAGCTGGTTTAGCAGCGTGTCGTCCATGACGACCTCGGCGACGCAACCGGTGGTCAGGCAGCGCACGAAGCCCGCGCGGCCGATATCCTTGTCGTCGATCTTGAGACCAAGGCCGGACGGCAGCAGCACGCCGAGCGGGGCGACGACCCGCAGCAGCCGGCTCTTCTGGTCCGCCGTCTTCAGCACGATGACGAGCAGCGTGAGATTCGGGCGGTCCTCGGCGGCGACATTCTGAACGAGCGCGCATTGCTCGGTCTTGGCGCCCGGAGGCACCTCGCAACGCATCTGCCAGTCGCCATGTGTCGAGCGCACGGTCCCCTGTGCAAAAGCGGAGCCGGCGGCGAAACCCACCGCCACGAGCGTCAGCGCCAAGACGCCAAGCGCCCCCAGGATCCTC
The DNA here is from genome assembly GCF_002220095.1 of Bosea sp. AS-1. Lineage (GTDB taxonomy): Bacteria > Pseudomonadota > Alphaproteobacteria > Rhizobiales > Beijerinckiaceae > Allobosea. Next base: position 4,250,347 of record NZ_CP022372.1, read on the forward strand.
TTCATCCCTGCCGTCCTCCAAACCGGATCATACGTCACGAACCGCAGCAGATACGCAGAATTCGGGCAAAAGCCCGGCTGCCTCGCGGAATCCCGCCGCCATCAACATGAAATGCGTTCCGACCATGCAGGCCCGGCCCTGTCAAGGCGGGCTGCGCCTTCGTGCCGCACTTCAAGCACAGCTTCGCGTGATTATGCCGCACGGCATGCAGGGGCTCTCGGCATTGCCCCTCTGGCGCAAGCGTGATCTTTGATTTATCGCAATCCCGAAGAGCAGGGTGACCTCGCGGTCGCCCCTTCGTGCGTGGACCCGAGCTTCGGCTCCCACGCAGGTCGATTGAGGAGCTATGTCGGACCAATGCGATTTCTGAGCAGGACCCTTGCAACCGCCGCCATCGCGGCTCTTGCTGCCATCGCGCTGGCGACCGCCCCGGCCCTCGCCGGCACCGGGATGCCGACTCCCTGGCAGATCAATCTGCAGGGCGCCGCGACGCCGGTCGCGGATTTCATCCACTGGTTCCATGACTGGCTGAACATCATCATCTTCGCGGTCACGCTCTTCGTGCTCGCGCTGCTGATCTATGTGATCTTCCGCTTCAACGAGAAGGCGAACCCGGTCCCGTCCAAGACCACGCACAACGCTCTGCTCGAGGTGTGCTGGACCGTGATCCCGGTCCTGATCCTGGTGGTGATCGCGATCCCGTCCTTCCGCCTGCTCAAGCTGCAGCTTGAGGTGCCGCAGGCCGACATGACCATCAAGGTCACCGGCAAGCAGTGGTACTGGTCCTACGAGTATGTGCAGGACAAGGGCAATTTCGGCTTCGATTCGCTGATGCTCGACGAGAAGGCCCGCGCCGAGGCGATCTCCTCCAACAAGATCGCCGCCGCCGAGGCTCCTCGCCTTCTCGCCGTCGACAACGAAGCGGTCGTTCCGGTCGGCAAGATCGTCCGCATCCAGGTGACCGGTGCCGACGTCATCCACAAGTTCACGGTGCCGTCCTTCGGCATCAAGATCGACGCGATCCCCGGCCGCCTGAACGAAACCTGGTTCCAGGCCGAGCGCGAGGGCATCTATTACGGTCAGTGCTCCTTCATCTGCGGCCAGAACCACGCCTTCATGCCGATCGCCTTCCGCGTCGTCAGCCAGGAGCGCTACGCCGCCTGGCTGAACGAGGCGAAGCAGAAATTCGCTAATGCCGAAGACGCTGGCAGCAAGTTCGCTGCCGCGTCCAAGTAAGTCGCCGAGGAGACGAGATCATGGCAACCGCGGCACCGCACGCTGATAGCCACGGACACGACGAGGCCCATGCCCATCCGACCGGATGGCGGCGCTGGCTTCTGTCCACCAACCACAAGGACATCGGGACGCTCTATCTGATCTTCTCGATCATTGCGGGCCTCGTCGGCGGCTTCCTGTCGATCATGATGCGCATCGAGCTCATGTATCCGGGAATGCAGATCTTCTCGAACGGCCAGACCTACAACGTCTTCGTCACCGGCCACGGCCTGATCATGATCTTCTTCATGGTCATGCCCGCCGTCATCGGCGGCTTCGGCAACTGGTTCGTGCCGCTGATGATCGGCGCGCCGGACATGGCCTTCCCGAGGATGAACAACATCTCGTTCTGGCTGACCGTCGCCGCCTTCGTGCTGATGATCATCTCGATGTTCGTCCCCGGCGCGCCGGGCGTGAACGGCGTCGGCACGGGCTGGACGGTCTACCCGCCCTTCTCCTCCATGGGCCATCCCGGCCCCTCGGTCGATTTCGGCATCCTGTCGCTGCACCTTGCGGGCGCGGCCTCGATCCTGGGCGCGATCAACTTCATCACCACGATCCTGAACATGCGCGCGCCCGGCATGACCATGCACAAGATGCCGCTCTTCGCCTGGGGCGTGCTGGTGACGGCCTTCCTGCTGCTGCTCGCGCTGCCGGTGCTCGCCGGTGCGATCACCATGCTGCTGACCGACCGCAACTTCGGCACGACCTTCTATGACCCGGCTGGCGGTGGCGACCCGGTCCTCTACCAGCACCTGTTCTGGTTCTTCGGCCACCCCGAAGTCTACATCATGATCCTGCCGGCCTTCGGCATCATCAGCCACATCATCTCGACCTTCTCGAAGAAGCCGATCTTCGGCTATCTCGGCATGGCCTACGCCATGGTCGCGATCGGCGTGGTCGGCTTCATCGTGTGGGCGCACCACATGTACACGGCCGGCCTCTCGCTCAACACGCAGCGCTACTTCGTGTTCGCGACGATGGTCATCGCGGTGCCGACGGGCATCAAGATCTTCTCCTGGATCGCGACGATGTGGGGTGGCTCGATCCGCTTCACCGCGCCGATGGTCTGGGCGATCGGCTTCATCTTCCTGTTCACGGTCGGCGGCGTCACCGGCGTCGTGCTGGCGAACGCCGGCGTCGACCGCTCGCTGCATGCGACCTATTACGTCGTGGCGCATTTCCACTACGTGCTGTCGCTCGGCGCCGTCTTCGGCATCTTCGCGGGCTTCTACTACTGGTTCCCGAAGATGAGCGGCTATGTGATCCCGGACTGGATCGGCAAGCTCCACTTCTGGGTCGCCTTCATCGGCGCGAACCTGCTGTTCTTCCCGCAGCATTTCCTGGGCCTCGCCGGCATGCCGCGTCACTATGTCGACTATCCGGACGCCTTCGCGGGCTGGCATTTCTGGTCGTCGATCGGCTCCTATATCTTCGCCTTCGGCCTGCTGATCTGGCTCTACGGCATCGTCGTCGCCTTCAGCCGCAAGCAGCTCGCCGGTGACAATCCGTGGGGCGAAGGCGCGACGACCCTGGAGTGGACGCTGTCCTCGCCGCCGCCCTTCCACCAGTTCGAGACGCTGCCGCGCATCACCGGCTCGGACCACTGAGACAACAGGCGGCGGGCCTCCCCGGCCCGCCGCCGCCCCTCCCCCGAGCGCCCGGGAAAGGCGTTCCGGAGACGGGCGGCTCCGACGATCCGCTTGAAACACCCTGCGCCGCAGACGGCGCCGTTCCTAAGAGTACGAAGACGATCGACTGATGTCCGCTGCGTTCGAAACCCGCTCCGAGGTCGCCATGACCGCCTCCACAGGCGAGGCACGCGACTTCTTTGCGCTGCTGAAGCCGCGGGTGATGTCGCTCGTCGTCGTGACGGCGCTGACCGGCATGGCAACCGCGCCGGGCAGCGTGCATCCGGTACTGGCGGCGGCGGCGCTGCTGGCGATCGCGGTCGGGGCCGGCGCCTCGGGCTGCCTCAACATGTGGTACGACGCCGATATCGACGCGCTGATGAGCCGCACGGCCAAGCGCCCGATCCCGGCCGGCCGGATCCTGCCGTCGGAGGCGCTCGCGTTCGGGCTGACGCTGTCGATCGGCTCGGTGCTGGTGCTGGGACTGATAGCCAATGCGCTGGCTGCGGCGATGCTCGCCTTCACGATCTTCTTCTACGCCGTCGTCTACTCGATGTGGCTGAAGCGCTGGACGCCGCAGAACATCGTCATCGGTGGCGCCGCCGGCGCCTTTCCGCCGATGATCGGCGAGGCGGTGGTGACCGGCCAGTTCGGCTGGCACTCGCTGGTGCTGTTCGCGATCATCTTCCTGTGGACGCCGCCGCATTTCTGGGCGCTGGCGCTGGTCAAGTCCGGCGACTATGCGCGCGCCGGCATCCCGATGATGCCGAATGTCGCCGGCCCCGCCGCGACGCGCCGGCAGATCGTGCTCTATTCTCTGGTCATGGCGCCCGTTGCCGTGCTGCCTGCGCTGATGGGCTTCGGCGGGCTGATCTATCTCATCGTCTCCGTCACGACCGGCCTCGCCATGATCGCGCTTGCGATCCGCGTCTGGCGGCGGACCGAAGGCCCTCCGGCGATCAAGGCGGCGTATTCGCTGTTCGGTTTCTCGATCCTCTACCTGTTCCTGCTCTTCGCGGTGCTGCTCGTCGAGAACGGCTTCGGCCTGATGTGGGCACTGCCGAGGGTGATCGGATGAGCGGCCCCGACAACAAGCCGCAGGCGCCCGCGCCATTCTCGCCCGAGGACATGGCCCGCCGCCGTCGCCGCTCCATCGCGCTGGCGCTCGTGCTGGGCGGGCTGGTGATCTTCTTCTTCGTGGTCACGCTGGTGAAGACCGGCCCGGCCATCCTGAACCGGCCGCTGTGATGACGAAGCCGCCCGCCAGCCCCCCCGCCGCGAAGTCGGCCCGCATCGCGTTGATCTGCACCGGCGTCGTCTTCGGCATGCTCGGCCTCTCCTTCGCCGCGGTGCCGCTCTACAACCTGTTCTGCAAGGCGACGGGCTTCGGCGGCACGCCGCAGGTCGGCACCGCCGCCACCGGCAAGGTGCTGGACCGCCACATCTCCGTGCGCTTCGATGCCAATGTCGCGCCCGGGCTCGGCTGGAAGTTCGAGGCGGAAAGCCCCGAGATCAGCGCCCAGGTCGGCGTGACCCAGACCGTGTTCTACAAGATGACGAATCGGTCCGATCGCACCGTGACCGGCATCGCGACCTACAACGTCACGCCCGAACAGAGCGCGGCCTATTTCGTCAAGATCCAGTGCTTCTGCTTCACGGAGCACACGCTGAAGCCGGGCGAGAGCTTCGAGGCGCCGGTGGTCTTCTACATCGACCCGGAAATCGCGCAGAATCGCGAGCTTGATGGCATCAAGGCCATCACGTTGTCCTATACCTACTTCGCCTCCAAGGCGGGGCAGCCGGTCGCCGAGGACCAGGCCAGCACCGCCAAGGGTGACGCGAAGAACCCGAAACTGTAAAAGCGCCTTCATACGAAGCGCTGACAAGAAGACGCACGCGGAGACCGAATACGATGGCCGGGGCCCATACGAAGCACCACGATTACCACCTCGTCGATCCGAGCCCGTGGCCGCTCGTCGGTGCGACCAGCGCGACCATCATGGCAATCGGCGCCGTGATGTGGATGAAGACGCTGCCGATCGGCGGCATGCATCTGGGCCCGCTGGTCTTCGGCGTCGGCCTGCTCGGCGTGCTCTACACCATGCTGTCCTGGTGGATGGACGTGATCCGCGAGGCGGAGCGCGAGGGTCATCACACCCGCGTCGTGCAGATCCACCACCGCTACGGCATGATCATGTTCATCGCCTCCGAGGTGATGTTCTTCGTCGCCTGGTTCTGGGCCTATTTCGACGCCAGCCTGTTCTCCTACGAGAAGATCAACTTCCTCCGCTACGAGTTCACCGGCGGCGTCTGGCCGCCGAAGGGCATCGAGACCTTCGATCCCTGGCACCTCCCGCTGCTCAACACGCTGATCCTGCTGACCTCGGGCACGACCGTGACCTGGGCCCACTACGCCCTGATCAACAACGACCGGGCGGGCCTGAAGCAGGGCCTGTGGCTGACCGTGATCCTCGGCATCCTGTTCACGCTGTGCCAGGCCTACGAGTATTCGCACGCCGCCTTCGCCTTCAGCGGCAACATCTACGGCGCGACCTTCTTCATGGCGACCGGCTTCCACGGCGCGCATGTGATCATCGGGACGATCTTCCTGGCGGTCTGCCTGTATCGCGCCTATCTCGGCCACTTCACGCCGAAGCAGCATCTCGGCTTCGAATTCGCCGCCTGGTACTGGCATTTCGTCGACGTGGTCTGGCTGTTCCTGTTCGCCTCGATCTATGTCTGGGGCGCAGGCGCTCACACCGCCGCCGGTCACTGACCGGCCGCCGCGCGCCCCACGGTCGCGCTGACGAAAGGCGGCCGCGAGGCCGCCTTTTCCGTTCAGGAGGTCCGATGTCCGAAAACCACCCCTCCCTTCCGTCTCCCTACAAGACGGGCCTCGCCGGACGCTGCCCCCGCTGCGGCGAGGGCGCCCTGTTCGACGGCTTCCTGAAGCTCAAGCCGCGCTGCAGCGCCTGCGGCCTCGACTACAAGTTCGCCGATTCCGCCGACGGGCCGGCCGTGTTCATCATGCTGATCGCGGGCTTCCTCGTGCTGGGCGCGGCGCTCTATGTCGAGATCGCCTATGAGCCACCGATCTGGCTGCATCTCGCCATCTGGCTGCCGCTCGCCATCATCGTTTGCCTGGCGCTGCTGCGGCCGATGAAGGGGCTCGCGGTCGCCCTGCAATACGCCAACAAGGCCGAGGAAGGCAGACGCGAAAAGTGACCATGCCGCCAGCCAAGGCAAAGAGACCCGGCCTGCTCGTGCCGGCGCTGCTAACCGTCCTGGGCGCGATCGTGCTCTGCGGGCTCGGTGTCTGGCAGCTCGAGCGGATGCAGGAGAAGCACGCCTATATCGAACGGCTCGAAACGCAGGCGGCCGGGGCGCCGACCCCGATGCCGCCGAGCGCCGACTGGACGAAGCTCGATGCCGCCGCGCTCGACCTGACCCATGTCGTCGCCAGAGGCAGCTATATCGACGACCATGTCGCCGGCGTGCGCACGACCATCGCCTCGGGACCGCCCGGCACGCGCCAGCTCTCCGGCTTCGGCCGCTGGATCTTCCAGGGCTTCAGGCTGGAGGATGGCGGTGTCATCCTGGTCAATCGCGGCTTCGTGCCGGAAAGCAAGCTCGGCCAGATCAGCCCGGCTTCGGGGCCGGGGACGGTCGCCGGCTTCCTGCGCGCGCCGGAAACGCGCAACGCCTTCACGCCGGAGGATCTGCCGGCGATCCGCGAGTTCTACACGCGCGACCCCGCCGCGATCGCCGCCTCGCTCAAGCTGCCGCCCGCGCCCTTCTATCTGGAAGCCCAGCGTGAGGGCGACGGGCTGACGCCGCCGGCGGGCGTCGATGTGCGCGAACTGATCGCGCGCATCCCCGACAACCACCTGCAATATGCCCTGACCTGGTTCGGGCTGGCGCTGACGCTGATCGGCGTGTTCGTGGCCTATGTCCGGCAGTCGCGTAAAGGCATGGAGACGGCCTGAGCTGCCGACGCTCGCAAGCCCGCCCTCAGGGGACCTGAGTCGGCGGCATTTCCAGGGGCTGGTCAAACGGTTTTGCCGAAAGCGCCGGACCGGCCTATAGCATCAGGCTCAGACCATCGAGGCCAACATCGTGCTGCATGTCTCCACCCGGGGCGAAGCCCCGGCGCTCAGCTTTTCCGACGCGCTGCTGACCGGGCTCGCCCGCGATGGCGGCCTCTACCTGCCGCAGAGCTGGCCCACGTTGGACAAGGCCGAGATCGCGGGCTTTGCCGGCCAGCCCTATGCAACAGTGGCCGAGCGCATCCTCGGTGCACTGAGCGACGGCGATGTCGAGCCGCAGGCACTCGGCCGGATGATCCACGAGGCCTATGCAACGTTCCGGCACCCTGCCGTCTGCCCGCTGACCCAGATCGGCGACAACCTGTTCGTGCTGGAGCTGTTCCACGGCCCGACGCTCGCCTTCAAGGACGTGGCGATGCAGCTGCTCGGCCGGCTGATGGACCATGTGCTGGGCCAGCGCGGCCAGCGCGCCACCATCGTCGGCGCGACCTCCGGCGACACGGGCGGCGCGGCGATCGACGCCTTCAAGGGACTGAAGAGCGTCGACGTCTTCATCCTCTACCCGCAGGGCCGCGTCTCCGACGTGCAGCGCCGGCAGATGACCACAGTCGACGCGGACAACGTCCACGCCATCGCTGTCGAAGGCACTTTCGACGATTGCCAGAACCTAGTGAAGGCGATGTTCAATCATCACGCCTTCCGCGACGAGATCGGACTTTCCGGCGTCAACTCGATCAACTGGGCGCGCATCGCGGCACAGGTGGTCTACTATTTCACCGCGGCCGTCTCGCTCGGCGGCCCTGGGCGCAAGGTCTCCTTCGCGGTGCCGACCGGCAATTTCGGCGACATCCTCGCCGGTTGGGTTGCCAAACGGATGGGGCTGCCGATCGAGCGGCTGACCATCGCGACCAACAGCAACGACATCCTGACCCGCACGCTGTCGAGCGGCGTCTACGAGATGCGTGGCGTCGCCGCGACCACCTCGCCTTCGATGGACATCCAGATCTCCTCCAATTTCGAGCGACTGCTATTCGAGGCGCATGAACGCGACGGTGCCGCCGTGCGCCGGCTGATGCAGTCGCTGCAGCAGTCCGGCCGCTTCGAGCTCGCGCCCGAACCGCTCGCCCGCATCCGTTCGGAATTCGATGCCACGGCGCTCAGCGAGGCCGAGGTCGCGGCCGAAATCCGCGAGACCTGGAACGAAAGCGGCTACCTCGCCGATCCGCACACCGCCATCGGCATCGGCGCCGCCCGGCAGAAGCTCGCGCGCGATCCCGCGACGCCGATGGTCGTGCTCGGCACGGCCCATCCGGCGAAATTCCCGGCGGCCGTGAAGGCCGCTTGCGACGTCGAACCCGCCCTCCCCGCTCATCTCGCCGACCTGATGGAGCGCAAGGAACGAGTCACCGAACTGCCCAACGACCTCGCCGCCGTCGAAAAGTTCGTGCGGGAGCATGCCCGCGCCGTGCGAGGAGCGGCGGCGTGAGCGTCGCCGGGCCCGCCGACACGGCCGAGATCGCGGCGCCGGACGAGAAGCGCGGCGCGCATGATCCCGACGTCGACCTGACCACGCTGCCGTCGGGCCTGCGCATCGTCTCGCAGCACATGGACCATGCGGCGACGGTCTCGCTCGGCATCTGGATCGGGGCCGGCTCGCGCGACGAGCTGCCGCATGAGCACGGCCTCGCCCATCTGCTCGAGCACATGGCCTTCAAGGGCACGGCCAGGCGCAACGCGCTGCAGATCGCCGAGGAGATCGAAAGCGTCGGCGGCGATCTCAATGCCGCGACCAGCGTCGAATACACCTGCTACACCGCCCGCGTGCTCGGCGCCGATCTCAGCCTCGCGGTCGATATCCTCGCCGACATCATCACCTCGCCGGCCCTGACCGACGAGGAGCTGAAGCGCGAGAAAGGCGTGATCCTGCAGGAGATCTCGGCGGTGCAGGATACGCCGGACGATCTCGTCTATGACCGCTTCCTGCAGGCCGCTTTCCCGGACCAGCCGATCGGCCGGCCGATCCTCGGCACGGCGAAGACGGTGAAGGGTTTCACGCCGGAAGCGATCCGCGCCTATCTCGCCCGCAACTACCACGCCGGCAACATGGTTCTGGCAGCGTCGGGGGCTGTCGATCACAAGGAGCTCGTCGCGCTTGCCCGCCAGCATCTGGCTGGCCTGCCGGCCCAGCCGGCTGCGCCACTCGTCCGGGAGCCCGGCGAATACCGCGGCGGCGAGGCCCGGATCGGCAGCAGGGAGGAGCAGGTGCACCTCGTGCTCGGCCTGCCCGGCCTGCCTTTCGCGCAGGGCGCGCATTACCCGCTGCAGATCTTCGCCTCCGTTCTCGGCGGCGGGCTGTCGTCGCGGCTGTTCCAGGAGGTGCGCGAACAGCGTGGCCTCGCCTATGCCATCGATGCGTTCCACTGGCCCTTCTCCGATTGCGGCGTCTTCGGCATCGGTGCCGGCACCGCCCCGGAGGACGCGAACGAGCTGATCGAGGTCGCGCTCGGCTGCCTGCGTCAGGCGGCGGAGGATGTCAGCGAGGTCGAGGTCGCCCGCGCCCGCGCCCAGATGAAGGTCGGCCTCCTGGCCTCGCTCGAAAGCCCGGGCGGCAAGCTCGAGCAGATGGCGCGGCAGGTGCTGCTCTTCGGCCGGGCGATCCCGCGCGAGGAACTGGCGGCAAGGCTCGACGCGGTGACGCTCGCGGACGTGCGCGCCGCCGGCCGCTCGCTGCTCGGCCATCAGCCGACGATCGCGGCGATCGGACCGATCCAGGGACTGCCGCCGGCGAAGCGGCTCCGTCAGGCGGCGCGAGCGGCGGACTGACCGGCGATGGCGCTCTTCCGCTTCCCCAGCGAGCCGCAGAGCCGCCCGTTGATCCGGACGCCGAATCTCTATCTGCGCGCGCCCTCGCTCGACGACTATTCGGCCTGGGCGGTACTGCGCATGGAAAGCCGCGCCTTCCTGACCCCCTGGGAACCGACCTGGAGCGAGGACGACCTGACCCGCAACGCCTTCCGGCTGCGGACCAAGCGCGCCGCGCGCGAGATCTCCACCGACGAGGCCTATTCGCTCTTCGTCTTCGACAGCCACAGCGAGGCCCTGCTCGGCGGCCTGACGCTGGGGCTGATCCGGCGCGGCGTCGCCCAGGCCTGCACCCTCGGCTACTGGATGGGCCAGCGCCATGCCGGCAAGGGCCATATGACCGAGGCCGTGCGCGGGGCGCTGCGCTTCGCTTTCTCGGAACTCGCGCTCCATCGCGTCGAGGCCGCATGCCTGCCGAACAACGAGCCGTCGCGCCGCCTGCTGGAACGCGTCGGCTTCAAGCATGAGGGGCTGGCGCGGGCCTATCTCAAGATCAACGGGGTCTGGGCCGACCATCTGCTCTATGCCGCTCTCTCCACCGACCGCCTACCGGGGGAAACCCCATGACCGCCACGGTGGACGGCAGGCGCGCTTTGCCTTGCCCTTGCCACGAGCGGCCGATAGGACTTTTGCTTAAACGTCGAACGATCTTATCCCGCCTGATAGCCGAGCTCAGCTTGTCCATTTCCGAGCGAATTCTCCGGATCGGCCTTGCCGTCGCCGGCCTGATCCTGTGGTTCTGCTGTGCCGCCGTCGGACCGGCGAACGCCGTGGAGGCCGTCCGCGTCCCGATCGACGCCCCCGTCATCGACCTGACCAACATCGTCGAGCGCAACAAATCCGACGGCGACGTCATCCAGATCTCGACCGCGCCAGGGCCGGACGGCATCGTCCGGCGCATCGCGGTGAAGGCGCGCGAGGCCGGGGCAAGGCCCGACTGGATCGTCTTCGCACTCACCAATGATTCGGACGAGCAGATCGACCGCCTGCTGGTCGCCCCCTTCCACCGGCTGATCGGTTCGGGCGTGATCTGGCCCGATCTCGGCGACAAGCGCATCGAAGCCGTGACCGCGAGCCAGGGTCTCTCGCCCGACCGCGAGGCCAGCCCCGATGCCGACGTCTTCCTGATCACGCTCGATCCCGGCACGACCGTCACCTTCGTGGCCGAGCTGAAATCGCCCAACCTGCCCCAGCTCTATCTCTACGAGCCGGAGGCCTACCGCCAGAAGACCAACGGGCTGACGCTCTACAAGGGCATCATCATCGGCATCGCCGGCCTTTTGGCGCTGTTCCTGACCATCATCTTCGTGGTCAAGGGCGCGGTGATCTTCCCGGCTGCGGCGGCGCTGGCCTGGGCGGTTCTGGCCTATGCCGGGCTCGATTTCGGCTTCTTCCAGCGGCTCTTCCCGCTAACGCCGCAGATCGAGCGCATATACCGGGCCGGCGCGGAGGTCGTGCTGGCCGCGACGCTGCTCGTGTTTCTCTTCGCCTATCTCAATCTTTCGCGCTGGCATGTGCGCTATGGCCATGTCACCGCGATCTGGATTCTGGGCCTTGCCGGACTTGTCGGCCTTGCCGTCTTCGACGCGCCGATGGCGTCGGGCATCGCGCGCATCTCGATTGCGGCAGTCGCGGCGGTCGGCTTCGTGCTGGTCGTGCATCTGGCCACGCATGGCTATGAGCGGGCGGTGATGCTGATCCCGACCTGGTTCCTGCTCGCGGTCTGGGTCACGGCGGCCGGCTTCACCGTGACCGGGCAGTTTCAGCGCGACCTGGTTGCGCCGGCCTTGCTGGGCGGCCTCGTGCTGATCGTGCTGCTGATCGGCTTCACCGTGATCCAGCATGCTTTCGCGGGCGGCGCGATCTCGCAGGGGCTGGTGTCCGACACCGAGCGGCGGGCGCTCGCTCTTTCCGGCTCCGGCGACCTCGTCTTCGACTGGGACGTCAGCGCCGACAAGATCTTCGTCTCGCCGCAGATCGAGGCCCTGCTCGGCCTGCCCAAGGGCGCGCTCGAAGGCTCGGCTGCGCGCTGGCTCGAACACATGCACGTCGCCGACCGCGACCGCTATCGCGTCACGCTCGACGCGATGCTGGAGCAGCGGCGCGGCAAGCTCAATCTCGATGTGCGCCTGCGCGCCGCCAACGGCGCCTATCACTGGCTCAACATCAAGGCCCGGCCGGTCATCGGCTCGGACGGCGAGGTCATCCGCGTCATCGGCACGCTCGCCGATGTCACCGACCAGCGCACGGCGCAGGAGCGGATGCTGCACGACGCCGTGCACGACAACCTGACCGGCCTGCCCAACCGCAAGCTGTTCCAGGACCGTCTCGGCGCGATCTTCGGCTTCACCCGCGCCGACGATACGATCCGCCCGACGGTGCTCGTGATCGATGTCGACCGTTTCAAGCAGGTCAACGAATCGGTCGGCTTCTCTGCCGGCGATTCGATCCTGCTGACGCTGGCGCGCCGGCTTGGCCGGCTGCTGCGCGCACAGGACACGCTGGCGCGCATCGGCGGCGACACCTTCGCGATGATCCTCGTCTCGGAGCGCGATCCGGAGCGTATCCTGGCGCTGGCCGAACTGGTGCGCCGGGCCGTCTCGACGCCGATCACCTTCGCCGAGCGCGAGATCGTGCTGACGCCCTCGATCGGGCTCGCATTGTTCGACCCCGCCCCAGCCTCTCGCAAGGAGGATGCGCTCAAGAACGCCGAGCTCGCCATGGCCCATGCCAAGCGCCAGGGCGGCAACCGGATCGAGGTGTTCGTGCCGGCGATGCGGACCGACCGCAACGACCGGCTCGCGCTGGAAAGCGATCTGCGCAAGGCGATCGAGCGCAACGAGATCCAGGTGATGTACCAGCCGATCGTCAGGCTGGAGGACAGGACCATCGCCGGTTTCGAGGCGCTGGTGCGCTGGGACCATCCGCGCGAAGGCCGGCTGATGCCGCAGGACTTCCTCGCCATCGCCGAGGAGACCGGGCTGATCGTCGATCTCGGCATCTATGTGATGGACAAGACGGCGCGCGAGCTCGAGGCCTGGCAGGCAGCACTCGAAGTCGATCCGCCGATCTTCGCCAGCGTCAACGTCTCGAGCCGCCAGCTCCTGCGCCACGACCTGCTGCACGACGTGAAGACCGTGCTCGGACGCCGGCGCGTCCTGCCCGGCACGCTCAAGCTCGAGATCACCGAGAGCCTGGTGATGGAAAACCCGGAATATGCCGCGCAGATGCTGCAACGCATCCGCGATCTCGGTGCCGGCCTCTCGCTCGACGATTTTGGCACGGGCTATTCCTCGTTGTCCTATCTGCAGCGCTTCCCCTTCGACACGATCAAGATCGACCAGAGCTTCGTGCGCCAGATGGGCAATGGCCGCCCGCCGGTGATCCTGCGTTCGATCGTGCAGCTCGCGGCCGACCTCAATATGGACGTGGTCGCGGAAGGGGCGGAGAGCGAGTCCGACGCGATCGAGCTCTACCAGCTCGGCTGCCAGTACGCGCAGGGCTACATCTTCGGCCAGCCGATGACGGCGGCGGAAGCACGGCGCCTGATGGGCGCGACGGCAGCGGCGACCGAGGCGGCGTAGCCTTTTCCGCTCGGGAAGAAGGCTTCAGGCGTGGCCCGCGTCGCGCGACAGAAACGCCGGGTCGATGCCGATCTTGTTCAGCGCCCGCTGGTACTTGGTGTCGACGCTCTCGTCGAAGAGCAGCGCCGGGTCGGCCTCGCAGTGCAGCCAGCCATTTGACTGGATCTCGGCTTCGAGCTGACCCGCCGCCCAGCCGGCATAGCCCAGCGCCAGAACCGCGTTCTCAGGCCCGGTGCCGACCGCGATGGCGCGCAGGATGTCCAGCGTCGCGGTCAGGCAGATGCCGTCGTCGATCGGCAGGGTCGCCGATTCCAGGAAAAAGTCGGCAGTGTGCAAGACGAAACCGCGCTTGGTCTCGACCGGGCCGCCGCGCAGCACCTGCATCTTCTCGGCCCGGCTCGGCAGGCGAATGATCTCCTCGGATGGAATCACGTCGAGCTGGACGAGGAGGTCCGGGAACTTCGTATCCGCCGCCGGCTTGTTGACGATGATGCCCATCGCCCCGTCCTCGGAATGGGCGCAGACATAGACGACGCTGCGGCTGAAGCGTGTATCCGCCATGCCGGGCATCGCGATCAGGCACTGCCCGTCGAGATAGCTGCGGCTGCTCTGCTTCGATTGTGAGCCGATCTTCATGCCGGCATGCTAGATCACTTTGCCGCGGACGGGAAACCGGGACCGGCACAAAAAGCCGGCACCGCGATTGTGCCCCATTCATGGGCAAGATTTCGCAGGGGCAGGATTTTGAGGGCACGATTTTCCGGCCGACGGTTCTCGCGGCGCGGCACCGTCGCATTTGCGTGAGGGACAGAGGTTTTGTTCGCTTTTCGGCGTGGCAATCGATAAGGCAGGGCGGTGAAACGAATTTTGTCCCTGCTGGCCATCGGCTACCTCGCGTTCGGAGCCGCGGCCCACGCCCAGGAAACGGCGAACGAAGCCGCGACCTCGCCGTGGTCGATCACCGAACACGCGAAGCTGCGGCTCATCGCGGGACCGACCACGCCGACCGGCAAGCAGCGCGTCGGCGTCGAGATCGTGATGTCGCCGGGCTACAAGACCTATTGGCGCAGCCCCGGCCAGTTCGGCGTCCCGCCCGCCTTCGACTGGACCGGCTCGACCAATATCGGCGGGCTCGACGTGCGCTGGCCAGTGCCGGAGCGCTTCCAGGATTCGGCCGGCTATTCGATCGGCTATGTCGGCGAGGTCGTGATTCCGGTCTCGGTGCAGCCGGTCGACCCGTCGCGGCCGGTCATGGTGATGCTCAAGCTCGATTATGCGGTCTGCGAAAAGATCTGCATCCCCGCCAAGGGCGAAGCGAGCCTGTGGCTGGAGCCGGGCGTGACGACCGTGACCTCACAGCGACTGGAAAGCTACGAAGCCCGCGTCCCCGTCCCGGTGAAACCCGGGCCGCACAATGCGAAGCTCGCGATCCTCGAAGCCAAGCTCGACGACACCGTCGTCGATCCCGGCCTGAAGCTCACGCTGCAGGTCCCACCGGAGGGCAAGGTCGAGGACATTTTCGTCGAGGGGCCGGGCATGTGGTCGTTCGGCAAAACGCATCTGACGCCACAGCCCGACGGGCTCGTCACGGCCCAGATCCGGATCAACGAGCGGCCCAAGGGCACCGCCGGGCCGATCCCGCTGATCTTCACCGTGCGCGGCGCACCGAAGCCGGTCGAGACCCGGCTCGAACTCGACATCCCCGTCGCCAAGCCGTAAGTCCTGCGGCGAGAGACGGATCCGTCTCTCGGATATTGATCGAGACCGCGTGATCCGATCAGATTGCATCGCAATCTCATTGGCGCGTGTTCTGTGCGGCACGCGCGCCGCAGGCTTCATGGAGAACAGGCTCATGACCATCAAGGTTGGCGACAAGCTTCCGCAGGCGACGTTCCGGGTCATGACCGCCGAAGGCCCGGCCGCCAAGACGACCGACGAATTGTTCAAGGGCAAGAAGGTCGTGCTCTTCGCCGTGCCCGGCGCCTTCACCCCGACCTGCCACCGCAACCATCTGCCCGGCTATGTCAACAAGGCGGCCGAGATCAAGGCCAAGGGCGTCGACGCCCTCATGGTGACCTCGACCAACGACGTGTTCGTGATGGATGCCTGGTCGAAGGCCACCGGCGGCGCCGGCGTGATCGAGTTTCTCGCCGACGGCAATGCCGATTTCGCCAAGGAGATCGGCCTGTCGATGGACGGCTCCGGCTTCGGCCTCGGCACCCGCTCGCAGCGCTACTCGATGCTCGTCGAGGACGGCGTGGTGAAGGAGCTGAATGTCGAGGAAGCCGCCGGCAAGGCCGAGGCTTCCGGCGCCGAGGCGATGCTCGGCCAGCTCTGAGCCGAGCCGCAGCACATTGCCAAACCCGCGCGGGATCCGCGCGGGTTTTTCGTTTTTCGTGCCCGTTTCGCGTGATCCTTTCCATTGCGGCTTGTCATGAGACAAGGCCGCCATCGGCCGCTAGCTTCCCCCTCGGAGGAAGAAGCCGATGTCCGAAATCACTATCCGCCCGCTCACCGCTGCCGACCGCGCCGCCTGGACGCCGCTCTGGCACGGTTACCTCACCTTCTACAAGGCAACGCTGCCGCCCGAGCTGGACGAGACCACCTTCGGCCGGCTGACGGGTGGCCATGAGCCGATGGGCGGCTTCATCGCCGAGCGCGACGGACAGGCGATCGGCATGACCCACTGGGTGATCCACCGCTCGACCTGGAACGAGCGCAACATCTGCTATCTGCAGGACCTGTTCACGGTTCCCGAGGCGCGCGGCGCCGGCGTCGGACGCAAGCTGATCGAAGCGGTGAACCGGATGGCGCGGGAGAAGAACTGCTTCCGCGTCTACTGGCAGACGCATGAGACCAACCTGCAGGGACAGGCGCTCTACGACAAGGTCGCCGACAAATCCGGCTTCATCGTCTACCGGCAGCCGCTCGGCTGAGCCGCGTCGCATAGCGCGGCAGAGCCGGCCCGGCCTGCATCGGCGCAGGGTTGCGCTTGCATCGGCGCAATCCTGAGCCTTCATTGGGCACCTATATGGGGGACACAGCTTTCCGATGGTCCGCTGCCAGCCGGGCCGCGGGAAGCATCCTTCCGGAACGCGGCGCCGCCGCGATCAGCCATAGGCGTGCCATGAAGAAGATCGGCTTCCTCTCGTTCGGGCACTGGACGCCCTCCCCGCAATCCGGCACGCGCTCGGGCGGCGACGCGCTGCTGCAATCGATCGACCTCGCCGTCGCGGCCGAAGAGCTCGGCGCCGACGGCGCCTATGTCCGCGTGCATCACTTCGCGCGGCAGCTCGCCTCGCCCTTTCCGCTGCTCGCCGCCATCGGCGCCCGGACGAAGCGCATCGAGATCGGCACGGCCGTGATCGACATGCGCTACGAGAACCCGCTCTACATGGCGGAGGATGCCGGCGCGGCCGACCTCATCTCCGGCGGGCGGCTGCAGCTCGGCATCAGCCGGGGCTCGCCCGAGCAGGTGATCGATGGCTGGCGCTATTTCGGCTACGAACCGGCCGAGGGCCAGAGCGACGCCGACATGGCGCGGCGCCATGCCGAGGTCTTCCTCGACGTGCTCAAGGGCCAGGGCTTTGCCGAGCCCAACCCGCGCCCGATGTTTCCCAATCCGCCGGGGCTGCTCCGGCCCGAGCCGTATTCCGAGGGCCTGCGCGAGCGGATCTGGTGGGGTGCCTCCTCCGACGCCACCGCCGTCTGGGCAGCGCAGAAGGGCATGAACCTGCAGAGCTCGACACTGAAGAACGACGAGACCGGAGAGCCCTTCCACATCCAGCAGGCAAAGCAGATCCGGGCTTATCGCGAGGCCTGGAAGGAGGCGGGGCACGCGCGCGAGCCGCGCGTCTCGGTGAGCCGCAGCATCTTCGCGCTGGTCGACGACCGCGACCGGGCCTATTTCGGCCGCGGCAACCAGAGCGACGATTCCATCGGCTTCATCGATGAGACCACCCGTGCCATCTTCGGCCGCAGCTATGCGGCCGAGCCGGACAAGCTGGTCGAGGAACTGGCGCGGGACGAGGCGATCGCCGAAGCCGATACGCTGCTGCTGACGGTGCCGAACCAGCTCGGCGTCGACTACAACGCGCATGTGATCGAGGCGATCCTGAAGCATGTCGCGCCAGCGCTCGGCTGGCGCTGAAGCAGATCCGCGTCCATAGCGAGCCCGAGCGGGAAACCGCACGGGCTCGCCGTCCGCTACGGCTTTTCGCAGGGTTGCGCCTCACGCGCTGCTGCATCGCGAAGCATTTTCGGGCGCGGCGACATGATCCGCCCGATCCGCCAGCCCACCACCGTCATGACGATCATTCCGGTGCTGACAAGAACGAACAGCGTATCATGCGCAAGCATAGCCTCAGCCCCGACATATTTTTAGCCTGGGTGAAGCAACGTCCGAAAAGCACTTAGGTTCGTTCCACAATTTTAAGGCGAAAAGCTTCGCATAAACACCTATTTCGCCCGCGACAACAGCGGCCAAACCACGCCACGCTCGGTGCCTATTCCAAGCAGTACCAATTTCACCCACGTTTCCGCATTCGTTCATCAGAGAGGGACAGCGGAGCGCCGCGAGGAGCGGTGGGTATCGTGCCGCTTCCATTGAGCCAGAATGCGGCGCGGATGGATTGAACCACCATCCGTACGCCCCGTGGGCTCCTCTTATCGGTGTTCTTGAAAACTGCAGGCCGCGCTTATCCGCAAGGATTGCATCCGGTTCCGCCCACGCGGCTGCGGTTTCGGCCTCGTGCATCACTCAGAAAGGGGCATATCCCTTGCCGGCCCGATCTCAGCCTCGCCGCCCTTGCCAACTGCCGCGACAAGCGTCGATACTCCGAGCCGACTAAGCATGACGACAAGTCAACTCCCGATCGAAGGAGAACCAAGATGCAGTCGCTCTGCCAGAAGCCATCCCCATTCTCCCGCCTTCGAAGCTGGCCGCTGGGATTTCTCAGCAAGATCTTCGCCGCCCTGCTCTTGTCTCCGCTTGCAACGTCGCAGGTCTCGGCGGGTGCAGCGGTGGCATCCGGGATGCAGATCATCGCACCGAGCTTCATCGAGACGGTTCAACAACGTGCCGTCATGGGCCGCGGCATAGCAGTCGGTCCGCGCGGCGGGGCCGTCGCGCGACGGGGCACCGCCGCGCGCGGACCGCGAGGTGGTATCGTGGCGGGTGGGGGCTATGTCGCTCGCGGCCCCAGAGGCAACGTCGTCGCCGGCCGGGGCGCCGCGGTGGTCCGGCCGGGCTATCGACCCGGCTACCGGCCCGTTCCCGTCCGGCCCTGGGCGCGCCCGCCATCGTATTGGTGGCACCCGGGGATGGCCGTGGTTTCCGGCGCGGCCATCGGTTTCGTCACGGCCGCCGCTGCGACGGCCTACGCCAATTCCCGCGCCCCGGCACCGGGTTATTGCTGGTATTACACCAACCCGCAACGAACCCAGGGCTTCTGGGATATCTGCCCCTAGACTGCGACCTGCCCCACGGCACAAAGCTGGCCGTCGCCGGCTCTTCCCATAGGAGTACGCAGCACCTGGGCTGATCGAACGATCTCAAGGAAAGCATCGAAAGGAGCGGATCCGCTGCATGCGCAGCCTCGAACGAAGCGCATTTTGACACAGTTTTTTCCTAATGGAGGAGATTTCCATGTCGAAGTTCATTGGCCCGTTTTTCGCTGTCGCTCTCGCCTTGGGAGCAACCGGCTGCGCTACCGCCCCAATCACGACAAGTGAAACCGTGGTCGTTGCCGGCGTCGGCCCAGTTGAGATCGAGCGGCTCAGCGTTCGGGTTATATCGATAGATCGCCCCAACCGTTCGGTGATCGTCGAGCAGAACGGCTACAGATGGCTCGTCGACGTTCCGCCGGTCTTCGGCAATCTCGAGAATCTTCGGGAGGGCGATACCGTTCAGATCAGCCGGGTCGAGGGCGTGATCGTCGGCGTTCGTCGTCCGCGGCGAGGTTCCAAGCCGGGCATCACCTATACGGAGGCAGCGAGCGCCCCGGCCTTCCAGAACCTGCCGGACAAGTACGTCGTGCGGTCGCTGACACTGACGGCCAAGTTCGAGCGGTTCGATGCCGAGAACGGCATGGTCCACTATGTCGGACCGTTCGGGCCGCGCTCCCTGACCGTGACCGACCCGGTCGTGAAGGCGGAACTGCGCAAGTTCAGGCGCGGCGAGATGGTCGATCTAAGCCTCGCCGAGGCTTTCTACATCGTCCTCCAGTAGCTCCGGCTTGCGGCGACCGCCTGCCCGCATCGCGGGCGGGCGGCAACTCCGATCCACCCTACCGCCCCGGCTTGAACAGCGCCATGCCCGCCCGCGCCAGCGCGTCGGCGCGCTCGTTCATCTCGTCGCCAGCGTGGCCCTTGACCCATTTCCACTCGATCTTGTGGCGGCCCAGCGCCGCCTCGAGGCGCTGCCAGAGCTCGGCGTTCTTCACCGGCTTCCTGTCGGCCGTCTTCCAGCCGTTCTTCTTCCAGCCATGGATCCAGCCGGTGATGCCCTGGCGCAGATACTGGCTGTCGGTGTGCAACGCGACCGTGACCGGCCGCTTCAGCGCTTCCAGTGCCGATATCGCCGCCATCAACTCCATGCGGTTATTGGTGGTCTGGGCCTCGCCGCCGGAGAGCTCCTTCTCCACGCCATTATAGGAGAGGATCGCGCCCCAGCCGCCGGGACCAGGGTTTCCGGAGCACGCGCCGTCCGTCCAGACCTCGACAGTGCCGCTCACCGCTTCAGCCCGTATTCGCGGGCGTCCGCAACGCGCTGGTGGAAGACGAGCTTGCGGTCGTATTCGAGCGGGTCATGCGGCTTGACCAGCGCACCAGGCGGCACGTTCAGCCAGTCGACGAGGCGGGTCAGCAGGAAGCGCAGCGCCGAGCCGCGGCAGAGCTGCGGCAGCGCCTCGACCTCGGCGGCTTCCAGAGGACGGACGCTCTCATAGCCCGCCAGCAGGGCCTGGCCCTTAGTCAGGTTGAAAGAACTGTCGGCCTCGAAGCACCAGGAGTTCAGGCAGATGGCGAGGTCGTAGGCGAAAGCGTCGGTGCAGGCGAAGTAGAAGTCGATCAGCCCCGAGAGCCGGTCCCCGAGGAAGAAGACGTTGTTGGGGAAGAGATCGGCGTGGATGACACCGCGCGGCAGCCCTTGTGGCCAGCTCGCCTCGTGAACCCCGATCTCGGCGGCGACGCGATGCGCGAGGCCGGGCGAGACCTTGTCGGCATCGGCCCCGGCCTGTTCGGCGAGCGGGCGCCAGCCCGGCACGGAAAGCGCATTGACGCGCTCCATGGCGAAATCGGCACCGGCGGCATGGAGCTGCGCCAGCCCTCTGCCGAGCTCCTGGCAATGCGCGGCCGTCGGCCGACGCACCGAGAGGCCGTCGAGGAAGGTGACGATGGCGGCGGGCCGCCCGGCGAGGCGGCCGAGCATCTCGCCGCGGCTGTCCTCGACCGGCTGCGGGCAGATCAGGCCACGGGAGGCGAGATGCTGCATCAGCCCGAGGAAGAAGGGCAGATCGTCCGGGTTAACCCGCTTCTCGTACAGGGTGAGGATGTAGGAGCCCTGCGTGGTGCGCAGCAGGTAGTTCGAGTTCTCGACGCCCTCGGCAATGCCCTTGGCGGAGAGGAGATCGCCGATGCCGTAGCGCGCCACATAAGCGGCCATCTCGTCATCGGGCACTTCGGTATAGACGGCCAAGATCGGTCGCTTTCTGGTTCGGTTTATTCGGCCGCGGCCGGCGCCGCATCGCCGCGCAATTCGCGCGGCAGCGGGAAGAACACGTCCTCGCTCGCGGTCGACACCGTCTCGACGCGGACGTCGTAGCGCTCGGCGAAGGCGTCGATGATCTCCTCGACCAGCACCTCCGGCGCGCTGGCACCGGCGGTGATGCCGAGGCTGCGCAGATTGCCGAAGACCGACCAGTCGATCTCGTCGGTGCGCAGCACGAGGCGCGCCACCGGGCAGCCGGCGCGCTCGGCGACCTCACGCAGGCGCTGCGAGTTCGAGGAATTGGGCGAGCCGACGACGATCAGCCCGTCTACCAGCGGCGCGACACGCTTCACCGCCTCCTGGCGGTTGGTCGTAGCATAGCAGATGTCTTCCTTGTGCGGCGCGATCAGCTCCGGGAAGCGGGCCTGCAGGGCCTCGACGATCCCCCGGGTGTCGTCGACCGAAAGTGTCGTCTGCGTGACATAGGCGAGCGCCGCGCCCGGCGGCGGCTCAAGCGCTGCAACGTCGGCGAGCGTCTCGATCAAGGTGATGGCGCCGTCCGGGAGCTGCCCCATGGTGCCGATCACCTCCGGGTGGCCGGCATGGCCGACGAGCAGGATGTGGCGGCCGCGCTTGTGATGCAGCTCGGCCTCGCGATGCACCTTGGTCACCAGCGGGCAGGTCGCATCGATGGCGAAAAGATTGCGCGCCTTGGCCGCAGCCGGCACCGCCTTGGCAACGCCATGGGCCGAGAAGATCACCGGCCGCGTCTCGTCCGGCACCTCGTCGAGCTCCGCGACGAAGACAGCGCCCTTCCGCTTGAGGGACTCGACCACGTATTTGTTATGCACGATCTCGTGGCGGACATAGACCGGCGCACCATGCAGCGAGAGCGCCTTCTCGACGGCGTCGATGGCACGCACGACCCCGGCGCAGAAGCCGCGCGGGGCACAGAGCAGGATGTCGAGCGGCGGCTTGGTCACGTCCTGGGAAATCTCCGGTTCTTCATTCCGACATCGGATCTGTCCGGGACGTGGATTCCACGCTTCCGTCCGATGCTCCAACCTGCGTCTTCTTTCGGCGGGATCGCGGCGATGTCAAGGAAGCGCCGGCATGCATTGACTTATAGGTTGATATCAACACAGTAAGATGATGCGAAGCGACACCCCCACCGTTCCGTTCCAGACCACCCTGCATGTGCGCGACCACTGCCTGTGCCTGTATGTGCAGCGTGCGGCGCGGGTGCTGGCCCGGCGCTTCGACGAGGCGCTGCGTCCTCACGGCCTGACCAACGAGCAGTTCTCGCTGTTGATGTCGCTCAACCGGCCGGAACCGCCCGTGATCGGGGCAGTGGCGAAGCTGCTGGGCACGGATCGCACCACGCTCACCGCGGCGCTGAAGCCGCTGGTGCGGGAAGGGCTCGCCGCCGTCATGCCCGATCCGGAAGACCGGCGCGCGCGCCGCATCACACTGACCGCGGCGGGGCATGCCCGCCTGCTCGCCGCCCTGCCGGTCTGGCACGCGCAGCACGCCGCATTGGAAGCAAGCCTGATCGATCCCGACGCGCCGCAGCTGCGGACCGGGCTCGAAACTCTCGCCGCATGGCAGGGGGCGGCTCCCGACCCAAACCAACCGGAGGATACACCATGACGATCCGCCTTTCCGCCTTCCGCTGGGTCCCCTCCTTCGCTCAGGGGCACGTCCGCGATCTCAGGGTGCGCTGGGCCTTGGAGGAGGCCGGGCTGCCCTATGAGGCGGCGCTGATCGGACCGGCCGACCAGGCGTCCGACAGCTATCGCGCCTGGCAGCCTTTCGGGCAGGTGCCGGCCTTCCGCGACGGAGAGGTCGAGCTGTTCGAATCCGGCGCGATCGTGCTCTATCTCTCGCGCCAGTCGGAGACGCTGGCACCCGCCGACGAGGCCGGCCGCGCCCGGGTCGCGACCTGGATCCTGGCCGCGCTCAACTCGATCGAGCCGCAGGTCGGCCAGCTCGCCCTGACCGACATCTTCCACAAGGGCGAGGCCTGGACGGTGGAGCGCAGGCCCCAGATCGTCGCGATGGTCGAGAAGCGGCTGCAGCAGCTCGAAGCCTGGCTCGGCGACAAGACGTATCTCGAAGGCCGGTTCACGGCCGGTGACCTGCTGATGGCAAGCGTGCTGCGCGACGTGCCGGACGACATTCTGGCACGGTTCCCGCGGCTCGAAGCCTACCGCGCGCGCTGCATCGCTCGCCCCGCCTTCCAGCGCGCGCTGGAAGCGCAGATGAAGCCTTTCCGCGAGAATGCCCCGGCCGCCTGAGGCCATCGGCGCCGGGTGATGCATTCAGCGCATGGCGCGAAGCGCTTCCCCCCTCGCGCTGCGCGGAACGAGCGCCTAGATAGGAGCGGTCGGCCCCGGAGCCGGCCGCCCCCTATAGCGTGAGCCGCCCATGGCCGATGCCGCCTCCCATGCCAGCTATCTGCCGCCGATCCTGACGTTCTGCGCCGGCGCGGTCATCGCCGTGCCGCTGTTCCGCAAGCTCGGGCAATCGGCAGTGCTGGGCTATCTGGCAGCCGGCGTCATTATCGGCCCTTCCGTCCTCAGCGTGATCAAGGACCCCGACGCGATCCGCGGCACAGCCGAGATCGGCGTCGTGCTGCTGCTCTTCCTGGTCGGGCTCGAACTGCAGCCTTCGCGCCTCTACTCGATGCGGCGGGACATTCTCGGCCTCGGCCTCGCGCAGATGGGGCTGAGCGCGGCGGTGATCGGCCTGGTCGGCTGGCGCCTCGGCCTCTCGGCCGGGGGCGCGGTGGCGGTCGGCGTGGCGCTCGCACTCTCGGCGACCTCGATCGCCCTGCAATTGCTGGAGGAGCGCGGCGACGGCAACGAGACCTATGGCCGGCGCACCTTCTCGATCCTGCTGTTCCAGGACATGGCGATCGCGCCCGTGCTGGCGCTTCTGCCCCTGCTCGCGACGACCGCGACCCAGGCCGGCAGCCCGATGCGGGCGCTGGGCAGCCTCGGCATCGCGATCGCAGCCATCGTCGCGATCGTCTTCGCCGGACGCTACCTGCTCAACCCGCTCTTCCGCATCCTCGCCAACAGCGGCGCCAAGGAGGTGATGACCGCGGCCGCGCTGCTGATCGTGCTGGGGGCGGCGCTGCTGATGGAGCATGTCGGCCTGTCCATGGCGATGGGCGCCTTCCTCGCCGGCGTGATGCTGGCCGACTCGCATTTCCGCCATGAGCTCGAGGCCGATATCGAGCCGTTCCGCGGCGTGCTGCTCGGCCTGTTCTTCATGGCGGTCGGCATGTCGCTCGATCTCAAGCTGGTGGCAGAGAACGCGCTGCTGCTCGCCATCGCAGCCCCGCTGCTGGTGCTGTTCAAGATCGCCGTCGTCGCCTCGATCCTGCGCGTCTCCTGCTCGACGACGCTGGAAGCGGTGCGGGCGGGCGCCCTGCTCTCGCCAGCCGGCGAATTCGCCTTCGTGCTGCTGCCGCTCGGCCTGGCGAACGGGCTCCTCGACCAGCAGCAGGCGGCCATCGTCACGGCGCTGGCCGCGATCAGCATGCTGCTCGGGCCGGTCGTGGCGAAGCTGATCGACAGCGTCCTCCTCGCCCGCATCGGCGAAGAGACGATGGACGAGGATTTCGATGGCGTCGACGGCACCCAAGTCATGGTGATCGGCTTCGGCCGCTTCGGCCAGGTGGTGACGCAAGCGCTGCTGCTGCAGCACGTCAACATCACCGTGATCGATTCCGACGTGGAGCAGATCCGCGCCGCCGCACGCTTCGGCTTCAAGGTCTATTACGGCGACGGGACGCGGCTCGACGTGCTGCGCGCGGCAGGCGCCGGCAAGGCCCGTGTCATCTGCATCTGCGTCGACAACAAGGACGCGGCGCTGCGCACTCTCGAGATGGTGAAGGCCGAGTTCCCGAATGTCCGCGTGCATGCGCGTGCCTTCGACCGCATCCACGCCATCGAGCTGATGAAGGCGAATGTCGACTACCAGATGCGCGAGACCTTTGAATCGGCGCTCGATTTCGGCCGGGTCACGCTGGAGGCGGTCGGCCTGACCCGCGACGAGGCTGACCTCGTCATCGACCATGTCCGCGACCGTGACGCGCAGCGCATGGAGATCCAGTTCCATGAAGGCATCGCGGCGGCCCTCAACCAGGTTCCGCGCGTGATGCCCGAACCCCTCGTCAAGCCGAAGTGCAAGTCCAAGGCGCTCACGGCCGAGACCCAGGAGGTCATCGAGGATGGTGGGGCCGAGGTCGCGGTCGGCGGTGTCGGCGAGCCTGAACGATGACCAGCACGTCGACCGGGTCGGCGCGGGCGGTCTTCGTCGATGGCTCGCTGATGCGCCACGTCGCCGTGATGACGGCGACGGGCTCGATCGGGCTGATGGCCGTCTTCGTCGTCGACCTCCTGTCGCTGCTGTATGTCTCCTGGCTCGGGCGGCCCGAGGCCACGGCCGGCGTCGGCTACGCCACCATCGTGCTCTACCTGATGGTCTCGGTGAATGTCGGACTGATGATCGCGGTCGCGGCGCTGACCTCGCGCAGCATCGGCGCGGGCGACCGGGAAGGGGCGAGACGCATCGCCGCCTCGACCCTGGTCCTGATGGCGCTGGTCGCGCTCGTGCTGTCGCTCGCGGCCCTCCCGTTGCTGCCCTGGCTGCTGCGCACCATCGGCGCGCATGACCAGTCCTACGCCGTCGCCCTCTCCTTCCTGCACATCACCCTGCCCTCCAACGTGCTGATGGCGATCGGCATGGGCTTGTCCGGTGTGCTGCGCGCCATCGGCGATGCGCGCCGGGCCATGTTCGTGACGCTCGGCGGCGGCATCGTCACCGCGGGGCTCGACCCGCTGCTGATCTTCGGCTTCGGCCTCGGGCCGGATGGGGCGGCGATCGCGATCGTGCTGGCGCGGATCATCATCGTCGGGATCGGCTTCCACGCGACCGTCATCCGCCACAACATGGTGGCCCGGCCGCGCTGGAGCTGGGTGAAGCAGGACAGCGCCCGGACCTTCGCGATCGCGGGCCCCGCCATCCTGACCAATCTCTCCAACCCGATCGCCAACGCCGTCTTCGCCGGCGTGGTCGCCCGCTTCGGCGATGCGGCGGTCGCCGCGCTCGCGATCATGGACCGGCTGGTGCCGGTCGCCTTCGGCGCCGTCTTCGCCCTCTCCGGCGCGGTCGGCCCAATCCTCGGCCAGAACTGGGGCGCGGGGCGCTTCGACCGGATGCGGCGCGGCCTGACCGATTCGGCGATCTTCGCCACCGGTTGCGTCCTCGTCGCCTGGCTGCTCCTGCTGGCGCTGCGGGGCGTGATCGTCTCCGCGTTCCAGGCCAGCGGGCTGACGGCGGAGCTGGTCGACTTCTTCTGCCTGATCGCCGGGCCCATGTGGCTTTTCGTCGGCATGCTCTTCGTCGCCAATGCCGCCTTCAACAATCTCGGCATGCCGTTCCTCTCGACGCTGTTCAGCTGGGGCCGGGCAACGCTCGGCACCATGCCCTTCGCCATCCTCGGCGCGCAGATGGCCGGGCCGAAGGGCGCGCTGGCCGGCTCGGCGCTGGGCGCGGTCGCTTTCGGGGTGTTGGCACTGATCTTCGCCTACAAGGGAATCAGCCGGCTGGAACGCGAGGCGCTGCAGCGGCGGATGGCGCGCGATTTGCCAGACAAGGACACCCTGCTATCGTCTTCCGAAGCGGGCAACTGAAGCCGGCCGGGAGACGTGCCATGATGATGAATCTGTTCGAAATCATGCAGGCGGCCCAAAACGGCCAGGCGATGCAGAACATGGCTCGGCAGTATGGCCTGAGCCTGCAGCAGACGCAGGCCGCGCTCGACGCCCTGCTGCCGGCGTTCTCGATGGGGCTGCAGCGCCAGACGCAGAACCCCTACGCTTTCGGCTCGCTGGCGCAGATGATGACGGCCTCGCCCTATGCACGCTTCTTCGAGGCGAGCGGTGGCATTCCTCCGGGCGCGCAGATGGCTGGCAACGACGTGCTGAGCCAGCTCTTCGGCTCGAACGAGGTCAGCCGGGCGATTGCCGCGCAGGCCGCGGCAACGAGCGGCGTCAGCCAGGCCATCCTCAACCAGATGCTGCCTGTAATCGCCTCGATCCTGATGGGCGGTCTGTTCAAATCGACCAGCAGCGAGGGCCTCGGTGGCATCCTCGGCCAGTTCGCGGAGATGATGCGCGGCCAGATGCCGGGCATGCAGCCCGCGCCCCAACCGCAACCCCAGCCGCAGATGCCGGGCAACCCGATGGAAGCCATCCTGCGCGGCATGTTCGGGCAGGGCATGGGGGCCGGCCAGCCCCAGCCGCAGGGCAATGCCGGCGGCCCTGCCAGCGACCCCTTCGGCGGAATGCTGGGGCAGATCCTCGGCGGCATGTTCGGCGGGGCGACGGCCGGGGGCGCAGAGCCCGCTCCCCAGCAGCAGCCGCGCAGCGCCCCGCAACAGCGTCGCGCGCCAGCCCCGCAACAGCGTCGC
This sequence comes from Bosea sp. AS-1, assembly GCF_002220095.1. Classification (GTDB taxonomy): domain Bacteria; phylum Pseudomonadota; class Alphaproteobacteria; order Rhizobiales; family Beijerinckiaceae; genus Allobosea. The sequence continues at coordinate 4,277,937 of NZ_CP022372.1, forward strand.
GCGCCAGCCCCGGAACCCGAGCCGGATGAGCCGCCGCCCGCTTCCACCGCCGGACCGGGCTCGATCGGCCTCGACGCGCTGAACCAGATGTTCGAGCATGGTCGGCAGATCCAGGACGACCATCAGAACGCGCTGAAGTCGATCCTCGATGCCATGCTCAGCGGCGGCCAGCGGCGCTGAAGCGCAAAGCCGGACGCAAGGGCGCCCGGCGGTTTCCTCACGCAACTCGAATTGATGAGTCGCTGTTCGTCAGCGCCCGTTCAGGCCTGCCGCCGCTGTGACCAATCCTGCTCCACCTGCGCCATGGTCGCGGCCAGGGCATGCAGATCCGCGGCGTCGTCGCGGGTGCGGAAGCTGGCGACGAGGTCGTTGAGGCGTTGAATCTGGCCGGCGAGCGCCGTTGCGGAGGCAGCGCTCTGCTCGGCCAGAGCGGCGTTCTGCTGGGTCATCTCGTCCATATGGGCGACAGCCTGGCTCATCTCGTCGATGCCGTTCGACTGCTCTGCGGCGGCGGAAGAGATGTCCGAGACGGTTGCGGAGACCTTCTGCGAGGCCTCGACGATCCGCTCCAGCGCCGAGCCGGCCGAGCGGACGAGGCCGACGCCCTGCGCGACCTCGGCCCCCGATTCGGTGATGAGCGCCGTGATACCCTTGGCCGCCTCGCCTGAACGCTGAGCGAGCGTGCGGACCTCGGAGGCGACCACGGCGAAGCCTCGGCCGGCGTCGCCGGCCCGCGCGGCCTCGACCGCCGCGTTCAACGCCAGCAGATTGGTCTGGAAGGCGATCTCGTCGATCACGGTGGTGATGTCGGAGATCTTGCGCGAGGCCGCCTCGATCCGCGCCATGGCGTCGACGGCATCCTTGACGATCGCGCCGCCCTTGCGGGCAACCTCCATCGCCTCGTCGGCGAGCGCGACCGCCTGCTGCGATGCATGGGCGGAGGCCTTGACGGAAGCGGCGAGCTGCTCGGTGGTGGCCGCCGTCTCCTCCAGCGAGGAGGCCTGCTCCTCGGTACGCTTGGAAAGGTCATCGGCGCCGGTGTTGATCTCGTGCGCGGCGTTGCCGACATCGCCCGAGGTCGCCTGGATGGTGCGGATCGTCTCCGAGAGATGGGCCACCGCGAGATTGAAGTCGTCGCGCAATTTCTCGTACTCGACGGCGAGATCGGCCTCGATGCGGCAGGTCAGGTCGCCGCGCGAAAGCCGGTCCAACCCCTCGCCCAGGGCTTCCATCACCTTGAGTTGCTCGGCGGCGAGCATTTCCTGCTCGCGGGCGCGGGCGGTGCGCTCCTGCTCGGCGAGGCGGCGCTGCGCCTCGGTCGCCTCGCGCCCCTCGGCCGTCTCGGCCTCGAGGCGGCGCACTGCGAGCCCGTTCTCCTTGAAGACCTGCACCGCGCGCGCCATGGCGCCGATCTCGTCGCGGCGGCCCTGACCGTCGATCTCGATCGCGTAGTTGCCGGTGGCGAGGTCGTCCATCCGCGCCTTGAGCGTGTCGAGCGGCCTGGTGATCGACTGCCGGGCCAGCAGCATCGCGCCGAGCAGGCCCAGCAGCACGCCGGCAAAGGACAGGACCAGCAGGATCATGTCGAGCTGCTTCGCCTCGGCGTCGAGCGCGAGCCCGTCGGCCTGCGTCTGGCTCTTGATCTCGCCATTGAGCTTGACCGCATCGGCGATGATGGCGCCGAAGGCGCGATCGAGTTCCGACATCACCGAAAGCGCCGGCAGATCCTCGTCGCGCGAGGCCTGGGCGAGGACGTCGTCGATCTTCGGCTTCAGCTCTGAAATCGCCCGCGAGAGCTTGTCGAATTCGGCATGGCGCTCGGGGAAGGTGATCTTCGCGTTGACCAGTTGCTGGAGCGCGAGGTCGTAGCCCTTGCGCGCCTCCTCGATGCTCGTCGCATTCTGCTTCATGTATTCGGGGTAGGCGATCGCCTTGTAGAGATCGCGCAGCACATAGCTGGTCACCAGTGTCGACTGGGCCGAATCGAGGATGGCGGCGGCACGCTGATCGATCAGTTCGGAATAGGTCTTCTGGATGCGGGCATATTCACGCCCCGCATAGATCGCAGTACCGATGCTGATGATACCGATCGCGACGAGCGGAAGCGCGATCTTGGTGCGGATGCTCAGATCCTTGAGGCGCAGAGAGAACTTCATGCCGTGCCCACCTGTCCGGCGGCCGGCCGGCCGCTCCCCGTGGGCACAATTCAGCCAAAATCATAAAAATGCGTTAGACGCGGCCTGAATCGTTCGTTTCGGCCATAAAAAAGGGCGGAAGCACGAAGCTCCCGCCCACAGAGACGCGACGCCAAGGGGTCAGGCGCAGCGTGCAACCACGAAATCGGCCTTCTTCGCCAGCATCGGCTCCGGCGAGCCCTTGATGGCGGCATGGCGAACGGCATGCTCGCGCCTCGCATTCGCGATATCGGAACGCGAGCGCGAGCGTGAAGCCAGCACTGCCGACGGATCCTTCAGCCAGGACGTCGCCAGCGCGCCGGCGATATCGGAATGGACGAGGCCGATGTCCTTGAGGCCGCGCTCGTCGAGCTCGGCGAGGCGCATCACCTCGCGGCGGTGGATCAGCGCGCGCACGAAGGAAACGGGGATTTGAATTCCGGCAGTGGCGACGCGCACGATACCGGCCGGAACGGACGACAGTGACTTCGTGGCAATGGTCATGAGCAGCATGACGGCCTCCTGGCGGAATGCGAGAATGGATCGGTATCCTCCTCCAGCCCGGACGCACCCACTGGCTGAAATCCCGGAGAACATCTGCAGGATAGCGAGAGGCTGGCCATCAGCCAAACGAATGGTTATGATGTCTCGCAACACGGATATTGATGATCCATTCGACGGGGTATCGCCATGGCCCATGTGCTCGACGCCGATCAGTTGAAGACCTTCGTCGCCATTGCCGATACCGGCTCCTTCACCCGCGCCGCGGAGATCGTGTTCAAGACGCAATCGGCCGTCTCGATGCAGATGAAGCGCCTCGAGGAGCGGATCGGGCGTCCTCTGTTCGGGCGCGACGGACGTCATGCCAAGCTCACGGAGGATGGCGAGCGCCTGCTCGACTACGCCCGGCGGATCGTCCGGCTGAACCTCGAATGCGTCGCGACCTTCACCGATGCCGATCTGAAGGGCCGCATCCGGCTCGGCGTGCCGGATGATTATGCCGACCGCTACCTGCCTGAGATCCTCGCCCGCTTCGCGCGCTCGAATCCGCGGGCCGAGGTCACCGTCGTCTGCGAGCCGACCCCGATGCTGGCCGAGCGGATCGCCACCGGCGATATCGACCTCGCGATCATCACCCATGTCGAAAGCCGCGGCCAGGGTGAGATCATCCGCATCGAGCCCCTGCTCTGGGTCACCTCCGCGCGCCACACGGTGCATGAGGAGGATCCGCTGCCGCTGGCGCTGGGGCGCCCGACCTGCAACTGGCGGCAGGCGGCGGTCGATGCGCTGGAGGCCAAGAGCCGCCGCTTCCGCGTGCTCTATGCGAGCTGGAACTCGACGGCCGTGGGCGCCGCGGTGGTGGCGGGGCTCGCCGTCTCGGTGCTGCCCGAGAGTGCCGTCAGGCCGGGGATGCGGATCCTGGGGCCGTCGGAGGGATTCGCGACCCTGCCGTCATGCAAGATCGGTCTGCTGCGCACGCGCTTCGATCCGTCAGTGCTCTCCAATGCGCTGGCCGAGCACATCATCCAGAGCCTCGACAATCTGGCGAGCTTCAAGACCGCGGCTGAGTAGGGAGAGCCTGACCAGCGCGCCAAATCATGGACTAGGGAAAGCAGCGGCAACCGACTGGAAGAAGCCAAGAACGGATTGGCCGATCAACGTCGCCCCGGCTATGATCGAGAGCGAGACCAGGCACGCGATGAAGCCATACTCGATCGCAGTCGCGCCACGTTCGTCGCGAAGAAAACCGGCAAAGCTGGTGCGTGTCCTGACCATGCCGCTAGGTTAGGGACCAAGCTGCCGCCAAATCGTTAATCCACCCGCTGCAATGCCGCGGATATGACGTTTTTTTGCTGCCCTGGCTCTAAAGGGCCAGCTCGGAGAAAACGGGCTCGACCTTGCCGCCCCAGGGGCCGCGATAACGGGCTTCGAGACGCTGCGCCAAAGTCTGGCCGCTTGCCAGAATCTCCTGCACAGGCGCGAGATGGCGGCTCTCATCCTGCCCGGAGGCGTCGCGACGGGCGCGGCGCACGAGGCCGGCACGGGACAGTTCCAGCACCTCGGCCGCGACCTCGGCCAGCTTGCGGCCAGCGATGCGGGCTTCGAGGCCTAGCTTCGGTGCAGTATCGCGCAGGACCTGCCGCTCGGCGGCGCTCCAGCCCTTGACCAGATCCCAGGCGGCATCGAGCGCGCCGCGATCATAGAGCAACCCGACCCAGAAGGCCGGAAGCGCCGTCAGCATCTCCGGCGGGCCGGCATCGGCGCCGCGCATTTCGAGGAAGCGCTTCAGCCTGACTTCGGGGAACAGGGTCGAGAGATGATTTGCCCAATCCGACATGGTGGCGCGCTCGCCCGGAAGCTGCTTCAGCTTGCCCGCCAGCAGGTCGCGGAAGGAGGCACCGGCGACGTCGTGATAGGTCTCGCCGCGCTTGACGAAATACATCGGCACATCGAGCGCCCAGTCGACATAGGCCTCGTAAGACATGCCCTCGTCGAAGGCGAAGGCGAGCATGCCGGAACGGTCATTGTCGGTGTGGCACCAGATCTCCGAGCGCATGGACTGGAAACCGTTGAGCTTGCCCTCGAGGAAGGGCGAGGTGGCGAAGAGCGCCGTCGCCAGCGGTTGCAGCGCCAGCGAGACGCGCAGCTTGCGCACCATGTCGGCTTCGCTGGCGAAATCGAGATTGACCTGCACCGTGCAGGTCCGGAACATCATGTCGAGGCCCATCGTGCCGACCTTCGGCATGTAGTTCGCCATGATCTTGTAACGCCCCTTCGGCATTACCGGCGTCTCGGCGCGGGTCCAGAGCGGCGAGGCGCCCAGCGCCGCGAATCCGATTCCATGCGGCTCGGCGACGGCCTTGACGTCGGCGAGATGGGCGGCGAGTTCAGCTTCGGTCTGATGGATGTCCTCCAGCGGCGCACCGGACAGCTCGAACTGGCCGCCGGGCTCCAGCGAGATGGCGCCACCGCCGTCAGGCCCGCCGAGGCCGATGATGTGGCCGGCGTCGACGATCGGCTCCCAGCCGAGGCGCTGCTGCATGCCTTCGAGCAAGGCCCGGATGCCGCCCGCGCCGACGCGACCTTCATAGGGCACCGGTGCCAGATCCTGACGGTAGAACGGGAATTTTTCATGCTCCGTTCCGATCCGGAAACGTGCTTCCGGTTTCTCGCCGGCGGCGATCCAGGAAATCAACTCCTCCTTGGAGCCGATCGGGGTCGAATCGGTCACATCGCGAGCCATGGGCGCTCCGGCAGAACAGGCGACAAGGCCAAGGCTCCCGGCAGCCGATCGGCCGCGGGTTCAAGGCATGAGGGAGACAGACATAGGCGAGAGCCCGACGCGCGACAACGACCCTCGCCTTGCATTCGCGAAAGGGCGCCAAGCGCTGGCAGCAGGACCGGTTCGGAAAGCTTCAGCGGGCGCGCCAATCTCCGAGCACCGCCTGGACCACGGCAAGCGCCGCGACGGCGGCGGTGTCGGCGCGCAAGATGCGCGGCCCGAGCGAGATCGCCAGCGTGTTGGGGCGGGCCCCGATCAACCGTCGCTCGCTCTCCTCGAAGCCCCCTTCCGGCCCGATCAACAGCGCAAGCGGCGTGGCGGGGCGGGATTGCAGCGCCGCGACAGGGCTGCCCTGCTCCAGCCCCTCGTCGCAGAAGACGAGCAACCGCCCGGGGTCGAGTGCCGCCAGCGCCGCCTCGAGCGTCTGTTCCGCATCGATGCGTGGCAGGTCGAGGATGCCGCATTGCTCGGCCGCCTCGACGGCGTTGGCCCGCATCCGGTCGAGATTGAGCCGCGAGACCTGGGTCCGGCGGGTCAGGACGGGCTGGAGGACGCCCGCGCCCATCTCGACCGCCTTCTGCACCATATAGTCCAGTCGCGCATGCTTCAGCGGTGCGAAGAGATAATGCAGATCCGCCGGCGGCGGCTGCGACTTCACCTGGCGTTCGAGGCCAAGGCGCGCCTGCTTGCGCCCTTCCGGCGCTACGCGCGCCAGCCATTCGCCGTCGCGTCCGTTGAAGACGAGGATGGCGTCGCCGGCCCTGAGACGCAGGACATTCAGGAGATAGTTCGACTGGTCCCGCTCCAGCGGCAGATCCGCTCCGGCGGCGAAAGCCGCATCGATGAACAGGCGATGGCGCGCGAAATCGGGAGTGGACATCGGGGCTCGGCCGCTTCCTTCATCAAGAAATCTGTTGAGAGCGACGCGAAAACCGCCACATTCCTCGCCTAACGGCAAGTCCTTCCTCGACGATGGCAGATGGACTCGCAAGAGTCGTTGGCGTCTACGGCGCCTGCTGTTAAGGACATGTTCGCGGATCGGCCAGAGGTGGCCGGCAATCGGAGAAGGGAATCATGCGGCTCAGGACGGCTTCGGGATTGGCAGCGACGCTCGGCTTCGCCATGGCCTCGCTCTTGATCACCTCACCGGCCAGCGCGCAGGTCTCCGGTTGCGAACCGCTGCAGAAGCTGCTGACGACACGGCAGTCGATGGTGGCCAAGATCACCGCGGCGCAGAAGGCCAAGCGCAAGATGACGCCGCAAGAGGCCTGCAGCACCTTCGGCACGCTGGTGAACAATGGCAACGAAACCCTGAAGTTCGCCAATGCCAACAAGGATTGGTGCCAGATCCCGCCTTCGTTCATCGACGGGCTCAAGGCCGACAACGCGCGGATCGCGACGTTCCGCGGCCAAGCCTGCAACGCGGTGAAGCAGCAGGCCCAGATGCAGCGCCGTGCCCAGCAGCAGGCCCAGGGCGCCAATCCCTTCGGCGGCGCCGATTCGATCACCAGCGGCGCCGGCGGCGGGCTGAAGGTTCCCCGCGGCGCCCTCTAAGCCAGGGACGCGCCGGCCATGTCGGACCCAGTCCATGCCGGCCCCGCACCGGGACGCGACGCTCCGCTCCCCGACGCGCTGAAAGGCCACTGGGTCGACACCCGCGCCCCGCGCGCGACCCGCCCCTTCCTGAAGCTCGCGCGAATCGAGCGACCGATCGGCTGGTGGCTCATCCTGCTGCCCTGCTGGTGGGGTGCGGGACTGGCTGCGATCGCCGCCGGGCGCCCCTATCCCGATCCCTGGCACTGCCTGCTGTTCCTGCTCGGCGCGATCCTGATGCGCGGCGCGGGCTGCACCTTCAACGACATCATCGACCGCAAGCTCGACGCCGAGGTGGCCCGCACGCGCGGCCGGCCGCTGCCCTCCGGGCAGGTCAGCGTCTGGGCGGCTGTGCTGTTCATGGTCGCGCAGGCGCTGGTCGCGCTGCCCATTTTGCTGCAGTTCAACCGCTTCACGATCGTCCTGGGCCTCGCTTCGCTGGTGATCGTGGCGATCTACCCGTTCATGAAGCGCATCACCAACATGCCGCAATTCGTGCTCGGCCTCGCCTTCTCCTGGGGTGCGCTGCTTGGCTGGAGCGCCGTGTTCGGCCGGCTCGATGCGCCGGCCTATCTCGCCTACGCCGCCGCCATCGCCTGGACCGTCGGCTACGACACGATCTATGCGATGCAGGACATCGAGGACGACGCCATCGTCGGCATCAAGTCGAGCGCGCGCTATTTCGGCAACCACACGCGCGAGGCGGTGGCACTCTGCTTCGCGCTGACGACGCTGCTCAGCGGAGCCGCGATCTGGCTGGTCGGCGGCGGGGTCTTCGCCTGGCTTGGCTTCGCCGCCTTCGTCGCCCATCTCGGCTGGCAGGTGACGCGGATCAAGGGGGCGAACGCGGCGCTGGCGCTGAGGCTGTTCCGCTCCAACCAGTATGCCGGGCTGCTTCTCGCCGCCGGGTTCGCGCTCGACGCGCTCAGCCGGAACCTCTTCGCCTAGATCATCGCGCGTTCCATCCGACGCGATAACGACGACCTATCCCATCCGATGCCTTAATCGACCAGCCGCTCGCTCGGGACGACGGCCGGCAGCTCGGCCAGTCGGCCCGGCTTGCGTCGCGTCAGAAAGCGCGGGCGGCGCCCGTTGAGGAAGGCGTGGCGCCGACGGATGCGCACCGGACCGAGCGCGACGCGGCCGATCTGCGGAAACGGCGCCGTCACCTTGCCGTCGACCGATTCGAGCAGCAGCGGCAGGCCGCTGCTGCGGCCGAAATCGCGCCAGAGTGCCACGGCATCGAGCTGATCGACGCTGGCGACGACAATCGAGCGGCCGTCGCCCGCCGTCAGGGCGAGTTCGAAGCGCTCATCGTCGCCCGTCGGATTGGCGAGCCGCAGCGCGACACCGCTCCACCCCGCCGAGGCGCGCAGGATCCGGACGGAACCGACGCGCTCAAGGCCGGGCGCCGAGGGCTGGCGCGGCATCGGATTGCGGGGGACGATCGCTGTGGTGGTCGACCCACCGGGGAGATGCGGCGCAAAACCGCCCTCCCCGGCGGCCGGCGTGACGCTGGCCATCGGTAATAACGCCTCTCTTAATCCCTGCTGCAACGGAGCCCTCTGTCGATGCCGGGGCTCTCGTGCTTGCCAGGCGAGGATGTGTCGCAGGCGTGTCCGAGCGCTTAATGGGTTCGGTTAAAGGACTGTGATTTGCGGCTGGCAGCCTCCAAAGGGGCGGCTTTCCGGCGGGATGATTGACGGAATCTTTCGATCCGCGGGCGCATTTTCGGCTTGAAACCGCGGCATTCGCGTTCGATAGGGAAGCCATGAGCGCATCCACGCTACCCCTCGCCGCCGACCTGATGAAGGCGGCGGGCGAGAGCTGTCTCGAAGCCGGCGCCATCGCCCTCGATCTGTTTCGACCGGGAGCGCCGACCGCGGCGCGGACCTGGTCCAAGAGCGGCGGCTCGCCGGTAACGGAAGCCGATATCGGCGTCGACACCTTCCTGCGCGTGCGCCTCTCGGCGCTGCTGCCCGAGGCCGCGTGGCTGTCGGAAGAGACCGTCGACGACGCGCAGCGCCTGTCGCGCCGCTTCGTCTGGGTGGTCGACCCGATCGATGGCACGCGCGCCTATATGAGCGGTTCGCCGGACTGGGCCGTCTGCGTGGCCCTGCTCGACGAGGGCTCCCCCGTGCTCGGCATCGTCCACGCCCCGGCCTGCGGCGCGACCTATACCGCGATCGCCGGCAGCGGCGCGAAGCGGAACGGCGAAGCCATCCGCACCTCCTCGGTCCGGACGCTCGCCGCCGCCCGGATCGCCGGACCGAAGCCAATGCTCGAGGCGCTGGCGCGGGTCCAGCCTTTCGAGGCGGTCGGCAAGATCCCCTCGCTCGCCCTGCGGCTCACGCGCATAGCCGACGGCACCATCGATGCCGGGCTGATCTCGCCCGACGCGCGCGACTGGGATCTCGCGGCGGCCGATCTCGTGCTGCGCGAGGCCGGCGGGCGCCTGAGCGGCGACGATGGAGCGTCCGTGGCCTATAACCGCCCGATCCCGATGCATGGCAT